>JAHHHS010000100.1 GCA_019359215.1 Nostoc indistinguendum CM1-VF10 | reverse complement strand
CGATCGCGGGAATTGTGCGATTTTGCACGCCAATGGATAACGTGAGCGTTTCCGGTTTGCGGGGATTGGAATCGCGAAGGAGAAAATTCGGTGATCGCAGTCGAACGGTTGGAGTGGTCTCACTAGTGTGATCGGACTGTTGAACTAGAGCAATGAATTTTTGAGCCGGATTGAGATGAGCAACTTTGCAACTCTTGAAGTTCATTTCATTTAACGCATCGAGTTGCTTTGGCGTGAGCAAATAGACATTTCCTGACAAAGCAAATTCTTGTAGCGGAATTGTAACTAGCGTTCTAGATTGACAATCTATTTTGAACTCGAACTCAGAAGCAAATCCTAAATAATTTCCTTGAGTCATATAAGTTCGCATCAGGCTGATCGTATCAACCGTTTCGAGTAGGGGAAACTCTGCTAACAATAGCCCTAATTCTGCTAATCGAGACTCAAACACAAGACGACTGGGAGAACCCTCTGGCAAAATCACCCAGGGATCATTTTTTAATTCTTGAATGCTTAACCAACGTTGCTTTGCCAGAGGATGATTGGAAGCAACAAAGGCAGAATAATGTATCGTATCAATGCACGTTGTCGTGATATCTGAAAGCCCATCAAAACTGACATCAGAAATTCCGATATCAACCTGATGATTGAGCATTGCTCGGTACAGAGATTCAACCGACTCGAAAGTCATACATCGAGTTTGAATTTCAGGATGCTGTTGGCGATAGTTGAACAAAAGATTCGGTAGCCAGCCTTCAGCGATCGACATTGTGCAACCGATTTTGAGGCTGCCGACTTTGCCTTTTTTAATCTCCTCGATCGTTTGTAAAAGCTGATGCTCAAGCTGAATTAATTTTGGGGCTTCTGCTAGCAAAAACTGTCCTACTTCTGTGAGTTCAACTTTTCTTCCTAACCGATAAAACACAGGGGTTCCTAATTCAGATTCCAGCGATTTAATTTTGGCGCTGACGGCAGGCTGCGTCAGATTTAAGGCATCGGCTGCATCCGTAAAACTGAGGTGTCGAGCCACCTCTATAAAAACTTTAATTTGATAAATTTCCATATTTTTTTGAGATGCGATCACTAATATTTAATGAACTCAATTTATACATTAAATTATTTTATTAGGTTATAGAAAGTATAAATAGATAATAGGTTACATTTATCGCAAAATAGTATTTATGTTGAGCTGAATTGAGAAAACGACATGGTGAACAGATCGGCTCACGACCTGTAACGAAACCAGAATAGTTAAGCCAGTTACTAAAATTTTCTCCTAAAAGTCTCAATTGCATTGCTCAAACAAAATTTTTTTGAATTTAAGAGGAGTTCTACATGAGTACTCAAGTAACTACTCACTGGATGAGGACGGATGTCCTTGTCATTGGTGGGGGTACTGCCGGAACAATGGCTGCTATTAAAGCAAGACAAGCCAATCCTGAAGCCGATGTGCTGATTTTGGAGAAGGCAAACATCCGTCGCAGTGGCGCGATTGCAATGGGAATGGATGGTGTCAACACGGCTGTGATTCCCGGTCATTCCACCCCGGAACAGTACACTCGCGAAGTCACAATCGCCAACGATGGTATTCTCGATCAGAAAGCCGTTTATCAAACGGGCAAGCTAGGTTTTGATGTAATTCAAGAGCTAGAAAGCTGGGGCGTAAAGTTCCAGAAAGATCCCCAAGGCAACTATGATCTCAAGCAAGTGCATCGGGTGGGCAAATATGTGTTGCCGATGCCAGAAGGCAAAGACTTGAAAACTATTCTGACTCGACAGGTGAAACGGCATAAAGCCAGAGTTACTAATCGCGTCATGGCAACCCGTGTGTTGGTGCGAGATGGACGGGCGATCGGAGCAGTTGGGTTTGATGTTCGCAATGGTGACTTTATTGTAATTCAAGCCAAAGCGGTGGTTCTCTGCACTGGGGCTTGCGGACGGTTAGGGCTTCCGGCTTCTGGATACCTTTATGGTACTTATGAAAACCCCACCAATGCAGGCGACGGCTACTCAATGGCCTACCATGCTGGAGCCGAACTGAGCAACATCGAATGCTTTCAGATCAATCCCCTGATCAAAGACTATAACGGGCCTGCTTGCGCTTATGTTGCAGGCCCACTGGGTGCTCAAACGGTCAATGCAGAAGGCTACCGCTTCATTAATTGCGATTACTGGAGTGGTCAAATGATGCTAGAAGTTTGGAAGGAACTGAATTCCGGTAAAGGACCCATCCAGCTAAAAATGACGCACCTGGATGACGACACGATCGCTGAAATTGAATCGGTTTTATGGGCAAATGAACGCCCTAGTCGTGAACGCTTTCATGCAGGTCGAGGGGAAAACTACCGCACTCATGGTGTGGAAATGAATATCTCTGAGATTGGCTTGTGTAGTGGTCATAGTGCATCGGGTGTGTGGGTGAATGAAAAAGCTGAAACGACTATGCCTGGCCTCTACGCAGCCGGAGATATGGCGGGTGTACCTCACAATTACATGATTGGCGCATTTGTGTTTGGTCGTCTGGCAGGAGAGAACGCGATCGACTACATCCAAGATTTAGATTACCTTGAACCCGATCCAGAGTTTCTAGAGACAGAAAAAGCCAGAATCTACGCCCCTCTCAACCAATCCAATGGCATCCCTCATACTCAGGTGGAATATAAGCTGCGGCGACTTGTAAACGACTACTTGCAACCGCCCAAAGTGAGCCAGAAGATGGAAATTGGCTTGCAAAACTTTGTTCGTTATCAAGAAACCCTGGAATTAATGGGTGCCCGTGATCCGCACGAATTAATGCGCTGTATGGAAGTTCATTTCATTCGCGATTGTGCGGAAATGGCAGCTCGTGCTTCCCTTTACCGTCGTGAAAGCCGCTGGGGATTGTATCACTACCGTTTAGATTATCCCGAAAAGAACAATGAAGAATGGTTCTGCCACGTCAACTTGAAAAAGAATGAGTCTGGTGAAATGGTACTGTTCAAGCGTCCTGTTAATCCATACGTTGTTGAAGTAGATGTCAACAGAGAAGTCTACGACGTTGCAACCCGATAAACAATTGATCAATCAATAATCACTCACAACAGGAGTTTTTGATCGGATGGCATTCATCAATCAACGAGTCGATGTTCCCGTCACTGTGGATGAATCAAAGTGTTTGGAAAAATGCACAGCCTGCATCGAAGTTTGTCCCCTAGATGTGTTAGCCAAGAATCCCGAAACAGGCAAAGCCTACATGAAATACGACGAGTGCTGGTTCTGCCTCCCCTGCGAAAAGGAATGCCCTACAGGAGCCATCACCGTCCAAATTCCATTCCTATTGCGCTAGAGGAGTGTCTATGCCTGCAAATATCGACTCTGAACTGAATCAATGGCTAGAACTGCTGCGATCGCCTAATGAAAGCGATCGCCTGGTTGCCGTCAAAACTTTACAGCATTTAGGTGATGAGGATGCTCTGGAACCTTTGATCACCGCCCTGAAAGACGAGAGTATCACGGTGCAAAAGTTAGCAGTGACGGCTCTTTGGGAATTGGCAAACCCTGCTGTTGTTCCAGCCCTAATCCAATGTCTGGCATCACCGGATGAAGAGATTCGAGAGGAAGCGCGATCGGCCTTGGGAGAATTAGTGTCTCCCGATCATCTGCTGTTACTGCTAGATGCATTGCAACAAGAGAACGTCAGTCTGCAACTGAGTGTGTTGTTTCTGCTGCAAAAGATTCATGACGTGCAGTCCTTACCCTATATTCTGCCGTTTTTTAAATCAGACAGGGCAGAGTTACGAGAAGCTGCTGTCACCACGCTGCGCTATCTGAATCAGGTGAAACAATGCCCATCTGCGATCGCCCTTCTGTCCGATCCAGATCCAGTAGTCCGACGTTCAGCCACATTGACATTGGGACACTTAGCAGATGCGGATGTTGTTTCTGTCCTTTGTCACGCTCTGACTAACGATGCAGATTGGCAAGTGCGCCGCAATGCGGCCAAATCCTTAGCACTACACGCTAATCCAACGGCTGTATCTGCTTTGGAAATGGCATTAGTAGATTGTCACTGGCAGGTGCGAAAGTTTGCCCTGCAAGCTCTGCAAAAAACACCCGACGATCGCACCTTACCCGCTTTAATTCAAGCTCTCACCGATGAATATTCCGATGTCCGTCGAGATGCCGCGATCACTCTCGGTGCGTTGAAAAATTCAGCCGCTCTGAATGCACTTCAGCAAGCCTTAGATGATCCGGATCGAGATGTCTGCATTTACACTCAACGGGCAATAAGTTGATTCAGGAATCCTTGCAGGAACACTCTAATGCTTAATTCGCAAACACTTTCTCAGCCCATCGATCCATCTACTGCTACACCAACTGATTCACTTGCAGAAACACGTAAACAAGAGGTTGTTCAGCACTTGAAGCAGGTAATTGAACCCATTCTTAAAAACGATATTGTTAGTCTGGGAATGGTGCGTAACTTGCGTGTTGTGGACGATTACATTTACCTGCGATTTTACATTGGTCAGTATCAGCACCACTTGCAAGAACAGATTCAAGCAACCTTATCCCCTCTATCCTGGTGCAAAATGTCATTTTAGTGACCACTCCTCAGCAAGTCGCGATTGCTGATGTCCGTCGCAGTGTTCATATGTTTCGTCAGGTTGGTGTTCCAGTGCTTGGCGTTGTGGAAAACATAAGTTATCTGATTTGCAATCACAGTGGAAACGCTCTGCCTATTTTTGGTAATGGCGGCGGCACTCAGTTATCAACCGAACTTCGCACTCACCTACTGGGTCAAATTCCAATTGAGGCTCGTATCTGCACTGGGGGAGATATAGGAAAACCGTTAACACTGACTGATCCAAGTTCTGCGATCGCTCAGGTACTAACTCATGTTGCAGCCAATCTCGAAGCAACGTTTTGTTCCAGATATAGCCTTGGTCATCGGTGAGACTTTAAGATAATCTTAACTTTTGTCAAGTAGAAATTATGCTGAAAATTGAGGAAAAACGGAGGTATTAAGTCTCACTTGTGGCGAAAATTTTAGGCGTTGGTGTCGCCCACCGCAGGCATCGCTTTGGGGCTTAAAAAATAATCAAACGCGAAAGGAAAGATTTTTTCGTTAGTTCTTAACCTTCCTTGTGACCAAAAGTAATTTAGATGCGTTTGCCCTGGTTACTGAGCGTAGCCGAAGTATTGATTCTGACCGGAGCAACGGAAACGTCTCCGGCTCTGCATAGGATCTCTAACCCAATTGGTAAGCTGTATTTACTGGCAATGAAGTACAAAAAGTCTAAATTTACGGCATTGCTGAATCAAAATATGAATCATGCGATCACCTCAAGCTTGCGGGTGCTAGGCGTCCGCAGCGTCACTGAACCATACTTAAGATAATCGGCGTTGCTGAATGAAGAGATGAATTGGTTTATATAAGTAGTTAGGCACAAAAAAACCAACCTATGTAAAGATAAATGAATACGGAGAATGCATCTACCGAGGTAACTTAAAGTATGGGCGCTCGTCTCAGAGTATTTTTGACTAATGAGGAAAACCAATTACTTTAAAGGTGAACAAAAACGCTTAGAGCAAAAGAAGCGGCGTGGTCGGAGATTAAGTATTATTGGATTTTTTCAACCTTTGATCAGTTTTGTTTACGGTTTGGTGATCGGGGGTATTAACCGTAAGTCTTATATCCAAATGATGCAGCAAGAGGCTGCTGATGCCCAAAGAAGGGGACTTACTAGGGTAATTGTCCAGGATAACGGGCCGATACATCGATGCAAGGAAGTTCAACAGTTATGGAAAAAGTGGGAACAGATGGGTTTATACATCTTCTTTTTGCCAAAATACTGTTCCGAAATGAATCCAATTGAATTGGAATGGCAACACCTCAAAAAATCGGAGCTATCTGGGCAAATATTTGATGATGAGTTAGACCTTGCTTATGCCGTGATCGATGGTGTTAAAGCTAGGGGAGATAAAGGGAACTACAGTACTCAACGTGTAAAATTTAACTTTAATGCTCCTGGTTAAGTTTTTGTTACATACCTATAAACTTTTCTGCCTACCTACTTAAGTACAGTTTTATACTTTAGATAATGAAGTAATAATTTAACTGAGTATCTCAGCATTTCTTCAGACTTAGAATAGCACAAGGTTTTGCGGTGAAGGCGTGCAAGATAATGACGTAATCAGGTATTTTCATTTTCCACCCTTGTCATATATGTTTTACTAACAATTTGATCTCCATCAGGGATAAAACTTGGATAAACCTTCCAGCCATCGGTTACATAAAAATAGCTTTCCCACTGTCGAACAATTTACCATAATGGTTCAAAGGTTTCAGCACTATGGTCTCCTAACACCCATGCTAAAATACCCTGAGTAAAGTGATTTACTGCCGTCCATAGCCAGATTTTGTTTTTTTTGAACCGATAAATGTTTCTAATTCGTCTAGTTCTCCAACTTCTGGAACTGCATCTTCGTTTGGGACATCTGGCAGTTTTTTCCCAATTGTTTAACCCAATAAATAATAGTAGTATGATGTACACCTTTAACTCGTTCAATGGCACAAAAACCCATGCCGTTAACGTACATTTTTAAACATTCTTGTCTCACCTCCTCAGAATATCCTTTCGGCGGATCATAGACCTCAATAAATTGGCGACCGCATTTAGTGAAAATGTGATTTTCTTTACTTCCTCTCTTTCCGTTCTTGCGAATTTCCGTAGACTCACAGTATGGACATTGCACAGTAGATGACCTCAACTCATCTCTCTATTATGCAACGCCAATATTTTTGCCTAATGATCAACAGTAAATATCTCAAAGTCTTATTTTATCGTACAGACTCGCTAATTTAAGATGATTGCATTTACAAGCTACAGCCTAGCCACACAAGGGCTTTGGCTGTTTTCGGAGATGTCTATTACTAATCGAATAGATATATGTAGTTTTGTTTACCACGTTGCCGACCATTCTTACGAAGTGGGTTAATGCACATCTTGGACATTGCATTAGTGATCGCTCTAATTCATATTTCTATTCTGCAACGTCAATATTCAGCATACTGTTCGTGACACCGAACTTGCATCTACCAAGTTTCAAGGTCTTTGGGATGATTAATGTTTAAACCCCTTAGTTAATTCTTGCCCCATCTCCCCCGAAAAAAAATCGCTCTCATGCTTAATCTGGAACCACAATATTTTCTAAACCCTTTTCTGCTAATGGAAATTGTGGGTTCATTGCCTCTATAGTGTCTGCGATCGTTCGAGCTACCACTAAGTTACGATACCACTTATTATTTGCAGGTACGACATACCAGGGAGCATGAGCAGTCGAGCAATTGTTAATCATGTCTTCAAATGCCGCTTGGTAGTCATCCCACAGTACCCGCTCTTTTAAGTCGTTGCTGGAAAACTTCCAATGCTTATCTGGGTCTTGTAACCGACTTTCCAAGCGTCGCTTTTGTTCGTCTTTAGAAATTTGAAGGAAAAACTTGATAACAGCAATGTTATTGAGTGTCAGCATATGCTCAAACTCATTGATTAATTGATAGCGATCGCGCCAAATATCCTCTGGTACTAGCTGTTTGACTCGTACAATTAACACATCTTCATAATGAGAGCGATTGAAGATGCTAATCATCCCCCGTTGTGGTGCGCGCTGGTGGTAGCGCCAAAGAAAATCATGGTTTAATTCTTCATCGCTGGGCTTTTTGAATGACCAAACCTGACAGCCTTGTGGGTTAAAACCACCGAATACATGTTTGATAGTACCGTCTTTACCCCCGGTGTCCATCGCTTGCAGCACAATTAGCAAACTACGTTGGTGTTCAGCGTATAACCGTTCTTGCAAATTTTGCAACCGTTGACGCTGCTTTTCCAGTTCTTCCTCGATATGCTTCTTTTTCTTGTAGTCCTCACAGGCATTTGGATCGAAATTAGCCAAGGTGATGGGCTGTCCGGGATGAACTCGGTAGCGAGGATAGTCTGGTTTAGGCGGTGGCTGATCTACAACGATTTTTTCAGGTGCCATTTCCTCGGCATACTCAGTTGTAATTTTTGCTGCCGCTTGTTTTGTCTTACGAGATTCTGCTGATGTTGTGTTGTTGGTAGCAGTTGAATTATTATTTGCTGAATTCTTTGACTGGCTCATAGGTTCTTTTAAGTTAGATAGGGTGGATTTAATCGTGCAATTTCCGGTTGCGATCGCATTCCTTAGTGTGTACTAGCTAGCTGTTGAACTTTTTCTGTTTCCCCATTAATTAGACCTGCTTCATCACCCATAACGCGCTCTAAGATTTCTTCTGCCAGAGTGAGGAATTCTGGGTCTTTGCGTTTGCGAGGACGTGGTAGCGATATGCGGTGATCCATTGTGACTCGACCATCTTCAATGAGTATGATGCGATCGGCTAGCGTTACTGCTTCATCCACATCATGAGTAATCAAGAACGCTGAAAATTTTTGTTCCTGCCAGATTTTTTCAATTAATCGTTGCATTTCAATGCGAGTCATCGCATCCAAAGCACCAAGGGGTTCATCCAACATTAGTAAGCGCGGCTCTCTCACTAAAGCCCTAGCAAGTGCCACTCTTTGCTTTTGTCCTCCCGAAAGGACAGATGGCCAATCCTTAGCTCGTTCTTTTAAACCTACTTGCTCTAGTGCCTTCTCTGCCTTTTGCTGCCAGTCTTTTTTGTTCAATCCTAACCCCACATTCCTTAAAACATTGTCCCACGGTAACAGGCGAGCATTTTGAAACATTGTTCGCGCGTTGCGATTACGCCCGCGCAACGGTTCGCCGTTGATTAAAACTCCACCGTCGCTTGGACTTTCAAACCCAGCTATCATCCGTAAGAGTGTACTTTTACCACCACCACTGCGTCCAACGATCGCAATAAACTCTCCTGGTGCTATCTCTAAATCGAGACTCTGCAACACCTGATTATTACCATAGGTCTTTGTCAGACCCATAACTTTTACCTCTACGCCTTGTAAGGGTGCCATCTTCACAAACCTCTTTAAAAAGTGCAACAGAATTTTGAATAACAAGTAACCGTCATGAACTATGTAGACCAGAAAAAATGAAAAGTGAGTAGGGGATATTAAATTTTTGCTTCCAAACTTTTGTCTTGTTACAGCCAGCTAAACTTTAAGCAGCTTGGTAGTTAGAATCCCACCTCAACCATTTTTCTTCTAAAGCTTTGGCAGCGACATCAGCTAACTTGCCCAACAAGGCATAAAGCAAAATGCTTAAGACAACCACATCAGTTTGCATAAACTCACGAGCATTCATTGCCATATACCCAATGCCAGAGTCGAGTGTGATAGTTTCAGCAACAATCAAGGTTAGCCACATAATTCCCAAGGCATAACGCAGTCCAACGATAATTGAACCTAATGCGCCTGGAAAGATGACTCGCTTAAATAAAGACCAGCCGCGCAAGCCGTAGGATTTCGCCATTTCAATCAGTTCTGGATCAACCGTGCGAACTCCGTGAAAGGTATTGAGATAGATGGGAAAGAATACTCCCAATGCCACAAGAAAAATCTTAGCTTCTTCGCCAATGCCAAACCACAAAATTACAAGTGGGATTAACGCTAAGTGAGGAATATTCCGAATCATCTGCACTGAGGTGCCCAAATACTCCTCCGCTGGACGAGCCAATCCATTAAGTAATCCCAAGCCAAAGCCAATACTACCTCCCAGCAAGAACCCAATCACAGCCCGGATTGTACTGATAATCAAGTTTCGCCATAGTTCCCCGGAACGGGCTAAACGAATTCCTGCAAGTATTACATCTGAAGGGGCAGGCAATACTCTTGTAGAAAGCCAGCCAGATTTTACCAGTAATTGCCAAAGAATAATTAGAACAATCGGCACAATCCAAGGTTTTAGCTGCCGAAACCCTAGTTGATAAAATCGACTTTTTTTCATTTTGAAGCTCCTTCTGCGGTACGTTGTTGCTTAGGAAAATCTTGGTTGGCGACAATTTCACCAAAAGGACTTAATACTTGCTGTTGTGCTGTAGTAGGTAAATTCTGAAGTGGTAAGCGGGGAAAAAGTAATTCAGCGACTCGATAAGCTTCTTCTAAATGCGGATATCCCGAAAGGATGAAAGTTTCAATTCCCAGTTCGGCGTATTCCAACATCCGTGCGGTGACAGTATCGGGGTCTCCTACTAAAGCTGTACCTGCGCCACCTCGCACCAGTCCGACTCCTGCCCAGAGATTAGGACTGACTTCCAATCCTTCACGACTGCCACTGTGCAGTTGCGTCATGCGGCGTTGCCCAACGGAGTCTAAACGAGCATAAACTTTTTGAGCTTTGGCGATCGCTTCTTCATCGACATACTTAATTAAATCATTGGCAGCATCCCAAGCTTCGCTCTCGGTTTCCCGGACAATGATATGCAAACGAATCCCGAAACGTAAAGTTCTACCTTGTTCGGCAGCTAACTTCCGAACTGCGTTAATCTTCTCGGCTACTTGCTGCGGTGGTTCTCCCCAAGTCAGATATACATCAATGTGGTTAGCTGCAATTTGCTGGGCAATCGGTGATGAACCGCCAAACCATAAAGGAGGATAGGGCGTTTGTACAGGAGGAAAAAGTAACTTGCCGCCTTTGATTTGGAAATATTCACCACTGAAGTTGGCTTCTTCACCAGTCATAATTGTTCGCCAAATAGACAAAAACTCATCTGTCAACTCATACCGGGCTGTGTGGTTGAGATGAACTCCATCACCAGCCAATTCCACCGGATCGCCCCCCGTCACGACGTTTATCAGCAAGCGTCCATTGGATACGCGGTCAAGTGTAGCCGCCATCCGTGCTGCCATGCCAGGAGACGACAGCCCAGGGCGAATTGCCACTAAAAAACGCATCTGTTGAGTTACTGATATTAAGGATGATGCGATAATCCAAGCGTCTTCACATGAGCGTCCTGTGGGAAGTAAAGCACCCGTGTAGCCTAGATGATCCACAGCTTGAGCAATTTGACGCAAGTATGGATAGGTAGCAGCACGCCCTCCTGTTGCTGTTCCGAGATAGCGCCCATCACTGTAGGTTGGAATAAACCAAAATAGTTCCATTGATACTGAACTCCTTGAGTGTTTTAGCTATAACTGCAAGAATGCGATCGCCGTACCCCTTTGGGGATCTTGCTACGCGTAGCGTCTCGTAAGAGAAGGCTTAAGCTTCGCTTATCGCCTAGAGTGGAGCGTAGCCCATCGCTTATGTAGCTTGTAAACAGTTTTAATTAGGCTTATGATCAGACACCATAGCTACTTGACTGACATCAATTTTTTTAGGAACCAATTTCAGACGATAAAAAGTATCAGCAAGCCTTTGTTGATAAGCAACAACTTCCTGGGTAATAAGTTCTAAGCCATAAGCTCTTCTTTTTGCTACCTGCTCTAAAACACCAGCATCAATCCCAATTAAAGGTGAGAGTATTTGTGCAACTTCTTTCGGTCTAGATTTTGCCCATTCATCTACTTTTTTGATTTCCTCTAAAACGATTTTCAGGCGGTCAGGATGCTTCTTGGCAAAGCTTTGAGAAGCAAAAAGGAACTCCCGATTTTCGACTATATTCGTAGCATCTGCAAGTATTCGCGCCCCTGTAGCTTGTTCGGCAGCAGCAAAGTATGGGTCCCAAATCGCCCAGGCATCAACCTTTTTTTGTTCAAATGCTGCTCTAGCATCAGCTGGAGGAATAAACACTGGTTGAATATCGGTATATCTCAAATTAGCTTTTGCCAATGCCCGTACAACTAAATAATGGACATTTGAGCCTTTATTTAAGGCAACTTTTTTGCCTTTTAAATCAGCAAGATTGCGAATTGGAGAATTTTTTGGCACTAAAATTGCTTCACCTTTGGGATTAGGAGGTGAACTGGCAACATAAAGTAGAGGTGCGCCAGCTGCTTGAGCAGATATGGGAGGCGTTTCTCCTGCATGACCAAAGTCAAGCCGACCAGCATTTAAAGCTTCTAATAGTTGTGGCCCAGCTGAAAATTGATTCCATCGCACTGAGAAACCCAGTGATTTAAACTTTTTCTCTAAATCACCTTTTGCCCTTAGAAGACTGAGAGAACCAAACTTTTGATGACCAATACGAACTACCTTTTCTGGATCTTGACCTATGCTAAACGATGGCATAGATGCAGAAATTACCGAAAGATTTGGAGAGCAAGCAGAAATTATCAAACTCAAGCTGAGACTAGCAGCAAATAGAAATGTAAATGTTTTGCTTGAATCGTGTTTGAATAAACCTATAATTTTGTGCCATTTTAATACAAGCGCAGAAAAAATCTTCTGATTTAGAAACATTTCGCCCTCAATTTAAAATAAAATTTATACTTAAAAAGTATTAAGAGGATGTTTGAAAAGTTGGGAGTTGAGTAAAAAAAGCTATCAGGGCATAAGCTGTAAATAAGTAGATACAGCACCATTGAGAGCAATGAGTAAAGCATACTCCAGTAACCTGACCCAAGACCAATGAACCTATCCCACTAATAATATTTATGCTAAAAAACTTAAGCTTGTTGAGAATTGAAAACGAAAAATAAAGCTTTTCAAGCACATTTTACGAAAAAAAGTAGGGATTTTTAGAATAGTGGGATAGGTTCATGGGAATTATTAGAACCGTTAATTCCAGTAGGCAAAACAGGTGGTCGTCCAAGAGTGGTAGAGATGTGGCAAGTAATCAACGCTATTTTCTATGTATTGACACTCTTGATGTACTTGGCGAAACTTACCGGGAGACTTGCCAAATTGGCAAACGGTATACACATACTTCAGAAATTGGCGAAAAGATGGAACATGGGTAAGTATCCATGATCAACTCAGAGACTGGGAGAGAGTAAACAATGAGCGAGCAGTCAGCCCAACAGAAGCAACGCCTTGATAGTCAAAGTGTGAAAACTGCGGCCATGGTCACTCAGCAAGTTGGATACGATGCAGGTAAAAAGATCAAAGGACGCAAGCGACTATGAGCTTTTACCGGAAACTGCGGAGAATTTTATTTACCTTGCCATGATTCGGATCATGGTGCGGCGTTTGGCATAAATTTTTACCCCTTTTCACTTTTCAAACACCCTCTAAAGACTTAACTAACTTTGATTAAAATTATTGAGAGTAGTCTAAACTACAGTAAACCGACAAATTTAATGTAGTATCTAGCTAAAGAATGATATTTTTTTGCTTCGATTATTGTTTTCTGAGAGTGATGGAAGAACGCTAACTAGGGGAAAAGCGTTGTATGTTAAGTACAGTACTTACGCAAAATAATGGAAAACGAACCGCATACCCCTTCGGGGATCTTGCTACGCGCAGCGTCTCGTCAGAGAAGGACACAAAGGAATGAGAGTTTCAGAGAGTTATTGCGTAAGTCCTAGATATGAATATCTTGAGAACTTTCTTAGATGATAATTGTACAGATTCTGTCAAGAAGCCACAAACTACTGTTAATTTATCAATTAAATGTATTTACTGCCTGAAATCAAGGTATTATAAGAATTTATAAGAAATCAAGTCTGATTTTTTAGCTGGGTTGGAAAAGCATTTAGTTCCAGTAAAGAGACAGCGTAACTATTGATTCTAGCTAAGACCGCCATGAACCCTAGTTTTTTAACTGCCCAAACTCCAACCACGATCGCTATTGTTGGCGGAGGTTTTAGTGGTTCTCTAGTTGCTACCCACCTATTGAAAACTGCCAGCCAACCCCTCACCATTAAGCTGATTGAGCGTAGCGATCAAATTGGCAAGGGAATCGCCTACAGCACCGATACCAACTGTCATTTGCTGAATGTATCGGCAGGTAACATGAGCGCATTTGCCCATGATCCAGGGCATTTGTTACGTTGGCTTCAGCACAACCGCGATCAGTTAACAGTATTTTTTTCAGAAGAAGTCAATGCCAGTACCTTCATACCTCGTAAGGTCTATGGTTTATACATTCAATCGGTTTTAGCAGAAGCAGAAGCCACAGCACCCAGTGATGTGAAACTAGAACGCTTCACCGATGAAGTGGTAGGGGTACAGCCTGAAGAAAAAGGCGCAATGATTTCTCTACGTACTGGTCGCTGTTTTGCCGCAGATAGAGTTGTATTGGCATTGGGAAACTCACCTTCTGCACCCCCCGCCATTCAAAACGCAAACAGTAATGATGATTATCTGCGGAATGCTTGGTCAGCCGATGCTTTAGCAGACCTTGATGCTGATGCGCCTGTGTTGCTAATTGGTACGGGACTGACGATGGTGGATATGGTTTTATCTCTGAGCGATCGCCAACATCGCGGTAAAATTTATGCTGTGTCCCGACGAGGCTTATTTCCCCTAAAACATCAAGCGGCTCAACCTTATGCCTGCTTCTTGACGCCAGAAAATTCACCAAAAAGTGTACGCGACTGGTTACGTCGGCTACGTACCGAGGTGGAAATTGCAGCTACCCAAGGCTACGACTGGCGAGCAGTAATTGATTCTCTGCGTCCCATAAATCAGAAAATCTGGCAAAAACTACCGACTGAAGAACAGCAACGTTTTTTGCGTCATTTGACACCCTATTGGGATGTGCATCGTCACCGCATTGCCCCAAGAGTGGCGGATGTTGTCACTGAAATGCTGGATTCTGGTCAACTCACCATCTCTGCCGGGCGGATTCGGGAATATCAAGCTTTGCCGGACGGTGTAGCTGTTACCGTCTGCCAGCGCAAAACCCAAACTAATAATATCTTGCACGTTCGGCGGGTGGTGAATTGTACAGGGGTCGCAGCAGATTATCGCCGATCGCCTCATCCTCTGATTATTGATTTGCGATCGCAGAAATTAATTCGCCCCAATGCCATCGGTTTAGGATTAGATACAGATACCCACGGTGCTTTATATGCAGCAGACGGTAACGTTTCGACGCTGTTTTATACCTTGGGAACTCCCCGCAAAGGCGACTTGTGGGAAACTATCGCCGTTCCAGAATTACGGGGACAGGCGCAAGAATTATCTAAGGCGTTGTTGCAGTCGCTACCAGTGCGTGTGCGGGCTATTCCGACAATGCCTTTGTTAAGCGAGCGCAGTGCAGAGATACAGCAGTCAACTTTCCTATTTCGGCAATTTTTTGACCCTGAAACTAGTAGTTATACTTACTTAATTGGCGATCGGCAGACAGGAGATGCTGTTCTAGTTGATCCTGTACTAGAGCAAGTTGACCGCGATTTGGAATCATTGGATGAACTGGGATTAAAGCTACGCTACTGTCTAGAAACTCACCTTCATGCCGATCATATTACAGGGGCAGGCAAACTCAGGCAACAAACAGGCGCTCAAGTGATTGTTCCCCAGAATACTGCTGTGACAAAAGCCGATCGCTCCCTTTTCGGTGGCGAAATTCTAGAGGTGGGATCGGTAATCATCGAAACAATTTTTACACCAGGACACAGCGCCAGTCACATAGCATATTTGGTGAACAAAACCCATCTGTTAACTGGTGATGCCTTATTTATTCGTGGTTGTGGACGCACAGATTTTCAGGGAGGTGATCCTGGAACTTTATATGATGTGGTGACACAACGCTTATTCACCTTGCCAGATGATACCTTGGTATATCCTGCCCATGACTATAAAGGACGCACAGTTTCCACCATTGGCGAAGAAAAGCGGCTTAATCCCAGATTTAGCGAACGCAGCCGTAGTCAATTCATTACTATCATGAATAATCTTAAATTGAGTTATCCCCAGAAGATGAATGCAACAGTACCGGCGAATGAATACTGTGGTGATTTTATTCCTCAAGAAAGCTTAGATTCAGCTACGAGTTCGGCAACAGATGAAGAACAGAAACAAATAGAACTCACAGTTATGACTAATACAGAAATTTACAATGATTACTTTGCTATGTATATTTAGTAGTCAAACATGACGAAAGCTCCTTCTGGGTATTTTTTGATTTGGCAAGGGAAAAACTATGAATAAAAGTTGGGTTTTGGTAGTTCATCATTTAACGCCCAGCTTCCGATCTCTTGAATTTTGTAATCTACTGGATCGTGGAGAGTAAACGTGCGGAGATTACGCCAATAGCGATCAAAGCCATACTTTGCCGTAGTAGCGCGTGCGCCCATAACTTCAAAAATGCGGTTAGTAATGTCTAAACCGACTCTAGTTGCTGCAACTTTGGCAGTAGCGACGCCAAGCGCACATTCCCCACGTTCTTCGGCGGTGAGTAACCATTCTTTTTCCCAAGCCGCTTGTAGTAATTCTCCTGCTTGCTCAGTCAAGCTCTTAGCTGCTTGGAGTTCAACCCATATTTTGCCATAGTGCTGGAGGATGTAAGGATCTTGGGTTGCACTTTCTACACCTGATGTCAGCCAAGGTTTTGTATTAGTGGAAGTATATGTTTTAGCAGCTTCAAATGCTCCTTGGGCAATTCCCAGGTAAATATTAGCAAGATTCAATTGAGTTAAGCAGGCGCGAATAGTATTGAAAGGTTGACTGGGTTTGTCTCTACTACCAAGAATTTCGTCAGGGTACACCAACACATTTTCAAAAGTAACACTACCACTATCTGTTTGACGTTGCCCGATATTATCCCAATCATGATGGACAGTAACGCCTTGCCGTTGGGTGGGAATTACCAAAATATTCAATTCACCAGTTTCGTGATGAATGGCAGTAATCGGCAATATATCCGAGTCTTGAGAGCCAGAGCAAAAACTTTTAATCCTGTTGAGACGGAAATAATTATTTTCTGGTGTCAGAGTAGTTCTTTTATCTAATGGGTTGAGGGCATTGCACCAAAACCAATTGTTGTGAATAGTTTCTGAGTAATATCGCTGTTTTTGCTGTGCTGAACCAAAGATATGAGGGATAACGACACCTAGATGGTGGTAAGAAAAGACGTGAGCAATGGAGCTATCAACCTTGGCAAATTCGCGGGTAATTTGCAAAACGGTAATCCAGTTTTGCCCTAAACCACCGTACTTTGTGGGTACGATTAGTTTAAGCAAGTTGCTTTGGCGCAAGCGATCGCGTTCATGCTTTGGTGTTCCTCCCTTAACATCCCGCTCTACAGCACTCTGGGCAAATTCCTTTGTTAAAGACTTAGCTAAATCAAGATAATTTTGAGATTCTTGAGTTTCGATTAATTGCATATCTTGCAACTTCTCCTGTTAACCCTATTGTGAGGAGCAACTATGAGCAAGCAAATTTATTTGTGGAGTCAATCCAAAATCTACAATTCTTTATTCAAGCTTCTGCATTAATGCATAGGGTCAATCCAAAATTCAAAATCCAAAATTGATTGACCCCAATAAAAAATACGGCAATTACAACCAAGGATGGCGTGGAGGGTAGACACCATTGAGGAAGTAGTTGCCAACAGCGTAGTATTTCCAACGGACAGGATCGTGGAGTGTGTGAGCGCGGGCATTTCGCCAGTGGCGATTGTAGTTGAATTGCTCCAATGTGGATTTAGTACCTGCTAGTTCAAATAACTTGTTGGTAGCTAGTAATGCTGCTTCCGTTGCTAAGGCTTTGGCTTCAGCAACTGCGATCGATGCTTCAACTACTTTGGGTTCTTCTAAACCTGACTCGTTAGCAATGTCGATAAACTCACCTGCACGTCGCAGCAATGCTTCCGCAGCGTGAACTTGAATTTGGACATTGCCTAAGTTATACAGCGTTAGCGGGTCTTCATATCCTTTTTCTAAATTGCTGTCAACCCAAGGGCGGGTATGGTTGCGGACAAAGTAGATGGTGTCACGGACTGCGGCTTTGGCAATCCCCACGTCTACGGCGGCTTGGATGATTTGCGCGATCGCACCCATTGGTGTTGCCCTCTCAAAGGCTAAGTAGTGCGGAATTACATATTCTGCCTTAACTTTCACATTTTCAATAATGGTAGTACCGCTAGCTGTAGTACGCTGTCCGAAGCTCGTCCAGTCATCAAGTAGGGTCAATCCTGGGGCATCTCTTTCGACAAATGCCACCGCTGTCTTACCATCTGGATTGCTGGCAATTACAGGAACCCAATGTGCTAGTAGTGCGCCAGCAGAGTAGTATTTACGTCCGTTGAGTACGAAATCAGATCCATCTGGTGTTAATTTTGTCTGCACATCGTTGACAGACTTAGTGCCAATTTCCGAGAAGGCATTACCGAACCGTTTACCTTGTAGAACCAAATCAAAGAAGAATTTCTTTTGCTCATCTGTGCCATCCAAGCGAACTGCTTCCACCATATAGAGGTGGTTTTGGGGAATTTGACCAAGGCTAGAGTCGCCTTCGGAGATGATTTTAACTACTTCTGCTAAGGTGGCATTCGACACAAAAGCACCACCATATTCTTTCGGAACTGTAATTCCCCACAATCCACTTTGGGAGAACTTTTCTACTTCTTCAGCAGGTAAACGCCGATTTTGGTCGCGTTCTGAGTCACCTTTGGCAAACTCAGCTGCTAGTTCGTGAGCGATCGCGATCGCTTCTTTGTCATCCCGAATAATATGTGCCTTCTGTTCAGTATTAATTACTGATGTCATAATATAGCTCCTTCTTGATTGTGATTAAATAATTGACAACGAAAAAACAAAGCATTCCAAGCACAGTTCAGGAAACTTGCAGCTTTAGCAAAGTCTCCGTAACACGTAGGAATTAGAGTTTGAAAGTTATTTTGCGTAACTTCTAACAGATTGAATCTGAATTTTTGTAGGGACGGGCTTAACCATTAAATGATTTACCAGTTAAAGCCCGGATAAATTACTACTTGCAGAAGTAGCTAACTCTCGAAAATCAGCTACACCACAACCAATTCATCAGCTGAACGACGATTAGCTTTCAATTCGCGCACAATTGGTATTACTGTCTTACCAAATGCTGGCAAATCATCTGTGTAGTGTAAGAAGCCGCCAAGAATTAAATCAACTCCCGCTTCATGGAACTGGCGAATCTTTTCAGCTACTTGTTCAGCCGTGCCTATCAAGCCTGACCGGAAGCCATCGTTATACTGCACCAAGTCTTCAAAATTGGAATTTGCCCACATTCCTTGACGTTCGCCAGTAGAAGCTCCCGCCTGCTTCACCGCTTCGCCAAATCCTTTCACTGCCTCTACATCGGCTTGGGCAATAATATCACGCAATACTTCATGGGCTTCTGCTTCTGTATCTCGCACGATGATAAAGGAATTCAGACCAAACTTAATTTTGCGTCCTTCAAGACTCGCTAATTCAGACACTTCTTCAATCTGCTCTTTCACCCCTTCTATGGTGTTACCATTCATGAAATACCAATCAGAGACGCGGCCAGCCATGCGCCGTGCAGCCTTGGAGTTACCACCTTGGAATATCTCCGGGTGGGGATTCTCATTAATTGGTTTAGGCTTCACCCAACCGCCGTTAATCCGGTAAAAGTCGCCCTTAAAGTGAAACTCATTCTCAGTCCACAAACCCTTGAGAACGCGGATAAATTCCTCTGAACGACGATAGCGTTCGTCATGGTCTAACCAATGTTCACCATATATAGTGAATTCATCTTTGAACCAGCCGCTAACTACATTCAGAGCAAACCGTCCGTTAGAGAGAAAATCAATACTTGCACCCATTTTGGCAACTACTCCCGGATGCCACAATCCAGGGTGAACTGCCGCAATTAGCTTTAATTTTTTGGTGACTGGAGCTAGGGCTGACACGGTTGTTAATGCCTCTAGCTGGTACTCGGCGCCGTAGCTGGCGATAAATCTGGCTTGTGCTAGAGCATATTCAAACCCGACTTCTTCAGCTGTTTGAGCCAGTTGAGCATTGTATTCATAAGTCCAATCTGTCCGTTGGGGAATTTTACTTACTACTAACCCCCCGCTAACGTTGGGAATCCAGTATGCGAACTTAATATCTACCATAATTGTACGTTTGCAATTGAAACTGCTTGGTTCTTTATCTAAGTTTGCAATTGAAGCAAAAAAGCCTAATTTGTCATCGCTAACAAATCAGCTAAAACTTAATCTGGCAAAATTTTAGTCAAAATCGAAAGCTTGAGAGCGGCTGGAAACTACTCTGAGTTTGGAAGTAGGCAATCTCAGGATCTGATGGTGGTAATATACCATAGCCCGATCGCACTGCCGTAGTTTTTAATGAATCAGACTTTATCACAACAATTTTTCCGATGTCGTGATTCGATATACTTAAATTCCATTTCACTATTCCAAAATGGAATACTGCCCAATTTTTGTTGGTGTTTAATTATTATTTTATACTTGGTGGCTATCACCTTGATTCAGACAGAGTAAGCAGAACTACAGAAATTGAGAAAGTATCGCTACTATTCCAGATCGTAATACGCAACTGCTTTTCAAATGTAATCTGCAACTATACAGGGCAGAAATAAATGTGGTAGGGTGAACTACTAGACTACGGCAAAGAGATGTAAAAGAGATGTAAATACCGTAGTTTGCTTAACGTCTCGTAGAAAAAGGCACAGGAAAAAGATTTATGCCACTTCAGTTTGGAATTTGGTCGCCGGTCTGTGGTGGATGGTTGCGAGTTGTCAACCATGAGGCTAATTTATCCACACAAGATCTGGTAAAACTGGCAGTTCAAGCAGACGAATTAGGTTATCACTTCTATTACATTCCTGAACATTACTTGAATGCAGTTCATGGGCCTAACTATAATGTCGCTGACGCTTGGATTACAGCAGCTTTAGCAAGTTTGAACACCAAGAATATCAAGATTGTTGCGGCTGTACAACCTGGTTTTAAACTACCTGCTGTGGTTGCCAATTTGAGTGCAAACATCCAAAATCAACTTAGTGACGGCAGATTTGCTCTCAGTGGTATTGCAGGTTAGTGGAAATTAGAGGTAGAAAGCTATGGAGATATCTGGCTACCCCACAGCGATCACTACGCGCGATTAGAAGAGTACATTGATGTAATCAAGGGGCTGTGGACAGTCGAAGACTTTAATTATGTTGGCAAATACTACACTATTAAGGGTGGTATTCTCGCAGATAAGCCTATACCAACACCACCCATTTTCATTGCTGGTGAATCAGATCGGGCAATTAATCTAGCAGCTCGTCTGGGAGATTATTTATTTATCAATGCTGATGAGCCAGAGAAAACGGCAGCATTGGTGCAGAAAGTGAAAAGATTGGCTAGCGATCGCTACGGGCGTCAGATTAAAGTAGCAATGAGTGCGTTTGCGATCGTTCGTGAACATACAGCCCAAGCCGAAGCCAGATTAGAAGCGATTTATCGTTCTGCCGATGAGCAGCAGATCAAGTACTTTCAAGAGCAAATCGATCCTAACGTAGTTGCCCACAACAAACTAGATATCAGTCAAACCATTGAAGCCAACCTCGGTTTATCTGCTCAACTCGTTGGCGATCACTATACTATTATTAACCGCTTGAAAGAATACGAAGCGGTTGGCGTTGACTTAATAGTACTCAAATTTGAATCTATGTTGGAAGACATTATTCGCTTCTATAAACTAGTGATTTCCGAATATACACAGCAGAACAGCTTAATTCCGTTGTAATTAAAAATCTTGCCTTACCTTACATGAACAAGATTAAACTCGAAGATATTACCCTAAATCACATCAAAATTTTAAAAGCAGTAGATGACTGTGGTAGCTTCTCTAAAGCAGCACAAAAGTTAGGGTATAGCCAAGGATTAATTAGTAAAAAAGTCAAGCAAATAGAGGATTATTTCGGAGTAATTCTGCTAAATCGTTCTCCTGGCTCTATATGCTTGACTAATAAAGGCAAGAAATTGATTTCTCAGACAATTAATGTAGTAGAAACTGTAGAAAATCTCCAAGAAGAATTTCAAGCAACATTTAGCGCTGAAGGCGAAGATTTGATATTGGGGGCTACTAATTTAATCTTAGAAGTTTGGCTCAAACAATATTCACAGCGATTTCAGCTTTGTTTTCCAAGGAGAAATATCAAAGAGATAACAGTTAAAAATAGCATATTTTTTTCAACTTCTCAAGTTATAGAGATGGATCTCTTACTCAACAGTTGCTCTGGATATAAAGAAGAACACCACTGTACTAGATTAACAACTCATAAAATGATCCTTGTCTCCTTTGGAGCAAGTAAATATCTCAATGAAAATAGTTTAGTGAAAATAAATGATATTGATCTAGCAGATATTGTACTTTTAGATGAGGTTCATCAGGAACTATCTAAAAATGGGTTTTTGATGAATAAATTAAGCGGTGTAAAGATACTAGATAATTATCGAGATGTCCTCAAATATGCTTCAGAAAATCAAAAGTTTACTATCTTACCTGATTTTTGTAAAACTATTATAATATCTCAATACAAAGTATTAACTTTGACTATTCAAGATATTAATGAATATGGCATTTATCTTCATGTTCCTCGCTTTAGTGAATTGTTAATATCCGCAGAGAGTTTAGTGAGAAGTTTTAGACTAGATCAAAATAAGTTAGAAAGTTTACCTAATGTAAATCTAATTTTAAGTAGCTGTTCTTCTAATGAAAAAAATATTCTTAGGATAGGTATTCAGAGTGATTCCATAGGGCAGTTTATTGCTGGGTATGGGACTAAGCATATTTCTGATTTACAGAGAGCATCCTCATATCTTGAACAACCTATTTCCAAAAATATTGAAATTAACCGAGATTTTGATTTACAAATTATTCCGTTTACTTCTGGGGAACAAATGAACCGACAGATGAAACGGGGAGAATTAGATATTTGTATTTTAGATGATATTTCTCTCTTGAATATACGATCATCATTAAAATACTCGTCACCATGATGATGCTCACTACGCTGGGATCTTCAAAATTACTTGTAGCTACTAACAATGCTGCGGCAAAATTACGTTGAGCTGTTCCTACTCCTAGCACTCGTTGGGTATCGATACCAGGGCCGCCCAAAAGATAGCCTACGCTAAAGGAGAAGACGATGAAAACGGCACAAACCAAGATTGCACCTGTTTGTAATAAGCCAATAATATCGTTAGTGTGAACTATCAGCCTGACTACTAGACCTAAAAGCAATGCAGCATTAGATAATTTGAACAAAATCGGCTGGATAATGGGGGTAGGGGAAACGCACCTTATTTACTAATAAAATCTAAGAGAGATTTAAAAATGATATAGATAATTGCAAAAAACGATAAGATGATAAATAAAACAAATGAATTATCTCTAAGGAGTATGATTTAGTTTATCTGATGCTCAATCATTATTTATTAATACTAAAATAATTCAAGATTCGAGTCTATAAAAGTATGTTGATCTAGAGGAAAAGTGAAATTTTCCCTAAAAAGCCAAATTCAAATTTTGATATATGAGTTTATGCTAAGGCTAAAACTCTTGATAAATAATTGTTATCCAGCCCGGCAAGAAACTGTTTATTTTTTATTCCACGTTTCACACGCTTCTCTTGACCTAAAAGATTGACTGCAATGTGTCTGAGAATTGCAAAATTCTGTGGAGCATTATCTTTTCTAATCCGACAGTCATCTTCATTCAAGGCGACATCCAATATCCAATGTAATGAATTCTCAATTCCCCAATGGCTGCGAATAGAATTACCAAATTGTTTCGCATTTGATTCAAGGCTACTGATAAAATAATGGGTTTCAACCGTTGTTTCACCATTTAATGAACGAACGGATTCTACCATTCCAACACTATTAAAGTTTGACCAAAGTGAATTTGGGTTAAGCCGAGACTGGATCTGAGATAGCATCACATAATGGCGGATTTCACGACGACCATGCCCTATTTCATCTGTTTCATATGTACTATGTTCAATTCCCTCAAAACCTGTACCTATCCCTAAATGAAAGAGTTTTTCAACCTCATCATAAAGATTTCCTTGATTCTTTTTTAACGTAATTACATAATCTGCATTTGACTGCGTAATTAGCTTCACAATTTCTTTTTGGCAACCCATCGCATCGATTGTCACAATACATCCAGATATATCTAATACTTTTAACAGCTCTGGGATTGCTGTAATTTCATTCGATTTTTCATCTACTTTCACTTGTCCTAACACTAATCTATTTGTAGTTGCCCATGCACTCACTATTGGGATTGCACTTTGCTCACTAGTTTCATCATTTGAACCACGTAATGTTTTACCATCAATTGCAATTACCTCCCCTGAAGTTATCTGATGTATTGATTTCATCCAATCTACAAAACATGACTGAAATTGTTGAGGATTTATTCGTGCAAATACTCGCGCAAAAGTATCATGTGACGGGATACCATACGGTAGTTCTAGAAACGTTTTAACCATTCATACTTTGCACAGCCGTAAGTCTCTATTCCCACCCATCCATCTGCCCCACAAATTACTGCTATTATTGCAATCGTTATAATATCGATTAAATTGTGCCGTTTAGTGCGATCTATTCGTGGATCTTGTATCACTGCAAAATGGTCAGCAATCGTGATTTTTGGTTTCAGCTTCATAGAGAGGCGAATAAGAATGAAATTCTTCTTTGGAGTTCCTGCAAGAATACCATATTCCTTGACAGGCAACCGTCCTGACTTTTCACGCCATCTGTAAAAGTCACTTTAATTAGTTAGTGATGGCGTAACCGCCATGAGCCGGTGGCGATCGCATAAATTGAGTTTTTCTTTGCGCTGATCTTCTTGTGATTCCTAGTCATTAATCTAAAACTATTGAGAATCAGATTGTGAGAAAACCTACGCTAGAAGAGTGGAGAACTGACCGTGAAAATTTAGGCAGCCGTCGGCTGCCTCTAACTCCCCCTCGCGATGATGCACCAGGTTGACTCTCAAGAACTAAGTCAAAATCGAAAATATCGTTACCTGCTCCTCCAGTAAGGCGATCAGCCCCATTACCACCTTTAATGGTATCGTTGCCATTTCCACCCGATAATTGGTTATTTTGGTTGTCGCCAACAATACTGTCATTTGCATTTGTGCCGATGACATCATCAAAGGCGACTACTGTAAATGGCAATGTTCCCAAATTAGGAACATTATTGACAACCAAAGTTCGGGTTTCCAAGTTAACAGTGATAGATACCCCATCCGCAGATTGGGATGCATCTATGGTGTTGTTGGGAACACCCGCATTAGCAATAATGCTTTCTACTCTTAAGAGGGTGTCTAACCCCAATCCCGCAGGCTTTCTAACGGTTCCAATACCTGACAAGATAATCCTTTGAGGTGTACCTCTATAAATTACGGTATCAAAGCCGTCTCCGCCATCAATTCTGTCGTCACCCTCACTGAAAACGAAGGTATCATCGCCGCCACCAGCACCCCCAAGCAGGGTATCCCTGCCAGAACCCCCATTGAGAATATCGCTACCAGCACCCCCATCAAGGATATCGTTACCCCTATTGCCGTTCAGGATATCGTTACGCAGCACCCCCATTAAGAGTATCATTGTCATCAGTCCCATTTAGGGCAGGGCGAAAGATAGATGGGGTACCGTTGATGGTATTGTTGTCATTAAAATCACTACCGTTAATAAGTGCCATAATCAGCAGAGAGTTGTTAAATGAGGTTTCTACGATGACATCAGCCCAAAACCCAAATTTTTCGTGAAAACTCAAAACTTTTATAAAACTTTACTTTATCAAGTTTTCAAGCCATCGCTCCCCAAGTAATGCCTGAGTAAGTGAGCGAACCAATAGCTCATAGCTCAGGCATTGCCACCGTGAAAAATTCATTTAGTTAAATATCTGCATTATCTGATTGCTGCTGATCAGATCGTATTGTGTGCGATCGCTACCTCGTGCTACTCAACTAACGCCCCATCTACAACCGCAAATCCGATTGCGAAAATTTCGCTAACAGTTTCTTAATGACAGCTTGCTCTAGCAGAATGATTATCCTAGCACAAGTGCTAGATAACTTCCTTGCAAAAAGAGGCTCATTCAATAATGAAGTTTTGTAATAATTTGAAGTTGCTGCGAAAATTATGGTTTTTGAGTTGATAACACAGTAGAGGAAAAAACTTAAAAAGCATTGTCAAACAAAACCAATTTAACGCTCAAGGAGAAAAAACTAGTGAAACCTAAGTTTAAAAAGCGCACAGTGATCGCAGTTGGCTTTGTCGGGTCGGTGTTATGGGGAACAACTTGCATTTTAGAAAGTCAATTTGCTATTGCACAACTTGCAGGGGGAATGTTTATAGTAAACGAACTATCAAACAAATGCCTTGATGTAGCTGGAAATACTGGTTCTGGCGTAGTTAATGGTACGCAATTGGTACTTAATGAATGCGAAATATCTGGATTTAATAGTTCTGGTGGAATCACAGATCAGAAATGGGAATTTATTCGTGGGGGATTTATCAGAAATAAATTATCCAACAAATGTATTGATGTGGTAGGAAAACCTGGCACAACTAATTTTTTGCTATTGCAACTTAATGAATGCGAAACATCTGGATTTAGTAGTCCTGGGGTAGCCACAGACCAAAGGTGGGAATACATTGGTGCAGGATTTCTCAGAAATGGATTATCCAACAGATGCATTGATGTAGGAGGAGATGCTGCCACAGCTAATAATAAGATATTGCAACTTTATGATTGCGAACTATCTGGATTTAGCCCCGGTTCTGGTAAACCCTCTGATCAGAGGTGGGGGTGGCAACCAAGCCCTTAAGAGATTAAGGCGTGGGGTGCAATGATTGTGGGAATCATAACTAATTATCCGAACATGATATTCATTACGGGCGTTGCATAAATGCGGGATGAATTGGCGGGTGAAACTATTGGTAATTCGTTCTAAATTGGGCGAAATCATCCCATGATTCAGCAACGCCTCATTACGAATAATAAATTAGTATGATTCCTCGTGTCATTAAATTGCGTTGCACCATTCATTGTCTGCAACTGTTTACTTCTGCGCTGGACTTTTCGCCAAAAGCTACTTGACAACATACTCATATTTACTTACCAAATTAATTGGAAGCAGATTTTGCAGAACTACAAGTAACTGGTAAGGGACTTGCGGATAAATAAAATACCAGGCATTCTAGAAGATGAGGAAGGGCAGATATACCCGCGCCTGCTCGAAATTTTTAGAATTGGAATTGCTTTATTCATGCTTACCGACACCATCAAATC
>JAHHHS010000099.1 GCA_019359215.1 Nostoc indistinguendum CM1-VF10 | reverse complement strand
CTGCTTGTTGAACATTATTAATTCTCTCGAATTCCGGTGTTGATGTACAGTTCCCCTTTTATTCGCGAGTTACAATCGCGAATATTCTTGTCTTCTTCCCATCTTTTTGCCAAATTGGGATGCTCCCATAAATTTTGGCTAGTAAAGCCCGTCCAAAGTCTTTTTTCCAAGGTTATTGATAGTCGTCAGACTCAGGACTATATCAAATACCTCGAATCAGACTCAGGGCTATATCAAATACCTTGGCATAACCGGATGTCCAGTTAATTTTTGACCAACTTAAAATTTGAATACGGAGGTAGTGTGACAACAAAAGTATATTCAGCGAAGTATCGCCACCTGAAACAGATTTATCAGCGCGAGATGGGTAAAGAAATTTCAGATATCACTTGGTATCGAGTAGTAGCTTTTCTCAAACAGCGTTTTAGCTTAGATGTGGAATCAGCTTCGGCTCAAAAAATAGTTGAGACATTTGCAGGAATTCGGCGGCGTTACGGTGCGCTAACCCCTGCAAGCAAAGGATTTAATGAGCGCTGGCAAGTTTTCAAGCACTTCTATGAGTTAGACGCTAGCTACAACGGCAAGAGTTTTTTAGTTGCGCTGGCAGACTATCTAAAAATCAATCTTGACGATGTACCACGCAGCACTCGTTACTACTGGTTTGAGAAAGCCGGACTATCTTTCAGCGCTGAAAATATTTACCACTGCAAGGATTTAGCCCTTGTTGCGTTTATTGCTGCTAAATGGGCAATTAACAAGCGTTCGCAAACGATGAAATCCGCAACCATCGAAGTTTTAACACTAGCCCTTTAAGGAGCAAGCATCATGTCTGACAAGTTTACTAATAACGTCCGCGCTCGTTTGTACAAACAGGGTTATCAAGGATTTACCAAGGACGATTACACAACAGCTGCTCTTGCTGTCGAGTGCGATGACCTTGACAATCCCACCAAAGAGCAATTGAGCCAAGCCGTTGACTATCTCAAAGTTAAAGCGACAAGCCAATTATCTGTAACTGATGAACCCGTTGAAGAAACCTTGACAGTAGATGCAGAAGAAGAACAGCAAGAGACTGAACTTGAAACAGGGGCGCTGACCGTGCAAGCACCAGAGAATCAGATTGTCTTGAGCGAACAGGAAAAGCAAGCCCTCGTTGCAGACATTGCACAAGGGGCGGGAATTGAACTGAAAGCGGCGGATGTGAAACAGATTACAGTGTCTATTGCTTCCACCTTTGCATCTAGAAAAGAGTTGAACGAGGCGATTTTTAACGCGCTCGTCCACTTTGCAAGGGAATTCAATAATCAAGAAGTATCAAAAATACGACGCAAAGCCGACGAAATCAGGCAGACACTGGCAGAGATGGATGATGTGGCAGGCAGTGAACTGACGCAGATCAAGCAAGCGATGGAGGCAACCGCCCTGGACTACAAAAGCCAGCTTAATGACCTCGCGTTATCTTTCGCCGGAATTATCGATTAAGGCATCCGGCAAGCTCACTTACAAACATTTGTTGATTGGACTTGTGGGGATACCGTTAATAATTGCACTCGCGGCTCCCCTCTCTCAATGGTTTATGACGGAATGTTGCACATACAGGAGTCAAAAACGTGAAGCATATCAAGAATCTAGTCGGCAAGCATGGTAAAAAGCTGAAGGCGAGGGCTGAGAAATTAGGCGTTGCAGACAGCTTAATCATGGGTTGCATCAATGGCGATGACGCGGCGCTAACCAAAGTAGGGGAAATGGGCAACGAGGGCGAACGCATCTTAACCATCATGCCCTACATTACAGATAACCTGTCAGCATTCATCAAGGGTACTGAGGAGTACAACAAAGGGCTAGCAGAGATTTACAAGCAAGCTGGCGCGTCTGGTATTGCCATTGACAAAGCCAATGCTGATTTAACGATCGCAAATTTAAAGTACGGTCATGAGCGCTCAGAAATCGGATTGAAGCTGTCCAGCGACCGCACACTAGAGAATCAGCGCTACAGAGAAAGCATCGACCTAGTTAAGCTCAAGGCTTACATCGACTATCACATGAGTAAGGTTGACCATCTGGCGGCTGCTAAATCGCAGTTAGCCCGACCCGTGAAGGCACAATTAGACGCTGATAGGACTTATGAAACGGAAAAGGCAAAACATTTATTGACTTATGGCGAAGGTTCAGACCTTGATTTAGTCCCTCGTAAGTCATTCACGACTAACAAGTTAGTGCAAGCGTTCCGCACTGCTGTTTCTACGATTTTCGAGTAATTAGCATCTAAAAATCCCCTACTAAGTTAGCGATCAGTAGGGGAAATCAAAATTAGTCGTAAGAACAATGTTAGATGAACTTAACACCGAACTGCAAGACGGGGACACCGAACAATCACTCGATTATCAAGATTATCCTGATACTGCGTTTACCCAGGATGAACAAGAAGCTATTAAAAGATTCAAAGCCAAAGAAATTGAAAAGCTTAATCGTAGCCGCGCTGTTCTCAAAGGTATTGAGTCTTGCGGCTGGGGTGTTACTTCCTATTGCTTGGCTAAGTATTTAGTAATAGCTACAGGCTCGGCGGGGCTAATGCCTGCGGTCGCTATTGTGTTGGGAATTAATCAAATAGTCAATCGTGATTTATTGGAGTTCACCGTAAATAAGTCTCCTGAAGGATGGGTTTTTACGGACATGGACAAGGCGATAAAATTTCTCTTTCAAACAATATTCGGATGCTTCATTTTGTGGACTGCTATCGGCGATTTTTACACCACAATGCAGAACTCACACAAGACTTATGACAACATCAAAGCGACTGTAGAAGATTTTAACCGTCTGCCAGAATCAGACAAAACTATTGTGTTTGTGGCGGGTGCATTAGTGGCAGGTGGTGTTGTTTACGGCATCCACAAATCCAAGTCATGAAGGCTCAACCCCTACTGAAAATTGGTGCTGTCACAGCTTTACTTCTGGGCCTCTTCAGCGCTTATTACTACGGGCAGACACCGCACCCTTATCAGTTTACTGAAGTGCGATTTTGTCCTACTACCGCCAATAAACGGACAATGAAGTACTATGGCAAACCCACACAATCACAATCGGCGCTTGATAACAAATACTGTCGTTTCAAGTACAGATTGCTCACAGAAGTATGGAAGTCACGACAGTTTAATGATGTTGTATCTCTCCCTGACGGTGCTTTCATCACGTCAGATTTGGCTCCATCGGAGAATCCTAGTTTATGGTTATTAGTCGCGCCTGCTTTTGTCTGGATGGGTTATTACTGCTGGGCTGCCAAAGATGAGATTGATAACGAGTCAAGTTTTCAACGTTTGGAATATTTTAAGACAGCTATTAAGCGCCAAGGTTTAATTACTAGGACTGAGCGCGATTTGCAGTCACATGAATCAGAGCGCATTAAAGACAAGCATAAGAAGGACATTGATAGACGTGCTGATAATCAGCTAGTCCAAGAAAGCTATATCTCTCTTGAGGAATTGCAACAACAGTATCAGCGTCAATCAGAGCTTGAAAATTTACAGTTTGATAACACTAAAAAACAGTTCGCGGTCGCTGACTCCGTAGCTGACAAATCCATTGCTGAAAATAGAAGAGACAAGCGCAAAGCGGACGCAGAAAACATCAATCCCAGTAGTGAAAAAGTATCGGCTCCACAAGGAACGACCGCCCAAGAATTAGTTCAACTATTGAAAAATCATGAGGGTGGTTGGCTATGGGATGTCATTGAGTCCACAAAACCAGTTTGGGTGCTAGGAGGTCAAGGCAGTGGTAAAAGCAGTTTTGCTGCATCAATTGTTATGTGTAGGAAGGCGATTTTTGATTGGAATATTACATCAATCGTTGACGCTCATGGACATAAGAACAGAGCTAAAGCTTGGAAGTTGCTGATACCTTTAGAGCCGGAATTAATCGGCGAACGCAACGATTATTTAGCTATTGGTGAGGCAATGGATGAAGCTGTTCAACGTTGGAGCGACCGCACAGAAAACGACAGACCTATTCAAACACTTTGGGATGAATTGACACAGCTTTCTATGCAAGATGATTGTAAAGAATCAGTCAAAAGATTTGTGAGACATTCACTTACTGACGTTCGCAAGGCTGCCGAATATCTAGTTTGCATCGCTCATGCTTTTACTAATGCAGCTTCTGGCAATGCTGAGGGTTTTAATGATTTAAGACAAACTGAAACTATCCAAATCAAGCGCAAGTCAAAGAACGGTCGCGTACCTCTAAACCATGCTGAAATCAGTGGTCTTTATGATGACGACGGAAATCTGATTGAATCAGAGCGCGTCACAGTTCCAGACTGGTTTTATCCTGATAGCTTGCAAAAATTTATCAGCGCTCATTAGTCAATATTTATCAGCGACGGAGTGAGGAGTTTATATTTATGCACCCAATAGAATTTAAGAAAAAGTGGCAGTTAACTTACAACGATTTAGCACTCGTCTTAGGTTACGAAAATGATTACACTGTCCGTTGTTGGGCGATAAAGGGAGGGCACAAGCGCAACCCTCACAAAGTGGTTTATGTAGCTTGTCGCCTTCTAGATGAAAAATGGTCAGCCGAGGGGAAAGTTGTAGATTGTTACCTTTGATAATTTCTATCCGCGTTTCTGCTAATTAATTTATTGAAATAGCTGAATACTATGTACCCAATTGAATTGAAGGAAAAGTGGCAGTTAACTTATAACGAGCTTTCACTTGTTTTAGGTTATCAAGGCGATTACACTGTCCGTTCCTGGAATAGGAATGGAAGATGTAAGCGCAACCCTCAAAATGTTGTTTACGTCGCTTGCAGACTTCTAGATGAAAAATGGTCAACTCAGGGCAAACAAGTAGATTCTTACCTTTGAATTGTATCTTTGGGCACTGTCCAAGAACTGGGGTAGAGCGGGTGGCGTAGCGGAGTGTGGGGGGCGGGCTGCCCAGTTGCGGGCCACTTCACGAATAAATTATTGCCCGTCCCCCACACCACCCGCTCTAAACGAAGTGTCCCCAGTTCGTCGGGGCCTCACTTTTTTGATGGGGTTGAAGCAATGGTGATGCCAATTGCGAACAGTGTGTCATGTCCACGAAAAATAAGGGTTTTGGGGCGGTTAGGCTATCTTCTTGACATTAGTGAGCGTAAGATATTTCTTATGAAAATCAATCGCTTCGGCAAGGTCGAAATCCTAAACCCTCAAGAGATAACCTTACTCTTTACTGAGGGACTTCTTAAGCCCCGCGTTCGCGCTCTGTTTGGCATCTGCCTGTTTACTGGTTGTCGCGTATCAGAAGCGTTGGCTCTCAAGAAGACTGATATCAAATCTGGAACCATCACTTTCCGAAAATGTACAAATTGTATAGTTTTATTATGAGTTTTTATATGAGCTTTTCTAGAAGTTTTAATATTTAGTAAATATAAAAAAGAAGCTAAACTTTAGTCAGATCCCCTTTGTAAAAGCTTTAAAAATTAGTATATCTTATTCTTTTTTAACGCTCTTTTATCACTCTCACCAGAGAATAAAACCAGAGTTCTCACGACACAAGGCTTTTGACCAAAAAATCATGATTAATAGCATTGTGTTAGAAAAGAAAGGCTTGAATCCTCTTCCTATATAAGATTTAAAAGTTAGCTTCGATTTTTAGTTAGTGAGAGTGATGGAAGAGGGTTAAGTAGGTAAGCACGAAAAAACCAAACTATGTAAGGATACTTGCAACTCATCCCAACTTGGGTTTAAACCTCATGAACAGCCTTCATATCCGTCGTAATTTTCTCAAACTTGTCAAACGTGTAGGATTATTTGGTTTCTCTGCGTTGGGCGTTGGAACTACAGTCGGTCTCAGTACTACTCAGTCTGCTCAGTCAAAACAGACTTCTGACAGTAAACAAATACAAGATCTGGCAGAGCGAGTCAAAACGCTTGAGGCACAGTTACCACTTGACAAGGTAGTGGAGATTAGCCAAAACAGCCCCTCTTCTAATGATCAAAATAATAAATCCCAAGTGCGTATTGGAGATACACTAATCTGTGCTGGAACAGCTCCGATGATAATTCCGCAGGGCGGGGCACATGTCCGGCAGGTCGAGATCCGGCTACCAAAGTTTAGTCCTAAGCCCACGGTTACAGCAACGATCTACAGTACCGAGAGTCCAGGCAACGTCTTTGGCATCTTCAGCATCAAGATCAACGACTTAGGGAATCAGACGCAGATTGGAATTACAGCAACCAACGTTGAAAGGGGTTTTGCTGTTCCTTACGCTTATTTCTGCAACTACATCGTTATCGGCAAGTCTCCGCAATCGTGAACGTGTAGCCAAATATTAAAAAAGCCGACTAATAAAAAGCAGTGGACGGACTGATACACTTTTTGCTTTGTTTAACATTGTTAAGTTAAGTCCATCGTCTTTTAACATTAGAGAACTCCACAAAAAAATGATCCAATAGCTGAAAGGATTTTAGCTTTAGATTAGGTTTCTGTTTCAACGCTCATTTCCCCTCGGCAGACACTTTAATATAAAAATATAAAAGATTGTTGAAATAGCAGAGGCAAATTAATGAAGACACTTATAAGGGTATTTGTGGTATTAGTTCTGGTACTGTTCCCAAACATGACCTTGGCTGAACAAACATTGCTCTTAAATCTTAAGTATAAATCTGACAACACGGTGACAAAAGAAATTAAGTTCTATGGAAATGACATCGATCCTAATTCATCGTCAATTGATGACCAATTCTCTCTCTCTATTGATGGTCAACTCATCAAAGTACCCGAGAGTATTTACGGCAGACTAGAAGGTCTGCGGCGAAGCTTCAGTTATGACATTTTATCCGGCGGAATACAACAGAAAGAGATTGGGAAGTTTGTTTGTCGACTTGGTGGCCCAGCTAAGGGTATTGTCCTCGAAGCACGTTATCTAACCTACCAGAATACCAGAATAATCAGTAGTCAGATACGGCCTGTTTTTAGCTTGGCTAGCAACTGCTTGTTCCCTGAGACCTACTCACCAATAAAATCCAATGCTCGTGAAGATGCTCGTGCGGTTGTTGAGATTCTAAACACTCTTAATCTTTTCCTTGCTAAAGAATAGCGTTCGCCACTAACGTAACAACGATACCGATTAGTATTTTCTGCTTGTTAGACTGGGACTTGACCCAATTAGTGAACTTATCGCGCCATACACTCATAAATCACCGCAAATAACCTCAACATCTCATTATTAGGGATATCAAATTTCTTTTGTACGAAGATTATTTGCTGATATTGATTTCGATGTCGCCAAACTCCACTATGACGACATCCTCCTAATTAAAAAAGCATCTTAGATGCTTTACAAAGGGCTAGATGCTTTTGATCCTCGCTTTACACAAGGAATTTTCTTGATTATTTGACCAACAACCGCGATCGCAACGAGAAAATCGCAGGCATCGTAGACTGACTATTTGGCATTGAGCCAAGATGGATGTATTTACCAATTGATAACAGTTCGCAATAACTCTTGAGTGGCGCGTCTCTCAACGGAGTAATGGGGCTTGTGGCGTAGTAGACTGTCCATAAAAAACCGCCTAAACCGGACACTACCACTAGCAATCAATGAGGCCGCCACCCCCAATCCGTTTACCTAACAAGCATTACAGGTAAGCGAGAATACCTTACACCAAGTGAGGTGCGAAGTCTTCTTGATGCTGCGCTCGATCGCAAAGCTCGTTATTCTCACCGTGATTATACACTGATGTTGCTCATGTTTCGCCACGGTCTGAGGGTGGGGGAAGCTGTAGGGGCTAAGTGCGGTTTAAGATGGGATGCGCTGATGTGGGCCGAACGTCAGATTTTCATCACCAGGGAAAAGGGCAGTGACTCAGGGGTGCATCCCTTGAGAGACGATGAATTAGTTCTCCTCAAGGAACTCAGTTACCCTTTGATCTTGGGGGACAAGAAGTGTTCACAAGTGCAAGTATTGGCATCGCTTTGAGTTCGACAGTAGACTATGACCAACCAGAAGACGTGATCCGGGATGCTGATACGGCAATGTACCGAGCCAAAACGCAGGGCAAGGCGCGTTATGAGCTATTCAACCCAGAAATGTATGCTATTGCTGTAGCGAGATTGCAGTTAGAAAACGATTTGCGCCGAGCAATTGAACGTGAAGAATTTCGCGTTTTTTACCAACCAATTGTTTCGCTCATTAGTGGCTCTGTTGTAAGTTTTGAAGCGTTGGTGCGCTGGCAGCATCCAAAACGGGGTCTACTGTCTCCAGCAGATTTTATTCCTCTGGCGGAAGAAACTGGGTTAATTGTCTCTATTGGTTACTGGGTATTGTATGAGGCGACACGGCAAATGCAAACTTGGCAAGTGAGCCATTGTAGCCACTCACTAGAGAAAATTAGTGTCAATCTTTCTATCAAGCAGTTTTCCCAGCCGGATTTGACTGAGCAGATTCGGCAAATCTTGTCCGAGACTGGTCTTGCTCCCACCTCTCTTGTGCTAGAGATTACTGAAAGCGTAATTATGGAAAACGGCGCTCAGGCAACTGAAGAACTCTTTCAACTTCGAGACTTGGGCATTGAGCTATCAATTGATGATTTTGGTACGGGTTACTCTTCACTAGGCCGTCTTAATAGTCTTCCAATTAGTATCTTGAAAATTGATCGCTCTTTTATTAGCCCAATCAACGCAAGCAGCAAAAATTTAGAAATTATTGAAATCATCATCACCTTGGCACACAAACTCGGTGTTTCGGCGATAGCTGAAGGTGTAGAGACAAAGGAGCAACTAGCACTTTTGAAAAAATTGAACTGTGAATCTGTCCAGGGATATTTTTTCTCTGAGCCATTGGATAGTTTAGCGGCAACGGCATTAATTACCGCTAATCCTAAATGGTAAAGGTTTTTGAAGCCGCGCTTTATGTCGGGATTTATCAGTTTCACGACTTTGAGCAGGAGCTAGCAGACGATTGCGCTCCCGGCGTGCCCGCCCGCAAGAGCGCGATCGCTCTCACCCACCCTGACTAACATCGTCAAATGTCGCCACAGTATATGCTAGGATTACGGCGAGTTTTGGCGGTAATTCCATGAATAAACAGGATGCAGCAGACTTTCTTGGCGTGAGTGTCCGCGCCCTTGAGCGTTATGTACAGCAAGGGCGTATCAGTGTTAAGTACGAGAAAGGGAAAACTCGCCCCACTGCCAACTTTGACCAAACCGAACTGGAAACATTCAAGTCAGAACTGAACCAGCCGACCGTAAAACCAGCCTTTGAATCTCGCCAAATTACGACAGAACCACAGCAACAGACAGGTAAATTAGTGCATCAAGCTGGCGAGATTGCGGAGTTTGGCGAGATTGGGGTAATTGATAAATTGTCCTCAATCATTGAAGGGCTGCTGGGCAGAGGCGACAATCAGCTAGTAGTGCCGATCGCCGATAAGCTGTTACTGACTATTGCAGAGGCACAAGCGCTAACTGGGTTGTCTAGAGAATTCCTGCGAGACGCAATTACTAAAGGCGAGTTAAAAGCCAAAGTAATTGGCAAGGGTTGGCGAATTAAACGCAGTGACCTACAAGAGTACGTTGACAAGCTGTTTTGATTCTCGCCAAACTGCGACTGTCGTTATCTCGCCAGTAGCAATTAGCATATTACGGTATTTGAAATAGTGGCGAGATTTGACGTGATTGCATGGGAGTGCAGTCTTGAAAGCGATCGCCTACTCATGGCAGATGGAGAAATGATTAGTCAGAGGTTGTTTGAAAAGTCGGGGATGTTGTAAAAAAGCTCTCTCAGTATACGCTGTGAATAGATAATAAACAGCACCGAGAGAGTGGTATGAGTAAAGCTTACCCTAGCAACCTGAGCCTTGTTCAATATCAATTGATTAGTGACTTAATCCCGGAAGCGAAACCGGGTGGTCGAAAGCGTGAAGTTGATATGTGGTCAGTCCTGAACGCAATTTTCTATATTTTGATAGAGGGAGTTAGATGGCGATCGCGAAGAAGGTGATTTTCCTCCCTGGCAGACAGTCTAGACATATTTTCGCAATTGGCGCATTGATGGAACTTGGCTCATGATTCACGATCAACTCAGAGATTGGACTCGAATTGAGATAGAACGTCACCCAAGCCCATCCGAGGCAATCATTGACAGTCAAAGCGTTAAAAGTGCAGCAATGGTGAGTCAGTCAGTTGGTTTTGATGCAGGTAAAAAGCTGAAAGGACGTAAGCGATTTATGACTGTTGATACCTTGGGATTAGTGTTGAGGGTTTTAGTGACAGCAGCTAATGTCGGTGAAAGAGAAGGAGGAAAACAAGTTCTCAAGCGGGTTAAACAGTCCGATCAAAAGATATCTCGCTTGACGACTATCTGGGTTGATGGTGGCAATGATTACGAACCATTTATGCAATGGGTGATGAATTTTTGCCGTTGGATTGTGCAGGTAGTTTTGCGCCCAGAGCAAACCTTCATGTTTTATTTTGCTCAAAAAACGTTGGGTTGTCGAGCGCACTTTTGGTTGGTTGATGGGATGTCGCCGATTGGTTCGAGATTATGAATTACTACCTGAAACATCGGAGACTTTTATTTATATTGCCATGATCCGTATCATGGTGAGGCGTTTAGCATAATTCCTGACCTCTAAAAACTTTTCAAACATCCTCTGAAAAACTAGTTGTTTTGTACTACATTGTGAATTTCAAAATGGGGTTAATACTCTATTTATTTCAAAATGAGAATTGCTGGGATTTTATATTCTTTTGTTTTCAAAATGAGAATTGCTGATAGCAAAGCCACCAGCAAGACAACAGCCCGACTGCTACAAAAAGAAATTCCTGGTATTAGAATCCTGCTAATTAACTCAGAAACCAGTGGCAATACAGATGAAAAAAGGTTTTTGAAAAATCCCGATGCAGTATTAGCTTCAGGGTTATATGACGTAATTATTTGTTCTCCCACAGTCGCCACCGGAGTCAGCATAGAAATTCCAGATTTCATCGAGAAAGTCTACGGAATTTTCACCGGTGCATCATCCACCGATGCTGATATGTCCCAATCTCTAATTCGCGTGCGAGACAACGTAGACCGCACAGTTTGGTGTGCCAAACGTGGGACAAATTACTGTAAAGTTTCTCGTTCCAAGACGAGCTAACTTTAGAACATGTACTTTGGGACAAAGAAGGCCGACGACGCGCTTATCTGCTCAACTTAGAAGCACAACTCTACCCGGAATTAGGAGTTGACAGAACAGCCAAATCATTAGAGAAACAAGCTAATTGGAATCAAGCTGTTTGCCCGTGGGATATTTCCGGTACAGCACTGCGGCGACAGATGCGAGAAGCATTTGGATTAAATGACTTTTTAGATCCAAACAAAGAATGGACTAAAGCTGACCTCAAACCCTACGCCGACAAGATTCGTCTCTATGCCTCAGAAATATACCACCATCTCAACCGCACCATCAGCGACAAAATGAGTGATGTCCAGGTTGTGCATCAAATGTTATCGCAATTGGGAATCAAAGCGGCTTTTCGCTGGTCGAGATTTGAGCCGGGGTTTGAGAGGCAAAAAATTAAAGTCTACCGACTGGATGTAGAAACTTGGTCTAACCTAATGTCCATATTAGCTAAACGTGCCGCACGACGCGAAAGGCTTCAAAATCTTGGAGAGTCTGATGGATCAGCTATGTCTTTTAATACTCAAAATAATCTAGGAGATCCAAATCAACATCACCCGAAATCCCTTATAGAAACATTGATTGGACTTGTATGTACCGTCACAGGAGATGTAGACCAGTTTTTAGTACAGAGCAAAACATTAGATAGTAGCTTAAGATGTCAGAACTTAACCAGCAATACAGTGGTTTTATTGCCGTTCACTGAACTTACACCAGTAAATAGGGACTGAAATAGACTTGATTTTTTGTTGCTCTCATATTTGCACTGCCATATTCAAAAGCAGTGCTGGTTCGAGCGTGGCTAATTTCTCAATAGTTTTGTGCATTCACTAAAGCCAGAAATAAAGCAATATCCATCAAACTGGTAATTAAATGATAAGTTTGTTGTCCGTACATCAATTGTCTCTTTAAATATGAACAAATACTTTATCGACTTCGACCTCAATAATTTCTGGTCAGATAACGAATACGCCAAAAACTATCAATCTGCACCAGTTACCTACGATTTAATTGAAGTAGTTGAAAAAGAGCTTGGCTTCAAACTACCGCAGTCCTATATTGAACTAATGAAGACGAGAAACGGAGGTATACCCAATAAAACTTTCTTTGCGACAACTGAGGAAACTACTTGGGGAGATAGAATCGAAATAGAAGGAATTTTTGGGATTGGCGTTGACAGTTCAGCTTTTGCCCTGTGCGGAGATAATGGCAACCAATTTTGGATTAACGAGTGGGGCTATCCCGATTTTGGGGTTTATATCTGTGACACGCCTTCAGGCGGACACGATTTGATTATGCTGGACTATCGCAAGTGCGGCAAAAATGGCGAGCCGGAAGTAGCTCACGTTGATCAAGAGAACGACTATAAGGTAACAACCATTGCCAAGAACTTTGAAACGTTTATCACAGGTCTAACCGGGGATTGAGCCGAGAGACCAATGGAACGTTAGGCTTTCCAATCACCTATTCCATTCCAAGCATAATCAAGATTACGCTGGTCGTAGATAGGAACAAGTGAGCAAGCTAGACGCATCAAATCAAATCCCCCTAATTTGTTTAATTTTTCGCCGATTTCCCGTACTCGCTCGAAATTTTGACCACAATAAGGCGATCTGTCGTCACCATAAGTTCTATCGTTAATAGAGAATTTGAGCAATTCAATAATTATTTTTTGTTCTAGGCATATTCGGGGATAATTTTCCGCAGCAATTAATTGTCTCGCAGAATGCCGAGATACTTGATAGCTATCGTCAATTTCTTTTAGGTATCTAAATTGTTCACTTTGGATTAAGCATTCCAGATCGTATTCTGAGTAAATTGGATTAAACTTGTCTGTTTTTATGTCAGAAATTGTGATGAATTGATAATTTTTCTGCAAGGCGCGTTTTTTATTAAGGCCACTTTGTCGTTTTGCTTTACCCATTTTTTGTTTGCTCTTAGGAATTTAAGAGTGCGTGGAAAGTGCGTCACTCAAACAACCAAAATTTAACCCTGCCCTTGTTCGCTCGACTGCGGCGCTCGAAACTTTGTCCGCTCACCAGTACCCAACTGCTAATTTATTCAGTCAGATTCAAAGTTGAGCAGAACAGCATCGGCCTGAAACATTTCGTCTCTAGCTTTTAAACCAATATCTCGACGGTATCAGCTACTATATCAGCTAAAGTTGCTGGAGATGTAAGAAGATTTCATGCAGGTTTTCCTGAAAAGGGGATTTTTTTATACTAAAGGTGCTGATACTGTTGTAACAAGGCTGTTTTTAAATATTAATTGCGGGTTTATGCCTCATCATTTTTGATTGATAACAAAGTGCGATTTGTTACTTTGTTTCTGATTAAAAAATCTTGAATGCAGTTAACAAATTCTTTTAACTCTAAAATTAAGTTATTAGTATCTCTAAGGTCTTGATGGTAAGCTAATCGTTCTAGTTCGTCAGCTGCTAGGTACATAGCTGTGGCTCCAATGTTGGCACTAGCACCTTTAAGGTGATGAGCTTCTCGCGCAATTTGTCCAAAGTCATGAGATGCGATCGCTGCTTTAATGATCTCTAAACGGGGTTTAATATCTTCAACGCATACTTGCAATAGATTTAATTCAGATTCTGTGTCATTTCCCGACATCCGATGCAAGTGTTCCCAATCTATTGCTAGGTCAGTGGAAAGTGTCTGTTCATACACACCTGCCTCTTCTTGCGAGAGGATTACGCCTGTCCAATGCTCTAGAGTCGCAGCCAATTTTTCTTTAAACACTGGCTTACTCAGATAGTCGTCCACTCCGGCATTGAGACACATTTCTTCGTCTTCTTTCATCGCATTAGCTGTCATCGCAATCACCACAGGACGACGACGCAGAGCAAAGGCATCCTCTTGCCAACGATGAATTTCTTTTGTGGTTTCCAAACCATCGAGAATTGGCATTTGGCAATCCATTAGAATCAAATCGTAGGGAATTTTTTCTAATAGCTGTAAAACTTCCTTTCCATTAGCAACGACATCGGCTTTGTAGCCCAAACTATCGAGTTGCTTCAAGGCTACTTTCTGATTCACCAAATTATCTTCAGCTAAAAGAATTCTTAACTTGGATTTAGTAGCGGGGTTAGAGGGAGAAGAGGTAAGAATGCCTGAAGTTCTTGCACTCTGGATTTCTTCAGTAGCCTCTAGCTTCGAGCCTCCAGCCCTTTGTTCTGATTCAGACTGAGTTTCTAAAATAGTCATAATGGCATTGAGGAGCCGTGATGGCTTAATGGGTTTGACCAAATAAGCAGCAAATCCGATTTTGAGCGCCTGCTGCACTTCATCTCGTTGATTAGTAGAGGTGAGCATAATCAAAGGTATCTCAGCAATTGCAGAATTGGTTTTAATCTCTTCTTCTATTGCCATGCCATTTTTTATATCAACCAAGGCAACATCATAGGATTTTCCCTGCTTATCAGCTTTCTGAATAACTTTGAGGGCAGTTGCAATACTGTCAGCTTGATCTACCTGCATCCCCCAATAAGTAGCTTGATGGTAGATAATTTTGTAATTAGTAGCGTTGTTATCCACCAATAACAAGCGGCGATTGTTCAAAAGTCCGCGTTCGCATTTTGGCAAAACAGGCTCAACTTGCTTCACAAAAAGCACCTCAAACCAAAACTTAGATCCTTTCCCCATCTGACTTTCTACCCCAATCACTCCTCCCATCAAAGTCACTAGTTGTTTACAGATGGCTAGTCCCAAACCAGTACCACCATATTTGCGAGTGGTCGAAGCATCTACTTGGCTAAATGGCATAAAGAGTTTGCGTTGGTCTTCAGGGCTAATGCCAACACCTGTATCTGTGATCGCAAAATGAATCGTGGCTGTAGTGGAGGAAAGGGAACGTAATTCGGCTTGCACTAATACTTCGCCAGCGCTGGTGAACTTGATAGCATTGCTGATTAAATTCATCAGAATTTGCCGCAGTCTACCAGCATCTCCTTTGATGTGGGTGGGCACGTTGCGCTCAATCAGCGTGGCAATTTCTAATCCCTTGTTATGGGCTGAGGGAGCCAATAATTCCACCACTTCTTCCACACAAGTAGATAGGTCAAAATCTAGAGTTTCGAGAGCCATCTCTCCAGCCTCAAGTTTGGAAAGATCCAAAATCTCGTTGATTATACTTAAAAGCGCGTCTCCACTACTACGAATTATTTCTATAAATTCTCGCTGTTCTGGGTCTAAGGAAGTATCTAACACCAAACTAGTCATTCCCAATACAGCGTTCATCGGAGTCCGAATTTCATGACTTATATTTGCCAAAAAGGCACTTTTAGTCTGAGAAGCTAATTCAGCTTGGCGACGGGCAATTTCAAGTTCTTGTCGCTGACGAGTTTCTGCTTCTAATAGTTGGGCTTGGGCTAAAGCAATACCTACTTGGTCGGCTATTTGCCGCAAAAGATGAGTTTCAAAGCTAGACCAGTGGTGGGAATCGTCACACTGATGAACTATCAGCAAACCACGAAGTTCTTCTTTGACAAGAATAGGCACAACCAACTGGACTTTGACCCCAAACTGTTGCATTAATTCCAGATGGTTTTGTTGGATTTCTGGCAGATCGAAGTTAGCTAGCCCTAAAATTTGTCCTTGACGGTACTGCTGTAGATAGTACTGTTGTAGGAATTCGGCTCGAAAGTAGGGGGTACTGATGTTTTGCTCTTTGATTGTTGGTGAGCCAGAAACTACTGCTTCAATAACGGTAGTGGCAGACTCATCTGGCAAAACCTGATAGATTAAAACTCGGTCAGTCTGGAGAATTTTTTGTACTTCCTCAACAGTGATTTGGAGAATTTCTTCGATTTGCAAAGACTGGCGAATCTTGAGAGTGATTTCGGTAAATAATTGCGATCGCAAGTTTTGGCGTTGTATTTCTTCTTCAGCTTGTTTACGCTGGATAAATTGCCCCACTTGCTCACCGATAGAATTCATTGTTTTTATCAAATCTTGGTCAGGCTGTTGGATTTCACGGTTGAAGCAGGTAATAACACCGAGAATTTTGTGACCGCTGCGGATCGGAAAACCAAAAGCTGCGTGTAATCCTACTTGAGCGTTAATTCTGAAGCGGGAGAAACTGAGTTCTTTAACGATATCAGCGATCCAAACAGGTTCAGAACTAGCCCAAACCCGGCCAGGTAGTCCAATTCCTGGTGCAAAGGTGGTTTGCCGATTCAGTGCTTCAAACTCTTGCACCTCAAGGGATGCTTTATACCACATATCGAGAAAACGCAGCACATTTGCTTGCTCATCCACCATCCAAATTTCACCCAAATCCCATGCCAAACTCTCGCAAATCCCTTGCAGGGTTTGGCGAGTAGCTTCGCTAATCGTGGAGGACTCTGCTAAAACGCGAGTTGCAGCATATTGTGCAGTTAGATGCTGTTGTGTTCGTTTGTGATCGGTGATGTCAATGCCAGTGCCAACAATGTATTCCACTAATCCTTCATCGTCTTTTAAGAAGGTATTCGACCAGGCAATCAGTCGTCGACTGCCATCCTTCATTACCCAATAGTTTTCGTGTTCTAGGAAGCCTCTACCAGTTAGCAATTGCTCAAAAACTGCTTTGACTGACTCCACCTCTTCAGGAAGGAGGAACAAGTTCCAGAAATACCTACCGCTCACCTCATCGAAGGAGTAACCTGTTGCTTGCTCACAAGCTTGATTGAAGCGAACAATTTGCCCTTGGGAGTCGGTAACTATTACTAAAGCGCTGGCTGTATGAAGGACTGCTGAGATAAAGTTACGTTCTTGGTTTAAGGTTTCTTCTGTTCTCTTCTGCTCACAGACCTCAAGATAGATGAAGTAGTAAACTACGGCAAGAACGATAAAACTTAGGCAGATGGCGATCACAAGTGTCAGAATTGTATTCCGAGCCCTGGCTTTTTTTGCTTGTGACTGCTGCTGGAGCCGTCCCCTTTCCTCGTTTTCCATCTGATTGATCGCCTTGCGGATATCATCCATGAGATTTTGTTCATTATTTCTCACTAGTACTTGCAATGCCGCCTCTAATCCCTTGTCCTGGCGCAAGCCGATAATTTGTTTTAGTTCAGTAAGTTTAGCCCTTATCAAAGATTCAAGCGTTGCGATCTGCTGTCGTTGATTCGGTTGATCTGTTGTTAAACTCTTCAGTTTGGTAATTTCTTGATCAACATTAGCAAGTGCTGTTCGATAAGGTTTGAGATAAATTTGCTTTCCAGTCAGGATGTAACTACTTTGTCTATTCTCAGCATCCTTAATGTGCGAGAGTAGTTTTTCTAGACTGTTGACTTTTTTATAAGTATTTTTTACTATGCTGCGATTATTAGTAGTTACTCTTGTATTTTGATAAGAAAGCACACCAATCAAAACTAAAATTGCCGGCGCTAAACCAAAACCTGCTGCAATTTTTTTGAAAAATTGCTTGCGTACCTTCTGCGCCTTTTTGCCTTCGTTGGTCACAAGTACCAAACTTGCTAAATTTCGGCGCAATTCCAGTTGCTTGATGACTTGACGGCCTAAGGTTCGTAATGCCTCTATCTGATCTGGAGTCAGTTCTCGTGGTACGTAGTCAAGCACGCAAAGTGTTCCTAGCGCATATCCCTCAGAATTAGTCAGAGGTACACCAGCATAAAACCGGATATTTGGGTCAGAAGTGACCAGTGGGTTGGTGGCGAACCTTTCGTCATCTGTTGTATCAGGCACAACAAGAACATCAGGCTGTAGAATAGCATGGGCGCAGAATGCAAAATCTCGATGTGTTTCTAGAGCTTCCATTCCGACTTTTGACTTGAACCACTGACGGTTTGTATCAATTAAGCTAATTAAAGCAATAGGAGCCTGACAAATATACGAGGCTAAACGGGTGAGGTCGTCAAAGGCGGCTTCAGATGACGTATCGATAATTTTATACTGCAAAAGTGTCTCGATTCTCTGTGCTTCGTTATCAGGTAATGGTGCTTTCATCCTTGAGCCTTATCTACATTCTGGGGGCAGGGAGCAGGCTTGCCGTGAGCTTGCCCTGAGCGTAGTCGAAGGGCGTAGCCGAACGGGAGCAGGGAGCAAGGGAGAAGAGTTTTCCCCTCAGCAAGAGCAGCACTTTGCCCCTCTGCCTCTTTTAATGCCCAATGCCCAGTTCAACAAACTTACTTTAATTAATGACAATAGTTTAGTTAAAAGCGTTAGCGTAATCTTACTGAGTTCGACTTATTAAAAAATTGGTCAAATGATTAAATCCCTAGTGTATTTTTTGTGGGCTGGTTTACTTGAAATCGGGGGGCGGCTACCTAGTCTGGTTGTGGTTGCGCGAAGGTAAGCCGCTCTGGTGGGGCATATTGGGGGAAATTGCTTTAGCTTTCTATGGAACTCTCAATTGGCAAATTTTGGCAGAGTGTATGCGGCTTAGGGTGGCGTGTTTATCGCAATGGCAATGTTTTAGGGTTGGAAGGTAGACGGGGTAACTCCAGACCGCTACCACTTAAGGGACTTCCAAATAAAAAAATATTCCATCGCATTGAGGGCAGAGGAGCAGGCTTGCCCTGAGCTTGGCCTGAGCGTAGTCGAAGGGCGTAGCCGAACGGGAGCACTTAGCTGGGGGAGGAACAGTCGTGTTGAATCCAGAAATTGGGATAATTTATTTTTTGGAGTTCCCTCAAGGGGGGAAGAACACAAGAGTACTCTCTCGATTTTGTCGTCTGCCTCTCCAGCCAATTTCAGGTGAAACCACCCCTCAGAGTGATGGTCTCCGACCGACCGGAGGTCATCGCTATTTTTGGGGTACTCCGTACAACGATTGTCAAGGCGTGCGGTATCCCAAATCAGTGCACCTAATTTGTCCCGTGCTGGGTGTGCGATTCAGTTTCTCTCTACTGCCCTGAACTTGCACTAACTTATAGTCTTGCTCGATTTGTCGCAGAACTTTTTCAGAGCGAACATAATCCCAGGAATTATGGACTAATAGCTTCGTGTCCATCCTGATTCTGCTGGCTGCAATATGGATATGGTCGTCGTCGGTGTTATGGTGGCGGAAGATGACAAACTGATTGGCATCAAAGCCCATTTCTTTCATGTAGCGATCACCGATTTCGCTCCACTTTTCATCATCTAATTTATCCCCCTTAGCTGCTGACAGTGAGACATGATAAACAACTCGGTCTGCATCAGAATTTAGTTGTCGAGACAGCTTCAATTCCCGCGCCAATTCACGGGCATTTCTCCCGCTCATATTGCCGCCGATTAGTTTAGCATCTTCACGAGATTCCAAATAATCCAACAGCTTGCGAAAAGCTCTGCCTTTAGTCTGCTTCCCAATCATCCTCTTCCTCTTCTTCCGAGTTGTCATCACCAACATCATCCGAGGCAATGTCTCGTCTGCACTGATGCAACAGTTCTAAAAGTTCTCTTAGTAGTTCGGGTTTTGCAGGTAAAGTTCGCCCAATTTTTATGGCTGTGTTGGTTGCCTTGACAAGCTGGTTGAGGTTGTTCCCGATTTGTCCTAATTCCCAATATGTTTGCAAGCTAATTTTACTCAGTCGTTTTGGCAATGGACGCATCAACGCATTGCGTCTCATCAGTTCACTCGCTGACATACCCGCGTCAAGTGATTTAATACGAAGCATATCCAGTTCGATGTCGCTCAAGCGAACTGGGAAAATATGCTTTCGGACTAGAGCTTTTGACTGCTTGCGGTTAGCCATAATTCGAGAAGATTCAGGGACATTGCGAGGGGGGTTTTTCAAGGGGGGTTTCCCCACTTGAACCAGTCTGCCGTTCGAGCGTAGCGAGACAAAGCGTAAGCTTTGAGGCATCGCTGTTCAAGCCCATTTTGGGGGTGGGGTGTCAAGTGCTACGTATGTACGGAGGCACAGCGATAGGTTGGGGGCGGGAGTACTTTCGGCGTAGCCGTGATGCTGACTATCCTACAACCTACAGAGGGATATATCAACGGCGTAGCCGGAATTTGATCAAATCAAGCAGTCGGTAAATTCTAGTTCGGCGTAGCCACAATAAAGGAGATAAAACGGCGTAGCCGCTATATGAAAATTCTCTGATTCAGCGTAGCTGCCACACAATATAATAGTCCGGCGTAGCCACAATACTAAAAAATAATTCAGCGTAGCTGTTTTAAGTAAAAGTCTAGATTCAGCGTAGCTGTAATAGCCAGATTTTTTAGCATTAGCTTGAATAAGAATACCAGCGAAGCTGCCACACTAAAAAATATAAGGCGTAGCCGTAATACGAAAAGGTAATTCGGCATAGCCGCAATCGCCGATTTTTTTAGCATTTTGAAAATAAATTGGTGAAAATTATTTCAAATAGTCGATAATTATCAGTTAATCGGTATTCATGAGATAACCATGAGTGAGCATCAGAATTCAGAAATAATTACGAAACAGAAGATTGATAAGGCCATCAATCTGCTGAAGGAGCAAAAGCCAAAAGAACGAGAAGATGTATCGGACAGAGAGGCCATCAGGAAAATGAGACGGTACATTGAAAAGCTGACCTCTAATAAGTATGGCTACACTTACGATGAAGTATCGGAGATGCTCTTGGGTTTGGGGATTAATTTAGCTGGCAGCAGAATCAAATATTTAATCGGTGAGTTGAAGAAAAGCAGTCGTCGCCGTGATCAGGCATCTGATAACGGCAGTAGTACGTCAGGTCAAGAGGCTACTGAAAATCAGAAAGAAGAAAAAGCCAGCAGCGAAGCTGAAGAAACACCTGTAAACAGTAAGAAGGGTAAGAGTAAAAAACAACTACTTGCAGCAGAGGCAGCAACATAGAAACAATGGCATCCTAGTTTTAGTCTTTAATCAGGTCAAGTTAGCCACATAATAGGAATCAATATGGGAGAAGCTCAAAGGCGTAAAAAGTCAGACCCCAATTGGGGTAAATCGGGAGGATTTAAAAAGTCAGACCCCAATTGGGGTAAATCCGAAGGATTTAAAAAGTCAGATCCCAATTGGGGTAAATCCGAAGGATTTAATCATCCCAACAAACCTAAAATCACCTACTTGACTGAATCACATCCCGATTATCAAACCGCCTTTGACATTAAAAATGCTCACTACGCTGGCAAAGCTCGTGTTTACCTTGTCCGCTTAGATTATGCCGATGGTGAGTATTTTATCGGCGCAGTCAACACATTCTTAGTCGGTACTGAAATTACAGTCAACGCCATCTGGACTCCTTACCCCAACAGCCAACGCACAGGTCTAGAAATTCTAGACAGTATCCGTCGAGATATTGGTTTAAAAGCTAGAGACGAAATGTTCCAGGTAGATGCTGTTCTGCTCAACTTTGAATCTGACTGAATAAATTAGCAGTTGGGTACTGGTGAGCGTTTATGTTTGCAGTTCGCTACAATTAGGAGTTTCCTGCTGGGTAAGGTGATGATTGACGCACGCAGCTACAAATTTCAAGTAGCGTTAGAAATTTCATTTTTATGCCTTTGGTTATCTATGTTGCCGATGGGCAACGCCTGGGGGCAAGAGATGGAGCGCACGCTGCAAGTCTCAAGTTTCCAAAAACCAAACCGGAACTATTGTGGCTCTGAAAGAACAGCTAGAGCTAGGCAAAGAATTGGTTCACAAGCTGTTGATGACTTAGTTAAAGCGTTACAAAACCGAGATACAAAACTGCGTGCCGATGCTGCTCACCTGTTGGGAAGCATTGAGAAAAAAGTAGCTAGTGAGGTAATTCCAAACTTAATTACCGCCTTAAAAAACGATCCAGATGCGGAAGTTCGCGTTTGTGCTGTCTCAGCTTTGATTAGCATTGCTGGCAACGACTTAAATAAATCTACCCCTGACGTGAAAGCAGTCATCCCCGTTGTCATTGCAGCACTCAAAGACAGTGATACGGAAGTACGCTTAACTGCGCTCATAGCTTTTCAATCTATGAGTTTTACTTATTCTAGTGATAACAACTTTAACGTCAAACTCACAAACGAACTGAAAGCGGCAATTCCCGTACTCATGGAAACACTCAAAGATGATAACGAGCAAGTGCGATCAAATGCTACTAGTGCTTTGAGCAATATGGGGCAAGATACAACATCGCTATTTCCTGTAATTATCCAAGCATTGAAAGACAAAAATGATTTGGTTCGTATAAGTGCTGCCTCTGTTTTGGGAAGGGTTGGTATTTGGGAACGCAAGAGTGAAGAAGTAGCAAAAGCCGTGCCTGCACTCATCACAGCTTTGAAAGAGGATAAAAATGCAAAAGTTCGCTCAAATGCTGCCTATGCTTTGAAATTCATCGGTGAAAAAGCAGCAACCGCAGTCCCGGTGCTTATTGAAGCTTTGAAAAATGATTTGGACTTTCAGGTTCGTTCAAGTGCTGCCTCTGCCTTAGAAAGCATGGGTGAAAAAGCAGCAACAGCCGTCCCGGTGCTTATTGAAGCTTTGAAGAAACAGGAGCTTAGATATAATGCAGAAGAAGCTTTGGGACGCATCGCTGAAAGCTGGCAAGATAACGCAACTAAGCTATCTAATCAAGAAGTGGATCTCGCCATATCCTACTTAGAAACGGCTTTAAATATTGTAGAAAATCCCAAGTCTAAGTATGCAAATTTACCTGGGTTTGCAGAAGGAGAAAAACGTTTGCGTCGCTCTCTTAATTTCCTCAAAAAAGAAAAAGATTCCCGCTTGTTTTCTAAAAGTCGCCCAAGGTAGGGAAGCATCCTGTGAACTGCACTGCTCTATTTCAAAGTAAAAGCACATTGCCAATGCCTGGGTTAGCCATAAACGCCAGCCGCCCCAACACTGTATATAAAATATTGGGGGTTTGTGGGGATTTGAGGTTTATGGACATTGGACTATATAACTTGTCCAGTAAACTGGTTTATCTATTTAATTACCGTTAGTGGACGTGACTTTAAACAGGCTTTTTGAGGCTATTGGTAGGTCAACGGTCACAAGATTAAGCTCACCAACCATTTGAAAACTTGCACTAGGCGTAACCAGCGCATAAGTAAACTAGCCGTAGTCTATTGGCTACAACGCCGCACAGCTATTTAGTTAAGTGGAGAGTTTGGAATGGTGCTTAAGCCACTGCTGTATCTAATGCCAGCCAGTGCCGGAAGATTTCATCTCGTCCATCGTCAGCCTCAACCACACGGTAAACTCGTTGGCGTTCGCCCGTCCCATCACGACAGATGTATTTCAGTTTTAGCCCTATCTTCTTCAGCAATCGCCGTAAGATAACGATGGGGCTGTCATTTTCATTGAGGGTAATATCCAGAACGGTTTTCACCTGCCACTTCACGCTCAAGGCATTGTTAGCCAGGAGTACTAAGTCAGCATCAGTTCCCCGGAATTCGCGATCGCCCTTGATGAATTGGGGGATGTTGAACAGTTCCAAAGCATGAATCACTAGCCCCAGCTGACCACCGTTAAAGTCTGGTAGCCATGCGCTCTTGGCATGAAGCATCTTTTCACCCAGTTTGCGATCGCGGTCAGCGACTTTCGCTCTGCCCAAGGTCAGGTAAAAATGCAGCCTCAGTTGTGGGTAATAACCTTGATCGTCTTTTTTGACGAGTTCCGGGGTAACATCCACACCGTAACGCTGTTCTAGCTTATATTTGCGCTCAATGTGGCGTTCAGTTGTGGTTTTAGCCCGTTGCTGTTGTAGCGCCGAATATTTGGCAGCAGTCATCGCCGTTGTATCGGCAGCAGTGATATCCTGACATTCGCCGTTGTAAACTTCATTTGTTTGGGCGGTGATTTCGTTGTTTAACTTTTTGCGAATTTTATTGTCATGGACATCGACAATGTTATGACCTTCGTTGCCTAATTCCTCTAGCACAGTGTCGCGGTAATGAATCATACCCGCATTGATGCGACAGGCCATTTTGCCAAAAACGTTTAAGGCAGTGCGGTTAATGTTGATTTCATCGCCGTCAATAATCAATGAAGCATTCTGTAGCAGCTTCAAGTTAGCTTGAAAGCGTTTATGCTCACAGGCTAACAGGGATTTGAGGTTAATTGCTCCGTTGCCAATCTTTCCTAAGCCATGACTGGCTACCCAAAGATGACGCGGTATCGCTTCTCGGACACGGGCTAAGGCTTGGCGAGTGGCATTTTCTGGTGCTACTCCCCGGAAGCATCCCCAAACACTGGTAAAATGCCCTCTTATGTCGATGCTGACTCCCGTGCCGATGGATGGGGAGGCCAGCACAATGTCATACTCCAGCAGCACCTTATTTAATCTCGAGATGCAGTTGTAAGCTTCGTGTTCCGGGTTTGCAATTGTTTCGGAGTCAATACGAAGGATTTTTCTATTGGGAAATTGTTTCTTAAACCGAGCCTCTAAGACTTTGGTTCCCCATTTGGATTTAGCTTTTTGGCAATCAACGGCAATAAAGGGCTTACCCCCGGTTTTGATGTGGGCTTCCAGAGCAGCTAACCAATTAACCGGGGTAGTTTGTTTGTAGTGGTAAATGTTCCAAGGTTGACCCTTCCAGTTGTTGACCACCACCCAAGGGGTAACTTGGGTTTCTGCCAGACCCATGACCATTTCCGGCGATAAATCAGATAAGTCAGCATCAGCCAGGATGACTTTACCACGTCCTGGGGCGAAGGCATTCTTGAATAGCTGTGAAAGTTGGTTGAGGACTTCAACTCGATGCTTCTTAACTTCAGTGTTGGCAGAGAGCAAATGCCAGATCACCTGCTCGGATTCGTCAATGATCACTAAGGGTTCTTTCCAGTGGGCAGCGTTAAATCTGGCTTGACCGTTGGGGTGTAAACTGTCTACACACAGCGCAAAACCAAGTAAAATTCCTGTTTCACTGTTTCTGACTTCGGTGATGTAGGGGATGCCTACCCGATCCGCGATCGCACTTGCCAACTGTACCCTGTGCGATAAGAGGATAACGGGTTGACCGTTGGCGATCGCCTCTTGAACTATCGCGGCAAATGACTCGGTTTTACCAGAACCTTTAACGGATTTGAGCAAAATCAGTTTAGCGGTTTCCGGGATGGTCAATGCTCCCAGGTAACGCTGATTGAGGACGAGTGCCCCTGAGTAAGATAGTCGGGTGTACTCTTTGACCTGCCATTTTTCTTTTGTCAGTGCTAGTTTTATAATTTCATCAGTAACAGCTGGTCCCCTAGCGGCGATTAAGTCATCAATGCCTTTTTCGGGGTAACTCCACTGTGTCACTAGAACTTGACAGCCGCAGGCAGTTAACAGTTTTGCGGTTTGGCTAATGGCAATATTCACCCGTTGGACTGTTTCTGGCTTGGTGTCGTGGTCAAAGCAGATGATGAATTTACGTCCAAGGGTGGCGAAGTGTTGTAGCTCTGGAATTAGGTGTAAATTACCTGTGGGCTGTCCAAATTCATCTTTGGGATTGCGGTAGCCACTGTTTATCCCAGGAAGGGCGATCGCCGCATAGCCCAAAGTAAGCAACGCCCCTGCTTTTTTGGCCCCTTCACAAATCACAACTGAGATGTTGTACTTCCATACCCAATGCCAGAAGCCTAATGCCCTATCTTCATCGCTGATGGGCAAGTCATATCGTGCGGCTACACTCTCCCAGGTGTAATCTGGTACTGCCAGGAAGAATGCCCTTGTTGGCACTCTTAGGGGATGTTCATACTTGATGAATTTAAGAACTTTGTTCAGGTCGCGCCTGGGGTGGTCGGGTTTCATGCCGCCCCACATCATGGGGCTATAATCGTTGAGCGGGTCAACGCCACTGCACCACCAGTTCAGTCCTTCGATGTGGCGATACTTCTTGAGTACCCCGTCTCTGAGTCGTCCATCGTTACGGCGGGGGACGTTTTGACCATAGAACAGGTAATCGTAGGCGGCATTACCCGATACGGAAATGACGTTTAGCGCAATAATTCCAGGGTCAACAGCACTGGCTAACCATTCATTCCAATGGTGCGCTTCTATGTCAGAGGGACGGGATATGATCTCGTACCTCTGTGTAACTTCAATTTTTTGAAGTCCACAGTTACTATTTTTCACAGCTTTTTCCCTCAAATACGTTGGTTTTCAGTATCTGGAGGGGGTTATTGCGCTGCTACACCTTATATCTACGAGATTTACTGTTTTGCTTGTTGAAAATTTTTACTTATCAAAAAATTTGATAAATTTATATGCAAAATTTCGCAGTGAAAATATAGAAATTTCCACAGTAACTCATATAATATGAGTAAGCAGCGCGGACTAATCTCTTTCGCCAATCTGTGGTTCGAGCTTCCAACTACAATCCACTTTTTTGGTTCTCTAGAGATAAACCCCGCTTCCCAATATTTGAAATATTTAATTTTCTCTGTCGGGCAAAGCGTTCACTACTGAGTGGCTCTTTGTCCTTTTAATTTTTGTGTCTTTTGTATATTCACCTCCGTTTTACGCTTCATTTGAGTACTTGCTGATTGTACAGAACTTTTGGCTGTCTTATATCTAACAAGACTGGGATTTTTTACTTGAAATTACTCAACAAGAGTTGATGATTATTCAAGAAATGAGGCTTTGCACTGCACTTGTGCTGAGTCGGTCATTTGTTCTTCTCTCTTTCAGTTGGCAACGGTTCTACCTTGATATTGCGTACTCCTACTTCTATCAGGTATGCCGCTAGATTGGCAGTAGTTCGCCCTTGGTTCTCAGCTAGTGCTTCAAGCTGATCAAATACAGTATCAGGTAGCGTTACACTAAAACGCTTGCTCATGCATCATTTTCGCTTCAAATTGCCTCCTAAATCATACGCTGTGATTCCTATTTAAGTTTAAACTGCTGCGGTATTGCTGTTAACTACATCTATTTTAAACTTTATGTGCAGTTAAATACCATCATAATGCATTGAAATAGATGCTACAATAGTTTTGTCAGCCAAAAAACGACACAAAACAAAGGCAATAGAAGCCAGAAAGTGATGCTATGGCTAACCTCTAACTGGATGTGTGGATTTAAGGCGATTCAGCCTCTAAATTCTCCAAATCCAGAAAAAACAAGACTTTAACAATTATCTGAACCATGACAACCTTCAATACTGCTCGGTTAAGGGAAAATAGATGGTAGAATAAATCATAATTTGTTCGCGTATGGTTTACGAGAACAAAAACAGCTAAAAACGCTGCTTGTACCTGAAGGCACTCTCGAAAAATTTAAT
>JAHHHS010000098.1 GCA_019359215.1 Nostoc indistinguendum CM1-VF10 | reverse complement strand
GGTTAATTTGATGGCAGGGCTTACTGCTTATACCTATTTGCCCAAAAAACCATCTATTGACATTTACCCAAAAGACTTACCTGCATTGCCTCCTGCTATTTTTTAGTTCTGTCGAACTCACGTTAACGGAGTGCCGCAATTTTCGCGCACAGTTCCAATCGGGACTTATCAAATGCAAACTGCCTTAGCAAGGGCAATGAGCTTACCGACATCACGAGATATGGAACTGTTACATGGAATGGTTATTCCCCCAACTCCCATAGACGGCGGTAAAACCGGCGTTACTGAACTCAATCCTGGTATGGCAGCCATATTGAGAGTATTGGGAGAACTAACGGATGAATTGCGCCGTTCCATCGATTTTTACCTGAATCAAAGTGAAAATTTGGAGGTAGCGCAGATTATATTAGCTGGCCCAGGAGGTGGACTCCAACAACTAGATGAATTCTTTACCCAACGATTGAGCTTGCCAACTACCCAAATAGATCCAATCGGGTCTTTGTCTTTGGAAGTTGACACCGATAAATATCCACAGGTGCAACGCTCAGGCTTGGCGATCGTACTTGGTCTAGGAATGCGGGAGGTGTAACAAAATGTACAGCCTAGATGTTAACTTTCTTAAAGATCGCCCAGCATACCAGAAAAAGCCTGAGAGAAAGGGAGGAATATCCCTAAATCTGCCTACGGGGGATTTGACACCAATCTATGCGGGAGTTGCGGTAGGTGTAGTCCTTCCAGCTTTATTGGGACTTGGTTGGTGGCTATTGCAAGGTAAGATTGTTGAATTAGAGGGACAGATAGCACAATTAGAGCAAGAAAGCAAAAGATTAGATACAGAAATCGGAAATATTAACAAAATCAAAGCCGAGACGAATGCAATTAAAGGAGAAACCCAAGCTTTAGTAACTGTATTTGACCAAATTCGGCCTTGGTCAGCAATGCTGCAAGATTTGCGCGATCGCATCCCCGTGGCAGTGCAAATCGAGACTATCAAGCAAATTCCACCCATTCCGGCAGAGGAAGGGGAGCCAGCAAGCAATCCTGCCGGGGGATTAGAAATTACTGGATTGGCTCGTTCTTTCAACGATGTCAATGATTTCTTATTGAGTTTACAACAGTCTCAATTTTTGAAGTCCACAGAAAGCAGAATTCTGACAGCAACATTAGTAGATGCTCCCTTACCACCAGGTGTGGGTCAACTTCCCAATGGTGTAGTAATTAAACCGCTCCAAGTAGTTACCCGAAAAAGTAGTTAGGAGTTAGAGGTTAGGAGTTAGGAGTTAGGAGTTCTCATTCCTAACTATTCACTCATAACTTCTCACTTTTAGGGAACTGCTGAAACTTCTTTGTAAACAAGGTGTTATTAGGTGAGGAATGAACTGTGAAACAGCTTCACGGTAATAGTTTTATATTAGGTACTGCCGCTTTTGTATTTTTGGCAGCTCAACCAGTTTGGGCACAAATTAGTCAAATTACTGATGTACAGTTAAATCCAGTTAATGGTGGAATTAGCGTTGCTTTGAAAACTTCTTCAGGGTCGCGCCCCCAAGTTTTCACTACGAAAAGAGGCAAGGCTTTAGTCGCAGATATTATCAATACTCAATTACGATTACCACAAGGTAATAGTTTTCGTCAAGATAGCCCAGCACCAGGAATTACCTCCGTCGAGATTAATCAGCTTGATGCCAATAGTATCCGAGTGACGGTGACTGGTAGTAACAATACACCTGGCAGTCAACCTGTAGTGCGATCGCCAAATGGAATTACACTCAGCTTTAGCCCATCTGGTGGCACTACAGCATCAGCACCAACGCCAACAGCGCCAACATCCACAGCACCGCCTGTTACTACCCCAGCCCAACTTGGTCAAAAGCCAGATGTTCTCGTTCCTAACCCGGAAGTCACCATTGACGGACAACCTGCACAAGCTGCTGGCCCAGGTCAACCTGTGAGTCAGGCTCCACCTTTCTTACCTAGAGCCGTCGCGCCACCCGTGGGAGATATTGCCATCTCTAATACTGATGCTTCTCCTAGCACCATTGACTTAGGAACTCAGGAACGTGTACCCCGTCTAGTGCTGCGAGATGCACCGGTGCGTGAGGTTTTGTCATTGCTTGCCCGTGCTGCTAATTTAAATCTGGCTTATATCGGAGGTGAGCAAGCTGCTGCTGGAGGTGAGCAAGGTGGTGCTGCTAATGCACAAGCAAGCTCTCAAACTATTTCCTTAGATATAGAAAACGAGCCAGTGCAAGATGTGTTTAACTACGTCTTACGCTTGAGTGGTTTGGAAGCTAACGGCAGTAATCGCACAGTTTTTGTTGGGCCCAAACTACCCAATTCCACCCGTGACATGGTTATGCGTAGCCTGCGACTCAATCAGGTGACAGTGGGAGTCGCCCTAAACTTTTTAGTCGGCTTAGGAGCAGAAAGTGCCGTCAGCCGCGAACGACAAGTTACCAGCGTTAATGCTGTGCCTGTTGGGGCTGGAGCTACGCCTATTACCCAAACTCAGACGACTACGGAAAGCAGAGTTGAAACTCAACGCGTTAATTTTACAGACTCTAGCCCATTACTTAGAGGTTTACAGGCATTAGGAGATGAGCGCACCAATTCCCTGACCTTGATTGGCCCTCCTCGGCTAGTTGAGATGGCAATGAATCAACTAACTCAGCTTGATATCCGCCGTCGTCAAATGCTCCACTTGGGGAGACCCCAAGACCGCACTGGCTCCCCTTAATCCCCTCCCCGTGAACGGGGAGGGGAGATTTTGTCGCTAGACAAAAGCGGGGTGGGGTTCCGACGACTTAATTGGTAATTGAGTAGGCTTGGTATAACGTCATTGCCAGGCTTTCACGTTAAGTTGACACCAATGGGCATTGCGCCTTGCCCCTACGATTATCTGTACCTCACTAACTCGCAATCTGCTGTAAGTTAGACATTTTGATACTATTTCTCCGAATTGAGTTTCAGAAAAATTTCAATTTTTAGCAATAGTTAAAAGTAGCGATCGCATTTTCCAAGACTCCATAAATAACTAATTACTCTCTGCTACTTTTTCAGAAAGTGTGAGCACGAATGTCATATTTTCTTCAGCTTTTAAGGCATGGGGCGCATTAGCAGGCATAAAGACAAAAACACCAGGTTTAAGCGCAATATTTTCTCCAGATAAAGTAAGCAAACCTCTACCTTCGATTACGTTAATCTTGGCATTACGAGTGGAGGTATGCTCAGAAATATCAGTATTAGCTGCTAGGCAAAATAGAGTGTATTGACAAGCATTATCTTTCAGCAATACTTTGCTGAGAACTCCCGCACTGGGGTATTCAATTTGTTCTTGTAGTTGAGTGATGAAAGATGGGCTAGCTGTGATTGAATTGGTCATAGTATTTTAGGATTACGAACCGTAAATAAATGCTAATAATCATTCAAGGATTATTAGTCTTTATCAAGCGATGGTTTTGGGAATAAATTATCTTACTGGGCAACAGCACACAAAATGATGTAGCCTAATTCGTCTTGGTATTTATGAAAAACTTGGTGAATTTCTAAAACCCGCTTGCGGATATCTCTCTGCGTCAATACATTCCACAAAAATTTAGTTGCATTAAAAATACCTTCATCTTGAAACATCCGTCTTAAATTCAATAAGTTCATTGAGTCAGTCTGGCATTTCTCTACTTGCAATCTTGCTGCGCAAAAAGCTGAAATCCAGTTGGTTTCTGACAACGGTGTAGAATTAACTCGAATTACTCGTGCTAAGTCATCATGAATTTGTTCTTCTTTGTCACAAGCTAATAGTTCATGGGAGATAAATTTGCCTCCCGGTTTGAGCCGATGGTGAATTTCAGCTAAAAGCTTGGCTTTTCCCAATGGGGATTGCATCGTGAGAATGGCTTCTGCCAATACATAATCAAACTTTCCGGCGATTGCTTCTAGGTTGAAAATATTACCTTCAACGATTTCGACTTGATTTTCTAAGCCAGCAGCACGGATATTAGCACGCGCACAAGCTACACTACCAGGATTTTTTTCAACGCCTACCACTTTGACATGATAGCTTTTCGCTAAGGCGATCGCACTATATCCAAAGCTAGAACCTAGCTCTAAAACTGTCTCTCCAGGCTGAAAGTTTGCCCATTCAAATAGTTTCTCGGTGGCTATTCTTCCACCAGGACGCAGATATTTTTTACCCGCTGCTGCTAAAACTTCGTGTCCGGTAGCTCTTTGGAAATTGAGGATAGTGTTGGTCATCTTTGCGACCCTCTGAACTTGTCTTACCCTCAATTTCTCAGGAATTTATGATATTGTCTCTGAGGTAGCTCATAGAAGCAGTATTACTTTGCTTTCCACTCGTGATCAAGGATAGCGTAAAGAAAGTTGTCGTACCATCTGCCTTTGATTAACTCTTTTTCTCGCAGATGACCTTCACGACGCATACCAATTTTTTCTAATACTCTTACAGAAGCAACATTCTCCGTTACACACCAAGACCAGATACGATGCATTCCCAGTTCTTTAAAGCCAAACTTTAAAATGGCCTGTGCTGCTTCTGTTGCATAACCTTGTCCCCAATACTGAGTATTTAATTCATAGCCAATGTTTGCTTCCCGCAGTTCAGAATCGTTTACGCGGATGCCACAATTGCCAATAAGCCGATTTTCTTCTTTGAGGACAACAGCTAACTGAAACTTTGTTCTTGGTTGCTCTTTTTGCTGACCAATAAACATCTGTACAAATTCGCAAACATCTTTCTGTGTGCGATGTGTCCAATAGTTATAACGCAAGTACAAAGGATCAGATTGATAGGTAAAAACCGCCTGCCAGTCTGCCTCTATAAAATCACGCATTAGCAAGCGGTCTGTTTCTAAGATCATGTTTTTTCTCTATTTTTAGCTTTTACATCTTGCACCTTGAGGAGTAGCATCAGGATAATAGGTAATGATTGCTTTTTCTTTAGTAACAAAAACTGTAGGAAAAGATTTACCTGTTTCTTGGTCACGTACATTATAAATACACGCTCCGTCATTATTACCTTGGAGCTTATATATTCTGGTGGCATCTAAAAGCATTTCTTCGGCATTGCTGAGGTAGCCATAGCCTTTGATGACATCTGTTACTGTCCGATTTTTCTCCTTGATGACTACACCCATTGTATAAATGGCTCCACTAACAACTTCCTCTCGTCCTTGATTATTTGGCAACCGTCCGCCTATTCCTTCATTTTGTAACTGTAAATATCTGCCGTAAAAATGTAAGCCACCTATATCATTGGCGTTATATATTTCACCACAAAATATATGCTCAAACCCTCGACGTTGAAACCAAATATTGGTTAAGTCTTCGAGAAATCGTGCTTTATTCTTACGTCCTGGGCGAAGTTCACCGCCGCTAACTTGCTGAAGTTTCTGCAACACATCTGGGTAATAAGATAACAATTGTTTAAAATTATTAGAACTAACTCTTGTACCAATAGGGCCGCAGAGGTTTAGTACAGCCTTGTCAAAAGGATTGAGCAGAGGTGGAGGTGGTGTGATATCTACCTTTTGTCCTGCGGGAAAACGAACAGTAACCGGGTTATCTACATTGTCAAAAAACGGCAGAAGTTGCGTATTTGGCTGAGGTTGCGCCTTCACGGGATTTTGCCAGCAAAAAGGGGAAACCAGTACCAAAAAAGCAAGCATATTTACCATCTGCTTTGACTTATTGGTTAAAAGATTTGGCTGCATAATTTTAGATTAATTACTTGGATAGCAATACTACATCAAGCTTAATTTAAGGAATAGGATACTTTATGAAAAACCCGGTTTATTTAATAAACCGGGTTAATGAACTTCTTTAAAAGTCTGTTGAATTGAAATCTTAAATTGTTGATCACGCTATCTTAAACTAACTAAACATGGTGCGTAAATCTTTGGTAATTTTACCTAAATCGGCGTTAGCGAGTGGAATCATTAAGTTGTCCGATCAATTTTTTGCACTTCTTCATCAGAGAGTTTCACATTGATAGCTTGTGTTGAGTCTTCAATGCTAGAAACCTTGCTAGCACCAGGAATTGGTAAAATAACTGGCGACTTGGAACGCAACCACGCCAAAACGATATTATACAGTGACACACCTTTTTCCTTAGCTAAGTGAGCGATCGCAGGGATATCTTGTAAGTTCTGATGGCGACTCCTACCACCAAAAGGACTCCAAGGCAAAAATGTTAATCCTTGCTGTTCGCAATACTTCAATACGCCGTCATTTTCTGGCTGTCGTTGCCAAGGGCTGTATTGATTCTGCACTGAGACAATATCCACCACATCCCGCGCCCGCTTAATTTGTTCAACGGAAAAGTTAGAAACTCCCACAAACCGAATCAAGCCAGCTTCTACTGCTTCTTTCACTGGTGCAAGCGATTCTTCAATAGTGTAATTAGTATCGGGGGAATGGTATTGCCAAACATCGATGGGTTTAGCACCACCTAACGCCTCAAAACTTACTCGAATTGTTTGGCGCAAATGCTCTGGGTTGCCGTTGCTTGTCCAGCTACCATCGGGACGCATCAAACCGCCCTTAGTTGCCACAATTACTTGGCTAACATCGCCTTTGTAACTAGCAAGTGCCTTATGAATTAACCGCTCGTTGTGATGCTTATCTGACTCATCTTTGCAGTAAGAATCAGCAGTGTCAATAAATGTAATACCCAAATCTAAAGCATGATGAATAACTTGGATTGACTCTGATTCGGGAGGACGATTAGAGATTGACATGGGCATACCACCCAAACCGATCGCACTTACAAAGATGCCAGTTTTTCCTAGCTGTTTGGTTTCCATGCTTCTAGCTATAGCTTTCTGCCCCAATTATCTATCAATTAGCCAAAGCTTTTGTAGCTATTCATCATAAATCCTCCCTGGTACTTAGACTTAATGATCTGTGAACGGCCTACCAGGGGAATACTCTACTCAGGGGTTAAGTATTCTATACACAGGCACTGATGAAAATTGTCGAGGAAACCCGTACCAGATTGCAGCTAAAGCATCGGCCACTCAGAGATTGGCTAACTGGGTGGTGCATTCTTACTTTATGCTTAAGCTTTTTAATTTACTGCTTATTTTTTGAGTCTGCTTCAATTAAGATAACTTGCAATCGCCTCTCATCAAACCAAATTAATTGTGAATTGAGGCGGTTCACTTTGCTGGGAAGGATGGAGAAACTTAAAATATTTGATCTCCAGGAAGCATACATTCTTACAAAGACTGGTAGCAGAAGAGGGAAAACTTATCAAGTTGTGATTGTAACTCCTTTTGGATACTTTGCTCTTTTATCTCATGTTAGCTATCAAGAGAATCAGGAAGTTATTTTTATAATTAACGATTTTATTAACTCTGGGAAAACATTTCTATTGGTACAGCAAAATCAACGGCATTATCTATTTTTCTTAAGTTTGTTTTTATTGGTTATGATAGCGATTGCGGCTTTTTTTGCTACATCAACTGTAACTACCTGTACCTTCTATAAGAGTATCGATAAGGTATTTATCGAACGTAAAAGTTTGCGCGTCAACCAAGTTATCGAACATGCCCTAGAAAATATTCTGCGTTTTGATATCCAAGAAAAGTAATTTAGATACTCTAAGCTTTATCGGGCTGTAATTGTGCTGAAATTTTTCAAGGAAATCCCAATTAATCTACAATATACTGATGAAAGTAGCATCCGATATACAGTTTATAGGATACATTCATTCCTAAAATTTTAACAAAAATCATTTCCATCCCCTGACAATGTTCCCTGAAGCTGAAGTCATTCGGCTCATGAACACAACCTAGTACCGCAAGGCGGAAGTCAAAAGTCAAAAGTCAAAATTAATCAATACAGCGTAAGCGTTTTGCTGATTTGGAATGGGTTATTTATTTCCGCTGCGCTGTATTAGTCAACTATAAATACCTACTTCGTCAGTTTGTTTAATTAAGCTATGTTTGGTAAATAAAATAAATAGCCTACATGATCGGCTGTTATTCTACACTTGACATAAAGCATAGTGAGTGCCAAAAGACGACTGCCAGAAACCACTGCCCATGTCAGAATTACCCGCCAATCCTGGCAACACGGCTTCCTTGAAGGTGAAGTGAGTGCCGGTGAGTTTGAGTGGCATTTTCAGTGGCATTTTCGCCGGGGAGAACTTGCCGTCAAGCCTTCCCAAGGCCGCGCCTTAATCAAAGAACCCCTTGGTCGATTCTTGGAGAAACAAGATTATCAACTAGAGCCTGGAGGAGATTATGCTTTTACTATTCGGGCGGAACTTTAAAAGTTAGTAGTTAGGAGTTAGGAGTTAATTATCTAATTCCTCACTCCTGACTGCTGAGTGTTGATTCTGTGAGGCGATTTAAGTATCTTTCGATTAAGAGGATGGCAACAATGTCATCTATCGGTCTTGGTGGCTGTCGCAGACCCTGTGGTAATAGCTTTGTTAGCCCTTTGGGTGGGAACATTTGCCAATAGCGATCGCGTGCTTCTAAGGTTGTGTAGCGCTCATCCACTAAAATAATACTCAACGGTTCTGTCAATTCTTGATATAACTGCTGTCTCCACTGCTTGGCTGTAGTTTGGTCGCCCATCACCATCAAGGAGATCGGAAACTTTTGACGTAGTGTCTCAATGGTAGCGATCGCCTCTTTTGCCAGTACGACATGATGATAATACAATTGCCGATCCAGTCCCATCACCGCTAAACCACACTTATCTCGACCTGGATCAAACCCTAATATGACTGGTTGCGTTGGTGAAAATTCCCGGAAAGTCATAATAAATTAAAAATTAAAAATTAAGAATTATAAATGAATAAATGCAATCACAGCAACTATTTTGGCTGCTTTTCAATATGTTTAAATCTTACTAATAACAGTGTGCAAATAATTTTTTAAGTACTAAAGATAATTTGTCCCTTGACTATTGCCACTAATTTTACTCTCAATGGTCCGGCTGTATAAGTGTCGTTTGCTGCGATCGCTTTAATTTCCAATGGTTGATTGTACTGTCTTAATTGGTTGATAAAGCGCAGAAAAGTCCCGTCTACTTGCACATTTTCGATAATTCCGGCGTTACGGGCACGAAACTGGGAAGCAGAAATCAGTATTTCCAGTCGCTGCTGTAACTGATACGATGTCATGGTTTTGGAATCAGCTGTAGTTGTGGCCAGCACCGCGCCTTGCGAAAAAACCAATTCATTCCGAGCTGTATCGGCGAAAAACTCTATCTGCTTTTCTCCCCTGACATAATTACCAGCCGAGAAAATTCGCACCACGTATTCTTGACCATCCTCAATCTGCTGGCTCAATTTCTCAACCCTCTCTTGGGTGAAGCGTAGTAGCTCTGCATTTGCAGAATTTGCCCCAGGCTCACTTAATTCGAGGTTGGCGTTGCGGTTAGCTTCTTGTAAAAGTTGTTCCACTGCCTGACGAGCAGCAGTAGGTTGCGTAACACGAACTACACCTGCGGACAGAACTTGACCGCGAACTAAGGCCAGCTTACCTAGACGCAGGTCGCGGTAGGACTGATAATATTTTTCTAACCTTGCAACTTCAAGTTCTAGTTGCTGCTGTTGTGCTTCCAATTCTTTGAGGCGTGATTCCCGTTTGGCAATCACTTGCTCTCGTGCTGCAACTTCTACATTACGCTTTTGAATCAGTTGATCGAGTTGGGCAATTTTGCGATCGCGTTCTTCTATGGCTTCTTGGCGATTAGCAAGCTCGCGATCGCGTTTTTCAATTGCTGTTTTGGCTTCATCAATCGCTTTTTTAGCTTCAGCATACAGTCTTTGGCGTTCTGTCTTCAGTTGCTCAACTGCCGTCTGTAGCTCTTTTCTCTGATTGTAAACGCTTTGCAATTCAGCTATGGCTTTTTGGTATTGAGTTACAACTTGTCCTAGCTGACCTTGAGTGCGTTGGAGTTGAGTTTGAGTTTGGGCTTGTTGACTAATGGTGCGGTTCAACTGAGCTTGTGTTTGCAGTTGTTTGGCATTCGCCGCCTGCAAAGATTTATTAATTGTCTGTAAGTCTTGTTGTGCCTTAGCTTGGGCAATTCTTGCTTGGTTTAGCTCACTCTCTACCTGACTTTTTTGAGTTTCTGCGGTTTTTAGCTGTTCCCGCTTCTGTCTGAGGTCTGTTTGAATATCCTCTAACTCAAAGACTCCCTTTCGCAAGCCTTCGTCGGCAGCGAATAAAATTCCTAATGTTGATGCTGAAATCAAACCGCCCGTAAAAATAGTTACCAATACAGCAGTATTTTTCGGACGAAGGTTAAAAAGTGAGAGGCGGGCTTTGCCAACTCGTGTGCCGATGCGATCGCCCACGGTTGCAATTACGCCTCCCAGAATTAAAATTGCTGCTATGAGGATGTATCCGGTGGTCATCTTTAGCTACCGAAATCCTTCCAGATACAGCCTACTACTTTTAACCATTGTCTGGGGAGAAGTGGAAATTGGCAATAGCTGAAATTACTCAATTTTAGATTTACCTCTAGCTATTAGTGTCATTTTTCAAAATAGAACACGCGCCGATTCCCCTTTCTCCAATTTATTTTATGTGAATTGCCTACTTAAGGTAACAGGTTTATGCACAGTAATCTTCTTTTTGTGAATAGAAATCATCTTTTTTTCACGTAAATCCCCTAGTAGCCTAGTAACGGTAACACGAGTTGAACCAATTGCTTCTGCGATCGCTTGATGAGATAACTTCAAATCAATTGTGATCCCATCTGCACAAGGAACCCCAAAATCTCGACAGAGAATTAGCAAAAAACTCACCAATCTAGAACCCATATCTCGGTGAGCGAGAGTTTCAATCATCATCTCCGTTTGTAAAATGCGCGAAGACAGACCTCGCAGCATTAACATTGATAATTCTGGATTTTCCTTGAGTGCTTGCTCCACTTGTTCAATTGGTGCTGACAGTAATTCCGCAGGGGTAAATGCAACCGCATGGTAAAATCTATCCGATTTATTTCCTGTCAGCAATGACAATACACCAAAAACACTATTTTCCCGCAGCAACGCTACCGTTATTTCCTCTCCTGCCTCGTACACCCTGGAAAGTTTAACAGCACCTTTCAAAAGAAAATAAACTCGTTCGGCAGGATCGCCAGGAAAAAAGATCGTTTTATTGCGTTCAAACGTTTCCACAACTGGCGGAAACGCCCCGGTCGCCATCTGACGAAATACATTTGCTAGGGCTTTATCTTGTGTCACGATCATCTCCCTTCCCCTACCCAATGCCGGAAAAACAAAAACTGATTACCTAAGAATACACCCGAAAAATGAATAAAGCACCGTCAACCTTTCTGTACTTTCCTATACTCAAACTAATCTCTTCATAACTCTTTGTTTACAATGATACATAATTGTTGATCCTTTAAGCTACTAATTGTTGATAAGTACTTCCAATAGCAGTATTAAAAAGGGTTTTTTAAAGAACAAATAAAGATATTTTGAGAATATCTTTATAAAAAATCAAGATTTTTGTCATAGAAAACACCCTTATCAATATTCATTTTTGCAAATCCTGTGTAAAACGAAGACAAAACGTGCCTCAGATTCTAGTATGCTCCTAATGATCGATCGCATTAACAATTTCTATGCTGAATCTGACTGGAAAAAATGCTCTTGTTACAGGTATTGCCAATAACCGCTCGATCGCCTGGGGCATCGCCCAACAGCTGCATAAAGCCGGAGCAAACCTGGGTATTACCTACCTGCCGGATGAACGCGGCAAAATGGAGAAAAAAGTTGCGGAATTGGTAGAACCCCTCAACCCCAGCTTATTTCTTCCCTGTAATGTCCAAAATGATGAACAGATTCAATCTACCTTTGAGACAATCCGTGAACAGTGGGGAAAGCTAGACATCCTTATCCATTGTCTTGCTTTTGCCAGCAAAGACGATTTGAGTGGAGATTTTAGCCAGACCTCTCGTTCTGGTTTCAACACAGCCTTAGAAATTAGTACCTACTCGCTGGTGCAGTTAAGCGGTGCGGCTAAACCTTTGATGACAGAGGGAGGTAGTATCGTCACCTTGACATATTTAGGCGGTGTCAGGGCAATTCCTAATTACAACGTTATGGGAGTTGCCAAGGCGGGGTTAGAAATGAGTGTGCGCTACCTAGCTGCTGAACTAGGTCCGCAAAATATCCGCGTTAATGCCATCTCCGCAGGCCCCATCCGCACTCTGGCATCTTCAGCAGTGGGTGGAATTTTGGATATGATTCATCATGTAGAAGAAGTAGCTCCCCTACGACGCACCGTCACTCAGCTAGAAGTGGGCAACACTGCCGCTTTTTTATGTAGTGATTTGTCTAGCGGTATTACCGGACAAGTTCTATATGTAGATGCAGGATATGAAATTATGGGAATGTAAGATAATTGGGGCATTGGACATTGAGTATTAGTAAAATTCTTGCCAATTCTCCATGCCCCATTCCCTATGCCCCCTTCCCCATTCCCGATGCAAACAACCAATCGCCAAGTTAATTCAAACTACGATAATTCAACTAAAACCTCTCGGATTGCCACTGTTCACCGCACTACTGGTGAAACTGATGTGCAAGTTACCATCAATCTGGATGGTAGAGGAACTTGTACAGCAGCAACAGGTATTCCGTTTTTGGATCACATGTTGCATCAAATTGCCTCCCACGGGCTGATTGATATAGATGTCCAAGCCAAGGGAGATTGGGAAATTGATGATCACCACACCAACGAAGATGTAGGTATTACCTTAGGGCAAGCTTTTAACCAAGCACTAGGCGACAGAAAAGGCATTGTTCGCTTTGGTAATTTTCGTGCGCCACTAGATGAAGCCTTGGTTGAGGTAACGCTAGACTTTTCTGGACGCCCTCACCTCAGCTACGGCTTGCAAATTCCTACTCAGCGTGTAGGAACCTATGACACCCAACTAGTACGCGAATTTTTTGTGGCGATCGTGAACCATAGCCAAATGACACTGCACATTCGGCAACTGGATGGAATTAATTCCCATCACATTATTGAAGCAACATTTAAAGCCTTTGCAAGAGCAACACGGTTGGCGGTGGAAATCGACCCCCGTCGTGCTGGTGTAATTCCCAGTTCTAAAGGCGTTCTATGAAAGGAGTCAAATGGGGCATTGAGCATGGGGCGGTAGTTATTCTCCCCAGTCCCTAATTCCCAATCCCCATTTCCCAGTTTGCAACAATTGACACACTGCTCGGTGATGGTTATTATCAGGCTAGCGGATAACCTGTAATTAATACCAAGCTGGTAATTAGTAATTGAACCGAGATGAAGTCTGTTGCAGATGACCCTGATTCTCAACTTAATACGGCAGACACTGCGCCAGTAGTCCTGACTTCTGAGTTACGAAAAGTCTATCGCACTGGTTTTTGGCTAAATCAAAAAGTCGTATCTCTGAAAAACTGTTCTTTAACAGTTTACAAAGGCGAAACCTTTGGGTTGCTAGGACCAAACGGTGCTGGGAAAACCACCCTTTTAAAATTGTTGCTAGGAATTATTCGTCCTAGCTCTGGACGGGGATTATTATTGGGTAAGCCAATAGGCGATCGCATTGCCATCCTCGCTCAAGGTGAATTAATTTGCTCTGGTTCCCTCAGTGAACTCTTAGGTAAAAACAACACGTATCATGTAAAAGGTCAAGGTGGTGACTGTGAAATTCTCCAAAAATGGATACCCACTCTAAAATTTGAACCTGATGGTTCCTGGCAAGGTACACTACAAGACGACTATTATGATTTTCTGTCCAGTCTTCGTCTCATGGAGGGTAAAATTATTGCCATGAACTTGTCGCGTTATTCACTAGAAGAGTTTTTTATTCAACAAATCCAAATAAAAAATAACTCGCTTAATTAATTTTGTTGCTAAATAGTCAATTTTGGGTTGACTTGAGGAATGAAACTCAAAACTTCTGGTTTTTCGAGTTTATCTTTGTCAAGCCAACCCACAAAAAATCAAATTCCAATCCTTTTCCAGGTTATTTGTATTTATTTAATGGAATTGTTCATAATTTTTCTAACCATCGCAGATTTAAACTATGAGTTTAAATGTCATCAAATTGACTTTGACAAGAACATATTCGTAAGTACTTTATTGTTTAACAGAGAATTTCTTGTATAAACTGTGTTTATTTGCGTAAGTTCTAATGTTTTTTGATAATTCCTGTATTCAAGTTGGCTTAACTTTAAATTAAATTCACTAAAAATTCAAATTCAATAGACAAATTTACTCCGGAAAATGACAGTTTTCGAGGAAAATAAGAGTGTCGGGGAACTTGAATACTTAGGTATAGTCAAAATAAAAATGTTTAGACAATACTTTATTAATCGTAGTTTCAGAGTCTCAGGTAAATATGCTTAACACAACTTTGTTTAAATTCCTAACTCAGCCTGTTGTGGGTGTGGCTTTGTTAACTGCTGTCAATGCCGTTGTGCCATCTGTCAGTCTAGCCCAGGGACAACCATTACCAGCAACTATACAACCACCAATCACGCCAACACAAATAGATACTAATTATTCATTAGGAGGCGGCGATCGCATCCGTGTAAATGTATTTGAAGTAACTGAATATACAGGTGAGTACCAAATTCCCCCAGGTGGAGCCATCAACTTACCTTTAATTGGCAGTGTGTCAGTCCTCGGTTTAACAACTGAACAGGCTGCTGACGAAATTGCCAGAAGATACTCTCGCTTCCTCAAACGTCCCTTAATCTCAGTCAATTTGTTATCGCCCCGTCCCATCAACGTTTTCGTTGCCGGAGAGGTGACACGTCCAGGGGCTTACACCCTAAACTTGAGCGGAGGCGCGGGAGACAATCCAGGCGTACAATACCCTACTGTATTAGCCGCACTGACAACAGCACAAGGTGTAACTCTGGCTGCGGATGTGACTCAAGTTCAATTACGGCGTAAAGTAGGACGTTCTTCAGAGCAAGCCGTTACCGTTAATTTGGAGGAACTCATCCAAACAGGCAGGTTATCACAGGATATTACCTTGCGGGATGGAGATACCATAGTTGTGCCAACTGCAACCAACTTCGACGTGGCAAAATCCCGCAATATATTTGCATCTAACTTTGCCGCTAGCCAAACCACACCCCGCACGGTAACAATTATTGGTGAAGTTAACCGTCCAGGTTCGTATCTTGTCACCCCAGCCAGCACAGATGCACAAGGTGGCGCAACCGCTACCACTAACAGTGGTACTACCACTCCCAATGGTCTACCAAATGTTACACGAGTTATTCAACTCGCTGGGGGAATTACAGCACAGGCTGATGTTCGTAATCTTAAGCTACGCCGAGCTACAAGAACTGGCTCAGAACAAGCTATAGATATCAATCTTTGGCAACTATTGCAGAGTGGTGACGCTAATCAAGACATCATCGTGCAAGATGGAGATACAATTGTTATTCCAACGGCAACTGAAATCATTCCCGCAGAAGCTACTCAATTAGCTACTACTACTTTGTCTCCTGCACGCATTCAAGTTGGCGTGGTAGGCGAAGTTAAAAAACCAGGGTTAACAGAGGTTCAGCCAAATAGCTCCTTAAATCAAGCTATACTCGCTGCTGGAGGCTTTAATGATGCCAGAGCTAGTAGTAGTGCTGTTGATTTGATTCGCCTCAACCCTAATGGTTCTGTCACGAAACGTATAGTAAAAGTGGATTTCTCCGCTGGGATTAATGAGCAAACTAATCCTATACTCCGTAATAATGATGTTGTGGTAGTCAACCGATCTGGTTTAGCTAATACTGGCGATACCGTAAACACCATAACTGGGCCTCTAGGTGTTATTTTTAATATTTTTAGGTTGTTCGGACTTTAGTTTAAATTGCGGATGTAAATAGGGGACGTTGCTCAACCCTCTTCGTCCCCAAAATTGCACTATGTATGAGTCAAGGCTCAATAGTCAAGAGTTCATATAGCCTTACTTAATCATTTGTGAGACAGAAAAAGCCGAAACCCTGATGAATACGTGTTTTTCATATCCGTGTTTTCTTGGGATTTAATTCCGATTGCTATAAAAAACAATTATGCTTCTTTGAAAATCGTATTTTCTATGCCCGTTTTAGGATATTTTCAAGTAGTATTACTCATTGACAAATCTACAAACTTAAAAATTTAACTGAAAAATCCTAATTTGTTATTGATAGGCTTTTTTTAACCTTGTTTTAGTTACTCTGCTTTTTTATGATAATGAGAATATTTTAGAATACAAAGGCAGTAGGACATACATTATACCTTATTTTTGTTTATTTATTGATTATTATAAGAATTATTTAAGTATATTAACTAACTGATAACAGATATACTATCTTAACCACAGATACCACGTATACACAGTAGAATAATGTCGAATTGGAAATGACGCCATTTGTACGGTTGCTTGGTGTCCATTAAGGGGGTAACTCTGGATACTAACTATTTTCCTCCAGTACTTTTACTAGAAGTTACTATTTTTTGGAAGACAAGCTAAAAAGGCTTTTCAGCCTTATTTCCGTGGAAATTCTCAGGTTGGAATCTGAGAAACGGTGTATAAACTTACAAATGGCAAGTACACGCTATATCCAATACTGAGTTACTGACTAAGGCTAGAGTTACAGACCGTTGACGAATCAGTTTTTGCAACATACCCTATTTTCCCTATGATGATTCATGGTTTAAGTTTTCTCAGTTTGAGCGCATCTCTTGTACTTCCCTGGGCAATAACAGGTGTGGTTCAAGTAGAGAAAATAACAGAGTCTTTAGTTCAAGATGTACGTCAGTCATCCACTGAGCAGCAAATCCCATTACCTAGCCGCAAGCTGATCAGTGCTGTTTCAACTGGGACAACGTACTATGTTAGTGGTACCGGAAGCGATAAAAAAAGCGGACTCACTACCTCATCCGCTTTTAGGACAATTCAAAGGGCGGCAGACCTAACTAACCCTGGGGACACGGTACTCATTATGGACGGGGTATACAAGAATGCACACCCAACTGGAACGGTAGTTGATATTAGACGCTCTGGAAAGTCAAATGCATGGATTAAATATAAAGCATATCCTGGGCATAAGCCGAAACTTAAGCACAATGGATGGCATGGAATTTGGATTCACAATGGAGCATCATATATTGAAGTGAACGGGCTGGAGGTAGTAGGGAACAATGACAATATTACCCGTAGTTATGCGTTGAGTCAGAAGTATAACAAATCAAACCCGAAAACCAGTGGAAATTGCATCACCATAGAAGGAGGACAAAACCGTCGCTCCCACCATATACGTGTTCTCAACAATAAAGTACATAATTGTGGAGGTGCAGGCATTGTAGGTATTGAATCAGATTATCTAACAATAGATAATAATGAGGTGTTCAATAATGCCTGGTACTCAGTTTACGGCTGTAGTGGTATTTCACTGCTCAACAATTGGAATTCTGACAACAAGCAAAACTACAAGATGTTTGTGACCAGAAACAGGGTCTACAACAATCGAATGTTCATTCCCTGGATTACTACTGGCAAGATCCAAGACGGTAATGGCATTATTGTTGATCGTGGAATGAATAAGCAAAAGGGATCAAAACTGAGTGCGTATCGAGGACGCACTTTGATTGCCAACAACATCACATATAAAAATGGTGGTGGCGGTATTCACACATTTCAAAGTGAGAATATCGATATTGTCCACAACACTAGTTATATGAATAACCAGAGTCCAGAAATTTCATACGGACAAATCTCGGTTAATGCTTCAAATAATATCAACGTTCTAAATAACATCCTTTATTCTGACCGTGGGAAACCGATAAACGTAAGATTCGGTGGTAACAATGTTAAGTTTGACTACAACCTCAACGCCAATAGTTCCTCGATAGATGGTTCCGGTTCTAATGATATAGCTGCAAATCCCCAGTTTATCAATGCCTCAGGTGGTGATTTTAGACTGAAATCGACAAGTCCGGCAATTAATAGTGGTATGAAATTCAATAGTGTGGAAACCGATTTTACAGGCGACTCTCGCGTGAAGGGTTCACGAGCCGATCGAGGGGCACACGAAATTCGGTAGTAGAGTTATTTACTGAATCCCCCGAATTAAATTCGGGGGATTCAGCAAATAATCAAGATTTCAGCGTTTGGGAAGATAGTTAATAGCTACAATTAGGCTACGCTAATGCATAGGTATTTTCGTCCTAAACTTAGCTGTTGCTTAGACGGCAATGCATTTTGTAAATTCAATCCCTAATCAAAACTAGATTCTTGATTTTTCCTAACGCTAATAAAAATTAAGATGGGCGAACTGTAATTTTTAACCTACATTCCCCATCTCAAAGTCTCACATGAATCAGAATATTGGTTCATTAGTATGTATTGGATTAGTCCCTAACCTTTGAAGGTTTTATTTTTTTGCAAGCCTCTGAAACTCTTTTGTCAATTTTGTTGGTTTAAAGTATTCATGATCGTGATATAAATAACTACTAGATTCGTTTTTATCAATGAGTCCATTCACGACCAAGCCTAGTACGTTGTAATTGGATCTTTCTAACATCTCTTGAGCAGCGTTAGCACTGTTAGAGTCAATTACTCCAGGTCGAGCTACTAACAAAATCCCATCAGTCATTTGGCTTAAAGTCAAAGCATCAGCTGCCAAAAGCAGGGGAGGAGCATCAATAATTACAAAATCATAGTTATCTTGAGATGAAAAATTTTCAATTAATGATGCCATCCGTTTTGAGTCAAGCAAAGCAAGCGGGTTCGGAGGTCTAACCCCAGCAGTTAAGACATCAAGATTATCCATTACCTTAGATACAGTAACGTCAAATTCAGCTTGACCTACAAGAACCTCACTCAAACCAACTGCATTGGTTAGCTGCCAAAGATGATGCTGAGAAGGAACTCGCATATCTGCATCAATTAATAAAACTTTACGCCCTAGTTGAGCGATCGCTGCTGCCAAATTAGCTGAAACTGTAGACTTGCCTTCTTTAGGAACTGCGCTAGTTATCACGATAGTTTTGAGCACTTTATCTGAACTTAAGAATTTCAGATTGGCTTGAATCATTCGGTACATTTCGCTAGTTAAAGAGTAAGGCGTATCTCTGACAGCAACCTTTGGATTTATCGATTCTACATTTGAATAACGGGAGCGAACCTTTTTAACAGACAAAGGAACAATTCCCAGCAACGTATATCTAAATACATCTCTGACTTCCTTAAGTGTTTTCAAAGATCTATCCCTCATGCTTAGGAGGAGAACACTTGTAGCAGCCAAAAATAAACCGAACATCACTCCTAGCAATAAAATGATAAATTTTTTGCCTGCTACTGGCTTATTTGGCACTGAAGCCAGAGCAATAATTCGTGAACTAGCTGTATTTGTATTCTCAACTAACTGTAATTCTTGAACCTTTTTCAAAAGAGTTTGATATGTGGATTCTGCAACTTCAACTTTCCGTTCTAACTCCCGCTGATTTTGTGCTAACTGGGGTATGATTTTGACTCGCTGCTCGTAGGTAGAACGGGAGTTATATAGAGAGGAGAGTCTTTTAGCTAAACCAAACCGCTGTACTTCTGATTGTAGAAAATTTTGGATCAGGCTTTGTCTGAGTTCTCCAATCTGCAATAAGCTTTGCGGAATTTGTGTTTGATTGCCAACAGTCTGACCAATTTGCTGTTGCAGGAGGGACTTTAAGCTAGTTTTCTTTGCTTCTAAGTTAATAATTACAGGGTTATCATCTAAGAAACGGCTACGCTCAATCGCTAGCTGTCGATCGGTTTCTTGAAGTTGTGTAAGAACTCCTTGTACTGCTGGTGACTGACTGAGGGCACTCACAGCGATCGCTTCTTGAGAATTTAGCTCTACTTTCTGACGCAGTTGATTGGTTTGGGCGTTTACCTCATCAAGTTGAGCCTTAACAGTATTCATCTCATTGTCTAGATTTCCAATAGTTGCAACGGCTGATCTTGTTTCCTCTGATAGGTCTGCTATCTGATTTTTCTGTTTAAATATACGTAGCGCTACTTCTGCATTATTAACAGCCTCTTGAGTTTTAGGAAGCTGCTTGGCAATAAATTGACGAGTTGCTGCTGCCTCAGAGCGATTTGTCAAAATATCATTTTCTAAATAAAGACTCATAATTGTGTTGACCACTGCCGCTGATAGTTCGGGGTCACGGCTGGTATAGCTAATTCGCAATACATCTGTGCCGCCAACAATTTTCAGTACTAAAGAACTTCGTAATTTCTCTACTTCTAAAGCTTTACCTTCTTCATCTTGAAGCCCTAATTTCTCTATTGTTTTCTGCAATATACTAGGTGAGGAAATAACTTCTATTTGAGTGTTTATAGGGTTTTGAGTTGCTATCAGGGATTTTAAATCTCCTGTACCTCCTCCTTCGGCGTTAGTTGGTAAAAGATTGGAGCCTACTACTTTAAAAGAAGGAACTCTAAATAATAATTTTCCTTCGGCTTCATAGGATGACTTCATAAATTGTGTAGCTATGGCACTGACCATAACTGTAGCTGCAAATATTGCAGTTGCAGGTAGCCACCATCGCTTTAATATCAATAAGTAACGACTAAGGTCTAAATCGATAGATTCTCTAGATTCCATAGATTTTTCTGACATAAATCTTTAAAAGTACAGGTTTTAAGCAGGAAACTAAAAATTGACTTATAGAATGCACAAACCACTGCAATTGACAAGACTGATGCGATTTGACAATATGACAATAGTATAGACTATCTAAGTTACAAATTTAATTTCCATCTTAAATTTAAAGTAGTTACCAGCTTTGCAAAATTTTATCATAAGCCTCTAACAGTTTCGGAACTTGATATTAACACCTAAGAGGATGTTTTAAAAGTCAAAATCAGTTAAAAATCATGCCAGTCGTCTGACCATAATACGAATCATGGCAATATAAATGAATGTTTCTGAAGTTTCGGGTAATCTTTCATAATCCTTACTTAAACGGCGACACCAATTAAGCCAGCCAAAAGTGCGCTCAACAACCCAGCGCTTTGGTAAATGGACAAAACCTTTTTTCTCCAATGGTCGAAGAACAATTTCGACAATCCACCGAAACATATCCATCACCCAACGCATAAATTCTTCACCTCGGTATCCTCCGTCCATCCAAATAATATTTAACCGTTTTACGTGAGTGCCTGTATCATGGACTCGCTTGAGGACTTTTTTCGCACCTTGACGTTCTGGAACACTTGCAGACGTTACCAAGACCCGCAAAACTAGCCCTAACAAATCCACACTTAGATGTCGCTTGCGCCCATGTATCTTTTTACCTGCGTCATAACCTACATCTATGGAAATCATCGTTGCTGTTTCTACTGATTGACTATCAACGGCTGCTTCTGATGAACTCTTGTCACGCCCTGCGTCTACTCTCACCCAACTATTTAGTTAGACACATTAACTGTAAATTTTCAATAATTGCTCTATTTTTGATTAATGTATCAATTAAATAATTACTAGTTCCAGTTTGATTACTTTTTCCATATTCAACAAGCTACCTAATATTCTCCTGATATTGAGTAAACCTCTTAATTTTATTTTGGCAAATTTGCGCGTGTAGAAAGCTTGCTTGATAATATTGCTGATACATAAAGTATCCATTCAAGACTATTTTGCTCTAACAATGTAGTTTCAGTTAGATTTGAAAAAATCATATAAGTAAAATAAACTAAAAGCCATAAATGTTCAGATGTTTGATTCCATCGGATTAAATATATAGCTCTTAATAAATTAATAACGAACCCAATTAGAAAAACCAAAACTCCTAGTAGACCCAACGCGAGCCAGAGATCCAAAAAACCATTGTGAGCATTAGGAGCGTCCCATTGTACCATTTGTATAACAATAGAAGACTCACTATTATCCCAGAATGCTCCATAGCCATATCCTAGCCACGGTTTTTTTGCAATCATCTCAAGCACAGCAGGCCATAATTCTGAACGTCCAGTAAGTGTTGTGTCCTTACCTACTGATCCCAGAATTGTATCAGCTTGTGAGACAAACCAAGTATAAAAAATTATGCTAACTGTTGACACCAAGGTTACAACAGGTATCATTACTTTATACTTTAAATTTAAAATTCGATTATATACAATAAAAGCAGCTGTAATGAATATAAAATTACCTAGAGATGTTGTTGATTTTGATAATAATACAATTATTCCAGAAGCACCATAACCAAGCCATGAAACCCAGCGATTCTCTCGATTAGTCATGGCAAGGAAGAAAAATATTGCTCCACTAAGTACAAATCTCTTGCCAAGAACATTCTTTTGTGGATATATTCCTCGCCAAGCTGTTGGGTCCCCAGCGCTTCCAATCCCGTACTGTGGAATTAGTACAGCAAATAAGATACACATAAATGCTGAAATCGCAAGCATATATGCACATAACTTCAGTTGTTCTTTTAAGGTGTAGCGTGAAGCTAAATAAAGCGCAAAGAGCATTGTTCCTGTCAGACCTATAGCACGACGTATAGTAATATCTGAATCTAAAGACCAAAAACTCGAAAATGCACAAACTCCGAGCAATACCCAAATAAATTTATCTCTACTAAAGACGTAAGTAACCTTCTTCCAACGTAGAGTAATTAAGGAAATACTAACTATATAAGTCAAAGTGAAAAGCAATCGAGCTATGAATCTATCACTCTCTTTGATGGTAAAACCATTCGTCATCAAAGGATCTAATGGAGTTCCTGAATAGATCATTAAAAAAGCGATTGTAACTAATTGTTCAGCAAAAATTAGAAATTTTCTCATTTTTTATCATGTGTAAATATTATTTTATATATTAAGCAAATCACAAAGTTGTGATTACTAGTTTCCATGATTTAGAAAAATGCTTTACTATCTCTATTCACTCAGTTTTGATTTTGATGAGATGGCGGTATTTTTGGGATTGACATTTTTTATTAAACCTAAAGACAGAAGTAACCTAGGTTTAAAAGCATATTGTTTAACCAAAACGCTTTGTATTTTTTTGTGCTATGTTTATGATCAAAACTCCCTTTTTTATTGGTCTTGAAATTCACGCTTCAAAGTTTTTGTCATTATTTGCTTCTTTGTGTCTTTTTTTTGAGAAGAGCATTTTATCTTTTAAACTTCTTGGCCAAAATAGAGCTAACTTGCTGTCTGAACTGCTGAGGGAACAGCCACATAATTAAGTACAAGCATATATCAATCGGGCGGGGCTTTCCCCAGCGTATGGCTTCCCACAACAAAGGAAAGAAGGCTTTCCAATCACCTACTGAGGACGCAGAAGGAGCGGTCATTGTTGCAATAAAACCCGAATAAGCCTTTGGTGTTACTAAATTGCGGGTGGAACGAATCCAATCCAAGGAATATTGCCAGTCATTGACGTTGCTTAAGCGCTTAATTCCCACTTCTGAATGCCAGATTGCCATAGGCTCAGGTACAAACTCTACTCCTACACCCTCCATAGCACTAACTCGCAGCAACCACTCCCAATCCTCATGTCTGTAAAATTTTTCTTCCAAAGGCATTTTTTGTACTAACTCTTTTTTCACGAAAATAGTTGAGGTTTGTATGAACCCCTCTTCTTTAAATAAGGAGTTACGTGCAAAAAGATATTCACTTAGAGGTTCAGAGAGGTTAGGTAGCCTTTTGGGAAGAATAGACTCACCCTTTTGAGTTTGGGAAATTAAACGACTGGCGACAACTGGAAAATTATAATGGGAATTATTTGCTACTTCAAGTTGACGCTCCAATTTTTGTGGAAGCCATTCATCATCATCATCTAAAAAGGCTATCCAAATACCTTTTGCTTCCCTTACACCAGTATTTCTTGCCCCTGATGGCCCAACATTTTTTGATAGTTCTATCACTCTCAATCTTGGATCGGCTATCTGAGATAGTACATTGACTGTTTCCTGATCGGGACCGTCTATTATAACAATCACTTCAATTGATTGCAGCGTTTGAGTTAACGCAGTTCTGACACCCCTCGTAACAATTTGTGGTCTATTGCGTGTAGGAATGACAACGGTGACTATTATTTCGTTACTTTCATTTACCATTGCTAATTTTTGGTTTATTTCAATTCTGTTACTGACTACAGCTATTGCTTCAATAGCAAAAAATGTCCGTGCAGCTTTAATTGTATTCCATACAAAATCTTTATCAATCTGCCATTCTATTTTGACGAACTGCCTGATCAAAATCCATTCGATTACTAGAATCAATGTTTTTGAACAAAATAGTATTACTCCCAGATATTCAATTCCGTACTTCAGTTGCATCGCCCAGATCATTCATTATTATTAGGCGTAGTACATACACTGGGACTGTAGCAATGGCAATCAAATGCATCTTTTCCTTTGCTTGGAAAATTGCCTCTGTTACGTTAGAAAGGGCGAAGGGAATGATCGTTAGGCCCATTATGTAGCAAAGAGTCGAGGTTTTGGAACTATAGGGAAGTAAAAATACTACAATTACCAATCCTCCATAACTGACCAAACTAAATATTAACTGTAGCCAGGTACCACTCATCAAATAAACTGATGTTTTTTGTGGTTCACGTGCTAGTTCTCTTGCAAAGAATATCTTTAGTCCCTGTGAAGCAATGCCCACAAAGATAAAGTAGTAGCTATAGGCTAGTAGATACTGACCTATAGCTTCAGCTCCTAAATTACGAGCAATAGCAGCGGTTAATACAAAAGTTGTAATACTTTGCACTAACCGATTGACTATCATTGAGAGAGAATTACTTATGAATTTATACTTTTCTACCATTCTTACAATTATTAATTCACCTCAATTCGCTCACTATGAATCGCCAGTTACTGCTGTCCTTATGAATTTAGTAGGCACCTTCTTTTTTCAAAACTACCATAACTGTCTTGAGGAGAATTTCAAAGTCTAACCTAAGCGACCAATTTTCGATGTAGTTAAGATCAAGATTTATCACTTGTTCAAAGTCTAAAATATCTGAGCGGCCTGAAACTTGCCAAAGACCTGTAATACCAGGTAAGACTTCATGTCTAATAAAATGATGTTCAGAAAACTTATCGACATCTCTAGTAGGTAAAGGACGAGGTCCTACTATACTCATTTGTCCAAGGATAACGTTAAAAAGTTGAGGTAATTCGTCTAAGCTGTAACGTCGAAGGAATTTTCCAACACGGGTAATGCGAGGATCGTCTTTAATTTTAAAGATAATCCCATCTTTAGTTTCATTTAATGCTTCTAATTCTTTTTGGAATTTTTCCGCATCAGACCTCATAGTTCTGAATTTCCATACTTTAAACTGTTGCCCATGCAAACCTATACGGGTTTGTCTGTAAAATACTGTGCCGGGAGAGTCCAGTTTGATAGCTATAGCTATAGCTATATAAATAGGAAATGATAACATTACAAATAAAGTCGCGAAGCAAAAATCACAACTGCGCTTTATCCAAAAATCTTTACCTGTAATTATCGGACAATCCAAACTTAGACAAGGCATTCCCCCTATTTTGTTAAATTCAACGTTTTTATAAATTGGTTTTAATTCCATCGGTAAAATATGTACTTGGATGCCAGATGCTTGAAATAACCAGCATAAAAACATTCTGTTCTTTAGAGCATCCCAAGATATAAAAACTTCTGTGACACCTAATTCATTAAGTTTATCTAATGTTTGTTGACGTTTATATCTATCTAATGAACTGGCATTAGCTGTTCCAGATACAATATAATGTTTTTCTTTTTTTATAAAGCTAGCTATCTGATCATGGTCTTGAGGATCACAAATGATGAAGACAGAAGAACGAACTATTTTTTTTTGCTTACGCAAATATTCAAGAGTAATATTTATAGCATATCTGCCAGTAGATATAAATAGTATACTTAGCAGCCAAGATATTAATATTAATCTTGGGCGTGTAATATCAATAACTGGCTTATATAAAGAACAAACTAGGAGTATTAATCCATGAGCAAAAGTTAGCGATTTTACAATATTGAGATAATCATAGCGTTTTTGGCCCTCTCGATAAAGACCCTCGACAGCTAATGATCCTATTTGAATTCCAATAGTTATTAAAATTGGTAAATAATGACTCGGCATATACGAAGTAAAATGCCCATAAGAAGATTGATCTCCAGCTAAAATCCAACTTAAGGATAAAAGAGTATAGTCTACTAAAAACAGCGTTGTTAATCTTAACCACCACGAACCCTTGCGTACGCTGACAGATGTAGATGCACGTAAATCTGAAGGCACTTCACTGAATTTATTTGTTGTAATGCTTTGATTACTCATAGTTAGGAACACTTGGTGTAGTTAAAATTTGATAGAAACTTACTATTAGAGCAAGTGGCGTATCTTACATCTTTCTCTCAAATAAGTCTGGAATTTATAGTCTCCTACGAACCATTTTCTTCGCACTAACTTTAAATGTTTACTCAAAAGCATTTTCCAAGGTCGGTTTGAGTACCATTACTGCCCAAAGGCCTAGCTTTTATTGCAGGTTAGAATCTATTTAGCCTGTAAATTTTAAGCTTTGTTGAAAAAAAGGATTTGTTGGTGAGTTAACTTAATAGTTGAATAAAATCCTGACGTGAATAACCAAGTAGGTCAGGTAAAAAATTAAAACTTTTAAGGCGCGTAAGAGTTCAACTGAGTTACTACAGTTTCATTGCAGAGTTCCACCTATATGTTATGTAGACAATGAGATCCTTTCGGAAATTACTGTAGCATATTTAGCTAGACTAATTCAGTTTTGCTTAGAACTTCTCTGTTTCTTTACGCATAATTACTGATTAACAAGACTTACACACAAGATATAACAAAAAGCATCAAAAATTTGATTATTGTTACAAAAATTTACATAAATTAATATTTTGCTTGAGCTTGAGTAGTTTTATGGGCATCTCTAGAGAATTGGTCACAAGTAATATTAACAATATTTGATATCTGTGAGTCTTGTAATGTCTGCATTATAAACACTTTTACCTCCTGAGAGAGAGTCAATTTTTGGCTTTACACTATTTTTACATCTGAGTAAAAACAATGAAGATTCAGTAATAATTATTTTTTCCTTCAGAAAATTTTCGTAAAAACAGATATTGTATTTTAACCATATAGCTAGACAAAATAAAAAAACTTATTTGTCAACTAAAGGTAAAGCTGGAAATTCAATGCTTGTCCCTGACCATATCTCAACAATGCAATCATGCAGTTTTTGAAATTCAAAAGCATTTTAAATTTTTAGCTAAAACTGAAATTTTTAGTAAAATATGGGGATTATTATGTTAAATAAAAATCAATTAACTAGAGCTTAAAGTATCAATTATCTTTGGTTTTTCCGCTACTTTTATGGTAAGAATCAAAATTAATTAGATTTTAACAACTAGAATTTAATATAAAAGATGGTTATAATTTAGATATTGCAGTAGTTTACATAGTTTCAAATATTATCAAATAGAACTGATGCTGCAATACAAATTGTAATCTACCAAAATTTTAGGCGATCGCTATGAAATTTCCTGTAGAGGAAATACTGAATCTTCCCGATATGAGAGTGTTAGATTGTCAAGAGATCGAAGGTATAGGAATAATTATA
>JAHHHS010000096.1 GCA_019359215.1 Nostoc indistinguendum CM1-VF10 | reverse complement strand
TACGTCAGGGTTTGGTTGCAATGCTGGAAGAAGCGCCAGATATCCAAGTTGTTGGACAAGCTGGGAATGGTCAGGAGGCACTCGCTGTCTTTCGTCAAAAACAGCCAGATGCAACTTTGATGGACTTACGAATGCCCCAGATGGATGGAGTCGCTGCGATTACTGCCATCTGCACCGAGTTTCCTGCTGCTCGGATTATCGTATTGACAACTTACGAGGGCGATGAAGACATTTATCAGGGATTGCGGGCAGGGGCTAAAGGGTATTTACTCAAGGATGCCGAGCCAGAAGAATTGCTGTCCGCGATTCGCGCCGTTCACAATGGACAGAAGCACATTCCACCCTGCGTCGGTGCCAAACTTTTAGAGCGCATGGCAAGTCCAGAATTAAGCGATCGCGAGTTAGAGGTGCTTCAACTCATTACAACGGGCAAGAGTACCCAAGCCATTAGCAAAGCTCTATATATTACTGAACGCACCGTCAATTTTCATATCAATCATATTTTGAGTAAGCTGGGTGTGGAGGATCGCACTCAGGCTGTGATCGTTGCGTTAAGGCGGGGTATTGTTAGCTTATAGCGTCAAGTCGCTTTGCTCCAATTAAAAATTATTAATTAAAAAGGTTCTTCAGTACTTGTTATGCTAAACTAACAATTAAAATGCCAGCTTAATAAGCATCTTACTCGGAAGTTTTCAAAATTTCTAAATCCATAAGCAGAGCGCTTAATTAGTTTGAGTTTGTTATTGATACCTTCAACACCACCACTAGTTGTCCTATTATCAAAATAAGCAATTATCTCATCAAACCAACGGATAACAGTATTGTTGCTATTTGGAAAATATTGTTTAGCTTTTGAGAGCCAAATACCCAGTTTAAAGACTGCTGTATACCAATTATTAGTTTTATTAAAAATAGTTCTAAATTTCTCTTTTAATTCATGCATTACTTTGAGAATAGAAGACACCTCTTTTACTTGAATCAGCTTAGTTTTTTGCTCATCATTTAAATCTGACTCGTTTTTAAGTAGAACGTATTTACTTTTATTAATTCCTGCTAATGTTTTTTCATTTTCTGCCTTTTTTGATGATGTTTTTGCTTTTGTTATTAACTGCTCTACATTCCGCTTTTCTTGTTTTCTCTGCGTATCTAATTCCTTGTTTATCTGAACCATAACGTGAAATCTATCTGCAACTACTTGAGCTTGAGGCATTAATTCTGTAACTAAACTTTTATACCATTTCCATAAATCTATACTGACTTCTTCTATTTGTTCTAAAACTTCAGTTCCCCACCATATAAGGGTTTTCTTGATTACCTCTTGAGTGCGATCGCTTAAGATTACGAGCAGCTTAGATGTATCTAAGTCTACTAATACTGCACAGTAATTACCTTTTCCTTTAATCAGAGCTATCTCATCGATTCCAAGTCTTTTTAAGTTTAAAGGTTTTGAATCTAATAATTCTTCAGATGCGTCTTTTAACATACGTTCTATCTCTTCTGTTGTTACTATCCCTTTTGATGCTACGCTGTGTATGTCATTCTCTAAAACTTCTTGTATTATTTGGTGTGCGAGCCGTTTTGTATAAGTCCTTTTCTTCCTCACAAAATCTAGGTCTTCGCTAAAGGGTTTTCTACATTTTTCACATTTGAATTGTCGCCTATTAATTTCTAAATATACTGATTTTTCCCAAAATGGTAAGTCTTTAATAATATGTCGATGATTTTGATGTAATTTATGGCTGATTGTGCCGCACTTAGGGCAAGTACCATATGACTTTTTTTATTCGGTTTGTAAGATTATTCCAATCTCAGCATGAAGACGATGTGATATAACTTTTACATCGTTTAAATCAAGAAGCTCTGTTAAAATTTTAATATGTCTTTTGCTGACCATAATTATAAATGCACCAAAAATACTATGACTATATTTATAGCCAATAATAAATATTGCTTAGATGTCAAGCATGGCAGCATTTTTAGTGTTTTTTTGATATAATTGTTAATATTTTTTCTACTATTAACTAATAACTTGGCATAACAAGTACTGAAGAACCATTAAAAATTGAATAAACAAATCTTAATTTTGCATTTTTAATTCTCGAAGGGTGGGGCTTTGACGCGAAGGATTAATTAAAAATTATTATTCTTAATTTTTAACTTTTAATTTTTAATTAAAAAAAGGTCATACCTGTCAAATTTGTCAGTTTATTAGCTGTCAAATTTGTCAGATGATATCCTGACATTTTTCTCAGCGACAAAATCGAGTCAACCCTCTAAATTAAGATTATGCAACAGATAACAGAGCGGCATTGGTCTACCCAATTGTGAAAGAGGTTTTATAACAATCATCTGTCTCTACCTGCTGCACTCCTTTCCTTAAAGGTGCTTTCATGAGTCTCGGTGATTATAATCGGTTGCTTGTGCCGATTTCAGAACAAGATCATATTCAGGGATTGGTGAGTACTTCAGTGACACTTGTGCAATATGGTGACTACCAGTGTTCCACTTGTGGCGAAGCTCACCGATTAATCAAGGCAATCCAAAAACAGGTCAATGACTTGTGTTTTGTATTTCGCCACTTTCCACAGCCGCAAACACATCGTTATGCTCAACGTGCAGCTGAAGCAGCCCAAGCGGCAGCCACCCAAGGTCAGTTTTGGCAAATGCACGACATTTTGTTCACCCATCAACAAGAATTAGGAAACGATTATCTTGTGGAGTATGCCAATAATCTAGGACTCGATATTCCCCAATTTCTGCAAGATATATCCAGTCAAATACACATAGCGCACATTAATCAAGATATAGAAAGTGGATTACACAGTGGAGTAACGGCTGCCCCAGCTTTGTTTATTAATGGAATTCGATATACCAGTCGCTGGAACATTGAGCAGTTGATGGCAGCTATTGTCACTACAAGGCATTAATGTTCCTGGTCTTTAAAAAAGAGAGGGTAAGCAGTTATGCAAAGAAGAACCAGTTTTGAAAGTAAAGGTCTAAAGTGTTCCGTCACCTTTTACACTCCGGATCAAGTCGCATCCGGCGAGCGCTGTCCGGCGATTGTCATGGCTCATGGAATTGGCTTGACCAAAGAAATGGGATTGCCGCAGTTTGCTGAACTCTTCGTTCAAGCTGGGTTCGTCGTCTCACTGTTCGATTATCGCTACCAGGGTGCCAGTGAGGGAGAGCCTCGTGGGCAAATGCTTCCTACCGAGCAGCAAGAGGACTTCCGCAATGCCATTACCTGGACACAACTACAAAGCGAAGTTGGTCCTGAGCGCATAGGTCTGTGGGGCTTCTCCTATAGCGGCGGTCACGCGCTGCATCTGGCTGCATTCGATCCACGCGTGAAAGCGATCGTGGCACAGATGCCTACAGTGAATGCATTTCTCATCTCCCGCCGAGTGGCTTCCCCACTTCAACTGGAAGAACTCACAAAGATGGTTTCACTTGACCGGATAAAACGGTATCAAACCAAAGACGTGAGTTACCTCTCTTTGGTTGCTTTGCCTGGTGAACCCAGCTTCCTTGCAACACCTGACGCATTCAATTGGGTTGAATCGAACAAAAGCGCGAGCGAAGGAAGATGGGAGAATCGAATCTCCTTTGAATCGATTGAACACTGCCTCTATTACGAGCCGATTCCTCACCTCGAAGCAATCTTTCCCACACCGCTATGCCTGATTACGGGTGAGAAAGACTTTCTTTCACCTGCCGACATAACCGCCGATGTCCATGCGCGTGCGATGGAGCCTAAGTCTCTGACAATTTTGAAGGGCGGACACTTTGACGGTTTCCAAGGCGAAGGCTTTGAGATTGCCAGTACAGTTGCGTTGAACTGGTTCGAGAAATATTTGAAGCAGGTTTGAAAGTTTTTTTTCGCTGTAAATCATTAAGTTTAGCTGCGAATAGTCAAAGAAAAGTATTCGTGATAAATATGACAAAAACCATTTTGATTACGGGAGCCTCCTCTGGACTGGGCAAAGCCACTGCGTGCTTTTTCGCCCACGAAGGCTGGAACGTTGTGGCTACAATGCGGCGACCGGAGGAAGAACGAGAACTTGTCCAGCTCCCCAACGTGCTTGTGACACGGTTGGACGTTCAAGATCGCATCAGCATTGTTACGGCAATCGAGGCTGCGATCGCTCGATTTGGGCGGATCGACGTTTTGCTCAATAATGCTGGCTTTGGACTCTTCGGGTTGTTTGAGGCGACACCACCCGAAAAGGTAGCGGAGCAATTCAACATCAACATCTTCGGGGTCATGGATGTTATGCGTGCGATTTTGCCCCATTTTCGGCAAAATAAAGGCGGCTTGCTCCTCAATATAAGTTCCGGAGCTGGCGTATTCACGCTGCCGATGCTTTCGCTATATTGCGCCAGCAAGTTTGCACTCGAAGGTTTCATTGAAGCACTTTCCTACGAGCTAGCTTCGCAGAATATTGCCGTGAAGCTTATCGAGCCTGGTGGCATAGCGAACACAAAGTTTGAGCAGCGTAGCGGTGCCGAGGCTGTACAGAATGCCACGATTCCTGACTACGATCGCTTCGTCGCGCATACCAACGCTGTCTTTGAAGGTCTTCGGGAAGTGCGCCAAGCCACAGAAAAGGACGTTGCAAAGGTAATTTACCAGGCGGCAACTGACGGCATTTCAAGAAATCAGAACACTCCTCACGAGGCGCATCCGAGTTTCACGGGATTGATGGGGAGTTGAGCGTGACCGATCTGATTGCGCCTGCTGTGGTATCCCAACGCTTTGTAGACGCAGCAGTGACACTAGGATATGACCACAATCCTGATGTTAATGGAAAGCAGCAGTCAGGGGCAGGACTCTATCAGTTGACCATTAAGGATGGTAAGCGGCATAGTGCTGCTGCTGCCTTCCTCCTGCCCATTCTCCAGCGTCCCAATTTGACTGTAATGACAGGAGCGCTAGCCACTCGCTTGTTGTTTGAAGGCACTCACACCGTTGGGGTGGAATATCTGCACGAGGGCACACTGCACCAGGTCAGGGTTAACTCCGAAGTGATTTTAAGTGCTGGCGCATTCGATTCGCCCAAGCTGCTGATGCTTTCCGGTATTGGTGATGCAGAACACCTGCAAGCCTCGGGAATTCCGGTACTGGCTGATTTGCCGGGTGTTGGTCAAAACCTCCAAGACCACCCTGTCGTGTCCGTGGCACACGAGGCAACTCAGGATTTACACACGGCTTGCAGCAGTAGTATTGCTGAAGCTGCTTCTTTTTGCATACCGAGGGTAATCTGGATGCTGCGCCAGATTTACAGTTTCTCTTCGGCCCCGTTGTGTTAGTGCCGCCTGGTTATGCCCACTCTGGTTTAGGATTCACAAGTTTCGTCTGTTTGACTCATCCCCAAAACATTGGCAGTGTCAGTTTGCGTTCTCCCGACCCCAAAGACGCACCGATGTTTCGGATGAACTTTCTCCAAAGTGAAGCTGATATGCAAAAGTTAGTAGTAGGGATTAAATTACTCCGTAACTTGTTCGGTGCAAGTGCCTTTGATGAGTTTCGCGGTAAGGAAATCGCTCCAGGTGCTGACAAGCAGAGCGATGAAGCACTCGTTGCTTACGTCCGGGAAACTTGCAGTACAGTGTGGCATCCGGTAGGCACTTGCAAAATGGGCACTGACCCAATGGCGGTAGTAGACCCTGAACTACGAGTACATGGAATTGAGGGCTTGCGTGTTGTGGATGCCTCCATCATGCCAACAATCACCACAGGAAATACAAACGCGCCCACCATTATGATTGGCGAAAAAGCAGCCGATTTAATTAAAGCCGCAGGTTGCGTTTCACAGCAAGTAACTTCAGCGATTGCAAGCTAACTTGCTCGCGCAAAGATAAAGGAAAGGCTTCTGACAGCATATATGCAGAAAAGTGAATTTTTGAGCAGGAGTGCCCGCCTGTGGCGATCGCAACTTTCTTCTGTAACATTTACAGCATAAATACCTTCTTCATCTAAATTGAACGCCTAATATTTCATCACACAAATCATTCATCAATAGGAGCAATCTCATGACACAATCTTTCTGGCTTTTTGGCTCTCGGCTTAACATTGTTGCCGATCACACCACAACTGGGGGCCAGTACGATCTGATCGAAGGCTACTTCCCACCTGGCACACAAACTCCCCCCCATCGCCACACGCGCTATTCCGAACAACTTTATGTGCTGTCCGGGGAATTCACGGTCTGGGCGGGTGAAAACAAAGTTGTGCTAAACGTTGGTGAAAGCTTCCTAATTTCTCCTGGCACACCTCATGTGGTCGCCACACTCAGCGATAAGCCAGCTCGCGGGTTGGTCGTCGCTGCGCCCAGCGCCTTTGCTCGGCTGATTGCAGCAGTAGGGACGCTAGATGCGGCAGAAACATCAGACATGGCACTGTTTGAGCGTATTTCTGCTGAGATTGGCGATGAAATGCTTGGTCTGCCTGGAACCCTACCTGCCGATGTAATTACAGCAACAGCATGAACCTTTTCTTTATCTGATCTGGAAGCTTGAAACAACAAACCAATTAAAAAAAGAAGACTATAATGCCTTACATTACTGTCGGTCAAGAAAATTCTGGAAACATCGATATCTACTACGAAGATATCGGAGCGGGTCAACCTGTCGTCCTAATCCACGGTTTTCCTCTCAGTGGTCATTCCTGGGAGAAACAGGTGGCGGTTTTGCTGGACAAGGGCTATCGGGTCGTCACTTATGATCGCCGGGGCTTTGGCGATTCCAGCCAACCGTCGTTTGGCTATGACTACGACACCTTTGCAGCAGATTTGAACAAGCTATTGACAGAACTTGACCTGCGTGATATTGCGCTAGTCGGCTTCTCAATGGGGACAGGCGAAGTGACTCGCTATCTCGGCAAGTACGGTTCGGAGCGCGTCAGTAAAGCAGTGCTAATGGCTCCGGTGCCACCTTTTCTATTGAAGACAGACGACAATCCCGAAGGAGTCGAGCACAGTGTCTTTGACGGGATTATGAAGAGCATTGTAGACGATCGCCCCGCCTATTTGTCCGCATTTTTCAAAGACTTCTACAATGTTGATGTGCTTCTGGGCACTCGCATCAGCGATGATGCCATCCGGTTGAGCTGGAATGTCGCGGCAGGAGCATCCGCCAAGGGGACTCTGGACTGTGTGCCATCTTGGTTGACGGACTTCCGTGATGATCTGCCGCGCATCGACGTACCAACGCTGATCGTCCAAGGGGATGCCGATCGCATTCTCCCGCATCATTCCACCGGAGCGAGACTGCCGAAGTTAATTAAAGACAGCCGCCTTGTGGTAATACCTGGCGGTCCGCATGCCATCAACTGGACTCATGCAGATCAAGTCAATCCAGTGCTGCTGGACTTTCTTAAAGAAAATTAATCAGCATTCCCATCCCAAAATACATACCTCAATTCCTCACGTCACGCCTGTAACCCATCCCTGCCTAATCAGTGCAAGGCTTAGTCAATGGCTTGACAACAATTAGTCGCAATAGGTACACATCTCCAAAAAAGACACCATGACAGATCAAAATGTAACCATTCCAGCCTTCTCCGAGGGCAGTTTTAGCGCCTATTTAGCAGCACCCAGTACTCAGCCTCTTGCAGGAATTGTGTTGATTCAAGAAGTTCTTGGGGTCAATAATAATATGCGACAGACTGCCGATGATTTTGCTAAGGCAGGCTATTTGGTGCTGGTGCCAGATTTGTATTGGCGACTGGAACCCGATGTGCAACTTGACCCTGAAGATGAGAAGCAGTGGGCTAAAGCTTTTGAGTTACTCAGAGCGTTTGATGTAGATAGCGGCGTAGAAGACCTGAAGGCAAGTCTGTCTTTTCTGCGGCAGTATCCCAGTAGCACAGGTAAGGTTGGCAGTGTGGGTTTTTGTTTGGGCGGCAAACTGGCATATTTCATGGCAACACGTACTGATGCTGATGCCAACGTTAGTTATTACGGTGTTGACATTGACAAGAATTTAGCAGAGGCGACAAAGATTCAGAAACCGCTGATATTGCATATGAGTGAAAATGACGAATTTGTGTCACCAAGCGCTCAAGCGACCATTCAGCAAGGGCTGAAAGACAACCCCCTGATAACAATCTATCGCTATGAAGGAGTTAGTCACGGCTTTAGTCGCGTGGGTAGTTCCGCTTATCGCAAACAAGCCGCAGAATTAGCGCGCGATCGCACGTTAGCGTTTTTGAAACAGCATTTAGGCAGTGGTGTCAAAGTCTAAAATGGGGCGACTACTAGATGGCGATGCGATCTGCGCTTCTCTACGAGACGCTTTGCGTAGCTTGCTTCTACGAAGTGGTACGCTATCGCCGACCATATCCATCGCTTTATGACCACTCATGTTGGGGAACGGACGAGGTTGTAGGAAGTACGTTCTCATCTTTTTGTCACCTGTTACAGGCAGCTCTTTTAAACTCAACAATTACAGGACTTATAATCATGAAAAAACTAGAAGGAAAAGTCGCTCTTGTCACCGGCGGTACCAGCGGCATCGGTCTTGCCACTGCCAAGCGCTTTGTCGCCGAAGGTGCTTACGTCTTTATCACAGGTCGTCGCCAAACTGAACTTGATGCTGCCGTGAAAGAGATTGGTGAAAATGCTACAGGTGTTCAGAGCGATGCCTCCAAACTGGAAGACCTCGATCGCCTGTTCGCCACGATTAAGCAAGAGCAAGGACACGTCGATGTGATCTTCGCCAATGCTGGCGGTGGAGAACTCGCCCCACTCGGAGCGATCACCGAAGAACACTTTGACAAAACCTTCAACACTAACGTCAAAGGTCTGCTGTTCACTGTCCAGAAAGCACTGCCTCTTTTGCCAGAAGGCGCTTCCATCATTCTGAACGCCTCGACTACTTCTATAAAAGGTACCCCAGCCTTCAGCGTTTACAGCGCTACCAAAGCCGCGGTGCGATCGTTCGCCCGTAATTGGACGCTCGACCTCAAAGAGCGCAAGATCCGGGTTAACGCCATTAGTCCTGGTGTGGTTCCGACTCCTGGCTACAATCTTATAGGACTGAATGGTGAACAGGTGCAAGAATTCGTGGACAGCCAAGCCGTCACCATCCCCCTGGGACGAGTAGGCACGCCCGATGAGATTGCCAAAGCCGTTGTCTTTCTCGCTTGTGACGACAGCAGTTTTGTCAACGGCATCGAGCTGTTTGTCGATGGCGGTATGGCACAGATTTGAAGTTTCTCAACAGGGTTGGCAAGTTTCCAGATGGGCTGTTTATAATCCACTTCATCTGTCAACTCAAATAACTCAAGGAGGCAGGAAAAACCAAAGGAAATCGCCCGTTTAAGTTGGAGCTAGCTCATAGAAACGCTTGAAATGCCATTTTACGCTACCACACTATGAACAACCCCGAGAATCCTCGACTACCCCTGCCGCCTTTCGATCATGAATCCGCTATCCAAAAAGTCCGAATTGCAGAAGATGCTTGGAACACACGTAACCCTGAACGAGTATCACTCGCTTACACGTCGGATAGCCTTTGGCGCAACCGCTCAGAATTTCTATCCGGTCGTGAGGCGATCGTACAGTTCTTGACCCGGAAGTGGCTTAAAGAATTGGACTACCGTCTTATCAAAGAGCTTTGGGCTTTTCAGGATAACCGAATTGCTGTCCGGTTTGCTTACGAATGGCATGATGATTCGGGCAACTGGTTTCGTTCCTATGGCAATGAAAATTGGGAGTTCGACGAACACGGATTCATGCGATGGCGTATTGCCAGCATCAATGACCTGCCAATTCACCAGAGCGAACGCAAATACCACTGGATACTTGGTCGTCGTCCCGACGATCATCCCGGATTGTCTGACCTCAATCTTTGAGAAGCCGGAGCATTGCATCAATGCAACTAGAGAACAAACAAGCAAGTCTGGATCAGTCGATACTTAACCATTGACCCAATTCAAAATTCTGATGAAACTCATCTCTGTCAACGTCGGGCTGCCGCGTGAAGTGGCCTGGAAAGGGAAAACTGTAACAACTGGAATTTTCAAAGAACCAGTCAGTACAAGGGTGATGGTGCGATCACTCAATTTAGAGGGTGATAAGCAAGCTGATCTAACCGTTCATGGAGGAGCAGACAAAGCAGTCTATGTTTATCCGTTTGAGCATTACGATTACTGGCGAGGTGAATTGCCTGACACAGAGCTATCACTGGGCATCTTTGGTGAAAATTTCACAACTACTGGATTAAGAGAAGAAGAACTGAACATTGGTGATCGCTTTGTGATCGGTACTGTAAAACTGATGGTTACACAACCTCGCCTACCCTGCTACAAACTTGGGATTCGATTTGGACGACCCGATATGGTGAAACGCTTTCTCGCCAGTCGTCGCACCGGATTTTACTTCCGTGTTTTGCAAGAGGGCGAAGTCGGAGCCGGAGACACTCTAGAGTTGGTGAGCCGAGATGACAACAATATTACTGTTGCCGATATCACTCAGCTTTATGTTCGTGAGAAAGACAATCCAGAGTTACTTCATCGCGCTGCTCAACTTGAAGCCTTACCCAAAAGTTGGCGCGACTATTTCCAGCAATAGCATATTTTCATTTAAATTGACCACGCAATACAGGTGGCGACAGAACTGTGCATCATCACTGAGAATCGATTTCACGCCACAATTTCAGCTTTGCCTATAACCTTAGAAAGAGTAATCTCATGACCACATTTCGTACAGTTTCCATAGATGGTTTAGATATTTTTTATCGAGAAGCTGGTTCCCGGAATAACCCGACAATTCTACTGTTGTACGGTTTCCCAACTTCATCTCACATGTTCCGCAATTTGATACCTGCACTTGCTGATCGTTTCCATCTGGTTGCACCTGATTATCCTGGCTATGGCAACAGTTCAATGCCAACAGTGACTGAGTTTGACTACACATTTGAGCATTTAGCACAGATCGTGGAGAAGTTTATTACCGCGATTGATCTCCAGCGATATAGCCTTTATGTAATGGATTATGGTGCTCCCATTGGCTATCGGATTGCGGCTAAATATCCAGAGCAGGTTGAAGCACTCATTGTCCAGAACGGGAATGCCTACGAAGAAGGTCTGCGTGAATTTTGGAACCCAATAAAAGCATACTGGCAAGACCGTTCTCCTGAGAATGCTGACAAGCTCAGACCCTTTTTCACATTGGAAACGACAAAGTGGCAATACACCAACGGTGTCCGCAACCCGGAGGCGATAAGCCCTGATAACTGGAATATGGATCAACTCTTCCTTGATCGCCCAGGAAATGATGAGATTCAACTGGCGTTGTTATATAGTTATGGCACAAATCCACCGTTATATCCGCAATGGCAGGAATATTTCCGCAAACATCAACCACCGACGTTAATAGTGTGGGGCAAAAATGATTACATCTTTCCTGCTGAAGGTGCTTATCCCTACCAGCGCGACTTGAAAGACGTTGAGTTTCATTTACTCGATACCGGACATTTTGCTCTGGAAGACCAAGGAGATGCAATCGCAAACCACATCACGCAATTTCTCACGTCACGACTGCAACCGATCCCTGTCTAATGAGCGCGAATTTATCAGGTAAAGTGGTCTGGGGCAACGGTCTATGCCCTGGTATTGAGTGATGAGAAAAGGGCGATCTCCCACAAATTAGGAGCCGACTTCATGACAAACAACTATAGGGCATCGCACTTGCATCTGTCTTCTTCGCGTCCTTCGACTCAGCCTGGATCGCTGGAAAATGCTGCATATCTCGGTTGGTTTTTAACGAAGAGAACCGTGAACATCAATAATCAAGAAGAAAAACCATGAATATCAACAATAATGACACCGCAGTGGTAGTTATTGATCCGCAGAACGATGTCTTGAGCGAAACAGGTGTCTCCTGGGATTTGGTGGGTGCTAGTGTCAAGGATAATGAGACTGTCGAGAACATCGAGCGAATCTTCAAAGCCGCGAAGCAAAATGAATTTGAGGTTTTCGTCTCCCCCCACTATTACTACCCCACCGACTATACGTGGAAATTCGCCGGAACCGTGGAGCAAATGATGCTTAAATCTAGAGAGTTTGATCGCAAGGGCGCGTTAAACCTCGATAGTTTCTTGGGTTCTGGCGCTGACTGGCTTGATCGCTACAAGCCGTTCATTGAGGATGGCTTGACGATTGTGGTCAGTCCCCATAAGGTTTATGGACCGCAGAGCAATGATCTGGTTTTGCAACCGCGTAAACGCCACCTCACCAAAGTCATTCTACTCGGAATGCTAGCAAATATTTGTGTTGAAGCTCACCTGCGCGATTTAGTTGAACAGGGATTTGAGGTGCTTGTCGTCAAGGACGCAACAGCTGCCCCTCAACATCCTGAACTGGGCGACGGCTACAAGGCGGCACTGATCAACTTTGGGTATATCGCTAATGCAGTTCTGTCTACGAATGAAGTTGTAAAAGCAATGAAGTAACGTCAAACTCAAAGGAAATAGAAATGGGCATCCAATACTATGACGACATTATTATTGGCGGCGGCAAAGCGGGTAAAACACTTGCACCTGCGCTAGTTGCTGACGGACGGAAAACCGCTTTAGTGGAACGCAGTTTAAACATGATTGGTGGCGGGTGTATTAATCTTGCCTGCATTCCTACCAAAACAATGGTGGCGAGTGCTAATGTTGCAAATACAGTGCGAAACAGTGCCGCTTATGGTGTTAAAGCCAATGCACCCACCGTTGATTTAGTAGATGTGATCCGCCGGAAACAAACGGTTGTGCAATCCATGCGTGAAATGAACTTGCACAATTTAGAAACTGCTCTGGGTCACGAACTGATCATTGGCACGGGACGGTTTGTTGCTCCCAAAACTATTGAAGTGACAACGCATGACGGCAATACTCAGTTACTTACCGCAGAACGATTGTTTATCAACACAGGCACGCGACCGTTGATTCCATCCGTACCCGGACTCACAGAAGCTGGGTTTTTGACAAGTGAGTCGATTATGGAGCTAGACCAGTTGCCTGAGCATTTGCTCATTCTCGGCAGTGGCTACATTGGTTTAGAGTTTGCCCAGATGTTTCGGCGCTTTGGATGTCGCGTCACCGTGATTGAGCAAAGTGAGCAAATTCTGTCACAGCAAGATCCAGATATAGCGAACGCGGTGCAAACGCTACTGGAACGAGACGGGATTGAATTCTTGTTGAAGGCGAAGGTGTTAAGGATCGAGCGCAGTGGTCATGAGACCATCCTTCAAATCCAAGTTGCTGATCGCCCCCTCACCCTCCAGGGGTCGCATTTGCTTGTCGCCGTAGGTCGTGCGCCAAACACCGATAGCTTAGATTTAATTGCTACTGGTGTAGCAACCGATACGCGCGGATTTATTCAAGTCAACGAATACTTAGAGACGAACATACCCGGTATTTGGGCGTTAGGCGATGTCAACGGAGGACCACAATACACCCATGTATCGCTCGACGATTATCGCATTGTCAAAGCGAATCTGATTGATGGAGGCAACCGCGGTACATACAAGCGCTTGGTTCCATCTTGCCTTTTCATCGATCCAGAACTAGCTCATGTAGGTTTGACCGAAACTGAAGCACGTAAACAAGGGTATGCTATTCGGGTGGTGAAGCTGGATGCCTCAGCGATTCCTCGAGCGAAAACCCTCGGTCAAACCGATGGACTGCTGAAGGCGATCACGGATGCCGAGACAGGTCGGATTTTGGGGTGTTCTCTGTTGTGTCATCAAGCGGGTGAAGTAATTTCGACGGTGCAAATGGTAATGCAAGCTCAGATGCCCTACACCGTTCTGCGCGATGGAGTGTTGACTCATCCAACGATGACTGAAGGGTTAAATATGCTGTTTTCAAAGTTGTAAGGCAGCAAGTGCAGATACCTGACAAGCTAAACACCTGGATGAGGAGCTTAGGCTAATGACAAATGGCACTTAAAAAAAGGTGAAACATTTGTAGCTTAACCTTATTTTGTTACTCTCGAAAAACAATAATCGAAGCAAAATTCTGAAACTTTGATTGAGCCAAGCTTTGAGACTTTATTTTTTAGCAGGAAATGAAATTGATGGCCAAAACCTGGAAATTAAAGCTCGGAAAGGCTTTCGATAATTGACTTCTCCCAAAGTCATAAAAGACCATCATCGAAGCGCTAATGGACAACGTGTCTGCTCAGGTGTTCACCTACCTAAGTTTGCAGTTACGCTTTCGCCTGACACCGTAGCACTCACTGCGGCAAGGATACAGCCGCACTGGCGAATGGTCGGACTATCGACTTCTTCAAGCTGCGCCTCAAGTAGGCAGTCCTTAGTTTCTGGTTCGCTGTCTGCAAACTAAGATAGGGTTAAATGCCATCTCTAGAAAACTCAAATTATAAAGTACAAAATTTTAGCTACACTCGTAGTACTAGCAACTACTAGTTTTGTTACTCCTGCCAAATCTCAAGAACCTGTAACTGGAGCTCCAGCAACATCAAATCAAGTTGTGAATGCTTGCGTTCAAAATCTTGCCCAAACTTTACCAAATCCTTTTACTGATGTTCCATCAGACCATTGGGCTTTCAAAGCAGTTATGACCATGCACTATTGTGGTGCATTTCGCCAAACGACACCACCAGCTTTATTTAAAAAACTCCAACCCACTCAACGCCGACAGCAACCACAGCAAGAACAACGGTTTGAAAAATAATTATCTATCACAGATATGCTCAATTCACATACGGTATGCGCGACTTTGAGCTTCTTCCCTGGCAGCCGTCAGATATGGTTGCTGGTGATGGTGTGCTGAGTAAGGAAATCTGGGGATGGAGAAATGAAGTAGCGAGATCGCTCTTACGGGGCGTTGTTTATCGTCCTCCAATCGATTCTCACAAGTATCGCCGAAAGTCTTGCTGATATGGGCTATTGGAGTGATGAATGGTGTGTTGGGGGGAAATCTTAGGTCAAAATTTGATTTGGTAGCTTTTTTAGACCGATGTACACCATCTTTAAAATAAGTATCCTGCACATCGATTAAGTGTCAGCAGGTTTCGAGTAATAATTGTGCTGTTATACTTATTATTTGCATTTCCAAAATAATCTGATACTAACCCTGTTTTGTCACTTTCGGAAAACAATAATCGGAGCGAAACTCTGAAACTTTGATTTGATAAAGTTTTGAGCTTTTCTTTTCTAACAGAAACTAAAATTTATAGCCAAAATCTGAAAAATAAAGCTCTCAAAGGCTTTCAGGCATTGGCTTCTCCCAAAGTGACAGAACAGGGCTAAAAGCACTTAATACGAAGAACCCCCATATCAAAGAGGGTTCAGGAACACTTGTGGAATGTTCAGAGATAAAGATAGCTTTGAAATTAAGATCAGCCGAAGGCGTATCCAAGTCCCATGAGCTGTTAATTATTGAATCAAAGTTTGTAGCGCTAATCAAAAAGGTTTTCCCATCAAGGTAACGGTCAAAGACCGGACTCAGTGGGCTTTCGCCAACCCAAGCATAGCCAGGTAATCCGTCCAAATCTTTTAATGAGCTTAAAAATGCCAAGTACTTGCCACCAGAAACTAATTCAATACCCCCTGTATTAAAAACAAATTCTTGCATTGGGTAAAGAGAATTTTGGAAGGTAGTTGAGGGAGGTTTACTTTCAAATAAAACAGAACCAGTTGGTGTATTATTTTTTTCATCCCATTGGATTACAAAAGCACGAAAATCCACTACATCTGGAAAAGATAAAGGGTCTGATAAAAAGAAACTAAATTCACTCAGCACATTATCAGTATTAGGTACAGTAAAAGTCTGCCCGATATTAAGAGGAATCCCGTTACCTAAAGGACTTCCTTCGCCCAGATAACCAATAGCACCATTAATTCCACATTCCGCCCCACAAGTATCAATAAATGTTGCTGCCTGTGATTTACTAACTCTTCCTAAAGCTAGAATTACTGCAATTGCTGTAATGAGCGATAGATTTTTCATAGTGTTATCAACTTTGCTTTATTTGAGGGAAATTACTAAAATACACGTTGCTTTTTTCGCATCTTGCAGTTAGTGAGAAACTCACCTTTAGCTTTAATTAAATTAAAATTAAAGGAGTTCAAGTGTTAGTTCTAATCACCAATGCTGTTTGGATCTTGTCAAATCGGGAGCAAAGGAGCGGATGAACTTTTTCTTTGTGAATATCTTTGGTGTTGCGCTCGGCTGTACCCACAGTTATTCTACGCGATAAAGGTGATCAAGCAATTGCTGCCGTTAGTTTTGTGATGGGGTTGAACTATCTGACTGTCTAATCAGTAGTAACCGTGTATTGTTAATTTTCGTATGCTGCTTGATTGTTAGTTGTTTTCCCCTTATCCTCACAAAAGGTAGTAATGGAAAGTGAATTTCCTTTTCAAGACAAGACTTCAGGGTGATTTATGAACAAAGGCGAATTAGTGGATGCTGTCGCAGCAAAGACCAACGTCACGAAAAAGCAAGCTGATGAAGTCATCAGTGCTTTTTTGTCAGTTGTTACCGAAGCTGTAGCCAATAGACCTATCCTTAATATAAACTTTGTGGGATAATCAAAAAATAATTAAGTAATACGTGTATTGAATAATGACAAGCCCAATAGCCACGAATTGAATCACATCCGCAAGAAGCAAAGCGATTAATCGGTATTGATTATGAGCAATTTTTAGCATTAGTAAGTTTGGCGGAAAAACGTCATTTAGAAAAACGTGCAGAAATCGAAAGTAATAAAACTCGTATTATTGCTCCTGGTGGTGGACGAAAACCGGAAATATCTTCAAAAGAAGGGATCTGCTTATGTCTAATTTATCTGCGACAAAAACCAATTTTTGAAATATTAGGCTTACTCTTTGATGTCTCCAAAACAAAAGTTAATAATGCATTTAATTATTGGGTAGAAATTTTAAGAGACATCTTACCCGCATCTCAAATAGAAGAAGGTAGAAGGAAATAATCAAAAATATCAAGAGTTGCGTCGAATGCTTGGCGAATACGAATTAATTGTAGATAGCGCAGAGCAAGCTATAGAAAAACCTGTGGGCTAACAAAAACAGAAACAATACTATTTGGGAAAGAAAAAAATGCATACTCTAAAAAACCAGTTTATTGTGCTACCGAATGGTGCAGATATTGTTGATGTATGTATTGGTAAATTAGGTAAAACAAGCGACATAGGTTTATTTCGAGAAACACGACATAAATTCAATGTTGAACAAAAATTTATTGGTGACAAAGCTTATATTGGAGATAATGCAATTACTACACCACATAAAAAACCAAAAAAATCAGAGATTTCCGAATTACAAAAAGAACAGAATAAACAATTATCTTCACGGAGAATTGGTGTTGAACACATGATATATCGAGTAAAAATATTCCGAGTAGCGAGTGTAAAATTTCGCTTATCTCGTCATCGCTATAATCAGGTAATAATGGCAGTATGTGGACTTGTAAGATTGCGACTTAATTGCTCAGGTTTTTTACCTGTTAATACTTGAGTTTATCTAGGAAAAATAAGTTTTTATTCTTTCTATCTTTTACTTACTAACTGATAATTTATGTCCACCCTGGAAATTAACTACGATTGGAGGTGACTTTGGCTGTTCAAATCTGAACTGTTTTGGTATACGATCTCTTGAACCTGGGGTCATGCTCTATAACTGCTGAAATACTTGCTATATATACATTTTCGCAGTTTTTGACCTCTTTTTTTCAGATTTTGTGAGAAATCCGCGACGGCGTGGTTTTATCCAAGGGGTGGCTATTAGTACAGCTGCTGTAAGTGCAGCAGCTGTACTAAAAAAAGAAGTGGCAGATGCTGCAAGTATTGGAGACGATCAGGCAATCCCTCTCCAAAGTACTGAATTTGATTTTATTCAGAAATCGGCTGCCCTAGAGCCAGATAAGATTGTAGATAGTGCTTGTCAATTCTGCAATTCTCTGTGCCGATTGAAAGTTCATCTCAAAGACGGACGCATCATAGATGTGTTAGGTGAACCAAATGACCCAGTACAGGCTGGTGGCTTTTGTATCAAGGGGCCAATGATGACCCAGCTAGTATACAATCGTTTTCGCTTGAAAAGCCCAATGAAGCGGGTTGGTGGAAACAAAGGTGACAGCAATTCTAAATTTGAGCCAATTTCTTGGGATGAAGCACTTTCAATTATAGCTAGCAAGTTTTTGGCACTCAGAGATGCAGGCATCGCCAGAGCGATCGCGAACAAAACCTCTGGAAGACTGCCACGGGGAACAGGTTCTCTGGTCGGGCGCTACTTCGATATGCTGGGCAGCCCTAATAATACCGATGTTGGGCCTGTATGCAACGATGCAGGTGGCAATGCTTTGGCATGGACATTTGGCTTGGGTAATTTTACAAACGGTTACGGAATCGATGATGCAACTAAAAAAGAAGACTTAGGAAGTGCCACAAGCCAATGACCCAGAACATGGTGGTATGTTGTTAGGTCATCTTGAGCCAGAGGCAGTGATGATGACCATATCTAAAATGCCGAGCCTTGTAGCCCGCAAAGATGGGCAAGTTGTAGGATTCTTACTCAGTTGGTCAAAGGCAACTGCTAATTTACCAATAATAAAGGTGATGTTACAAGCCTACGCTGGTACAAAAGATGCTTACTTATATGGCCCCATCTGTGTTGATGAAACTATGCGTGGGCAAGGTATTGCTGCGAAAATGTTTGCTAAATTGAAAGATTTTTTACCAGACCGGGAGGGAATACTGTTCATCAAGGCAAACAACAAAGCATCACTTCAGGCACATCAAAAGATGGGTATGTGCAAGATGGCAGAGTTCATCTATGAAGGCACTGAATTTTTGGTATTCGCCTATAATGGCTAACTACTTGATGGGTTTGGGTGATTCGAGCGGCGCGATTGCTTTTAAGAGCGAGGGGCCTAATCCCAAAACCCAGGAAATAATTACAATTCGGGCAACCATTGTGCCTGTATTTTTTACTTGTTGCAGTTTCGGGAAAAAGTAGCACATTTTGCATTACTGATGCGTTGATTTTATCGAAACAAGAGTGCTGTTTCAATACGGTTAGTAAATTCAAAAAAATAATCGCAGTTGCAAGGAATGCCCAGACTGAACTATTTATGGAATTATCAAAACAGGTAGAGAAAAATTATATTAGCGCTGACAACTCCTTAAGATCAGAACTATCAGAGAAAATTCAATGGTCTTTAACACAGCGAGATGTTAATTCGATTGAATTACTAATGCCTTTATGGTCATGGTTTTACCGTTACTATTTTCAAGTAAAAACTGATGGATGGCATCACATACCAACAGAAGGAAAAGTACTACTGGTTGGTTCCCATAATGGCGGGATGGCTTCTCCAGATTTAGTAATGATGATGTATGATTGGTTTTCTAGATTTGGAACAGAGCGTTTGGTATATGGTCTAATGCACCCTTCTGCTTGGAAAGTGAGTCCAGAAATAGCCCAATTAGCTCAGAAAGTTGGAGCAATTGTTGCACATCCAAAGATGGCTAGTGCAGCTTTTGATATGGGGGCTAGCGTTCTGGTGTATCCGGGAGGACAATATGATATGTTTCGGACTCACAGCCAACGCTATAAAATTAATTTTGCTGAGAATAAGGGCTTTGTCAAACTGGCTTTAAAACAAGAAGTTCCAATTATTCCAGTGATTTCTGTAGGCGCTCATGATACGTTGATTGTTTTATGTGATTGCTATGATTTAGTCAAACAACTACATGAGTTAAGGTTGCCGTGGCTTTATCAAATAGACCCAGGAATTTTCCCAATTTATTTAGGTTTACCTTGGGGCTTGTCTATTGGGCCTCTGCCTAATATCCCTCTACCTGTGCAGATTCATACTCGTGTATGTGATCCAATTACTTTTGAAAGATATGGTCGAGATGCAGCTAAGGATCGTAATTATGTGAATAATTGTTATGAATTAGTTCATAACCAAATGCAAGAAGAGCTAAATCAATTGGTTATAGATACTCAAAAATCTTCATAAAATCAAAACATTTCAAAAAAACTCGGAGAAAAATATGTAAGCAATTTGGGAAAATCTTATTTATGGAAATTGCATAAAAACAAGCTTTAACAATAGTTACATCAGTGATATAGCAATCCTATCGCTGGCTAATTCCCCGATTTAGCTGCAAATCCAGTTAAGACTGCGGATTTTGCCGAAGCCCTAACAAATTTCCGTCAATATCCTTGAAGGTGGATAATTGCACTCCGTGACCGACATCTGTAATTGGCCCAACTGAGACTCCTCTTTCAGTCAGGCTTTGACGAGCAGTAACTATATCGTTGACAACAAAGGTATTAACAGTATTACCTGGTTCAACTGAGTTACTCAAGTTCAATCCGATTGCAAAGCGTGGAATATCAGGAAAACTAAACTGTCTCCAGCTAGGTGTGTCATATTTTTCTTGAGGAACTAACCCAAGCTTGGACTTGTACCACTCGGCACTAGCTTCAAGATTAGTAACGTCTAGTTTAGTAATAAAACTATATTCACCAAAAGTGTTTTTCAATGTCATATTCTACTGTGCTAATCCAGAACTTTTGCAATATGGCTATTATAAGCTTTTTAGCGTATAACTTCATACAGCTTCTTAGATGTCGGAGGTTGCCAGTTGTAGCTCTGCTGTTCATACAAAAGCAGGTAAAGCTTGGGTTATAGTGGGTGTTGAGATGGGAGGATTTGACAGTGCAGCGAACCGAACAAATAAGTTCTAGTTTTAACGACTTGTGAGCAGTCTAAAAACTAGGCAATTATAAAGCAATACGCTTGGGTTAGGCATTTTTTTCTTCTCTCTGTTCCCTCTGTGCCTCTGCGGTAGCCTGCGGCAAGCCGCTTAACGTCTACCTTAAAAAATTTGACTTTGATAAAGAGTTTTAGCTTTAACCCAAGCGTATTGAATTAGAAAGTAAGGTATCAATGTTAATTTTTTCCGCTAAATCCTGAAGTCTTCAGATTCAAGAATCATCTTTTTGTAATTATAGATTTATCAATTCTCAATAGATATGGAACTAAGCAGAAAAATAGAAAAGCCCATTTTGAAAAAGGCATCTGTAACAAACTTATCCCAAAAGTTAGAACCAGAAGTTGAATTTATTGAGGCTCCCATACCAGCATTGGAAGCCAAACAAAAACTGCAAGAGAATAGTAACAAGCCAGAGTATGGTTCTGACTATTATTATTCACCAGCATTTTACAATTCTCAATTTAAATCAATTGAAAGTTCAGGGTGGCAAGTGTCAGATATTTAGCGAGAAATTCGGGTAGATAGTTACTATCATACTTGGTAAGCTCTGAGCGCTAGCAAGGATGTCAAATGGCAAGCAACACACTTGTGGAATGTGTTGCAAATGCAAGGGTAACGGAGATAGGACACCGTTTAAAAGTCAAAGGTTTAAATAGGGGTATATCTGCCCTCATTTTTAATATAGATATCAGATGAGGGTGCGTTAGAATCGAAGTAATGGTGACTTGGTTGATTTGAAGCTAGATTAAAGAATCGAGGGTAAAAGTTGCTTACAGGGCAATTTTTAATAATTCGGTGATTGATAAGTTGTTTATACAGTATTTGTGAGCAGTAATCAAAGTATTGTATGCAACCGATGTAGCCCCAAAATAGCGATGTAGAGTTTAATATTTACAGGTGTAAAAAGTATGGCTAAGGTAACAATCTCCATTGGGCTAACTGATGCAGAAATTAAAGCTTTATCGGCAATGCAGATTTCCGAGAATGAGTCATTAAATCACACAGCAACAAGATTGCTCCAAGGAATCCTAGGTCAGGCAAAAGCTGGGCTGGCGTTATCTAATAGTGATGAGATTAAGGAAATAGTTAAACAGGAAGTAAATGCTTTAGCTGCGTCTACATCTGATGGGGAAGAGATAAAACAAGTGATTAAGCAGGAGATGGCAGATGCGATCGCTCAGATAAAGGGTTTAATAGATCAGCGTTCTGGTGGAGTTGCCCTACAAACACAAGAGGCTGTTTCCGTTGAGCAGCAAGTCATACCAGATTATTCAGCAATACGCGAAAATATCCTTTCCCAATTGAAAACAGGCAAGCAGTCAGCAGCCAAAGCAATCGACGCTTTTATTGAGGAACTGGGTGCTGTAAAGGAAGAACAACAGCCAGCAACTGTGGAATTAGATGTAGCGAGTTAGGATTTTGTGCTGGTGACTATTAACCAGTCAACTTAATCACACCTTGGCTCAAAAAAGCAAGCTGATGAAGTGATCAGTGCTTTTTTGTCAGTTATTACCGAGGCTGTAGCTAATGGGGAGAAGATAACGCTCGTTGGGTTTGGGTCATTTGAGCGGCGCGAACGCTCAGAACGCGAAGGGCGTAATCCCAAAACCAATGAGCCAATGACAATTCCAGCAACCATTGTGCCTGCGTTTTCTCCTGGGAAGCAGTTTAAAGAAAAAGTAGCACCATAAATGAATTGCTTGACTATTAGCAATCTAATCACTGCAAAACCGTAGTCCTTACTATTCTCAAGACAGCTTCGCTTTACCTTACACAATAAACAAGGGCAAACTATTAGGTATCAAGAAATAATGTTGAAACGTCGCACAATACTAGTTGGTTTAGCTGCGCTTGGCTTAAAGTTAGGTGTTAGTAGACAAGTTCATGGGCAATCTACTAGCGGCCCAGAAGCTTGGCAAAGTGTCTACAATGAGGCGGCTGCTGGGGCAACAACGATAGTTACAGTTCCACTTTTGAACTCCTCTTCATCATCTATCTTGCAAGTAGTCTTCAAATTGGCAGGTTATTGGGGTGGTTAACGCCATACCTTGTTAACTTTTGGAGCAATATTATGAATAAAAAATGGGCTGCTAAACGACTTACAATCAATCTCACATCAAGTGAAGCAGAAAGATTAGAAAAATACTGTTCAATTACTGGTAGACCAGCAACCGATGTGATCCGGGAATTAATTCGGTCTGTGCCAATTGAAGAAGTACAAAATGCCAATTAGGAATTCATCTAGGGGAAGTTTAAGGGGTTTTTCTTTCCCTTTCCCCCAAAATCCAACAAGTATTTATAATACACTTACCAGCGCGTTATTAAAAAAGCTCCTGAATCGACAAAATTTCAACAGCAGTAGTAGCTCAAAGTGATTCAACGCTGTTATGTGTATAGAAAGGGCTGGCAACTTTTTTTAGCTGGCATTTAATAAACCGGATATAAAACAAAGCCCTGGTAAAATCCAGGGCTTTTTAAATTGAATTTTATTTAGTATGACTTCTACGGATAGCATTAGCCGCGACGAAACAGAGTTTCGAGATAAACTTGGGAAACACGGCGATCTCCATCAGCATTTTGCAGCAGAAACAAAGAAATGGCTGCGGTAATAAGGCGACGTTCATCCCAATCAGGATGTTTTTCTAAGTAGGTGTTGAGAGATTGATGTAGGGTTTCAGGAAGGGTAGTAAAGATATTTTGGGTTGAGTTCATCCGTTCAAAGCTTCCGAAAGAGCAAATTATAGAGACAATAAGCTAGAGGTGATGCAGCGTTTGTACTGTTTCACCCCGTTCCTCGCTTGCCAAACCACCTGCACTAACAACTGAATATTTTTATACAGCTGATGTTCAAAATGGAACGGACGACAAAGGCTAGTCGATTTATTGTGTGCTGATTGGCTCGGTTTGTCAATGTTGCCAAATGTTAAAGCGAAATATAGAAAAAATAAATAATTACGTGAAAATGAGGGTTAGAAGCAGGTTTTGTTTACCTTGCGTAACAATAACTCAGTAAAGCAGACTGATGGTTACAGCCATCACAAAATCCCTGATGGGTGAACAGAAGCCGATTCTCTTGTAAAACAACTGTGGAAAACAGCAGAAATAGCTGTGGAAAGCCTGTGGAATCTGCTAGAAAAAGTAGAACTAATGATAAGAATTGCAAAAAGTGACAATGGGTAAGCTCTGCTATTGCCAGGGGCTGAAAACGCAATAGATTATTTGCAGCGTCATTGGTCTGTTAACTGCCATTACTTTGAACAATTTAATTTTTTCTAAAAGCTACGGGTAATGGCTCTCCTGCTGGCGCGATGAGAGTGCTTTTCCGGCTGGGATTGCCACCGAATGAATTAACCGCTTTACCGCTTTTGATAAATCCATTCACGCCCAGCTTTTGCTGCTGCTTCAGCACTAAAGTAAATCGGATGCTCAATAAACACCGTACCATCGGGGTTAATAATCCGAAACTGCCAGCATTTCCCCAGAGTGTAAAATACGACTAAAACACGAGACTGAATACAGACAACTGAATGAATCTTGGTGGTAGTCATGGTACTGTGCAGTTGCGCTTGCTGAATATTAGTAAAGCAGCCATTCTCATAATGAAAATAAGTATAAATACGTTTTAGTGAAACTAAGTGATCGAGCCTAGTTATAGATGTTTTAGAAAACTTTTTAACATTAGCACTTTTTGCAACTAACTTAAGTATAAATAATAGTCTATCTTAAGTTAGTTTTTGCGGGTAAGTATAGCAAGTAAACTGTTATTTGATTATTGAATGTAGCTTTCCATAAAGAGAGTACCTAAATATCAAGAATTTAAGTACTCTTTATCCAAACTAGGATTTAGGCACTGTATAAATTAAGCATAATGTTGTTGTGAATTTCGGCTCTTCAGGTGTGTCAGTTCTACCGCAGGTTCAAACAATTTGACTACCCAGATGCTGAGATATGTTGTAGTCGAACCTCTAACGGACTCGGCATTTTGAGAAATGCGATATCAGGGTCAGGGTTTTGGTTAACATAGAAATTCTAGTTCCCAAGAAATAAACTATGCCCAAGACTTGGAATATTAAGATAGATAACCATTTTCAAGCCAATCCCAATTGCATCATCGCCACAGCCGATGTAGACAGCTTCCCTATAGACCTCCCCCTAGAACCGAACATCCGCGAACCGAACCGCAAAAGCGCGACCTACAGACAAATCTTCGACTCGCTGACGACCGAACCTGCAAAATTCTTCTCTCGCCACAGTGGAATCGTTCTGTCAGCTAATAAAGTTAAGCCCAACAGAAATAAAACCGAGCTAGAACTGGAAATTTTAGAAGCTAACGAGGGGGGCAGCGATGGCATTATCAACGGTGGTCATACAGTTTTAGCCTTTGAGCAAGCGAAAAATTACAAATACGATTTAACCGAAGCCAGAGTAAAAGTTACCATCCACATCGGACTGACTGAAGAATCAGCCAAAGATATAGCCCTGGCTTCAAATACCACAACACCAGTTGATTCTCGCTCCAAAGTGAACGCCAGGGGTGATTACAAATTTATCAAGCAGTATTTAGTCCAGTTAGAAAGAGCAGAAGATAGAAAATTCCGCATCGCCTATTACCAAAACCAAAGCGGCGCACCCAGAAACGCTCAGTGCAATGTCAACTCCAATTCGCAATTCGCAATTCGCAATTCGCAATTAAGACAATTTAGTGTTGGCTCTGTACCTCCCGCTAATTGAAGACCACCAACCTACGGTATGGTATTGGCTCTGTACCCACTTTTAGCCAATTAATCAATTAGTTCATAATTCGCATTTTCAATTGCGAATTGCGAACTGCGAATTGCGAATTGTTTGGTCACCCATTTGCTCAAGCTCCTTTACTGCCTCGACAGAAATAAATACAATCCCGACGGCAATAAACGAACCAAACACCCAGCAGGGATGAGTCTTCCAAGTAACATTACAGACGCAGAAACCGAAAGATTAACTGCTTTACTGCCTCTCTTGACTCATGCTCTGTGGATAGAGCAAAGACTGTACGAAATTATCCAAGACCATATCAGCAACCCCAGAAGAAAGGGTAGCAACGATTTAGCATCAATAGATATACGTAAAACTACGCTATTGCCTGATAGCAAATACTCTTTCGGTTTTGGTGCGCCAACCGACTTGGCACTACCGATAATTGCATCATATCGGGTATTTTTGGATAAGGACTATAAATGGATTCTGCCGTTTGACGAATTCGCCGAAGACTTTTTGCAACACTTGTGGAATAACTACTTCCGCAAATACTTGGTGTCGGAGAAAACAGCCGGAAATACAGTCGGCACAAAAATCAGCCGTAATCAAGAGATTTGGGAAAGTTTGTATATCTCTGCACAAAGTTATCTAAATCAGCACTTGCTGAAAATGGTTAACTCCAGTAAGGAAGAAGAAGCGAAGGTGACACAAGGTAGCAACAAGAGAGGAAAAGGAAAAAGGGGTGAACTCAACGCGACTACTGTAAATTAACTGTATCTATGACAACTCCATTTCTGACACCAGTTCCCCAAACTCACTTTTGCTCTGAAAGCTTGACAGGTGGTAAGTGAACACCCAGGTTACGGGGGTAAACTTTGGTGAAGTACTGGACATTCGGCTGTGGGCGATCGCTCTTAACGTAGGGCAAGGCATCGTTACACTGCCAACCATAATACGCAGAAATATAAAGAGTCCAAGTGGCAGCTAGAAAACTGTAATTTATAGATGTACTTTCCCACAGCCAATTATTTTGTTGCAAAAACTTTTGCAAGTGGTATTAGATTTAAGATGGGGAAACATACTTCTTGAAAAATCAGAAAATTTTGCATCGAACTAACAAATTAAATTCGCAATCTCAAATGTCGGCGATATTTCTAGATAAAGATGGCACTTTAATTGAAAATGTACCAAACAATGTTGATCCGCAATTAATCGAAATGAAAATCGGTGCTATTGAAGGATTACAAATACTTAGCAAAGCTGGATATAAATTAATTGTGATTACTAACCAGTCAGGAGTAGCACCAGGGCGGCCGCATCATGTCAATAAGACTAGAATATTCTCAATAGACTCAAAAATAATCTCATTAATCCCTATTTATTGACAAAGATTTTAGCGATCGCTTTGAGCCTTGGAAAATAAATCAAGCCAGAAATACTGATTTTTCGTTGGGTCTTAATCTTGGCCAGGATCAAGAGTACTTTAGATGCGTTTGCCCTAGGAGTAGCACGGGATTATTTCCCAGAATCTGCCTTGGCGAGAGTGGAAGCGCGATTGAATGAAATATTAGAAAAAGCCGATCTATCGCTAGATGGGTTTTACTACTGTCCCCATCATCCAAATGGTGTAATATCTGAGTATGCAATTGTTTGCGAATGCCGTAAACCAAAACCAGGCTTGATTTTACGTGCAGCTAGCGAACAAAATATAGATTTAGCAAATTCTTGGTTTATTGGCGATAATCTTAGTGATGTAGAAGCTGGACATAGTGCAGGGTGTAAAACGATTTTGATAGCTCAGGGTAATCAGTCTCAGCCCCAAATGTCTCATTTAGGAATTGCTGACTATATTTTAGTTAACCTTTCAATAGCAGCACAGGTGATATGTAAGCATTCAATATCTAATTGTTAGGATTTCTGGCATGAAGTTATAGAAATTGTTGGAATAGGAAACCTAGAAAAATTTAGATTGATGACAAACAATTTGCCATTCTGGTCAAATAATTCGTTGTTCTACAGTAGAGTTCTCAAATATGCCGCATCATAGTAAGCGTTTTCAGGGTCTACAAACGACCTAATTAGTGTTTCATCAGATGTAGTGTTATACATTTGGTAAGGTGGTTGATAATGCCAGCGAGTAAGTTTTTCTGCCTCAGCCGCATTCATCGGTTCAAATTATTCCCCTAGAATTACTCAGCTATTTTTTGATGTTTCAGACCCATTTCTCGAAACCGAATTTCGTTTATTTTCAAGGGTATTTATGGGGATTGTTGCTGACTGGGGGGCGAAAAACGATGAACAA
>JAHHHS010000095.1 GCA_019359215.1 Nostoc indistinguendum CM1-VF10 | reverse complement strand
ACCGCATTTCTCAGCTTAGAAATATTCCATCTTTGAGAACTATTATTCTCGAAAAATCTTCTTTTCTTCCCTTGGGCTTGTCCTGGGAGCTAGAATAACTGCTCCCCCTACTTATTGAGCCGATACTATTAATTCTAACCTTTGCCTCCTTAATTCTTGTACATCCCAGGGTGATTCTGTTAAAAAATGGTGTAATGCTTGATGATTATCTAGTCCTACAATTTTCGCTATTTCAGGTAGAGTTTTACGTTTTACTTCAGTTACACATCCCATATGTAGGTACTTAAAAGCTTCAAAGCTTCTAACTTCTGGAAAGAGGTTTTGATACAACTGGCAGTATTCGTCCACAAATTTTACTGTGGGTGCAGGTGGGCGAGGCTCAACCATACTCTCTGTCTGGTGTTTTTGCGATCGCCCTTAATTATACTTTGGCGAGAGTGATAAAAGCGTCCAAAAAAAGCGATCACATTCCCAATGGATGTAAAGAAACATTTCTGTTTCTTAGAAGCTGTTCATGAGCGGATCGCCCACTATGGATGAAAGAAACCATTCTGTTTTCTTAGGAGAGGGATAACAAGTTTTGGGGGCATTACAAAGAAAGGAAGTCCACAAAAGCCTACTGGACGGCACTTTCAAACGACATCGGAATTCTGATATCGTCTCTTGTCATCGAAGTTGATGGCTATGGCAGTTCTCAAGGTACTTGGATTCACCCAGAAATCGCCATTGATTTAGCTCAGTGGGTTTCTGTCGAGTTCCGCATCTGGGCTAACAGAACTTTAATGAAAGTGATGATTTTTCAAGAGCCTGTACAAGAGCAGCCAATGACTCAAGTCCAACTACTCGCTGCTCTAGCACAACAACTGGCAGAGCAAGAACAGCATTTACTCCAACAACAACAGCAACAAACTCAAATCTTGGCAAGACTAAAAGCGGTTGAAGTTGAGCAAGACAGAGTAAATACACCCTGCGGACATAAATACAGTGTTGTTGGATTCGCCAACCTTCAAGGTTTAGAAATATCTGTAAAAGAAGCTGGTACTAAAGGTCGAAAAGCAAGTGCATTGTGCCGGAATCTTGGAATAGAAATAGAACGGATTCATGACCCACGTTTTGGAAAAGTTGGTTTGTATCCAGAAAGTGTGTTGATTGAGGTTTTCTCTACTGGTCAAAGCTAACAGCCATTCTTTCATTTACACATTCAATAGTAGGAGAAAACTATGATGCAACAACTCAACTTATTTACTGAATACACGCCAGTTTTACCCATTACTTACTACCCCGATTTCTTAAGTCTTGAACTTGCAAACGAACTCTACCAACACTGCTTGAAACTGGAGTGGCAGCAGAATCAAATCAGGATCGCGGGTAAAACAATGCCCGTCCCCCGCCTCGAATGTATTTACGGGGACTACGGATGTGATTACCTTTACTCAAAGTGCGTGTTTTTAAAACCCCTGACTTGGACAGACAATCTGGCTAGCTTACGGGACAGAATCACTGCGTTGACTGGCTACAAGTTTCGCATAGTCATTGGCAACCAATACCGGAGTGGACAGGACAGCATCGGTTGGCACGCTGACAATGAACCATCGATGGGATCTAACCCTGCAATCGTATCAGTCAGCCTGGGGTCATGTCGCAAATTCCAGATCAAACCTATCGGCGGAAGAGCAACAGATTTCTGGCTGGAACACGGGAGCTTGCTTGTGATGCACCCAGGTTGTCAGTCTACACATCTGCATCAAGTTCCCAAGACTAACAAAGTCGTTAGCACACGTATTAATCTCACATTCCGACCACATACAGCCAGAAGCAGATAATTCTGATTTTTTCAATCTGAGCAGATAAACAATAGCACTTTAAAAAAGCTGTCAACCCTGATTCTATATCAGATTCACTGGCTGACAGCATCAATTTTTCGTGCAATTGATTTTTTCTAAGTCATCTACAATCACAACTTCTTAGTTTGTTTGTACTATCTTATCCCCTCAAAAAGGAGTCAAATCATGGGAGAAGCAAAACGTCGTCGGTTATTAGATCCTAATTATGGCTTACCTAAAATACCCAATACTTCTGAACCAACCTTAAAAGAAGTTTTCAAAAAACAAACTGATTTCAAAACTGTACCTAAAAATCACTACATCAATTCTCATTATGAATTACCAAAGCATTATCTAAATTTACGTGACTCCTCGAACCAAAATGATGCTGTTCATTTGAGCCACACAATTGATACACATCAGAATCCGAACAGTGAATTAGCTCCCAACCACTGGCACGAATGGGTAGTTAATTCCGCCGTTGACCCCAAATTCCAATTATCTCAAAAGATACATATTTGAATCTTGCTTATTCCAATAAGAGACCATTTATAAAGTAAATACGGTAATAGCTGTATACCGTTGAGCTTGGCGGAAAGTCCCCCGGAAGCATATTCCATTGGCATGCAGTTTTCAAATGATAATAGATGGCATTGCATATTTCACGCATATCTGTTGTGCGTGGATGCCCTCCTTCTTTAGCTGGTAGAATCAAGGGAGCCAAGATTTCCCACTCCATATCCGTTAAATCTATGGGGTAAGACTTTCGCGCCATATCGACTATCTATGTAAATACACTGCACATGAAGTATTTTATCGTTATCAGAACTTCTTTCTCCTGGTTTTTAGATTTACTTTATAAATAGCCTCTCAGTGACAGTCACCTAAAGCCAATTCCCTACTAAAACATACGGTGCCCAATAAAATGGATGTTCTTTATCCTTCAAAACAAACTCTTGAGCACGACGTAGGGCTTCTGCTTTACTTAAATTGGCATCTTGTGTTAACTGTCGATAGAATTCACTCATCAAAACAGAGGTAGATTTATCGTCTACTCGCCACAATGAAGCCAAGGTACTGCGTGCGCCGGAACGCACAGCGACACCAGCAAGCCCCAAAGCAGCACGCTTATCTCCAGTCGCTGTTTCGCAAGCGCTGAGGACAAGTAATTCAATTGGAGGAGGTACGCGATTGGAGCGCCCTACCACTTGTTCTCTAGTTTGCAGTATTTCACTCAACTGTTTAATATTAATATCGTTATTCCAAGCAGCAATATGTGTATCTTCGAGTTTAGAACTAAATCTACCGTGAGTTGCTAAATGAACCACAGGAGAAGAAACTGAACTGACTTGCTGCCCAATGTTGGTCTCAGTAAATGCTTGGTTGAGAAGTTTTTTAGAAGGAATAATAGACTCTATTTGTTGCAATTCGGTGGCGACATTTGGTAAGGGACTCAAGCTACGGCGAGATTCTGTCAATCCGCCGACTAATGCTTCCAATCGTCCCCGTTTTTGTTTGGGTGCTAGCAGTTGCAAACCTGGCGAGAGCGCAACGCTGTATTTTTCTATCAAATATTGTTTGCCGTCGTAAAGCGCAGCCATTGGTATATTCTGCAATGAACCATCCATCACAAAGACTAGATTTTTGACATTGCTTTGCTCCAAGTCTGCAATGGCAGGTTTCATAATCCAGTTATATACTTCTTGGGAAAGGTCTTCGCGATCGCGAAATGTATAGCGCTGTTCTAATTTTTGTCGCAGTGCTTCTAAAGTGTTTTCTACTTCAACTTTGGGTTTGTAGGTCGTGTAATGCCGTAATTCTTGAGAATGTGGTAATTTGACAATTATTTCGATGCGGTCTGCTAAGATAATTGAGTAAAAAACTGCTGTTACTGGATTAGAATTGTCCACTACTTGGTCAATCTGCGTTGGCTGGACGGTAATACAAGCATCTTGAAAAAAGTTGTCTAATTCAGCCAATTGTAAAGCTTCAATTGCATCGCGAGCTTGCTTTAAATTCTTCTGACTGACTTGTTTCGTTACTGCTTTGTCATTCGATTTTTGGTCAGATTCTAAAAGTAATTCTACCAATTGACGATACACTGGTTCTACTTCATCTCGAAAGTCAAATTGAGTGTCGGTATTAAGAGCTACTAAATCACCGCGTAAAGTATGAAGAGTTGCCACTGCTATGGTATAAGCTGCTACTGCACTTTTTGAATCTCCCTGTACCATAAGCAGACGCCCGAGTTGCCATTCCCAGTGATAAGCAATATCCGGTGCATTTATGAGTTGAGCAAGATTTAAAGCTGATTCGGTATATCGCTGTGCGTTTGGAAATTGTTTTCTCATCTCGTAAAATTGAGCCAGATTACCCAGACTATAAGACTCGGCTCGTTGATCTTTGATGTCTTTGGCTTGTTGCACAGCCGTGTTTAATAGCTCGACAATTTCTTCGGGTTCTTCAGGATTCTGGATTTTAGCTCGTTCCTTGGCTCCTGCTTGGAAATCCTGATTTTGGGTTGAGGAATTGAAAATTTCTCTTGTTGTCTGCTTGTGCGTCTTTTCAAGACAAAGCAAACTCTGGACATAATTAATTCTGGCGTATACTGCGGCTCGACTGGGCGTTAAATTGGAGAGTGCAGATTTAATTGATCCAAGATATTCGCTCGTCGGTTGTTGCCCAAGAAACTGCAATACACTCAAGCGATTGAGTTGGGCTTGTATAGCAGTAAGGGGAGAACTTGACTTATTAGCGATTTCATGATAGTAATCAGATGCTTTTTTGAAGTAAAATTTAGTCTCCTCTGTTTGGACAATCGCTGTTTGTCCACACCGCGACGGGAGAAAATTATCCTCGGTAATGCTTTCTTTGATGAGATTTCTTTTGCCCTTTGCGAATGCGGCATTGCCTAAACTGAATAAAGTTGCACTTTCTTCTTGTGGCGATCGCAACTGTTGCGCTACTGCCAAACTTTGCTCCAGCATTTTTTGAGACTTTTCTATATCTCCACTGGCTAGCAACCAATTCCCCCAACTTCGCAATCCAGCAGCTTTTAAAAGCGAGTTTGGCATGAAAAGGAGATTTTTTTCTACCTGCTCAAATATTTTCATTGTGCGGCGGTAAAGCCCCAAGGATTGGAAAGCTGTAGCCTGGTTAATTAAACTACCAATATTACCAGCAGTATCGCCAATTTCAGTATAGGTTTTAGCTGCCTCTTGCCATGATTGCAAAGCATTTTCAGCTTGGCCCAGTACTAATTGTAAATTGCCTTGAGTGTTGAGAACTAGAGCCAGAATGTGTTTTGCGTTACTAGTAGTTAATTTTGATTGGTTTAATAAATCGAGGCTAGTTGTAATTGCAACACTTGCTTGGTTCCAATGTCCCAATTTTTGCTCACTCAAGGAAAGGAAATTTAACGCCAAAGCTTGGTTCAGCGCGTCATTTTGAGATTGATAAACTTGTGCAGCCTGCTGAAAACTTTGCGCCGCAAAGGCAAATTGTCCTGATTGGTATAAAGTCTTGCCATTTTCTATCAGTTGTTCTATGCTTTCGGGGACTTTGGTATGGGATATAGAAACATTGCTAATCGGCTGACTTGATCCGATGGGGACTTTCTCAACAACTGGGACAATAGAAGCAGCCAATAGCAGATGAACACCAAAGCTAAAAGTGAATCCCAGCAAAGTTAATAAGATAATTTGCCACTTGTGAAATACACCCTTTTTTCTAGCCGTGTTCCAATTAGGTCTTGCCATTTCAAATCCACTCCAAAACAATCACTAGGGAGGCAGAGGGGAAGGGGGCTATTAACTGGGGGAGAAGCCCTTTCCCTGTGCGACAAACGTTGCGGAACATGGGTTTGTTTGAAGCCCCGTCCTTCTTTGTCCGCTTGTGCTGGGGCAAAGTACAAGCTCCGTCTCAGTCTTTCCCCTACCTTTTTTGATCATTGCCCTATGCCCCGTGCCTATTGCTTGGCAATTGGCGGCTGACATCCAGATGATGAACTCCCTACTTTGTGTGGTGTTGCTGTAGGAGCGTAAGCTGTAAGAATCACTTCCCCATTGTGATTAATTATCAACCCTTGCGCTTCCACAATTTGAGTAGGGCTTAAGGATTTATTCTCTCCCCCTTGTTTCCTTATCCCCAGAAGAGATTCCGATCCCTGATCTTTTTCTCCCTCTCTTTCCTTTGCTACAGCAGTGAGTCGCCAATCTTCCCATACCGCATCACTATTAAGTGTGTTGTTGGGAGAGGCAGGTAAACCACCACTTGCGGTATAAGTAAAACTACTGTTAGCAGTTTTCGCGCAGATATTATCGTCTACTAAACGTGCTACATCCACCACATCTGTTGTTAAAGAAACTAATCCTTTACTAGGGTCTGTATCAGGGGTATTGATTTGTATATTTCCGCTCAAGTCAGGACTTGCTCCTTTTGCAGTAATACTACTTATTAGCGGTAATGATGTTGTTTGAGATTGAAAACCAAAGATTTGAGCAACATTAATCTTGACATTTCCACCACGAAAGTTTTCAGAATCAGCACGAATATTACTATTTTCATTTTGAACTGCAACAAGAAAGGCATTTTTGCCATCGATTGTAATATTACCACCAGTAATATTGTTTCCAGAAGCTTTAGTAGTAATTTCACTATTACGACGCATTATTAATAAATCCCTTGGATTTAGATTTATATTGCCTTGTGTTGCAATGGTGTCGGCTGAAATTTTGCCTCGGTTGTCAAGACGAATCAAATTAGCATTTACTGTTAAATTACCTGCGGCTCCATTTCCCTTACTGCTGCTAGATAGTTCGGCGTCATTGGTAATAAAAAGTGAGTTAGTTGTAATATCAACATCACCTGCATTGCCCACAGCATTTTCTTCTACCTTACTCTCAATCGTACTTGGTAATCCATTAGCGCTTGCTCCATCAATAGATACCATATTTTTGGCAACAATATTTATTTTTCCTGCATTCCCTTCTCCTTCTGTACCTGCGCGTAAGTTCGCACCATTTCGCAAAAAAAGTGAGCCTGTATTAATGTTAATATCATTTGCCGCACCTGTTCCTTGAGGTAACACAAGGCTATAAGCACCACTTCTGTTGTTGTTACTGCCTACACCATCAAATAAAATGAAATCAGTGGCGTTGATATTGACTATACCAGCATTTCCATTACCATTTGTACGAGTAGCCAAGAGGGCACCATCAGTGACTGTCAATGACCTAGCAGTGATATTTACATTGCCTCCATCACCTGGTTTAATTGTCGCAACTTCGGTGTAAATGCCTCCTGGAAAACCTGCTTGGTTAACTCCATTTAAATTAATGGAATTAGCGGCATTAATAGTTACACTACCAGAATTTCCTTCTCCTAGAGTGCTTGTTGCTATAAAAGAACCATCACTCAGGGTTAAAGAATCTGCTTTAATATCTATATCACCTCCCCTACCATTGGCATTTTCTTGTGCTCTACTATAAGCTCCTCCCTCAGTTATGAAAGACACATTGTCTCGTGCTTGAATACTAATATTACCTCCATCTCCTAATCCATAAGTATCAGCCTGGAGCGAGGAACCACTGGCAATTGAGAGTGAACCTGTGGTAATGCTGATATCACCTGCTTTACCCTTTATTTGCCCTCCTAACAGGGTTTTTATAGAACTTCCATCTGATAAAGAGACGGTATCGCGGGCTTCAATGATGATATCACCTGCATTTCCTTCTTTGCTGTAGCTTTCTGCTGTTAATATGGCTTGGTTGGTGAGCTGAAGCGAACCTGTAGAGATTTTTACTATACCTCCGTTGCCTGATCCTTCGCCAGATTCTCGCAAACCTACGCTGCTTGCAGCATAACTGTTACTACCATCAAATTGAACCGAATCGATAGCATTAATTATTACATTACCTGCATTGCCCTCACCGAAAGTACCTGCTGTTAAAAATGATCCATTAGTAACCGAAACTGACCTTGCTTGGATTGAAAGGTCATTTCCATTTCCTTTGCTGTTTGGTTGAACTGCGGTATCCGCTTTACTATTATTTGCAAAGGATACAGTATCGCGAGCCTGTATTTGCACGCTACCTGCATTTCCTTTTGCAAGGGTACTAGCACTAAGAAACGAATTATCGTTCAATGTAAGTGAACCCGTATTGATTTTTATGATGCCGCCATTACCTTCTCCTTTTTCAACTTGACTGAAGGCAAAGGAATTATTATAAAAATCAACGGTATTACGAGCATCAATTGTTAATTTGCCAGCATCTCCCGTACCTAAAGTACTAACCTTTAATTGAGAGTTGTTACTAACTAACACAGAATCAGCTTGAATCTGCAAATCTCCACTTTTTCCTACATCTGTAGGGTTTGTAGGTTCTAAAGTAGTCGAGCCAAAGCTTCCATCGAGAAAAGAGACTTGTCCACGAGCATTTATATTGATATTGCCGGCATTACCTGGACGCTGCAAGGAATGATCACCCAAGGAACGAGTGTAAATTCCAGATCCGATCTTTACGGACAATAAGCCAGTAGTAATATTAATATCACCAGCATTGCCGATGCCATTCGTTCGAACCTGATTTCTAATTTCGCTTTGCTCTTCTATCCTAATTGCTTCGGTGGCGTTGAGAGTAATATTTCCGGCTTTTGCAGTTGCTGATCCCAAATTTGCCTCGATACCACCATTGAGTGAGCTTCCTTTTAATAAATCTATGTTGCGTGCGTTGACTGCAATACTACCACCATTCTCATAAGAAACATTAGCGATCGCTCCATCATTCAAAAATACATCACTTCGTGGTAATTCAAATACTTGAGTACTAAAAATGTCGCCATCAATCGCAAGATTTATACTTCCTGGAGCAGCTAATCCTGTTAATTCGATTCGTCCACCATAAGCATTTAATTGTCCCTTATCCATCGTCACATTACCACCGATTAGTAATATGCTTTTACCATCAGGTACTCGCAAACCATACGTTTCAAAACCTGTTAAATGAGGGCCAGCAGGTGCAACTGATTTATTTTCAATTGCTCCTGTAGGGATTTGGTTGTATAAAAAAGCTGAAGGGTTAATTGTTAGTAACGGTGAAGGCGCTTCTGGATTTGTAGCGCTGAAGTTGCCTAGACTACCGAATTGTAAAGCGTTGGCTGTTGTCGCAATAAAGGAACCACGAATATCTAAGCTGCCAGATGGGCCAAATACAATGCCATTGGGATTAATTAAAAACAGATTTGCATTTCCAATAGGGTTTGTCTTAATTAAGCCATTAATATCAGAACGACTGCTACCTGTCACTCGACTAATAATATTTTGAACGTTTGAGGCGTTGTTAAAAAAAGCAGTACTTCCATCAAGAACAGAGAACTCAGAGAAACTGTGGAACAGATTAGCGCCTCTTGTCGTTCCACCTTCAATAATTGTGGTGTTGCCCTCTAATTTGACATTAGAATTATTTGGCAGAGTGGCATCCGGTGTAATTTGAGCAACAGCACAATTAGCAGAGAATATTATTGCACTAGCGAACTGACAAGTTAGGGCTTGGGCGATAAGCAAAGCATAGCGCGGGTACGCGATCGCAATTCCTAACCCTTTGAAGCATCCAAAACTTATATCTTTTTTCAAAATTGCATCCCTCTAAAGAAGTAGAAATTTTTGCAGATATCCAATACCATTTGCCCATGTTAGAGACTACAACAAGGTGCGATCGGTTCAGTAGAAATATTTTCCAACCCCACAGACTCCAACAAATCTTTCCAATCAGTCGCCAAGGTTGCATCTTGGCGTTGGCTGGCGCGAAGTTCTCCTAGAGTAGTTAGAGCATCTTGCCAAATACCTGCTTGGGCATAAAGAGCTACTCGTTGACGTGGGGTTGCTGTATCTAAGCGACGTGTTAATTCATCTTTTGGGACAATGCGTTGCACTAACCCTTCAACGGCTGTATCTTCTGAGCGACTTTGCGGGTTACAATCAATCAAAAAGTACCAGTGATAATATTGTCCAATTTCCAGGGGTTTCTCTGTTGCAGGAATATTAACTTTAATCACTCCTGGCGTATTGGATAAAGTAATAGGAATTGGTCCTTTGGTGAGAGAGTTATTTTTTTCATCCAGTAAGACGAATTTCACCGAGTTGATATTCTTGGGTGCATAGGGAACGTAAAACCAAAAAGTTGGATGTTCATCTGTGGTTAAGCTCAAAACATATCCTGTGGTAGCTGTGCCTGTTGTTACTTGCTTCTGATTTGCGGTTTTTGACACCAAAGGTACTAAGGCTGTGAGAGGTTTAGTCACGGCTGGACAATCACCGCGAGTTCCTGCACCTATTCTGTCTGTCGGTGCGCCCCGATTTTCTGGTTTTTTTTCTAAGGTTGGCTGAACAAAACGTATTTTTGTAGTGTTTGATTGCTGAGATTGTGCTGATAATTGCGTAACATTAGCTAATAAAAAAGTTGCAATCAATACTAATGCTTTTGGTGGTGAAAGAAAGTTGATTTTAGCCATAATTAAATTTTCAATTTTTTACAGTTCTTTTTTTATGAATAATTTTTCGTATTTTTTACACCGATTCCAGTGATTACTAATCCCAGTGCAGAGGGAAGAAATGGCATCCAACCTCCATACAGCAAAAGAACAAAACAGCAACCGTAGAGGATGAGTAATTCAGCGCTGATGAGAATAGCAAGTTTCAATAGTGAACGACTGTATACAGCTAATATTCCGGCTACCAAAGATGTACCACAAATCCACAGGATTTCACCCCATACAGGTAAAACCCACAGCAGAGAGCGCTTGTCTAAAACAGCACTTATGATTTGACTAACCATCTGTGCCTGAAGCAGTACCCCAGGAATTTGTTGGTAGGGGGTAGTTGCCATACTGTAGGGTGTCAGAAAATAGTCTTTAGCGGCTTGTGAGTCAACGCCAATCAAAATAATCTTATCTTTTACCCAGTTGGGGTTGAATTGATTATTCAGGACTTGTGCGACACTGACTTGTTTTGCAACCTCCCGCGAAGAGCGATAATTAAGTAGTATTTGGTGTCCTTTTGCGTCAAATTGTTGGTAACCACCTGTAGGAACATCTATGGGTTTAAAAACTATTTTGCCAAGCTGCAAGTAGCCTTCGTCACTAATATCGAATTTGATGCCTTCTTTAGCTAGATATTGTCGTGCAAGTTGGAAGTTGAGAGAGTAGGACGACTTGCAATTTGATTCCGGTTCTGGTGTTATAGATAGTAGATTCCGACGAATTACCAAATCGCCATCAAATACAACATCACTAAAACCTATGCGGTTAGGTGGAATTTCCGGTGGTGGTAAAATCCCAACTGCTTGTTGTTTGCTACCGCCAAGTTGACAGATAGCAATAAAATTGTTGTTTGTTCGCAAATGATTTGCTAAATCTGGATATTGAGAATCTACCGGAAAATCTCGATAAATATCCAAACCTATGGCTCTTGGCTTGTAAATTGACAATTTTTGCAATAGTTTTTGTAGCGTACTATCTGATAATGATGATTTTTGTCTTTGTTCTTGAGCCTGAATATCTGCTTCTGTGACAGTAATCACCAAAAAACGTTTATCTACACCTTCGTCAGGTCGCATCCGCATCATTGAGTCGAAAGCTGACAATTCCCATTTTTGTATGAATCCGAGCGATCGCACTCCCGTAATTAAGCTGGCGATCAAGACACTCACTAAAAATGTTATTTTCAGATTTTGCGCTGTCAATTTAGGGGAAGCAATTATGTTAGTTTGGCCAGATAATTCTTGCCAAGTTAGAGTCTCTTCCGCTATATTTTGACAAATCACAGGTAGCCAAGAAGCGCCAGGAAATTCCTCTTCCAAACCCTGTAATCTTTCGCGTGCATAACGCACCGCCAAATAGAAAGATTGACCTTCAGAAAAAGCTCCCAAAAAATGTTTCACAAACTCTTGTGCTATAAAGTCCGGTATTTCTTCCCGCATGACAATAACTTGATTAATTTGCAAATCAGTTAACTGTCGTGCTAATCCCAAACCATCACAAGAATTGAAAATAGCTATCTTTAAACCGCGCAAAATTGCGTAGTTCAACGCGTTTTTTAACTCGTTTATTGTTAAGATGCTAGTTGGATTTATATGTATCTGACCCTTTTCATCTTGGCTGTGACTGTGACCTGCAAAAAACAGTATATCCCAGCCTTGTTCGTCCCAAAGCCACTTATCTAATTCCTGACGTGAAGGCTCTACTAAAAATACTGTTGATGCATTTGGTAATTGTTCTAGAATCTTTCTATCTTGCTGAATATCAATTCCTTGACTATTACCCAAAATTGCCAAGATTCTAACTTGATTTGTTTTCTGTTTGGGTAATGGTATTACTCGCTCATATTTTGGAGTACTTACAGCAACTTCGCATAATTGATAATGCTCAATAAAATTCCACAAATGCCAAGGTAGCCTTTGTAGAAGATAATCGCTGGCTTCAATAATAACTTGAAATTCTTCATCTAAAGCCAATTTCTCTCGTAACTTTTGATCGATTGGACGAAATAAATCAGAGTTTAGCCAAGAATTGATTGCTTCATACAACTGTTCTTGAACTTCACTAAAATCTACTTCACTAACGTTATTTAAACCTGTCGATTCTACTTCGATTCCCGAACGACTCACGAATCGTTTATGAAGGGCTTGATATATTAATTGAAAGCGTTTATAGAGTTCAGCAATTTTTGGTGCAGGAGGTAAACTACCTGTAAATTTTATCGGACGAGAGTTGTTAGTTTCCCACAATTGTGCAGTTACAGGGAAAAAGCCATCGTTTAAGTTACCTTTTTCTAAGCTGATAACAATTAACTTACTCATCTTTAATTATAAGATAGCTATAATTCACAGTCAAAATGCATACCGTTTTAATGCATATTATAAGTGTTAATCTGTTACCTCATGACTTGAAAATACTAATTAGCTAATATTAAGTTTTCTTAAACACTTATAATATCTGTAGGTTATTAGTTGAGGAACAAAACCCAACGTAACTTTAAAGCTCATGTTGGGTTTCACAAGCATCAACCCAACCTGTATCAATAAATTTTATTATAAGTAATTACCCAAATTTGATATAGTTTCAAATAGAAAAATTTTCTGTCATCCTGAAATTATCAAGAGTCAGTTGGATAGAAAATTTGGTTCCGCTTAAACCTTTAAAACGGTTAAGTTGAATGTAGGAATCTAGACTTCTCGATTCAATTTCTTGTAGAATGTTTTCCGATTCTAAAAGCATAACTTTGAGATTTTGTGGCAAATATTTCTTATTACCAGTAGGATGAACTTGGACGATGATAGCAATTTTCTTGTCTTCTTCCACCGAGAGAGCAAGCATCAGTGCTAAAGATTGTCCTCCTAATTGTACACCCAAATCAATTAGCTTGACACCATTTACACCTGTTTGACTAGTTGCAGAAAAACTTCTGAACTCAACAAATGCTAAATTTCCTAACTGTGAATTTAAAACTTCGTCAATAGGTTGCCATCCTGCTATAAACAGGTTCTGAAACCATTGATCAAGGTTCACCTGAATAAATGAGGAGTTTTCAGAGACGCTATTCATTGATTCTATGCTTGGTGACAAGTACTTGTTAGCAGTAGGTACAATATTTTTTTCTTTACTTAAGCGTTGATTATACAGTTTTTGCCGGCACTGTTCGTTGGCAATTAATGCTGCCCATTGAACAAATGGTATATCCAAATGTACTCTGGGAGAATAAATAGAAGCATCGCTTAATGTCTGCAATAGGTTTTGAGCTTCTACTGCTGACAAAGTTACTTCAGGTGGAACTTCTTCTCGCCAACGCAGCCCCAGTGTAGCAAAAAGTAAGGTGAAATTTTCAGTTAACTTTTCGATAGGTAAAGAATAAGTGCGATCGCTTGAATTATATTTGCTTTCGTTTTTCAATTGACGATGGGTAGCAAACCCGCATACTCGTATCCAACAATCATCATCATAGTCATCCAAATTTACCTGCACTGATATATAATAGTCGGCTGCCCAACTACTAATATCTACCCATTCTCGCGGTACGCACAATTCTTCTATATCTATTGTTTCAGTCGGCACTAATACTATCTTGGTTTCACCTACCTTAATTGCTGTGCCATTTACTATCTCTAAGATCGTAGGTAAAGTTTCTTCACTAGGAAATACCTCTGCGCGTAACGTGGATTCTTGTAAGGACACCTGAAACCAAGTGAGTAAGCGGCTCAAGCAGATGCGATTAAGATAAGCATTGTAAATTGCGATCGCATTTGAGTGATGTTGGGAAAGCTGCCATACTTTTTCTTGTTCGGCTGTCTCTACCTGCAACCAAATATGCTTAACGTCAATATTTACGAAATCTGATAAACTCAACATAATATTCACCTTCACTAATAAAGTTAATACAACTGATTTTGGATATATGTTTCCAGTAGGGAAATCTTTTCTTCTAGTTTGAGTTCTCCCTTTCCTAATTTAGGTTCATTTTTTAACACTACTTTTAGTAGAGATTTGTAATAATTACTCAACCATTTTTCTAAATACTCTTTAATCCAAATATTTATTTCCTCCATCAATTTGTCTTGTAAAATATTTCTTACTTTAGTAACCCTTGTAGCTATTTCATTCAAGCTAATACCTAACTGAGAAGCAATTTTTATCTCATCCATTTGCTCTCCATAATAAAGTTGTAAAATCTCGCGTTCTTCGTTTACTAATTTCTTGATAGCTGACACCAAAGCTGCTTGAATCAAATCTGAGTGTACTGGTGCATGATACTCGTTTTCTAACCATCGTCTTACATACTTTTTAACCCATTGTTGTGGTTGGGAGATTCTTGCTATAGCTTCTAATAATTTGATTGTAGATTTAGTTAGATAGCGAGAAACTGTACTTTGATTCATTCCTAATCTATCTGCTAGCTGTTTTTGATTGAGTCCAAACCCATAATAGAGAAGTAAAATTTTCTGAGCATCCAGTTTTATGGATTGAAGTTGCTCAGATAAAATTGAATTAGCTTGATTTGCCAAAAATCCTTGTTCTCTTGTATTCTCAGCGCTTGATATATTTTCCCATTCGATTTCCGAAACTTGTAATTCTGATTTAACTTCAAATTTACCTGATTGGAAGGCATCAAGTGAAAATTTCGGTAGGATTGATATCGGATAACTTTTTAAAGCTTTAATGCAAATCTCCATCCAATCTTGAATTTGTTTTGCAGTCACCTTAGTAGAGTTAGCAAATACCTCATGTGGTGCAGTTGGTAATACCTTTTCTGCGTTATAACATTGAGCAGATTTTTCAAAGTCTTCTTCGTCAGGGGCTATCCATTTTTTACCTATAGTTCTGGTTGCATTTTTAACCTTGCTAATTAAATAAACTTGCTTAAAGTATTTTCTAGCAAAAATAATTAATGAAATTTCTGGCTCGAGAACTCCGAATACTTTTAGTGCTTCTATGAGTTCTTTATCACTCTTTTTGTATAACAATCTCCACCGGGAAAATCTATTAGTTTCTGCTGAAAACTTAATATGGTTTGTTAATATATTATTTATATATGTATCTATATTTGCACTTTCATAATTATATTTAACTAAAATCTCTTTCAATTTCAGTGGGTTATAAACTAGCAATCTAGCAATACATAAATATTCTTCCCAAGAATTGGTGTTACGGTCTTTACATAAGTCTTTAGCAGCCCAATAGCATTTTTCTTCAAAGTAACTTGCTAAATGTTCATAGGCAAGTTGTATTTTATTATTTGGCTCCCAATCTGCTATTAATTGTGATTCATCAAACGCTATCTTTCGCCAAAAATTTGCGATGTCTATTGCTTTATCCTGGTGGCAGAATAAATTAGAAAACTCCTGATGCTTTTCTTCATATAATTTCAAATTACGTTGCAGAGAAGGTTGATGTTTCCATTGCAACGCTAATTGATTATTTTGGTCACCCAGCACAATATAGGTAGAAAATTTGTTAAGATTATCCATCCGCTTTGGTAGTACAGGAATACTATTGATTTTGGTAAAATTAAGTACCATGATTTTTCTCCCTACTAGACAACAAAATGGAATTTACAATATGTGCAAGTATTAAATACACTGCATTGTTTTGTGTGATTTTAGCTTTACTGAACTTATTGGGAGCAAAGCAAGCTAATTATGCAAGTTGTAGGCATTACAGCACTTCCGGCAGCTATAAGGTACATCCTAAAAGCTGAAAGCGATGATAGGACAGGGGCAAGGAGAAAACTATATTGCATAATAGGCGGAAGCGCTGTATAAAAATTTAAGAGTAGAAATCGGTCAAAATGCTTGTACTTTTACCTCGTTTGCATAGAATATGTATTTATCAAACAACAAAAAGGTTGGTTTTAGCAAGCTAGTATTCGACCAACCCAAAAATGATGGGTGAAGGCAGGCAGGAAGAGCAGAGGGAGCAGGGGAGGCAGGGAGAGAAAATTTTTGCGATACAATCTTAAATCCAGCCAGAAATTTCTACGCTCGTTAATGATTTCCCTAGCTTTTCATACTCTGTTTGAGTTGCTTTAAGAATATGCTTCATTTGGACAGGCTCTTCTGCATCGGCGGCCATAAAGGCTGAGTTGAGGGCAATGATGCGGATATTACCGCCAGGAGCGTTAAGTTGAGCCAGTTTTTCAAAGTTTAAGCCTTCGGTTGGGGTATCAGGAGGAAAAATCCGTCGCCAAATTTCAGATCGATGGGCGGCATCTGGCAGAGAAAATTGAGTCACGAACCGAAGTCGCCGCATGAATGCAGGATCTAAATTACTCTGTAAATTCGTCGTTAAAATAGCCATTCCTGGATAGGATTCCATTCGCTGGAGTAAATAACTGACTTCTAGATTGGCATTGCGATCTTTAGAATCTTTAACTTCACTCCGTTTACCAAAAATAGAATCGGCCTCATCAAAAAGCAAAATTACACCCCCGCTCTCAGCCGCATTAAATATCTGCTGTAAATTTTTCTCAGTTTCGCCAATGTACTTACTGACAACAGCAGAAAGTTCAATCTTATAAAGATCGAGGTTCAGCTCATTGGCAAGAACACCTGCTGCCAGAGTTTTTCCGGTTCCGCTAGGCCCAGAAAATAGGGCTGTAATACCCAGTCCGCGTCTACTTTTAGATGCGAATCCCCACTTTTCGTATACTTTAGCCTTCTGTCGCACATGAGCCGAAATTTCCTTTAAGATTCCCTTCTGAAGGGGCGGCAATACTAAATCTTCCCAAGACAATTTAGATTCAATTCGCTCTGCAAGCTCATCTAATCCAGGACGAGCTTGGACGCGACAGCTTTGCCATAGAGCCTGTTTTAGGGAAGGAGTGGATGGCATTGTCAACTGCCCGACAGCTGCGGCACAGGCTCGACGAATCATAGAAGTACTAAGTTGAAACTGAGACGTGAGTTCCTGCAAGTCTTGCAGTAGCTTATCTGAGTCTGGTATATATTTCTCTTGCTCATTGAGTTGAGTTTTGAGTTCGGCCACAGAGGTTTCCCAGGTAATTAACTGTTCTTGAGGTAGAGGTTTAGGAACATCAAAGCGAATCATTTGACGCTTTATGCCTTGAAGTGGAGAAAGTGTCGTAACGATCGCAAAACATTGTAGTTCCTCAAGCAGTTGATGGAGAGAAGCGAGTTGTAGCTTGTCGGAACGATCGATATCCTCACAAACTAAAAGAAGCGCTCTACGCTCCAAAATACATTCTCTTTCCAGTCGCCGGATAAAAGTCTCTAATTCATCGGGTTTGAGAGGGATACGATGGCAGTTCAAAAGACTTACCTGTAGATTAAAATGCTGACAGACAGCTTGAGTAATGTCAGTTTTATCCTCCATCTCTGAACCACATACCTGAATGATCGGCGGAGAATTCTGAAATGAATTCAATTCCCATAGAGCCTTTATACTATCTGCCAAGCATTGATGAGAAGGAATTAGTCGTTGTGTGTACGATGGTAGCTCAGTAACTTCTGTCAGTAATGAGTCTGTTGTTTTCATACCTATAAGATAATGAAGAATTCTCTCATCTATATAAAGGGATGTGTTAGTTAAGATACTACTTGAACCTAACTCAATTAATTTCCAATAACGGAGTGGGCTATCGGGTGCTAATGCACTCCAATGGGGATTAGGTAATGTACTGAGAGCCAAACCAAATGTTGGGTTGTATTGATACTCTGTACCGTAGGCTTCAGCACACAACTTTGGAAAACGCGAATCAATTTCTACCGCAGCACAAAACACCAATATAAACCGCTCAAACTCTGAAAGCTTAAACATTTTACAAAGTTGCTCAAGAGCTGGAGGAGATGTCATCGTCGCTGCTGCTTCCTTTATCCCTAGCTCAAATCTATCTTTTTTTAGACTTATAAGTTCCATATCAGGACTATCGTCAGGCTGTTTGACGTACTCCTCAAGAATTTCACAAAGCTGATTTAAGACTATAATAAAATAGTTTCTATTAGATTCATACCAAGTACCAAAATCAGTTGAAGCATACATAAGAGAACGTCCTTTGAATCTGAATAGTTTATAAAAATCTAATTAAAAAATTAGTAAATGTATTAAATATTTTAGATAAAATTAAGTTTGTTAAATATATAGATTGAAACGAGCTTTTTTTATTTATACAGCACAGTCGAACATTTTATTAAGAAGAAAGAGTAATCTTAAAAGATATACTAAACTTTAAAAAATTTAGCAAACAATTATATTACTATAGCAATACCTCTGCCAATTTAAGAGGGTTCAACGCCTGTAGATATTACTGTGTGAAAGAATCAAGAGCATCGTCCGATAACTACCGCCCATGCCTGTCCAACGTGAAATTCCCAACATGGTGACTCGCCTACTCATTGCTAACATCGCCAGGATTATTTGATTAAATCGCCGCATTGTTGTTGCATTTATCTGCGGTAGTAGGCATTGCAGCAGTGAGCAGATATCAGGCATGGGCTGATGTACTTTTTGAGTTGTCGTTGTCAGAGACAATAACTCTACTACATCGGTCCTCTCTCTTCATCCTCTTATTTTGGCTAAGGTATTGTAACTGTCAGGGCATTCTACTGTAGTGTTGACTTTGGATGTTTTAAGGTAAGATTATTTTAGACAGAATATGTGTCTCAAAATATCCAATATCCATTGGTGGTTAATGGAAAACTTAAAAAGTTCATCGAGCCGATTGATTCGGTTATATATACTCCTCTGTCTTCTTCTTATTCTTTCCTTCTCGTATTGCCATCCTTTGATCTTCCTTGTCGCTCCATACATGAGGTTTCTTAATGTTATTCTTCTCTCGAAAAATCTCATGTTCTTTTTTATTTAAAGTAACGAACCATTTTCCCATTCTGCACCAAGCAAGTGGTTCGTTGCTTTCGGTTGCGACCGCCGGCACCAGTTTAGCTACTTCTTTCTGTAATGCCTGCGCTTCTAAGTGCTGGTTCATACGATATGTAGCTTGGTCACCATGCTGAAACATCGCATACTCTCCCTCCACTTCGACTGTTTTTATACCTTTTGTATGTTCCTTCAATGTCGCCTCACCACCACGATTTTCATCCTTGCTTCTTATCCCTTCATTTAGTCGGTTTAGTAGCTTAACTTTTTCTGGAGAAGCCTCAGGAATTTGACCTCCGCTAGGGCCTGCTGAATAAGCCTCATGGAGGTCATAATCCCCAGTGTATAAATAGGTTTTCCATTTATCTATTTGTTTAAGCGCTTTTATGGCTAGGCCTCCACCTTCTTCTTCCAAGTCCAGGGGAACATAAGCCATACCCCCCTCTTGATTCACATATGGTTCGTTATTACCCTCTTCCATACGATAAATATCTAGTTCCTTCAAAACCGTATCGGGAATCTTGTCAATTCTTACACCTATTAACTTGTGCTCCGCCCCCCAATGTCCCACGAAACCGTCCAAGTCCCACTGTTCTAATTTTGCTAATTCTTTTGGTGCGTTTGTACCGTATCCTCTCTTTAACGAGGTTTCTTTCATTGATTTTTCCAACATCTTATGGGGCTTCGCTTTTGCTCCCTCCGCTATTCTTTTTATTTGGATGCAAAACGAAAGTCTCCTCATTCGACACTACCTCTAAATCTTTATAGTTTTGGTACTTATATAGTTGTTGATGAACAACTTGAACCTTCTGAACCCCAACATGTAGATTTTGAGGCAGTTTAAACAAAATTCTGTTGTCTTCAACAATTTGTGGTTCTAATAAGTTTTCTCCTCCGTTCAAACGCAGCAGAGTTATATCCGCACTTAGATTCTTCCCACAGATGATTAGACTGCTCCCCGCTACAATCTCGCTATTTGTAGGCGATGCAACAATTTTCTCAATTTGCGGCTGATTCAATGCCCCTTTACTAGAACCTGGAGCAAGTAAAGATTTCTTAGATCCAATAAACATCATCGATACTTCGTAGGCAATTGAGGGTCGATAAGAACCTTGTAAGAGCGACCACAATCTGGACATCTTTTCTGTATCGAACAAGTTTGACGCGATCCTTACTTGGTCTAGCTGCTCAGTCAAAGCTTCAACAGAAGTCGATTCGATCGCTTGTGCCAAAAGACCGGAACGATTGATGGTTGCGACATGATTTAGCATTGCTCGAATCGTGGCATTGGATAAAACCGGAGTTTGATGCATAAGCTGCATGACATAACCCAACAGTATTTCTGTCTGAAAGTCTTTGTTTCCGTAAGCGGTTAATACATAATGGAGATTGATGGCTAAGGGGAGAATTGCATCTTCTTCTGTACTGGCTTGATTATGGGTTAGCTGGTAGCGATCACTTTTAGCCATATCTGCATTACGATTTTCTGAAACCTGGTAGAGAAATAGATTTAGCTGAGGTTGACCATCGACTCCAATAGAAATCTGATCTGGGGGAAGTGTGGTTACTAGCACATTTCCCATACTCGACAGAGCTGCATTCTGAACCAAGCCGTCTTCTAATAAGTTTTTGAATACAGCAGTTATCGCTGCGATCGCCAATCCATTACTCATACATTTTTACCTAAAAAACTATTTGTATTGTTAGGCATTTAAAAAACATTTTTCATGTAACTAAGATAAGAAGAATTCAGTGCTAAGGCGAACCTCAACTTTTCGCTAAACAGGTTTTCAGAGTGTTCTAAATGTTATTGAGATTTTTGAATAGTAATTTCAGATTCTTCGTAAATTCAGCAATGGCTAAATTGATATTCGTTCAAACCCTTCATAAGCGATCTCTATTTCCTCAATTTCTATATCACTCGTATCCGTTTTCATTTCTGCAATCCGGTATTTGGTTGGCCAAGCTTCTGTAAACTGAAAGGCTACTTGGGCGGTAGTCCCTTGATTAAAAGTGACTGATATAGTTCTGCGCTGTTTGAACCAGTTACCCTTTTGCACCGACGAAAACCATAGCCAAAAACTCTTGGAAATGTTCAGGCCTCTGCGTAAGGTTAGATTTCCACCTACTGCGTTAGCAGGAAGCTTAGTCAGTCGGGAGCGTCCCTTATTGGCGTTCCCCCAGCGCTCGCTAGTGACTTCTCTAAACTGGATAACCTCTTGGGTAAAGTCAAAACCACCACACTCCTTAAAAGTTCCGTCCAAACGATCAATGGAGCCATCAAGTTGCAAGATTATACAGAAGCTACCTGCCATCAATAAAGTTGGTTCACTCATAGATTGATTAAAGTGTTTCAAAGGTTACGGTTAGCTATTTCATCCCAATTTTATTCAGTCGAACTATAGATGGGATTTGGAAACCCCCAATCTGGAGAGTAATACTTTTGGAGTAAGTCTCGAACCTACTACTCTCCAGCTCCTCTGTTGTCAAGGTGAGCGGCTGTTGGGGGAGATAGATCTCTAATTTATCATTAGAGATAAGGAGGTTAAGGTAAAACCTCGATCGGGAAGACTGAAACACACCAGTAATAAGGTACGTTTGACAGTATTACTCACCATATAATGATGTTTATATCTGGAGTCTTCATTCTTCCATGTATCTTTGCGAACATTACTGCATCCGCTCAATTTCTGTAATGCACAGTTGAATTGTTTCAGCAGCAAGCTCGGCAGCGCCAGAATCTGCATCAGACACCTGGTAACTCATGGGGAAGACGCCTTTTAGTTGCCATTGAGCATGAACTCCTCCACCATCTCCTGCAAAAGTAAACATCAAATCCTCAGTTGTATAATTACCTGTTTGAGCATTAGGATTTAATTTTTTCCACCAATCCGCTAATTTTTTATCACCCTTAGGTATTGGGCAAACAAACGTTGGTTGCCCAGGCTTTGTTGGACCTGGTCTAGGTTCTAGCTTCTTCTTTCCTCCCTGCTGATTACCGACACAATTAGAAGACACTTCAACATCCATTTTTAAACCACTAAAGCTTTTTACTGCTATTTGTCCACCCAAAGTACCCCCACTAAGGCTAAAACTAGAACTTACACTATATTCTGCTGGCATGACTTTCTCCTATTTTTTTACTTGATATGAATAAGCTAGAACAAATTAGTTGTCGTTTTCATTTTGCAGAGCATTCCACTGACTAATGCGGAAAACCACAAATTCAGCCGGACGCACTGGGCATACACCAACATCGATATACAAACGACCCAAGGTCATCGTTTCAGGCGTATTGTTTTCTGCGTCACACTTCACGTAGAAAGCTTGCTCAGGATTAGCACCAAATAAAGCTCCCTCACGCCAGATGCGCTCTAAAAAGTTCATAACGCAATATCGCACTTGCGTCCACAAATGTTGGTCATTCGGCTCAAAGACAGCCCACTGAGTTCCCACTTCAATGGAACGCTCAATATAGCTGATGAGTCGTCTGACACTGATGTATCTCCATTCTGTTTTGTCAGGCTCCACCAGGGTACGGGCACCCCAAATGCGGATTCCTCGGTTGGGGAATTTACGAATGCAGTTGATGCCGAGTGGGTTAAGAAGCTCTTGCTCTCTGAAGTTGACATCGTAGGCTAAACCAGTTATTCCTTTAGGAACTTCATTCGCAGGAGCTTTATAAACCCCTCGCGTTTCATCTGTTCTACCCCATACGCCCATTATGTGGCCAGAAGGAGGAACAAGAATTGAACGCCCTGCATTTCGAGGATTGGGTACTTTAACCCACGGATAATAGAGAGCTCCAAACATGGAACGACGACCAAACTCATCTAACCAATCAACGACATCTTGAGGTCTAGTGCGATCAGAAGGAGGATCTAACACAACCATTCGATTCGTTGCCCCTGGCATATTGCCGCTAGCAGAACCTTCAGACATGCTGATCATAGTCTCCATCACACCATGAACTTGTTCAATGTTTAAAATTTGAGCTTCATAAACTCGCATTAAATCCGGAAAACATATCATTGTGATCTCGTCGATTTCAAAGATGCCGAGAACGCCAGTTCGTTTGCTCCGATCGCCTTCTACTTCACTAGCAAATTTCTCAGATGTAGAATTCGGTGCTGGAGGCAGTAGTTCGTATTCGCCATTCAAGGGTCGTCGGGCTAAGGGCGGTCCGGGCTGGGCAATATCTCCAATCGAAATATACTTAGAGTTTTTCAAAGCCTCAACAACGTAGGTTGCAGCCTGTGTTTGGGGTTTTGGATCCATACTCAAGTGATTGTATTGCTCAAGCACTTGATCGTCTCGGCACACTTTTAGAGAGAAGAACTCACGTGGATTATGAGGTATTTCTACTTTATCCGTTCCCTGCGATTGACCTTTAATCTGGTCGCTCGCTTTATCGTCATTCTTCGCAGGGGGTAACGTACGAGGCATTCCATCCTGAATTTCGATTTTAATGGGTCCGTTATCGAAGTGTTCAGGCCGGATGGATAAATTTAAACTTGGGCGATCGCCGCGTCTTGGGATCTCTGAGGGAGGTGCTTGCCGTTTTGAATTTTCTAGCCCAATACTGGGGAGTTGGGTTCCAATACTTGTAACCCAACAACGCCCGCCTCCATTCAGGAAATATCCTCGAACTGAGAAAGGTAAATACGCATCAAAGTCTGTGAACCCGTTAGAGTTGCGTCGGGCAAAGTATTCAAGATACTGAGTCCAACTGGTGACAAGCATGGGTTTAAAGAGTTCGGCCCCGCCTCGTATATCTTCAGTAAAGCCGATAAATCCTGCGACCGAAGTACTAACGCCCTCAATCGGACGACTGCCGCGATCTACTTCTTCAACATAAACACCTGGTGCAAAGTAGTCTAGTCTAGCCATGTTAAGTGCTCCTTGATTTGTTGGATAATCGATTGATATAGAAATTTAGTAGGCGGGCATAAGTAATATCTCTTTGGGGATACATGGTTGTCCGTCCACAAAAACATTACAAGTCTTAAACTGATAGCCAAATCGTTTAAGGTGTAAAATGTAGTTTCCAGAGGTCAAATTCTCAAACATAAAATACCCCTCCTCGTTGCTAGTTACTGATTTTTCGGTTCCTTGAAGTATGATTTGAACTCGTTTTAATGGCTTTGAGTTCAAACTATTTTTGACAATGCCAGCAATGGCAACTCGCTGAGTTTTAGATCCGCTTCTGCTGATAGCTGGAATTGAATTATTGACCCCAAAATTCCGTTCAGTAACCAAAGGCACAGTTGTTTTTCTCCATACATTAAAGGGAACAGTTACTGTCAAATAAATAGCAGGACGTATGGGAATAGAAAGAGAATTCCATAAACTTACTACATCGATGGTTGGGTCGTTAGTGACTGATAATGATAAGTTGCCATGACCACGAAGCTCAGGAGTTAGAAACTCCTCCCGCAATAGTCGGCTACGCATTAGCAGCAGTAGAGTTTCAGACAGAAGATGAAGCTCTCCTAATACAGTGCGATCGCGGGCTGTAATCACAATGGAGATATCGAACCAACTGGGTGCTCTAGATACTTCTGCAACCTGTCGTGAATCATCAAAATAGCGTTCCACCTGCCTGCCATTATTTGGCATTTTTTTACTGATTCGAACATCATACAGATAGAGATTAAGTGATAGCTCTCTATTACTATTTTCTAAGCTTCCAGGGTGACTAAAGTTTATTTGCTCAGTGCTAGTGAGAACAGATCCGTTAGTCAACATTTCAGCAAGGGTTTGAAGAATCGAATTCAGCATAAGCAGAAATCTAATTCGTTTCTATATACTCAGATTAAGCGATATTCTAGCCAATGCAATCAGACTTATGTACGAATTGAAATTTAGAAGTTATAGCTTAATTATTTTTCAATAATCACAATAAAAGCTCATCTTTGCATAGAGCTTTAGCTTATGATGTAATTAATTTTACAAATCATCTAATTACAAATAGGTCAACTCTATTTGACATGAAAATTAGGTATGAGCTTTTTCCAATAGTCAATTAAAAAAAGTACAATATTGCCAAGACCTTTTAAAATTAAGGCTCTTGCGTGCCTTTTATAGTGATTGAGGATTGATTGCAACAAAACCCTTGTGGGGCAAGGGTTATAAAGAATTACAGTACTGTTTTAAATGAAATACCTACAGGGTAAGGCTTTCAATGATTTTGAACCAGGTTTCCCATAAAAATAACCGAAGAGCCAAAATTAAAAAGGAGTCTGTGGGGAATGGTATTAAGAAAAGCCTTAAGCTATGACAAATAAAGATTTCAAGCTTTAACCCATTGACCAGTGGGCGGAGGATCGATCATTCGATGTCTACGAGGTGCTGCGTCTACGCTTCTTGCAGCAGTGCTATGGGGCGCAAATTTAAAGGTACAGCAAGCATTATGGATGGAGCGATGGTACGTGGCTTGCCCAAAAATTTTTTAGGTAGAAAAAGCTTATTGGTTCGTGAAACACTTTCTTTGATACGAATGAATGCTTTACAAAGGACAAAATTCAGCCATCAAAAAAGGTGACATTTTAGGTCAAGTCGAATTCGTGTTGAACTCGCTAATTTTACTTTATCATCTGTAGCCTTAGTTTTAGAGAATCGGTATTAGTCGGCTTCTGAAGCGGTTTTGGCGTATCAACTTGGAGCAAAAACGCACGTTTGACTGATTGACCTTGTTCGGTTTCAGCCGTGAGGACAATTTGAGAGAGGCTTGTGGTCGCTTTCAATGTCCTAGAACCGCTAGCTGGGACATCACCTAAAGGTTCGAGTTTAACCTTAGCACCATCCCCCTGTACCTTCCACTTGAGAGTCACAACTTGTCCAACTTTCAAGAACATTGAGGGATTTGTCTCTGAACTTTGATTATTGAGGGTAAAGTCCACAATTTGAAGGGGTATTGCCTTTAACTGGACTTGAATTGCTTTAGAGGGTGGCGATTGTTTTTGACTTCCACTAGACACAGGTTGAAGGCTAATCGCATAGTCGCCTGGTTTAGCTGGAAGCCCTATATTCACGTTGGAACAACTCAATGTCTCGTTGACTGGAGGTTGACATTGCTTCATTAGTTCTGGAGGAATTTGTTTTTGAAAATCATAAGTCTTGAGGAGCGTTGATTTATCCTCTTTGAGTTGACCCATAACCTGAAGTTGACCGAGTTGGCTAAAATTTTTGATATTCCAACTAAGGGTTAAGGGTTTCCCTTTTTCGAGTTGAGACTGGCGTGCTACAATGTTCAGCACCTGAGGCAGTGGCTTAGGTTGAATTACGACATTCAGTTTCTGCTGAATAGGGTTTTCTGCTGATTTTGCCTTAATCTGAAGTTGGAAGGTGTATTTTCCCGCCAGTCGGGCACCTGTATCGACGTTGGTGCAGGTTAAATTGCGATCGCCAACGGCGGACGTTTCGCCATCACGAATTTGGCAATAACGGTTCAGTTCTGTCGGTAAGCCTTGACGAAAGTCGTAAACTTGGGGAATGCTCGCAGTTTGATCTTTGGTTGAAGAAATCACGAGCTGATCTAGCCGATCTGAATTCGAGATCGTCCAGTTTAGGCGTACCCTGCCTCCCTCCGTATAGCTAGCGCTATCCGGTTTGAATTCTGCCAGGATTGGCGGAGGAGCGGGTTTAAAGAACACAAACCAAATCAAAAAGCTGAGTCCCGACAATGCACCAACCCCTACCAGCAGCAACAGTAGAAACAGCCACCAAGGGCGTGCTTTCCAGACTAACAACCCCATCGGTAACTTTTCTGGCGTCGGTAATGCTTGAATATCTTGAAGATTGACTTGAAACGGTAGCTCTAAGCCATACCCAAAGAGGGGACGTCGCCATTTCTGTTTGGGATAAATAGTTAGATTAATCGTTGCTGTTTCGCCAATCAACAAATTGACAGAAGACGGACTGCAAATATAGTTGCACAACTCCGTTTCATCTCGGCTGCTAGCACTTACGGCCAATTCTCGAATTGAATTTCCGTGATTTGTCAGTGTAAGTCGATACTGTCCCGGGCTGTGACTGACTTTTCCAAGAATAGTCTCCAGTTCTACACTCAGTTGAAATTTTGGCTGTACCTCTAAATACACCAGATCCAAAAAGACCTGCTCTGGAGCATTATCAGAAATGAGTTGTAGAGTCGGTGAATAATGACCAGCAGGCATGTTTATTGGATAATGGAACTCAATGATGATTTCGCCTTGACCTCCAGGATTAAGCTCCAAACCATCGGTACTGGAAACGACACCTAACTCACTCAGTTCGTTGGAAGGATATTGAATCGTAAACCACGTTTTATCCAAGTCAAGACAATGGAGCCGAAACCGATCCACCCGATTGGAGTGGTTGTTCACAATTACTGATAGCCTCTGGTGCTGGTTGGGCTGAATTAGTAAGGGCTGAACGGGACTAGTTGCTGGGCTAAGTGAAAAGGTAAGCTTTTGTGACCGTATAACAGTCTGCTCTTTGGCTAGAACTTCAAGACTGGCTGGGTAATGAATCGGAGTCTCTTCTGGATAATGCTCTGGGGCATCTACTACTACCGTGTAGGGATAACTTCCTGGTAGAGCGTCTGAGGGAATCTCAAAGAGCAGGCTGACTTCACAAGCCTGTTGGGAGTCGAGGGCGACCCGCT
>JAHHHS010000094.1 GCA_019359215.1 Nostoc indistinguendum CM1-VF10 | reverse complement strand
CTTGACGCCACGCTCACGTGAGTTAGACCAGATTCTTCGTTTAGCCGCTTAGACCGACAGTTGCAACTTTTTGATACTTAGCCCAGAAGTTTTATTTCTGGGTCAATTTCTGCAAAAGTATAGTAACTCTTAACTATTAATAAATATATAGGTGCTTAGTGCTATTCATGCTTTATATTTAGCGACAGGGTGGTGTAAACAGCCACTCATCTTCAAACACTTAGGAGGCAGTACCCACCGGGAGCAACTTATGCTTCAATACCATCAGCACGTAGCGGAAGTAAAGGTTAAGTTGATATTAAAACAAATAATTTTTGCTGAATTGTGACAGATAAAGACTAAACTAAAAAGTCTTGTGCAGCAAAACCTGTAGCTTTAAATGAAGTAATCATGTCTAAGGTTCTTGTCTCTGATTCTATTGACCAAGCTGGAATTGACATTCTTTCGCAAGTTGCTACCGTTGATGTCAAATTAGGTCTAAAACCAGCAGAACTCATCCAAATTATTGGTGAGTATGACGCACTGATGATTCGCTCTAGTACACGTGTCACTCAAGAAATTATTGAAGCCGGCACTCAGCTAAAAATCATCGGTCGTGCTGGTGTGGGTGTGGATAATGTGGATGTTCCGGCTGCCACCCGCCGGGGAATTGTAGTAGTCAATTCTCCAGAGGGAAACACAATTGCCGCCGCCGAACATGCGCTAGCGATGATTTTGGCTTTGTCTCGCCACATCCCCGATGCTAACGCTTCGGTGAAACGCGGTGCGTGGGATCGCAATAGCTTTGTCGGCGCGGAAGTCTACAAAAAAACTCTCGGCGTTGTCGGTTTGGGTAAAATTGGCTCCCATGTTGCGGCTGTCGCTAAGACAATGGGGATGAAACTCCTAGCTTATGACCCTTTTATTTCTACAGACCGAGCCGAACAACTTGGCTGTCAATTAGTTGAGCTAGATTTACTCTTCCAGCAAGCAGACTATATCACCCTACATATCCCCAAAACCCCAGAAACCACTCACTTAATCAATGCCACAACTTTGGCAAAGATGAAACCTACAGCCCGGATTGTCAACTGCGCTCGTGGTGGGATCATTGATGAAGTAGCTTTAGCAGCAGCTCTGAAAGCGGGTAAAATAGGCGGTGCAGCCTTGGATGTGTTTGAGTCAGAACCACTGGGTGAATCTGAATTGCGATCGCTAGGCAAAGAAGTGATTCTCACCCCCCACTTAGGAGCCTCTACCGCAGAAGCTCAAGTGAATGTGGCCATTGATGTCGCCGAACAAATTCGGGATGTACTTTTAGGACTACCAGCGCGTTCAGCCGTCAACATTCCTGGACTTGGCCCCGACGTATTGGAAGAACTCAAACCCTATATGCAACTAGCAGAAACTCTAGGTAATCTAGTAGGACAGCTAGCTGGCGGACGGGTGGAAGTACTCAATATTCGACTGCAAGGCGAACTTGCTACCAACAAAAGTCAGCCTTTAGTAGTAGCTGCCCTGAAAGGTTTACTTTACCAAGCTTTGCGGGAACGGGTAAATTATGTCAATGCCAGCATAGAAGCTAAAGAGCGTGGCATTCGGGTAATTGAAACCCGCGATGCTTCTATCAGAGACTATGCCGGCACACTTCATCTAGAAGCTACGGGTACTCTAGGTACTCACTCTGTCACAGGTGCTTTGTTGGGTGAGCGGGAAATTCACCTCACTGATGTTGATGGTTTCCCGATTAACGTCCCACCCAGCAAATATATGCTATTTACCCTGCACCGGGATATGCCGGGGATTATCGGCAAACTCGGTTCTCTACTCGGCAGTTTTAATGTGAATATTGCCAGTATGCAAGTAGGTCGTAAAATCGTCCGCGGTGATGCGGTAATGGCTCTGAGTATAGATGACCCTTTACCTGAGGGCATTTTGGATGAGATTATAAAAGTCCCTGGGATTCGGGACGCGTATACGGTAACTCTTTAATTTTGGATTGCGGATTTTGGATTTTGGATTGGTAATGGCTAATTGCTCATTGTTTTTCGCATTGGTCACTAACCGTTACCAAGTCCCCAATCTAAAATCTAAAATTTAAAATCTAAAATTATATGGCAAACACCTGGTGGGAACTACAGATTTCATGTGAGCCAGACCTAGAAGATTCAATCTTTTGGCGACTGGAAGATTTTGGCTGTCGTGGCACAGCTAGTGAAAACAAAGGAAATTCATCTTTCGTCAGGGCTTACTTATCAACAATTCAAACGCAGCTATTAGATTTGGCAGCGCTATCGCTGTTGCTCCGTCAAGATGCCCTCTGTGTAGGACTTTCATCTCCCTCGCTGCAATGGCAGTTAATTGATGAGGAGGATTGGGCGACTAGCTGGAAGCAATATTGGCATCCCCAGGAAATAGGCGATCGCTTTCTCATTAACCCAGCGTGGCTACCATTACCAGAAACAACGGAACGGTTAGTGATTCGTCTTGACCCTGGTGTAGCATTTGGTACAGGCAACCATGCTACCACTCAGCTATGTTTGGAATCGTTGGAAATGCGTCTAAGTGGAATTCCTCAGTCGTTTGTGGGTACTAGCGGCAAACATGAACATCTAGCAATTGCGGATATTGGCTGCGGTTCCGGTATCCTTTCTATTGGAGCGCTGCTACTGGGAGCAGAGAAAGTCTATGCAGTAGATAATGACCCTTTGGCAGTGCAATCAACTATTAGTAATGGTGCGCTAAACGATATTAATCCAGAACGTTTACTACCAGCATTGGGAAGTGTAGACGTTTTGACAAAACTGCTTGAGAAACCAGTAGACGGTATAGTTTGCAATATTTTGGCTCATGTAATTATTGAATTAATTCCAGAAATGAGTGCGATCGCTAAACCTGAGACTTGGGCTATCTTCAGTGGTATTTTACTAGAACAATCTAAAGCTGTTGCTGATGCTTTAGAAGAAAATGGCTGGGTGGTAGCAACCCTGTGGAAACGAAAAGAATGGTGTTGCTTGAATGTACGGCGTTCTTAACCCAGTAGATATTAGATTACACAATAACTCATTAGGTTTGTTGACTGCTGACCGTTGACTGTTAACTGTCAGCAGTCAACAGTCAACAGAGAAAAATGTGCAACTTAGATGGGCGATAGCTTATAAAGAGTTTCTACCTCCTGCCTCTTGCCTCACTTCTCTACGAGAGCTGCGCCCGAAGCGTAGCTATGCCGCAGGCTTTACGGCTGCGTTCAGTGACCCCTGCCTCCTGCCTCAAAAGCATTAGTTTTATACTCCATGCAGATGAAAACTACTGTATTTAATCAAAACTTCCATCGTGAGGAAGATTTATACAAATGTGGTAATCTATCTCAACAGCACCTTTCTTTTTACCTATTTTTGTATTGAAATGAATATTCAGCTAGTATGATTCAGGTAATTTTATGACCTCTGCTGAATTTATCTCTCCAGCGCAGTTGCAAGAAGAATTCCAGATTGAGGGAATTACAGAAAGTAATGTACTGCGTTATTTTGAAACTTTAAATGCAGGAGAATTTGAGGCAACTGCTGCCTTATTTGCGATAGATGGTGTGATGCATCCACCATTTGAATCTGATATTGTGGGAACAGATGCGATCGCAGCCTACTTAAAACAAGAAGGCCAAAACATTAAGGCTTATCCCAAGACCGGAATAACCGAGGCTTTAGAAAATGCGACGATTCAAGTCCAGGTAACAGGCAAAGCACAAACTTCGTGGTGTAGCGTGAATGTCTTGTGGCTATTTATCCTCAATCAACAAGGGCAAATTTCATATACTAAAATCAAACTTTTAGCTTCTCCGCAAGAGTTACTTTCTTTACGTCGTGAGAACTAGCAAATAAGTGTAATAGCTTGGCAATGTTGGATCATACCCAAAAGAAAATCCAGGCATCGAAAATTTGTATAAATCACATGACTTGAAAAATAATAACTTTTAGTTATTGGACTAATTCGGGTAAAGTCGCCTCTAACTTGAGACAGTTGGCACCATTAACCTGCAACTGGTAGTCTACTTTATCCATGAGACGATTCATAATTAGCCAACCATAACCACCTTCTTGTTTTTCCATAGGGTTTGGAGCATAGTAATTAGACATATCAAATCCTTCGCCGTAGTCCCAAATTTCTAGGGCAAGATCCCGGTCTTTCACTTCCAAACGTAGTAAAATCGTTAAATTTGGTTTGTCCTTGTGGGCATGACGGACTGCATTTGAGTACGCTTCTACTAAAGCCAGTCTCAAACGACTTGATTGCCGTGACCAGTCTACAGATTCTCCTAGCTGGATTTTCAAACATCCTAACAGCCAGGTTTCGACAATATTAAGAAAACTCAAGTCACTTGGTACATGAAGCTCACTTTTCATGAATTATAAAATCTCCAGTGAAAGTATAGTTTGATCATCTTCTTGAACGTGGTTATCTGCCTGAATACGAGCTAGTAAATGGTTAAGACAAAGCGGTTGTTGCTCTTGTTGCAAGAGTTGCCAAAGACCATCTTGATTCAGCATAGAACGGTTAATTGGGTCAACGCCAGACCCGGTTTTTACTGTTGAATCACAATTATTTGATACCATAGCTTCTGTAATTCCATCGCTGGCCAGTAACAATGTGTCTCCAGCAGCGAGAACTAAACGACCAGACTGTGCCTGCCATTTAGGCAAGATCCCCAAAGGAATGCTGCGAACTTTGAGGTAATTGGGATTGTCGACTAAAGCATCTTGGCGTGACCATAACAGTGGATAAATATGACCGGCATTAGTGTAGACGAGTTCCTTAGTGGTAGGGGTATAACAAGCTAAGACAAGGGTGATAAAATAATTGTTGCTAATCAAGTCTTCACTGAGAGCCTGGTTGAGGTTTTGCATGACCACATTTGGTTCGGCTGGTGCTTCTTGAGATAATTCTCGGCGCAAGACTGAAATTATACTAGCCATAAATAAAGCAGCTGGAACGCCCTTGCCAGAGACATCACCCACAGCCAACCATAAATCGCCTTTGGGATGAACAAAAACTTCAAAAAAATCGCCTCCTACTTCCCGCGCGGGATAACAACAGGCTTGTACCTTCACCCCTTTGATATCAGGTAAACTTTGGCGGAGCAAGTTGTATTGAATTTGGCGAGCTACCTCCAACTCAGTATGAATCTGCTGTTGCTTTTCTTGGAGGCGCTGGTAGAGTTTTGCTTGAGAGAGGGCTAAAGCTGCTTGTTCAGCAACACCTGCAATCAGTTGGATGTCTTCGTCTTGCCAGGGGCGATCGCATCCCCATTGGTGGAGAGCTAGCACAGCCAACAAGTGCTGCTGGTAGCTAAGTGGTACAACCAGGTGGTGACAAGGGTTACCCTCGTATATTTCTTGAGCAAGTTGATAATGACGGGTTTCCAGCACTTTTTCAATTAAAAGACTGGGGTCGAAGAAGCAATCTAATACATCGGATTGAGGATCGCGGTATGAGAACTGGTCTTGTGTGAGGCGATCGGCCTCTACTGGTCTGAGCAAGCAACTGGTAGCTTCAAACGTTTGACCAAGAGTTGCTACAATCTTTTGCAGCATACTGTCGTAGTCTAGAGACTCTCGAATTGCCGTTGTTACCGCATTAAACAAAGATTCTCGCCGTAGGGCCCGACGCAACTCTTGCGTGCGCTTCTTAACTAAACGATATGTATCAGTGGCTTGCTCTACTAACCCTCTAAGTCGCTCTGGATTCCAGGGTTTGGTAATGTACTTGAATACCTGACCGGAGTTAATTGCATCTACCAAATCTTCGACATCAGTAAAACCAGTTAACAAAATCCGAATCGTGTCTGGAAAGCGCTCTACGGTGAGACTAAAAAATTCGGTGCCATTCATTTCTGGCATTCTTTGGTCAGAAATAATCACCGCCATTTCGCCAAATTTATCCAAGATTTCTAAAGCACTAAAAGCATGATTAGCTTTATATACTTGAAAATCTCGCCTAAAAGTGCGGTAGAGTAAATCTAAGTTATCAGGCTCATCATCTACCACCATGAGCTTAAGTTTTTCCACCTCGATTTCAGCCATATTTGACTTTATTTTTCACATATTTGAATGGCGAGATAATATAATCTTTATCCCACCTGGCAATCAACAAAAAATTCATAAGTAATCATTTTCAACAGTTACCAGTTATCAGTGGTTCAAACCTTGATAACTGTTCACTGAACTTAACTTTATCCCACTAACCCAGAACGCAAGGCGCGGACTGCTGCTTGGGTACGGTCATCAGCACATAGCTTATTCAAAATATTGCGAACGTGAGTTTTAACAGTCCCAACAGTGATGTAAAGCCTTTCCGCAATGACTGCATTACTACAACCTTCGACAATCAACTGTAGCACTTCTAACTCCCTTTCTGTCAGGGTATAAGGTTGAATTTCTTCCAGATTCTCGACGACATAATCAGGGTTAGAGGCAATGGTCTTGGTATCTACAAAAGCTGATTCCAACTTTTGGGGATTTTGTTGCGCTTGTTGTAATACGATCCGAGCGATCGCTGGATCAATCCAGGCGTTGCCATTGTGAGTTACTCGTACTGCTTCCAGTAAATTATCGAATTTTATATCTTTCATGCAGTAAGAGTCTGCACCAGCAGCAAAAGCTGCCAACACAGCTTCTTTGTTATCACGCAGTGTCAAAATTAACACCTTTGTTAGTAACTGCTGTCCATTATCAGTAGATTTTACCTCCCGTGTCAGTTCTATACCATCCTTGTTTGGTAAACCAATATCTACAATTGCAATATCTGGTTGTACCATTTTTAACATCTTTAGTCCCTCAGCAGCATTAGCAGCTTCACCTACAACTTCAATATCATCCTTTTGCAGTAATGCTGTCCGAATACCTACACGAGTCAGGTCATGATCTTCAATCAGAGCGATACGAATTTTACTCATAGCCAACTTCAGCCCGTTACACTACCTTAACCAGAAAGTCGAGTTTCGTGACATATTCCCACACTAACTGCAAGCAGTACAGTGGAGACTTCTGTTCCCGGAACTAGAGTTGTGAGTTGAGTGTTTAATACTTGGTGAATATTACACTTCAAGAATAAAATTTGAACTGTTTCAGCCCAAGACTAATTAGTTATGCTTTCTATTGTTGCAGGGCAATGGGAATCTCTCATGCCTAAGTTCTAATATAAAAAATTTGATAAACTTAACATTCAAGGAAATCTCGCGTGAGGTTAATCCAAAATAGGCTATGTCTAAAGGCAATCAAGCATTTTCAGTGTTGGGAATACCAGTTCATGTGATGGATAACTATCCAGGCTGGTTGTTAGAATGCCTGCGTGCAGGTAGAGGAACTCATGTAGTAACGCTCAATGCAGAAATGACTATGCAAGCAGAGCAGAATAAAATCCTAGCTCAGATCATTAAAAATGCTGAACTAGTTATTCCAGACGGAGCTGGGGTTGTTCTGTATTTGCGGTGGCTATTATGGCAAAAAGTGCAGCGTTTTCCGGGGATCGAATTGGCAGAAAAACTTTTGCAAGAAATCGGGCAGCAGAAGATAGGGGCAAAGGTATTTTTCTATGGAGGAGCGCCTGGAGTGGCCTCAACTGCGGCAGATTTTTGGCAGCAGCAAATTCCAGATTTGAGTATAGCAGGCAATCACTCAGGCTACCATTCCCCAGAAGAAGAAGCACAATTGCAACAGACTCTGGCTCAATTGCAGCCCCAAGTGATTTTTGTCGGTTTGGGAGTGCCACGTCAAGAGTTATGGATTGCCGAAAACCGCCATTTGTGTCCTCAAGCAGTTTGGATTGGCGTTGGTGGTAGTTTTGATATTTGGTCGGGAACTAAAACTCGCGCTCCAGCTTGGTTAGGAAATAATAATTTGGAATGGTTGTATCGGCTTTATCAAGAACCTTGGCGTTGGCGGCGGATGTTGGCTTTGCCAGCGTTTGCTGTAAAAGCGTTTGTTTATCGTTTGACAGCAAGGGGTGCTATTAGTTAAGAGTGCTGGGTGCTATTACTTAGTTAGTATTCAAAAAATTTAAATTGTCTTTGTTGAATTTTCAATTCCCAGGTTTCGCCTGGGAATCCTTATTTTGGGGAGAATATCAAATCTGAGCCATTAAGCTATTTGATTGTGGGGATGAGGAAAATTTAACAATGCCAGTATTAACAACTCAAGCTAAGAAAGACTTTTCCGTTCATAGAGAGGACAGTGAAACTCAACAGCACGGTAGCAATACTACTGTAAAGGTGCAATTACAATCTGTAACTAAAACCTATACTAACGGCAGTCATGCCTTGTTGAATGCGAACCTTGAGGTAAAAAAAGGAGAATTTCTGTTTATCACCGGGCCAAGTGGTTCTGGTAAATCAACGCTTTTGAAACTGCTGTATGGCCAGGAGTTACCCACACAGGGAAAAGTAATTGTTGATGGATGTAATGTAGCGGGTTTACGGGGCGATCGCTTGTCATTATTCCGGCGACGGATTGGTATTGTATTTCAAGACTACAAATTAATTACCCAACGCACAGTAGCGGAAAATGTGACTTTTGTGCTGCAAGCTCAAGGGTATACCCGTAAAGAAATTCAGCGACGTTTAGAACCAACTTAAAAGCTGGTAGGTTTGCTGAGTAAAGCTGACTGCTTTCCAGATCAGTTGTCTGGGGGAGAGCAACAGCGAGTGAGTATTGCCCGTGCGATCGTTGGTACACCACCACTGTTACTGGCGGATGAGCCTACTGGAAATCTCGATCCAGATAATTCCTGGCAAGTGATCCAGATTCTCCAGAAGTTAAATTCCTTTGGGGCTACAGTAATTGTTACCACCCACGATGAACAGTTGGTGCGGCGATGCAATCATCCGGTAGTGCAAGTTCGCAATGGACAGTTGTCTCGAAAATAATTATTGGTCATTTGTCATTAGTCATTGGTCATTTGCAAAGGACAAATGACTAATGACTAATAAACATGGTGCTTGACTTTTGCTGATACAGGTATGAAAGTTGCTGGTGTTTTCGGGGGTAGCACTTGTGGGCGATGGTCTTTGACCGACCGGAGGTCATTACAGGCTTGTAAACTCTTAAAAGCTGCCTCTCTGATCCCAACTTCTTGCTCTCGGCTGAGTAGGAGTTGCAAGCATTCGACAACATCTTGCTGCACTGAAGAATCAACTCGCTTACGGCTAATGAATTTAGTTAGTTGACGTAGGGCAATCAACCGCTTCAATGGATCTTTTTCGGTTAAATTTGCTAACAACTGATCGAGGTGGTCTTCTTCTTGATTTCCATAGAAGTTGACAATTTGCCAGACCAATAAAATTAAACTTAATAGTGTTCCCACGCCTTGCAAAATAGCACCAGCAGCAATCCAGGAACTCTGAGAGTCAACCCAAATTGCAGCGGCCATGTAAGTACTGACAGTAGCAAGACCACCACTGACAACTGCTAAAGCTAACCGACGATTTGAACTGTTTAAGAAGTTATGTATCTTAGACCAGTGTAATTGCCAGTCCCACTCTTGCATTGAGTAAACCAATACCATTATTCCAACGCCGATTAAGAGAGCCAATAGCAGCATCCAGTTCCACAACAACATGGCGATGAAGATTGTTAGGAACCCAAGAAAGCCTCCAGGCCCAGAGAAACGCTTAAATGTTTGCTGCTTTGTAGCTCCCTTTGTCTTGAACTTTGGAAGCGACCAGTCCCAGTTGGGGATCTGGTTGATTAATTGCTGCCAAGAAGACGAAGCCTGTGCCACAGTATTTACCTACTTGATTACGAAATTACTTATTGTATAAGTTTTACTAGAGATGAAGAAAGGGTGAAGACCCAAACTACAAGATGCCCGGTTTTCAAGGACACTATAGTAGATTAGTACAGCACGGCGGAAATCAAGATAGCATTTTAAATGGCTCAGAGCAAGGGCATAAAGGCTTTTTAAACACAAAAACGAAAATTATCAAGAGTAAATTGACCATCAAAAGCACAGAAGGTAACGCTGTAGATGTTATTCACACTTATAGATAATAATGTATTAGGGGAAATTGCCGAGTCTGAATTGGCAAGATTAGCACTTGGTAGTACAGCTTGAGCGAGGAGTTGGCGATCGCGATCGTAGGCGGAAAACACTAGGCGTTGCGAACTAGTGACAAAGGCGCTAACCGAGCTAACCGGATGCAAGAAAGTAGCTTCTAAAAATCCGCTTTTGGGTGCTGCCATTAAGACTAGAAGCCCCGAATAGGTTGGAAATGCTGGATTTGATGGCTGTATTGCTATAGAATTGTGAAAAATTACTCCCCAGCGTTCATACTGGCACTCTACTGGTTCAAAACACTTCAAATCTTCTAAGTCTAAACAAATACAAGTAGGTACAGTCACTCTGGCGGCGTCAATAGCTGACTCGACCTGATCCCCCCAAACTGAAGCTTTCATTTCATTTTGTATATTAAATTTGTCAAGCGCAAATTTAGCGTCTTCAATCGTTGGTAGTTTATTTGATTGAAGAGTAGCCTGCTTTACCATGACATCCCGCCTTACCGTTACCTAGATAATAATCAGATTTATTAATACATCAAAAGCTACTCTTTCTAAATATAAAACTAGAATTAATAGCTTCTTAAAATGAGCATTTTGAATCTAATCTTCTTGATGCTCAAAATTGTTTATGAGTTTCTTGATAGACTACCATAAAAACTTATGTTTGATTCACGCTCTAGTGATACTCGCTACCACGAAAAACCCTTACATGACAGTAATTTCAACCTAAGCTACTTTTTATCATGAAAAAAGATCACCAAATCTTTACAAGTAATTCAGTAATTTTATATCTACTTAATCTGACAGTAGCGGGAAGTCTTAGAGTGATTGGTTCGCCGATAATAACAATGAGTGGGGAGCTTGAACGAAATAGGTAAGTATTCTGGAGTGACTAAAGAAGACACGGTGACGTGAAGAAATTATCAAAGACTCTCCCTGTGCCTTCACGTCCACAGGTCTATTCTGTTACTTGTGCCAACTAATTACTACAGTCAAAAAAAATACTTATGTTTCAACCACTAGGATTTGAACAACGTTCCATAAATACCTCACTAGGTAGAATGGTATATTATACTGCCACTGGCTCACCTTGGCAGGACAATATAACTGCCAAAGATGATCGAGAAACTTTGGTGTTCTTGCACGGCTTTGGTGGTGGATCTTCTGCTTATGAGTGGTCGAAAGTGTATCCAGCTTTCGCTGCTGAATATCGGGTCATTGCACCCGATTTAATCGGTTGGGGTAAATCTGAGCATCCAGCACGGAGTTATAAGATTGAGGATTATTTAACCACTATTCGGGAGTTTTTCGAGCAGACTTGTACCGGCCCAGTAACTGCGATCGCTTCTTCATTGACCGCAGCCTTTACAATTCGAGTAGCAGCAGATCATCCTGATTTATTCAAGTCTTTAATTCTCACTACCCCCGCCGGGCTTTCAGACTTTGGCGAAGACTACTCCCGTAGTTTTTTTGCCCAGTTAATCAGCGTTCCCGTTGTTGACCGTTTACTTTACAGCACTGGGGTAGCTACCAGTGGGGGTATTCGCAGTTTCTTAGAACAACGCCAATTTGCTCAGTCTAATCGAGTGTATCAAGAAATTGTAGATGCTTATTTACAATCCGCCCAACAGCCTAATGCTGAGTATGCAGCACTGTCCTTTGTGCGTGGCGATTTATGCTTTGATTTATCCCTTTACATTCAACAGTTAACCGTTCCCACCGCCATTATTTGGGGACGAAGATCGGAATTTACAGGTCCCTCAATTGGTCGCCGCCTTGCCGAAATGAATCCGCAAGCGATCCGATTTTTTCAACAGTTGGAAGATGTGGGATTAACACCGCAGTTAGAGTTACCAGCAGTGACAATTGGGTTAATTCGCCAATTTTTGCCTTTGCTTAATTAGGTACTACATAAGGGGCACACATCTCATCTGTGCGCCCCTACTGTGTTGATCTATGGTTAATTATTTATTTCTGTACCTGGAAACCGCTATAAAATAGTACACTACGGCGTAAATAGAGCAACCATTTAAAATCTCTAAAGAGCTTATTCCGTAACACTTTTGACTTTTGACTTATAAACAGTAGAATCCTCAAAAAAACCTTGTAAGGGACTTCCAGAAAATAAATTATCCAATTTACTCAGATCATATTTTTCTTTCTCCCCCTGCCCCCAGCTAAGTGCCCCCCTGCCTACAGCACGATAGGATATTTTTTTAGTTGGAAGTCCCTAATTTCAGCACTACCTACCTACTTTCTTTCTCAATAAACCTTGTCAAAGCTGGTAGTTGTGCCAAGATTAATTTGAGGAATTAAGGCTTGTGACATAATGTTAGGACAATTATTAGACGGACGTTACCAAGTCCTCGAAATCTTAGGTGGGGGTGGATTCGGTCAAGCCTACCTCGCCCAAGATACCCATCGGCCAGGTTTCCCGAAATGCGTTGTCAAACATCTTAAACCCGTCACTCGTAGCCCTGAGTTTCTCGAAACTGCTAGACGGCTATTTACCAGCGAGGCAGAAACACTAGAACAACTGGGTAACCATGACCAGATTCCTCGACTTTTAGCTTATTTTGAAGACAACCAAGAGTTCTTCTTGGTGCAAGAGTTTATTGAAGGACATACTCTGAAAGCGGAACTGTTCCCCAATCAACCTTGGACAGAAGATCAAGTAATTCAACTTCTCCAACAGGTGTTGGGTATTCTGCAATTTATTCACAGCCACAACGTTATCCATCGAGATATCAAGCCGGATAATATAATCAGGCGGCAACAAGACGGCAAGTTAGTCCTGATTGACTTTGGCGCAGTCAAACAAGTCCAAACTCAATTGCTTACACTTTTAGGGCGCACGGGGGCTACTATTATCATTGGCACCCCAGGATATATGTCTACAGAACAGGGGCAAGGTAGACCGCGCCCCAACAGCGATATTTATTCCTTGGGCATAATTGGTATTCAATCGCTGACGGGGTTACATCCTATAAACTTTGAGGAAGATCCAGATACAGGAGAAATTTCTTGGCAGCATCAGGCTAACGTCAGTTCTGAGTTGGCATCTGTGCTATCTAAAATGGTGCTACACCACTTTAAACAGCGCTATCAGTCTGCGGCTGAAGTTCTACAGGTACTGAAGCATCTCGATACTAAAGTAGGAACGCAATCACTTCAACCAATATCTTCTACACAACCGCCTCAAGCTTCATCTCAACAAAACTCAATTGAGTATCCGCCTGCTTCTGCCCTGTCACCGGAAAATTACAGTCGGTTGGAAACAGTTCTTTTAGAATTTGTCGGCCCCGTTGCCTCAAGATTATTAAAACAAATTGCGGCATCAGCATCAAACTATGAAGAACTAATTAGTCAATTGGCCCTTCATCTTCGAGGAAATCAACAAATTGATTTTAAGAATAAAACAATGTTTTTACTAGAGAAACCTACTCTATTACAAGAAACTACTGCTCAATCTGAAATTAAGTCAAATAATTTACCAAGCCAAGAATCTCAATTAATCAACGATAGCTTTGTGCATCAGTGTGAGCGGGAATTGGCTGATTTAATTGGGCCAATAGCTAAGTTTCTAGTTCAAAAAGCTGTTAAATCTTCTGGGCAAATTTCTCGTGTAGAATTTGTGAAGATTTTAGCATCGCAAATTCCCGAACCTGAAAAAGCTTTGCAATTTAAGCACCGCCTACTTTCTTGATTCAGCTATTAAGTTGGCGATCGCATCTACTAATTCGGCTGGCTCTACTGGTTTGGCAAGATGCTTATCAAATCCGGCTGCGAGTACTTGCTTGGCGTTCATTTCTCCAGCATAGGCAGTAAGTGCGATCGCTCGAATTTGCCCTCCTTGCTCTTTTGGTAGGGTTCTCAGCTGTCGCATGAACATACATCCATCCACTTCTGGCATCCCCATATCGCTTAAAAGTATATCTGGCAAGGATTGGCTTAAAGCGGTTAGTGCTTTATCTGCTGATGCCACTGCTGTCACATTTGCCCCATATTGCTCTAGCAAGAAGGCAATAAATTCTCGCGTATCTGCATCATCATCCACTACTAAAATATTGACACCATTTAAATTTGAGGATGTCTCTGAGTTGCTAGTGTCCTGTTTAACCTCTGATTGATTTTGGAGCAGTGGGAGTCTTACAGTAAAAGTTGCCCCCTGATCTTCGCCCCCGCTTTCTACCTGGACTGTACCGCCATGCAGTTCGACTAAGTGACGGACGATCGCTAACCCTAACCCCAATCCACCAAACTTTCTGGTGGTGCTGCTGTTCTCTTGGCGAAAATATTCAAACACGTAAGGCAGAAAATCAGGATCGATGCCTTTGCCAGTGTCACTGACTTCAATTAGTGCTGAGTTGGAATTGGAATTAGGACATGATGAGAGTCGGATGTCAACTCGTCCCCCCGCAGGTGTAAACTTAACTGCATTTGAAAGCAGGTTCCAAACGACTTGCTGCAATCGGCCGGAGTCACCCAAAACTTGCCCTAAATTTGGTTCTAGGCTGATGTGCATCTCAATTGACTTAGCTTCTGCCGACAGCCTGACTGTTTCCATTGCTGCCGAAATCACAGATGCTAAATCAACTGGGTAGATATTCAGGCTAAGTTTACCTTGTAAAATCCGGGAGATATCTAGCAAGTCTTCAATCAGTTGAGCCTGTAACCTAGCATTTCGCTCAATAGTCTTCAGCGCTTGAGGAATTGTCTTTTCATCAAGTTTTTTGGTTTGGAGTAGCTTAGACCATCCTAAAATTGGGTTGAGTGGCGATCGCAATTCATGAGAAAGCACTGCAAGAAACTCGTCTTTAATCCGGTTGGCGTTTTCTGCTGTTTCCCGTGCCGTTTGCTCTGCCTCGTATAGGCGGGCACGTTCCATCGCTTGAGCACACTGCTGTGCTAATACCAGCATGAAACCTTGATCGTCCTGGCTAAACTCCTGAATCTCGGCAAAAGCTAGAGACATTCCACCTATGGCTCGTCCCTCAATGATTAATGGAATCGAAATCCAAGCGCCGTAGTCAACTTGGGCATATTCCTTAGCAAGATGTGAGTAACGAGCAATCCTCGCTGTTGTTGACTCTTGCCAGATGGGCTGCTTGTTTCTCACTGCTTCTGCCAATGGTACGGATGCATTAATAGAGAATCGACGCCATGAATCTACTGCTTCTTGTTCGTAGCCTACTGCACGGACAATTTCTAGTTCAGTGCCGCTATTAGTCACTAGTGCTACTAAAGCAGAACTAGCTCCCAAAGCTGCCATACCTTGCTCTACCATTACTTCAGCAACCTGTGCCGGAGTGAGAGATTCAGAAAGTGCAGCAGTAATGGTTTGCAGACGCGCAGTGCGAGATGCTGCCCGTAAAGCCGCCTGTTGAGATTGCTGTGCTTCTGTGTAGAGTCGGGCATTATCAACAGCGATCGCCGCACGACAAGCTAACTCCTCAGCTAACATTAAGCTTTTGGTGTCGTAGCGACGACCTGAAGAAGATACCAAAATCATAGCTCCCAGCACCCGTCCCCGAACTATCAGCGGTATAGTCATACCAGATGTAGGAGTTAGTTCGTGCAAGATTTTTAGATGACTGGCATTATGGCTTACCGCTTCCATCAGTTCATCAGAAACAAAATGAGTAATTTGTGATTTGCCTGTCTGTATTACCTCAGCAACACCTTTTCTTTGTGTCAAATCAGGCGGATAATTTTGTAACTGTTCTACCAATTCTTGTTTCGCTGGATTGGCATGGGCTGCTGCAACCCGGCGGACTAATTGATTGTCACAAATAATATCAACTAAGCACCAATCAGCTATTTCAGGCACTGCTAGACGCGTCAAACTAGCTAAGGTTGTTTCGTAGTCTAATGATGCAGCTAAAATCCCACTAGCCTCAGCTAGAAAACGCTGCTCCTCCTCCACCTGTTTGCGCTTGGTAATATCGCGCGAAGACGCCTGCATTTCTAAAATTTCTTTAGTTTGGCGATCGCGAATAGCTCGAATAGTTGCTTCCAACCAAATATAATGTCCGTCTTTGTGACGACCACGGTGAGTAATAGTATAAATATCTGGTAGGTCGGCATTGATTGGGTAATTACTAGCAATCTCTGCCAAATCGTCTGGGTGAACTAACTCCTGGCTGTGATGACCTATTAGTTCCTCTGGTTGATACCCCAATACTGTGTAGCAAGCTGGTGAAACGTAATGAAGAATTCCATCTACTGTATGGCGGGAAATAATATCAGTTGAATTTTCAGCCATCAGCCGAAAACACGCTTCACTCTCGCGCAGTTTTGCCTCTGCCTGCTTGCGTACATTAATGTTACGGAAATAAAGTGATAATCCTGTGACTGAAGGGTAGACACGAACCGCAAACCATGCATCAAAGGGTGGGTAATAATCTTCAAGCTCAAGCGGCATTCCTAGAGTAACTGCCCTTTGATAAAGTTGACCAAAGCTAGTACCAACTAGTTCTGGGAACTCTTCCCACAAATTTTTTCCCAGTAGTTCCTCGCAAGAACGCCCCAAAGTTCTGCTTCCTTCATGATTGAGATAGGTAAAGCGCCACTCACTGTCAAAGGCAATAAAGCCGTCAGTGATACTTTCTAAAATTTGGGTAACTTGCTCTTTGGCAGCTTCAGCCTCAATACGAGCCGCTTGCTCCAGCTCAAATAGCTGTTGACGCTCGGCTTCGGCTTGCTTGCGTAAGGGAAGCTCGTCGTAGACATCGGTGATTTCTTGGCAGATTGCGCCCACCCAATTGACATCACCTGGTAGTTTAATTGGATAGTAATTTACTGACCAGTGCCTTTCCTTTCCAGGCGCGGCGGGTGTCTCTCCACTGGCCTCTTGGGCAATAGATTTTCCCGTCTCAACTACATGGTGGAAAGCTTCCATGACCGCAGAATCTACCCCCGGTAGCACTTCGGCGACGGTCTTACCGATATGTGCTTCTTGGGGAAGACCGTTAATCTCAGCTAAAGCGTCATTCAACCGAACATATCTTAATTTCTCATCCCATAAACCAATACCTATAGGTGTGTTATTGAAGAAGGTATCAAGTAGAACGTTAGCTTCAACCAAGCGAGTCTGTTCTGTTTTCAGTAGCGCCAGCAATTGTTCACGTTCTGCTTCAGCTTGCTTGCGAGCAGTAATATCTACACACATTCCTACCCATTCTCGGATTTCGCCTATTTCATCAAATATAGGCACACCGTGTATGGCCATGTCACGGTATTCGCCGTCATGCCGCAAAACACGATACTCGGCAACTGCAACGCTACGCCCAAAAAAAGCCTGCCTCCAAATAGCAGTTACAGATGTACGGTCATCTGGGTGCAGTGCGTCAACCCAACCCCATCCTTTATATTGTTCGGGGCTTTGTCCAGTGAACGCCTCCCAAGTTGGAATATCGTCAACAACGTTGCCCCAAGGCCCCGCGCTCCAGACGATGGATGCGCTTGCTTCTGCTAGTGAGCGGTAGCGTGCTTCACTATGACGCAGATTTTCTTCTACTTGCTCTTGTTCGTCCAAATATTGCCGCAAATCTGTAACCTCTTGAGCTTTTAGATTATAAATTAAATCTTTAATAAGGGGAAAATTTTCCTCCCCAATCGAGACGGCTGAAGTTTCAAAAATCCGGCTATATTTTTGCTCACTTTCTTGCAGTAACGACGAACTTTGTTGCTGCTCGATGAACTGACCAATTTGAGTGGCGATCGCACTCATCATTTGCAGTAGATTGGTGTCAGGCTCTAAAATTTGGTCGCTGAAAAATTCGATCACACCTAAGATTTTATTATCCAGCCGAATTGGGAATCCGATGGCGGCGGCAAAACAATTCTCGGTTTGGGCGGGTTCGGAAATCCAAACAGGTTGACCACTTGCCCAAATCTGATCGGGTAACCCTTCACTCAAAGCAATTGTCTGCTGGTTGAATGCTTCTTTCTCTAAGTCAGATGAATACCAAGAACTCATGCGGTGTAGAACATTAGCTTCATCGTCTACACTCCAGAAAATACCTGCTTGCCATCCTAAATTTTCGCACAGCGATCGCAAAATAGTTGAAACATTTACAAGCGTGGTTGCCTCAGAGAGAATGTGAGCGATCGCATACTGTGCATTCAGAAGTTGCTGGCTGCGTTTGCGCTCAGTAATATCTGTAATTAAGATTGATACGCCATCTTCTGAGGGATAGACGCGATTTTCCAACCAACGATGCCATTCTGGATAAAAATACTCAAAATTAACTGTCACTTGTTCAGCAACAGCACGGTGCAGTTCAGTATAAATTAGGCTATTAACGGTGTCAGGAAACTCCCAAATACTCCTGCCTAAAAAGTCTTCCTTATTCATCCCAGCTAGTTCAGCTAGCTTGTCATTAACGTAAGTGTAGCGCCATTCATGATCCAATATGACAAAAGCATCGCTGATCCTAGCTAAGACCTGTTCAACGTCTGGGATGATAATTGCTGGAACTTCAGCAGTCACAATCTCTGCTCCTCATTTTTGATTGAAAGTATCTGGCTAAAGGCGCCTCACCGGGTTTTCCCATTTTGTATAGTAGCTTTTCAATTTGTTGCATAGCCAGTGGCGAAGTTCGTGTTCGTCCGTTTTCCCATCGGTTTAAGCTAGTAGTAGAGTTATTTAAATCGGGGGAATAGAAAACATGAAGGTTTGGCTTGCCTGCTTTTTGGTGCTATTTGCTTTGGCAGAACTGTTTGACTGGTTGCAAGAATTTAATTTGCCATTACCTATCTATATTTTGGGTGGTGCTTTTTTAGCTGTTGCTTCTAACTATGATAAAATATTCGACTCCTATTTTGCTGATTCGAGCATCGAAGCATCACTCGAACAACCTCAGTTAGATTCATTAACCCTATCTACTAATCCTATTTCTTTCCCAATTGCCAGTCCTGTTGAAGATGCTCACATATCTCAAACAGATGATTAGCTGCATAGCACAATCGCTTGTTTGATTCTGTGGTTGACGCTGCGCGTAAGCTTGCTTTAAGGGTAGGAATACCCCGAAGCCTCTAAGCAGCAGGTAAATTGCTACATTAATATAGATAAAAGCTTAGGTTAATTAGCTTTTAACTAGAGTCAGAAAATTAACTTCTGCGCCTACAACATCTACCCAATTCAGGCTACCGCCGCAATGCCGTGATTAGTGGACTATTAGAAAAACTCCGTCTCCCCTTTGTCAAAGTTCAGGATTATCGTGAAACTTTTAAGAGCAAAAGCTGGTTGCAAATGATTTTAGTTACCAGTGTAGGAGTCACCGCTTTAGTCTGGGGAGTTCGTGAACTCAGATGGTTGCAGCCTTGGGAGATGAGAGTTTATGACCAAATGTTGCGATCGCGTCCAGTACAAGCACCTGATCGGCGAATTTTGCTAGTAAAAATCACTGGCGACGATCTCAAACGAGAGAAATGGACTCCATCAGATCGGACAATCAATCAGCTATTAAAGAAAATAGAGTCTTATCAACCGCGAATTGTTGGTTTATATCTTTTCCAACCAGAACACAACAATTTTGCGGCTAATTTGCAGAATCAAAATAAGATCGTCAGCACTTGTTCCTTCAGCAGCTTGGGTAAAGATGAAATTCCACCACCACCAAATTTCCCTATAGATAATGTTGGGTTTAGCAATGTGGTTGCTGACAATGAAAACGACCAAATTCTCCGCCGCAGCTTGTTATTTGTTTACTCTCCACATAACAAATGTACAACATCATTTGCATTTGGTGCGCTCATAGCAATTAATTATCTAGAAAAACAAGGCATTGAATATCATTTTACTAATAAAGGGGATTATCAATTAGGTAAAACCCTGTTCCCGCGTTTACAACCTAATTCCGCTAGCTATCAACATCTGGATGCAGATGGCTATCAAATATTATTAAATTACCGTCACCCTGATAGCCTCGCTGACGAAGTAACTCTCACACAAATCCTCAGTGGCCAAGTCAAACCCAATTTAGTCAAAGACCGTCTTGTAATTATTGGCGCTACCGCCGCTAATTTACTTCAAAGTAGCTTTTATACACCTTATAGCGCTTTGCCAGATCAACCACCCAGAATGCCTGCTGTGCTTATTCATGCACAGATAGCAAGTCAACTAATCAGTACAGTATTAGATGGGCGACCTCTAATTTGGTACTGGCCCGACCCGGCGGAACTTATTTGGATGTGGGGCTGGTCGCTTTTAGGTGGAATCATAGCATGGCGGTGGCAAAATCCGTTGCTGTTGCTAGTGGTGGGAGGGACAACTCTACTTGGCTTAGTAGGAATCTGCGTTGCTTTGTTTTTGCAAGGCGGATGGATACCATTAGTTCCCTCTGGTCTGGCTTTGGTGATTAGTAGCATCTGCGTGATTACTTATAGTAGCTACCAAAATCAGCAACAAACTCAGGTGATTTTTCTGCAAGTTGAAAAACAACAAGAAGCGATCGCCCAATTAAATATACTTTTAGAAGATAAAACAGCACTTCCTGACTCCTATCTTGACTTTCCTCCCCCAGTTGATTCACCAGAAATAAAATCAGGTGATTTGCTTTTAGGTGGACGCTACAAAATCTCTCAAGTTCTTGGTGCAGGTGGATTTGGCCGCACTTATTTAGCACAAGATACTCAACGACCGGGTAATCCTACTTGTGTAGTTAAAAAGTTAATGCCAGCCCGTCAAGATACACGATTTTTACAAGTTGCTCGCAGGTTGTTTAATAGTGAAGCGGAAATATTACAATCTTTGGGTAAACATGATCAGATTCCCGAATTACTTGCTTATTTTGAAGATGACCAAGAATTTTATTTGATTCAAGAATATATCGAGGGACATACCCTAAGTGAAGAATTACCACCTGTGCGGAATGTGCAAAATGAATCATTTGTGATCGAGATGCTCAAACAAGTTTTAGAAGTTCTAGAATTTGTTCACCAGCATCGAGTGATTCATCGTGATATCAAACCGACTAATATTATTAGATGCACTCAAGATAATCGGCTAGTATTGATTGACTTTGGTGCTGTCAAATTGATGCAACCGCAAAGTAGTGAGCAAACAGAATTAGCCACAGTAGCCATCGGGACGCGGGGTTATGCACCTCCAGAACAATTTGCCGGTCATCCCCGCTTGTGCAGCGACATTTACGCTTTAGGAATGATTGGCATTCAAGCCATAACAGGAATACCACCGCAAGAACTCCAACCAAATCCAGAAACAGGGAATGTGATGTGGCGGCAAACGGTGCAAGTGAGTCAAGGATTAGCGGCAATTTTAGATAAGATGGTTTGCTATCATTTTAGCGATCGCTATCAATCAGCCGCCGCAGTTTTACAAGATTTAAAACGTATGTATAGCAGTCCGCTTTGATTTTTGAAATTATTTGTGTAGAGAGGGAGCGGGGAGCGGGGAAGAAGCTAGGCAGAGTAACGGACAATTAATGCTTTCCAACGTGCGGAGGCGGGTTTTGTCTGTGTAGCCGCCACTTCCAGGCGTCTAGTGCTATTTAAACGCAACCTGCTGCATTGTTATTGTATCGGCTGACAATGCGATTGTTATCGGCTAACAATGCGATTGTATCGGCTAACAATGCGATTGTATCGACTAACAATGCGATTGTATCGGCTAACAATGCGATTGTATCGGCTAACAATGCGATTGTATCGGCTAACAATGTGATTGTATCGACTGACAAAAATTACTGCTATTTTCAGTTAAATAGAAGATCGCGCAGTAAGGGCACAGAAATACTGTGCCCCTACGATAAATGTGGTTCAAATACATGAAAACTGCCACAACTCACCTTAGTTTTAACTTCATCTTCCCGCCCACATCGTTAGTTACCTAAGCCGGAGTACTAACCAGTATAATAGCCTGGATATTCTTAAAAAAATTCGCCGCTAATCACTCCTCCCTTAGCGTCCTTTGCGTCCTTTGCGGTTCGATATCTGAAACCATGTCCACTCAACCCACAATTCAAAGCATATACACCGATGGTGCTTGCACCGGGAACCCTGGCCCTGGTGGTTGGGGAGTTGTCGTCTACTTCAGCGATGGCTCAATCCACGAAATGGGCGATGCATCCCCTCATACGACTAATAATAAAATGGAAATGCAAGCTGCGATCGCAGCCCTCCAATTCCTGCAAACATCTCAACAAACCCAACCCATCATCCTTCATACCGATAGCGAATACCTAATTAACTGCGTTACCAAGTGGGTGAAAGGCTGGAAAAAGAAAGGCTGGAAAAAGTCAGATGGTAAACCCGTTCAAAACCAAGAGCTTTTAGAAACTCTTGATGAACTTAATACCCAACAAGTAAAATGGCAACACGTTAGGGGACATTCTGGTAACATAGGTAACGAACGTTGTGATGTGATCGCTCGCACATACGCCAGTGGTAAAATTCCTTCGCTACAACAATTAACACCTACAAATTTTTATAAATTTTTACCTTCCACAAATGAACTAAATGTAGCAAAAGTAGCTGATTATGAAAAAAACTCTCGAATAACTAACCAAAGTCCGCAACAAATCAGTACTTCTGCACCAGAAATAACCGTTATGGAACCATCTACTGGGCCAACTGCGGCCGCAACCGATGAAAAACCGCCAGAAATGAGGGTTTCGCAACTCCGCAGCTTGGTCGAAACTCTGCGTATCGCTGACGAAATTTCAGAGAAAGGCTATTTAATCACCAGTTCTGAGTTAGCAGACTTGATGGATGTCCACGCCAGCGCTGTTACCAGTCGGGGAGATCAATGGCGCTGGCGAAACTGGATAGTGTCACGGGTACGCCGTGAAGGAAATCAAATTCTTTGGGAACTGGAACGCGGGGATCAAGTAGGAGGTGAAGAGGAGTAGGGAGCAGGGGGAGCAGGGGAGGCAGGGGAGGCAGGGGAGGCAGGGGAAGCAGGGGAAGAATAACTAATGCCCAATACTCAATACCCAATGCCCAACGCCCAATGCCTCACTATATATATTTCCGTCCCCGCCACTCGCGTGGCTTGTGGAATGCAGACAAGAAGATTCGCAGCACAGCCAAGGGATCAGCCAAAGGGGAAAGCCAGAATAACCAGCCACTTTTAGCGCTTTTGCGATCATAAGAAGGTGCGATCGCAATTAGCATAGCAAAGCGAATCACCACCAGAAATAAATTTAGTCCCAGTAAGATAAGTGGGGGAGTAAAGGAATAAGCGAGTGGGGGAGAAGTCAACAGAAAAGTGAGAACAATTAAAAGAGGTAGACCTTGAACAGATGTGAGTAGCCATAAATCTCCCCACAACTGCGAACGAGAAGTTGCATCTTTGAGGTCGAGACTTCGCCCCCACTCCTTCCACGTCTCCATCGCCCCTTCATACATCCGTACTTTCAGCACCTTTGCGCCATCTAAAAAGCCCACCTTATACCCTTGAACAGCAATATTTCGTGCCAAAGTAACATCATCACAAAAAGAACCACTCGCACTGCTATAGCCACCCACAGCAGCTAAAACGGAGCGACGGCACAAAAAACACTGCCCATTTGCCATCACTCGTTCTGGTTGATCTGTATTGATCCCAGCCGGGTCAAATCGGTAAAGCAGAGTCATCAACAAAGCAGGTTGTAGCCAGCACTCTCCTGGATATTTGAGCATGAACTGGGGTGAAAGGGAAACGAGGTCATAGCCTTGTGCTTCCGCCGTCTTCACCAAACCAGCAACCAAACCAGGATGCGGTTGAATGTCAGCATCCAACCCTAAAAACCACTGACTACCCTCAGAGCTAAATAAAAAACCGTTATGCAACGCCCAAGGACGTCCCACCCAACCAGAGGGTAAGGGGTCATCTGTCATCACACGAAAGCGCGGATCTTTCTGCTGTATCGCTTTGACCAAGTCGGGAGTACCATCACTGGAGTTGCTGTCTACAACAATAATTTCCCGAACTTCGTAGCTTTGCTGACTTAAACCAGCCAACAGAGGGCTAATGCGAAGCGCTTCGTTCAACGTGGGAACGACGACGCTAACCTTACCCAAAAGCTCCAGTGTCGGCTGTTGCGGTTCTATTGGAGGATGCCGTCTTGGGCCCTTTAACAGGCGCGAAAACAGAATCGCCGTTGCTGGTACTTGGATAAGTAGTAATAAAAGGGAAATGGCGCTTTCTACTATTAAAGCGTTGTCTACTGTTGTCAAAATACTTAATCAATTAAAACTCGCGGTTATACAAAACAAATGGGAATTGGGGATGGGGCATTGGGCATGGGTTATTCCCTTTGTCTTTGCACTCCCGACTCCCCAATTTATAGGCTTACTTCAAGGCAACTTTAACGCTTCTTGCCACTGAAACTTCGTTGCTTGGTGGTTCAACAGCAACTTGAGTGGTTGTGGTTGAACTGCTTAACCATAGTGCCACCGCGGGAGCCACGCCAAGGAATAAGCCGAGCAACACGGGGATGTAGAATCCAGCGGCCAAGCTTAGTCCGGCGGCGAAGGCAAAGTTAGTTAAATAAACGACTAAGGGTAGATTAAGTTGCGATCGCTCTAATTTAATCGAAGCGTTTCTCCACAACAATCCTGCCACACTCATAAACAGGGCACTAGTACCAAACCAACCTGCATAGTTCTGGTAAGGTGTGCCAAAGAAAGCTCCTGGGTGTTCCCAATACCAAAAAGGCAGAGAAGTTTGACTCATAGCTGGCTCAAGCGCAAAATCCCAGCAAGTGAAGAGTAAAGCACCAACGGCTATAGCCGCAATATGGCGTCCCCAACTAGGTTTTTGTGCCACTTTCAAACCAGTTCTCGCAATTAAATAAGAGGACAGCCCAACATAGAACCAAGATAAAGGAATTGTGAAAGGAACTAGCCCCGCAATCTTATAACCCAAGCCACTTAAGTAGCTATAATCACCAAATGGAAAACCCGTGCTAGTTCCCAGTAGTTCACTACCCAAGGAAATAAACATAGCCGGCAGCATAAATGCTAGCCAAGTTCCTAATCCCAGCGTTCGGTAGGCATAAATAGAGACAGCTATTGTCCCCAAGATGATATCAACTACACCGCCACCTGCCATACTTAACTGTACGGCAGTTTCTCCAACCTGCGATAAATTGAAAAGTATTTCAGCATTAGGTACGACCAGTAGCATCCCTACCAGTCCAAAGGCTTTTGACACGATATGACCAATGAGGCATACGCGTTCAGCAATAACAAGTTGTCTCATGATAATTCCTTAACAAGATGTGACACGCGGCTACTCGGCTGCTAACAGTTTACAAATGTTTAACAACATATTTAACTACTTTGTGCCGCAATTCTCTACAAACTTGTTTGGCTTTCTTGGGAAGAGCATAACAGCCTATTGATTGAAGCTATAAAAATATGATGATAGATTTACTAGTCTAAGCTATATAGTCACAAATCTACATAATTTCATCTGCAAAAATTTCTAGTTTGTTGTCCCACTGATACCCGCATGATGAAGAACTCCTTCCGATGGAGGGATCTGGTTGAGGCAGGACAATCACCATAGATTAAGCAAGGTCTACAGTAAGTGTGAAGATTGACACATTTATCCCTAAAAATTACGGCAGGGGCTACTAGGTATACCGTAATCTAGAGGTTGTTGATAAACAGCTTCTAACCTAATGACTAACAGACGCCAATTTTTGAAAGGGGTGGCAGGGCTTTCTGGCTTATCTTTAGCTGGTTGTGGCTGGAGGCTGGCTGAAGTACGTGCTAATTCTAATACATCTGGTCAACGTGACCAACTTTATATCTTTACCTGGACGCAATATACTGACAACCAATTACTGAAAACTTTTAGCACCCAAACCGACATGAAAGTGCTAGCTGATGTATACGATTCCAATGATGTCATGCTGGCTAAGTTCCAAGCTGGAGGCGGTGGCACTTACAGCATCATTTATCCATCAGATTACATGGTGGAGAAGATGGTGGACAAAGGTTTGTTAACAGAAATAGATCACGATCGCTTAATCGGTTTAGAGAATTTATTCCCCCGGTTTAAGAATCCTAGCTATGACCCCAATAACCGATATAGTATCCCTTTTAACTGGGGGACGACTGGTTTACTTTACAATTCCGAAAAACTCAAAGATGCACCACAAGACTGGGATTACCTTTGGGAAAACCAAAAGCAACTTAATCAGCAGATGACCTTGCTCAATGATGTTCGAGAAGTGATGGGTGCGACATTACGGATGCTAGGTTACTCTTACAACTCAAAAAATGAACAAGAAATTAAACAAGCTTATGAAAAATTGAAGGTACTAAAACCTGCGATCGCACGTTTTGACACAGACGCTTGGCAAAATCAAATTCTGGCGGGAGATTTACTATTGGCAATGTGCTATTCAGCAGATGCGGTAAGAATTTCTCAAGAGAACCCTAAATTAAAATATGTGATTCCTCGCAGTGGTTCTTCATTATGGACAGATACTATTGTAATTCCTAAAACAGCCCCAAATTTAGCTGGAGCTTATGCTTGGATTAATATGATTTTGCAACCAGAATTAGCAGCCCAAATCAGTCAACGCCTGAATATTTCTACGCCTAATAGTGCTGGATTTGAGCAATTGCCAAAAATAATACAAAATAATACTAATTTATTTCCCTCAGAGTCATTTTTAGCAAATTGTGAACGTGTAACTCCTGTAGGAGAATTTGAAGAGGTTTATGATCGCTATTGGACTAAATTAACTAGCGGTTAAAATAATTAGGAGTTAAGAGTTAGGAGTTATATATAAGTGGTGAATTTACAAAAAAGTGATATTTATAAAATAGAAGAATTGCATCCCCCACCAGCGAATTGGCTACAACCTTTAGTATTACTTGCACCCTCTGGGATTTGGTTATTACTTTTATTGGTGCTGCCAACTTTAATAATTTTCCAGTTAAGTTTAGTTGCAGACATCCGGCCAGGAGATTTGGTCAATCCCAACGGATTCCAAAACTATATCCGAATATTCGACCCACTTTATTTACAAGTAATTGGGCGATCGCTATTTTTTGCCTTTGGCACTACAATAATTTGTTTAATTTTGGGCTTCCCCGTCGCCTATTGGATTGCTCAGATAGCGCCGCAGCGTTGGCGGAATTTGCTGCTATTAGGCTTTGTCTTGCCTTTGTGGACTTCCTCGCTACTCCGTTCCTATGCTTGGATTACAATTCTTCGTCCTACTGGTTTATTGAACAGTTTACTCAGCAGTTTAGGCTTGCCTACTTTGCAATTACTTAACCAGAGTCAAGCTGTATTTATTGGTATGAGTTACAGCTTGTTACCCTATATGGTTTTGATTTTATATGCTTCTCTCGAAAAGCTAGACAAGCGGTTGCTAGAAGCGGCGGCTGATTTAGGTGCAAATCCGGTGGAAACTTTTTGGCAAGTAACCGTACCGCAAATTTTTCCTGGAATTGCGGCTGCTTCCATGCTTGTATTTATCACAGGCTTAGGGGATTTTGTCGATCCAGAATTACTTGGTGGTGCTTCTAGTATGACAGCAGCGCGGTTAGTTTATAACCAGTTTCTAGGAGCAACGCAAAATTGGGGATTTGGTTCAGCTTTAAGCATGACGTTAATTTTGCTTGTTAGTATTGCGATCGCGCTTTTAATTAAATTTGGCGAGGCTGCGCCCAAACGCTAAACTTTTCGTCATTCATTTATAATAAGGGCGTCAAACGCCAGCGAGACAACGGTTATGCTCTCACCTGATCTCAAAAATGCGTTACCAACTACTGATGAACTTCCCTGTTCAGACGATACACCAGTGGATAACGAGGATCAAAACTTTTTGCCCAACATTTTACTCTTCTTACTCAACTCCATTTGGGCAAATCGTATGGATTGGTACTTCGGGGTAGATATGGGAGTATATCACACCACAGGAGTAAATCCCAGAGTACCTGTAGTGCCAGATGCTTTTTTAAGTGTGGGAGTAGAACGAAAAAAGGGTGGCAAATCACGCAAAAGTTACGCTGTTTGGGAAGAAAATGGGGTAGTTCCAATATTCACATTAGAAATGGTATCCCACACCCCCGGAGGTAAATATGACGAGAAGCTAGATATATACAGAAAACTGGGTGTATTGTACTACGTAATTTATAACCCTGAGTTTTGGCGACGCGACCAACATCAACCCTTTGAAGTGTATAAGTTGATAGATGGAAACGTAGTTTTTCACTCTCCCCTATCAAAACAGGATCAACAGGCAGCAGGAATGGGGGGATGTTTTTTACCTTTACGAGCCTGAGTAAGAACTATCGCAATATAACCCCAAGGGTCAATTTTTCTCAGG
>JAHHHS010000093.1 GCA_019359215.1 Nostoc indistinguendum CM1-VF10 | reverse complement strand
AATTTTTATGCCTCTAAACTATCACTAACTATCTCAACCCCTTATAATTCCGTTTTTACGAAGATATCAAAGTTTCGTCCCAAAGCTTTGAACAGTCTGGCTTTGGAGTTTTCGGACAAGTCTATTGTAAATAACCACGTAGCCTAGCGCAACTGTAGACTATTAAATCATCTAGGTTATTTAGGTGCGTCCAGAGCTTGACGGTTTTGTCATAGCTGCAAGCAACCGTTTTAGTAACAAATGCTTTGTATGAGATATTAATAAAACATCTCAGAGCCAGATAACAATAAAACTACTAAATCTGTATGTCTCAAGTTTCTATTATCATTCCTACTTTAAATGAAGCAACTAACTTAGGAAGTACATTGCGCCAACTGACTTTACTTAATCCTCCTCCTTCTGAGGTGATAGTGGTAGATGGTGGCAGCCAAGATCAGACGGTGACAGTTGCAAAGCAAATTTTGGAGTCATTTAATCAAACTTTGAATGTACAATTTCTTTTATCTCAACAACCAGGGCGTTCTCTTCAGATGAACTATGGAGCATCAGCAGCAACTGGAGATATTCTTTGCTTTCTTCATGCAGATACTTGGGTTCCAGATGATTTAATTACCGTCATCAATAAGACGCTGGCAGAACCTACCGTTGCCTGTGGCGGGTTCATTTCTCTGATGTCAGGATCTCAAACAACTCGTTGGGGTATCTCTCTACATAATTATCTAAAAACCTACTACGCACCACTATTATTTAAGCCTCACCTATTTTTTCGAGGATTGCGTCTGTTGTTTGGAGATCAAGTAATGTTCTGCCGTCGGATTGATTTTTGGGATTGTGGCGGATTTGATGAGACATTGCCGATTATGGAGGATGGAGATTTATGTTTAAAATTAGTTAAAAAAGGACGTATTTATCTGGTAAATCGTATTGTTCATTCCTCAGATCGTCGCGTAGCCAAATGGGGTAGCTTCAAAGCAACCGCAATTTACCTTTATATTGGGTTTTTGTGGGGAATTGGTGTTAATACAAATTATCTTAAACAGTTTTATCAAGATATTCGCTGATTTAAGCTCCAATCATAGTGAAGATAGGATATCCGCGTTGAGGCATTAAGGGGATAGTCTGTTTTCAAGTAAGAGCGAATGTATTCCGGAACGGAGGGTGCAACTTTTAAAAAATCCTGACGATACCACTTCAAGATTTTATTACAGTAAAGTGTTTTGCTCTCCATGTCATAACGGACTTTTTCAGGGTTATTTATGAAACGACGTGCATCTTCATCTAATTGCTGACTGACTTGCTCAGGAAAGTAAGCTCCTGAACGTAGTAAAGGACAACCAACCGAAGCACAAACGATCGCAAAATGAATTCGTGGCTCCTGCAATTTATCCCGTAGCATAGAGTTCTCAATTTCAGCTAAACTATAACTTTCCCCAAACATATAATAAGCGCGACGTTGGAAGAACCACAAAAAAGCTAGCCAGTTGGGAATCCCTAAAATTCGCGGACGAATCGATTCTATCGGGTATCTCTCTAAAATTGTCGAAATGGTGAACGCATTGTAAAGATTAATCCACAATGCCAATTGTTCGAGATTGTTGCTATTAGATTTAAAAACCAGATTTCTTTCGCTTGATAACCAATCTGCAATTGCTTGGGGTTGCTCTTTTTTCCAAGCTACATAGTCTACACGACCCTCTTGATCAACATATTGACGCAACAACCTGTCCCAAGGTTCAAAATCAATCATTATCGCTGTGTTTATATATTAGCTATTTTTTTATTTATAACAATCTAAACTGAGAAAATAGGGGGATTAAAAGTAGGTTTTTTAAGCTTCTCAGTAATTTTCTCTTTCACGAATGATTTAAGATTGCTATACATTATAAATTTAATAGCAAATTAAGTCTAGATAATTTTTTTGGCTTGCCTTAGTAAAAATTTGTTTGTGCATAACGTTATTTTATTCTGTTACTAGTATTTTTATCAAGACAGCAAGAGGAAAGTTCGTAATTTATTCATCTTAATTTCAAATACCTCTTCAATTATAAGAAAGCCTCTAAGCTAGAGCGTGTTAGAGGCTAGTAACTTTGTTATCTGCTTTTATAAAACCTACCTCTATCACCAAACCTTTGCCTCTAACTATGGAGTACTTGAAGGTATATATGAATAATCGTCCAAGTTAAGTTTATATGTAATTACTGATACAAAGGAAAAATACTACGATTATGCAGTCCAAAATTCCAGCAGGGCTAATATCTTAATTTCTCACTCTAGGTGTACAAAGCTTAATTTAACGCTGAAACTTCTGATAGATTATAAAAACTTTTTTTTGGGTTATAACCTTAGATATCTCAGTATTAACTAATGGAATTACAAAAGGATTGACTACATACAATGGAAAATATCAACGCAGCAAAAATGACAGAGCGTTATATTGCTTTGGTTATCGGAATCGCTTATTTGCTTTTAGGTTTAGCTGGCTTTATACCAGCTTTAGTTTCATTGCCAGGAACGAACGAATCTTTTATTCCACTTGATGAATCTACTGGCGCTTATTCTGCTGGCTTTGGTTATATCTTTGGTCTAATTCCTACCAACTTTTTGCATAACCTTGTACGCTGCGCTGTAGGGTTGTTTGGAATTACTTCTTACAGTAATGCTAGCACTGCACGCTTGTTCAACCGTGCTTTTGCAATTTCTTATGCTTTGCTGGCTGTCATGGGATTGTTGCCTTTCGCTAAGACATCTTTTGGTTTAATGCCACTGTTTGGTTACAATGTTTTGCTCAATGCATTAGCAGCGATCGCAACTGCTTATTACAGCATTGTCATACCAGCTAAAGTCAAGGGCGTTAATGTAGCGGAAAATATTTAACTCTTCTTGTATCCAATCAGCTTTGATGGCAGAAAAATAAGTAAGCCAGGGGGAGCAGGGCAACCAGAGGAAGCACGGGAAGAAAAGAACTTGATTTTCTTAGCATAAACCCAGCAAAGTTTTAGAATTTTTCTCTGTTTCTCTCTGTGTTCTCTGTGCCTCTGCGATTCGTTTTAAATCCTCCGGTGTAGTGTCAGTTAATTGCTGATTGAGGCGATCGCAATGACACAAAACAACAATCCTCCTGACTGGACACGACGACAACTACTCCAGTTCGGGCTAACAGGAATGATTTTACCACTCGCTGCCTCTCAACTATCCAATTGCCAAAAGCGGAACTTATTAATTATGGAAAGCTCAAAGCAAATTGATTCTAGAGCTACTGAAGGACAGTTGTTGTCTCGGCCAACTCGCCCCACAACAACCGCTTTGACTGGATTACACCCACTAGGGCTAGATGGGCAGCAAGATGGTTTTGTCTATGTACCTGAAACCTATCAAGCAGATCAGCCCGCTCCCCTGGTGTTGATATTGCATGGAGCCGGAGGCGATGCAGAGGGGGCGCTTAAAATCCTCCGCCATCTGGCAAATCGCTTTGGGACAATTCTGTTGGCAGTAGACTCACGCCAACAAACTTGGGACATTATTCGGGGTGGCTATGGCCCTGATATTGCCTTTATCGATCGGGCACTAGCACAAACTTTCAGTCATTATGCGATCGCTCCAAACCAGGTAGCGATCGCTGGTTTCTCAGATGGTGCTTCCTACGCCCTTTCGGTTGGCATTACCAATGGCGACCTGTTTAACCACATTATTGCTTTTTCACCCGGATTCATGGCTCCTGCTAGCCAATCCGGGAAACCGCGTGTGTTCATCTCTCATGGAAAGTCAGATCCAGTGTTACCAATTGAACGGTGCAGTCGCCGAATTGTCCAGCAGTTAAAACAAGCAGGCTATGACCTAGAATACTGTGAGTTCAAGGGGTTCCACGCAGTTCCTACTGCGATCGCCGAAAGAGCTATGGAGTGGTTTACTCAATCAGCACCAGATAAAGCCTTTCATCTGTGACATTAAAACAATTAAAATTGCTTTACATATATTGTTTTTTCCACGCCCACCTACTTATCTAAAGAATAGATATGGAAAGAGAAATTAAAGATTCAGATGGAATTACATGGACTTGTATTCAAGCATTTTCAGGTCTTTCTAATACCTCAAAAGCTCAAGATGCAGCTGAGGTCGAAGGAGAACCAGATAGTTACTGGGTTGTGTGTACTCCTAGTGGCGGCGCACAGTCTGTACGGCTGAAGCTACAGGGTAAATGGGAAGAAGAATATTCTGATGAGGCGTTACTCAAGGAAATTAAAACGCAGCAATAATTGGCATTGTTGATTAATCGGAAGAATATAAGTTTCTTAAAGTTCTCCTTTTTAAGGAGGATTTAAAGTTTTGAATATCTCAAGTACCATTTTTAAAACAGCCTCTAAGACGCACAAAAAAACCAATTAAATATTATGACAAATACAGTAATTATTACAGGCGCATCTCAAGGAATTGGCAAAGCCACAGCATTATTATTTGCTCGTCACAACTATGATGTTGTGTTGGCAGCTCGTCAACTTGACCGTTTAGAAGCTACTGCTGCACAGATACGGGAACTTGGACGAGAAGCGATCGCTATTTCTTGCGATGTGAAAGATCCTTTACAAGTAAACAATCTGATCCAGAAGGCAATAGCTCATTTTGGTCACATAGATGTATTAATTAATAATGCAGGTATCTTTTGCTTAGGGCCCGTCGAGGATTTTAGCTTAGATGATTGGCATCAGATAATTGATACCAATTTGTGGGGCTACATCCATACTATTAATGCCATCCTGCCCCATTTCTTAGAACGTCGCAAAGGAACCATTGTTAATGTTAGTTCTATTGGTGGTATAGAACCGATTCCTTATCACATTCCTTACACAACCACTAAATACGCCATAACTGGGTTGACAAAATCGTTACACGCAGAGTTATCACCTAAAGGCATTCACGTTAGCGGAATTTATCCCAGTTTTATCAGTACTCAACTGATGGAACGGGCAATCTTTCGCGGTAAGGACGAAGAAGCGGCTCAAGCGCGTTCTGAGTTGGTAGGTAAAGCAATTCAAGCGCCTGTACTAGAAAAGCCTGAAGATGTAGCAAAATCAATTTGGGAAGCAGTAAAGGATCAGCGTTCTGATGTTATCGTAGGCACAGCAAACTTTTGGAAAGCTGTTTATCACTTGTCTCCTAATTTGATGCAGTCAGCTCTTCGCCGCCTCTTCGGTATGGAAGAACGAACAGGCAGGGGAGCAGGGGGTAGGGAGCAAGGGGGAGAACCCTATACATAAATTTAAGGGGGAGCAATGCTCCAAAGTGAGATGGGGTAAGCAGGGGAGGCAGGGGGAGAGAAATAAATAAGTGTATTCATGGGTATTCAGGTAGTAAAAATTACTAATATTTTCTCTTTGCTCCCCCTGCTCCCTCTGCCCCCTGCCCCCTGCCCCTTTTCCTCTTCTTTGACTCTGCCATTGGAAGTAACAACCAAGGTAGAGGTTATGGCAACAACTTTTCAGTAGTGTAGAGGCTTAAAGTAACCTGGAAATTTCTCAATGGCATATCAGGGCGTAATTTTAGATGTAGATGGGACACTTGTTATCAGTAATGATGCCCATGCTCAAGCCTGGGTAGAAGCATTTGCAGCATTTGGCTATGAGGTAGAGTTCGAGCAAGTTCGACCATTGATTGGCATGGGAGGCGACCAGGTTATTCCTAAGTTTGCGCCAGGACTTTCTGATAAAGAAGGAAAAGGTAAGGAAATCGCCAACAAACGCAAAGAACTGATCATCAACAAGTTTGGGGCAAATCTAACTCCCGCTAATGGTACGCGGCAACTAATATTAAAGATGCAAGATGAAGGGTTGCGTCTAATTATCGCTACTTCAGCAACGAGTCAAGAACTCTCAGTGTTGCTCAAAGCTGGACAAGTTGATGATTTACTCAGTCAGGATGAGGCGGCAACATCTAGCGATGCCGAAGCTTCCAAACCCGCTCCAGATATTGTGGAAGCTGCTTTGAGTCAGTTGAAGATGCAGCCATCCGAGGTAGTGATGCTAGGCGATACTCCCTACGATATTGAATCTGCAAATAAAGCTGGTGTTGACGTGATTGCGCTTCGTTGCGGTGGTTTTGATGATAGTCAGTTCAAAAATGCGATCGCAATTTACAACGATCCTGCTGACTTGTTAGCACATTATGACACCTCACCTCTAGCAACCAAAGCAATGACGAGCAAATAATCATTTAAAAATGCCGCTGTTTACTGCTTTGGCCAGTTGCCAACTTTTCCAGCCATGTTGATGCTTCTTTGTACAGTTTGAACTGGCTTTCACTGGCACGAAACTCTCTTGTGTGAACCATTCTTCTGCCCTCAATCCAATTTGTGCCGTGGTACTTGTGCAGCAATTCGTGATACAAAACAAACTCACTCACAAATTCAGGTACACTATCATTGTCAAGGGTTAAGCTGATCACAACCCTATCTCTAGCTGGCTCATAGTGCCCAAACTTCCGGTAAGTGTGAATTTGGCTCCATGCAAGACGCGGTTTGGCAAGAGTTGTAGCAAAATATTCACGGTTTAGTTTGTCAAATAACTCATTTAGGTTATAAAACTTACCTTGTGGGTTTTCTGCAATTACTTCTGCAATTAAATCAAGCTCTAGCAGTACATTACTGTATTCTTCAGAACTGGCAAACGACCTAATTAGTCGCGTATTATCTTGATTTCTCCCAAAAAGAGCAGATTCCGCTAATGCTGTCATTACTTCTTCTGACGCATTAATGAACCCCTCATTAACAATAATATGAGCAGCATCACCAGACCTTTTGACCTTATATAAAAGTGCAAAACTAGTGAATTCAATCATTAGTTTTACTGAGTCTTGTCCATGTTTTATTAACATTTTTTTAGCAATTTGCTGCATACGGCAAGTACCTTCCAGGTGAAGTTGCAGGTTAACTTCGTCCGTTAAGAACTTCATCCAAGAGTAAATTTGCCGCGATGAACGACTTAGGTTTGCTGGTGTTGCTTGCTTGTTAAAACATATTTCTTCAATGGCTGTTACTGTTTTTACTAAACTTTGAGTTATTTGTTGAATCTGTGCATATTTTAGAGTAGAATTAGATACTAAGTTAAAAACCGATTGTAAAATAATATTCTGTTGTGTTTTAATATTTTTTAATCGGATATTATCAACGTTCATTTATTATGATAATGTTTCTGATTTTCGAATAAAAATTTACTACAAAAACCAATCATTAGAAACTTTTCTTTCAATAAGTAAAATATAGCTTTATTGAACTAAACTTCCTCCAGTAGCAGAAGCGATCGCTTCATAGTCAGCTTAAACTCCAGCACAAGCATGGCGAGGCTAAAGGAGGGCGCTATATTACACAAAGCCCACCATTCCTAAACATACTGATATAGCAGTCCTAAATCCAGGGCTATTTCATTCTCATTTAGTCCGCCTCAGAATGAATTCTGAGTCTAATAGCGAAAGTCGTCTAAAGACGACTGAGAAAAGGTTATAGTCCGTTAAAACGGACTTTAGCTATTAGCCCGGAACTTCAATTCCGGGCGGTTTCTGTGTAGAACGAAGAACCGTTATAACACTTGATATTTTTGTGCTACTAAGCAAGACGACGTAACACCATGATAGAACGGTCTGTAACTGGCACAGTTTGCTCACCTATAATCAATTTTCCTGGGCTAAGGAAGCGAGATTCGTTGGTGTCAATAACTATTTCCCATTCTCTATCTTGGAAAACATTGGGTAAAGCAAACTCAATCATTTCGTAGTGAGCATTAAAAAATACCAGAAAGCTCTCATCAATAATCCGTTCACCACGGCGGCCAGGAGTAACAATGCCCTCGCCATTCAAGAAAATTTCCATAGCTTTGGCATAACTAACTAGCCACTGCTTTTCAGTCATTTCGCTACCATCGGCATTAAACCAACCAATATCATTGATCCCAAAACCGTGAATAGGACGGCCTTGAAACCACTTACGCCGTCTAAATACTGGATGCTTATGACGAAAATCAATCAGTTCGCGGCTAAAATCTAGTAGTTCGGAATTAGATTTTTGTAAACTCCAATCACGCCAGGAAATTTCATTATCTTGGCAGTAGGCATTGTTGTTACCCTTCTGAGTGCAACCAATTTCATCTCCTGCTAGTAGCATGGGTACGCCTTGCGACAGCATTAGAGTTGCTAAAAAGTTGCGTCGCTGACGTTCCCGTAAGCGAATTACGTCTGGGTCATCGGTTTCTCCTTCTACACCGCAATTCCAAGAGCGGTTATGGCTTTCCCCATCCCGGCTATCTTCGCCGTTGGCCTGATTATGCTTTTCGTTGTAGCTGACCAAATCATTGAGCGTGAAGCCATCATGAGCAGTGATGAAATTAATACTGGCACTGGGATTACGCCCGTTTGCTTGGTAAAGGTCAGGGCTGCCAGTAAAACAGTAAGCAAATTGTCCGAGGCTATCATCCTCACCACGCCAAAAATCCCGGACAGTATCACGATATCTGCCATTCCATTCAGACCAACGTAAAGGAAAATTGCCAACTTGATAACCGCCTTCTCCCAAATCCCAAGGTTCAGCAATCAGCTTCACATCTGCCAGAACTGGATCTTGATGAATAATATCAAAAAAAGCTGCAAGATTATCTACTTCATATAGTTCTCGCGCTAATGCTGAAGCTAAGTCAAAGCGAAAGCCATCAACATGCATTTCTGTTACCCAATAGCGCAGGCTATCCATGATTAACTTCAAAACCTGGGCATGACGCACATTCAGAGAGTTGCCGCAGCCTGTGAAGTCCATGTTGTAACGGGAATTATCTTTAACCAAGCGATAGTACACGGCATTATCGATGCCTCGCAGTGACAATGTTGGCCCTAAATGATTGCCTTCGCCAGTGTGGTTATAAACTACATCTAAAATCACTTCAATGCCAGCAGAGTGTAAGTCCTTGACCATCTGCTTAAACTCGGTCACTTGTTGTCCGAGTGAGCCACTAGCACTGTAACCGGAGTAGGGTGTCAAAAAATTAATGGAATCGTAGCCCCAATAATTTTTGAGTCCTTTATCCGCCAGAAATCCTGGAGAGGATAAAAAGTGATGCACAGGCATCAATTCCACAGATGTGATTCCTAGTTGTTGAAGATATTGAATTGCGGCTGGATGTGCTAGCCCTGCATAAGTACCACGTAATTCTTCTGGAATTTCTGGGTGTAGCTTAGTAAAGCCTTTAACATGAGTTTCATAAATAATGGTTTCGTGCCACGGTATAGAAAGTAGTTTGTCGTCTCCCCAATCAAAAGACTGATCGACAACAATACACTTCGGCATAATTTCGGCATTATCTAAATCAGAAAAAGCTAGGTCTTGTTCTGGCGCATCTAAAGAGTAGCCAAAATTAGCTGGATTATCGCTAAATTCCCCATCAATTGCTTTAGCATAGGGATCAATTAGTAGTTTATTAGGGTTAAATCGATGACCAAGTTCTGGGGCCCAAGGGCCATGTACTCTAAACCCATAGCGTTGTCCAGGACCTACTCCTGGTAGATAAGCGTGCCAAACAAAATTATTTTTTTCTGTTAAAGGTAAGCGAATTTCACGATTATCAGTATCAAATAAACAAAGTTCTACACCTGTTGCATTTTCGGAAAATAAAGCAAAGTTGGTGCCTTTCCCATCCCAAGTAGCACCCAAGGGATATACATTTCCAGGCCATACAGCTATATACATAAGTGAAATACCAAAAGTTAATTTTAGTGTTAGTAAAAAACTTGAAAATATATTTAATACTAATTTGTATAAGTCAATTTAAAGGTTCAGGGTAATAAATTTAAATTAACTAAATATTACTATTCTAATTTTTAAAAATGTAGAAAAACAACTTATTTCAGTTTGAGGCAATAACAAAATTTTTATATTGTTAACTGAAAATATTGGGATTGTCCTCTGTTACTACTAAACTCATAAATTTATTAACAAGTTTATTTGCAAGTTTTTTCAGTTTTATTAATCTACAATAAATAACAAATATCTATATCTATCAAAGTGAATAAATATATTTATACCAACGTGTATATTTACTTAAAACATCTTTTATGAAACTATCATACAAATTTTTTATTGACTTATTGTTGTAGCATTTATATGTAGTAGCAGGCATCATCTAGAGTGATAGGATGTCAAAGATGGGTTGCTTTTAGCGAATGCACGATCGTTGTAGAAGAAATAAGTTTACTACATCAGCCCTCTGTCTTCGTACTCTTTTTTTAAAAAAGATATTGTTATGAGCCAGTATATTTTCAGTAGCCTCACGGCTAATGAAGAACTTAATTTTTCTGATGAAACAGAGGTTTTTGTCTTCCCCACTTCTTTCGCCCAGCAGCGATTGTGGTTTCTCGACCAATTAGCATCGGGCAATCCATTTTACAATGTGTCAACAGCACTTCGCCTGAAAGGTTCCCTCAACTTTACCGCCTTAAAGCAGACATTCAACGAAATTGTCCGTCGCCACGAAACCTTACGCACTAGGTTTGTGATGATAGAGCAGCAACCAGTGCAGCTAATTGCACCCAGCTTAACCATACCTCTTCCCCTAATAGATATACGCAATTTCGACCAAGAACGTGAGACACAAGTACGGCGAATCGCAACCGCAGAGGCTCAACATCCTTTTAATCTCAGCACTGGGCCATTGCTGCGAGTGAAGCTGCTACAAGTAGATGAAGCAGAATATGTGCTGCTGCTAAATCTACATCACATTGTTGCCGATGGCTGGTCAATTGGGGTGCTGATTAGAGAACTGGGGATATTATACAAAACTTTTGTAGAAGATAAGCGATGTCTGATGTCTACGCTTCTCCCAGAATTACCCATTCAGTATGCAGATTTCGCTCAATGGCAACGGGAGTGGCTGCAAGCAGTGGGGGAAAACGGCTGTTCGCCTTTACAAACGCAGTTAGCTTATTGGCGAAAGCAATTAGACGGGATTTCGGTGCTGAATCTCGCCACCGACCGAGTAAGACCAGTAGTTCCAACCTATAGGGGTGCAAAACAATTTTTAGAACTACCACAATCCTTAACTCAAGCGCTAGAAGCACTTAGCTACCAAGAAGATGTAACCTTGTTCATGACAATGCTTGCAGCGTTTCAGACTTTGCTCTATCGCTACACGCAGCAAGAGGATATTGTGGTAGGTTCAGCGATCGCTAATCGTAACCGTAGCGAACTAGAAGGGTTAATTGGTTTTTTTGTCAATAGTTTGGTGTTACGTAGCGATTTATCAGGGAACCCGACGTTTCGAGAATTATTAAATCGAGTGCGAGAGGTAACTTTGGGAGCTTATGCCCATCAGGATTTGCCCTTTGAAAAGCTGGTGGAGGAACTTCACCCAGAGCGAGATTTGAGCCGCCATCCCTTATTTCAAGTCGTATTTAGTCTGCAAAATACTCCCATTGAAGCACTAGAGTTACCTGGGTTAAAGCTTTCGTTATTCGACTTCGACAGTAAAATTGCAAAGCTTGATTTAGAGTTCCATCTGTGGCGAGACTTGGAAACTCTCAAAGGACAAATGGTGTATAGCACCGATTTATTCGATCAAAGCACCATTACGCGAATGCTGGGGCATTTCCAAATACTGTTAGAAAGTATTGTTGTCGATCCAAAACAGCGTCTTTCAGATTTAGCTTTGCTTACTGAAGGAGAACGACAACACTTATTAATTGATTGGAACGATACTAAGAAAGCTTACCCAAATACTAAGTGTTTTCATCAATTATTTGAAGCAGAAGTTGAAAAAACTCCCAATGCGATCGCACTAGTATTTGGTAATCAACAACTCAGCTACAAAGAGTTAAATATCCGCAGCAACCAACTTGCACATTATCTCAAAAAAATAGGTGTAAAAACTGAATCTTTAGTTGGTATTTGTGTGGAGCGAACGCCAGAAATGATAATTGCCATATTAGGCATCCTCAAAGCTGGAGGCGCATACCTTCCCTTAGATCCCAGCTATCCTCAAGAACGTCTTAACTTCATGTTGCAAGATGCACAAGTTTCAGTATTACTGACACAAGAAAAATTACTTCAGCATTTTACAGAGTTCTCAAATCAAATTATTAGTATAGATAAAGATTGGGTAGCTATTACACAATATAGTCGAGGAAACCCAAACAGTTGCGTAAGACTTGAAAACTTAGCTTATGTCATCTATACCTCTGGCTCAACAGGGCAGCCAAAAGGCGTTTTAATCGAACACCGAGGGCTGTCTAATTTAGCAGTAAATCAGATTGAGGTTTTTAATTTACAACCGAGTAACCGCATTCTGCAATTCGCATCATTGAGTTTTGATGCCTCAATTTTTGAGATTGTAATGGCATTGGGAATAGGAGCAACCCTTTATTTAACAAATAAAGAATGCCTTCTCTCTGGAAAAGCTTTGCTCCAACTATTACGCGAAAAATCTATTACCCACGTTACCCTTCCACCTGCGCTTTTGGCAGTTTTACCTACAGAATCATTACCTGCATTGCAAACTATTATTAGTGCAGGTGAATCATGTTCTGAGGATATAGTAAAACGTTGGTGGAGTCCTAGCCGTAGGTTCTTTAACGCTTACGGGCCTAGTGAAGCAACTGTTTGGTCAACTGTTGCAGAAATTAAGTCTGTGAGTGAAAAACCGCCTATTGGCCGCCCAATCGCTAACAATGAAATTTATATATTAGATAAGCATTTACAACCTGTACCAATTGGGATTTTAGGTGAATTATACATCGCTGGCGACGGACTAGCACGAGGTTATCTTAACTGTCCTGAATTAACTGCTAAAAAGTTTATTTCCAATCCTTTTAATGGTAAAAAAGGAGCAAGGCTTTACAAGACGGGTGATTTAGCCAGATATCGAGCAGACGGTAATATTGAATTTTTAGGGCGCATTGATAATCAAGTAAAAATTCGCGGCTTCCGCATTGAATTGTCAGAAATTGAAACAGTTATAAGTCAGCAAAATAATGTAAAAAAAGCGATTGTAATTGTTCAAGGCAATTTATATGATAATAAGCATTTAATAGCTTACATTGTTTCTAACTCACCGCAGGAGCAAACAATTATTGAACTACGTCAATTCTTAAAAGAAAAATTGCCAGAGTACATGATACCAAAAGCTTTTGTAATTCTGGATTCTCTGCCGTTAACGGCTAATGGCAAAGTGGATCGTTATGCTCTAAAAGCACTTAATAGTCAGAGCCGCTCAATCGATAAAGCCTTTACTGCTCCTCGTACTGCAACTGAATCAACCTTGGCAAAAATCTGGGCTGAAGTCCTGAATGTTGAGAATGTAGGTATTCAGGATAACTTGTTTGATTTGGGAGGAAATTCGCTGCTGGCTATACGTTTATTAGACCAGATAAACAAACAGTTTGAGCGGGATTTACCTTTATCTAACCTGTTTTTAAATCAAACAATTGAAAGTTTAGCAATTGCACTATATACAAAAACAGATTCTCTGGCGTGTTCTCCTTTGGTTCCGATTCAAGCGAATGGTTCAAATCCGCCTTTCTTCTGCGTACATCCAATCTTTGGTGTTGTCTTTCCTTATTATGAATTAGCTCATCAATTGGGGATAAATCAGCCATTTTATGGGCTACAGCCTATTGGAATTCATGGGGAAACTCCACTAAACTGCATTGAGGATATGGCTACCCAATACATTGAAGCATTGCGCTCAGTACAACCAAAAGGGCCTTATTTTATAGGAGGTTGGTCTTTCGGAGGTTGGGTTGCTTTTGAGATGGCTCAACAACTTCAAAATTCTGGGGAAGAAGTAGCTCTACTTGTTGTGCTTGACACTGTAGCACCAATTAAGAGCAATTTACCTTCTTTAAGTAATGCTTTAAAGTTTATTTTTACTACAGTAGTGCCATATATGTGGCCCTTTATCCTCGATTATTTGTATCTAATTACTGCTCCTAGTAAAAACTGGATTAATAGTTTAACTTCTCGATTTCCTACTTTTGAGAAGTTGACGCGATACTCCTTTTGGGAGTCGCTGATGCGATCGCTCATAACAAATCTGTTCTCGCATTTCACCCAAAAGGGGGATGCCACAGTCAACCTTATATCTAATGAATCTAAGCGAAGGCTTTTAAGTGAGCCAGCAATTGTCCCTATACTTCGTGTTTTTTACGCTAATAGCCAAGCAGTTCTCAAGTACGTTCCGCAAGTTTACCCTAAGCGAATTAATCTTTTTAGAACAAAAGTTCAGTTAAACATTGCCGAGGAGGAGCCGAGTATGGGTTGGGATCACTTAGCTGTGGGAGGAACAGAAATTCATCATATTCCTGGCAATCACCTAACCATGCTCAGAAAACCCCATATTCAGGTTCTCGCAGCGCAGTTAAGAGCCTGTATTGAGAAAGCACAAACTTTAAAGTAAGGATCAATATGTCTTCTGAAGAGGTCTTTGTTTTTCCAGTATCTTTTGCCCAACAACGGTTATGGTTCCTTGACCAGTTGATCCCTGACAATACTATTTATAATGTGCCGACAGTAATTCGCTTAACAGGTTCACTTAACTTAAAGGTACTAGAGCAGACTTTTAACGAAATTGTACATCGGCATGAAAGCTTACGTACTACATTTATAGTGTTAGATGGGCAACCTCTACAGGCGATTGCGCCCAGCTTAACAATACCTATTTCTGTATTAGACCTCCAGCTACTGCCAGATGGTGAAAGGGAGGTTGAAGTAAACAGCATTATTAACGCAGAGATAGAACATCCCTTCAATTTATCCTCCGGGCCATTGCTGCGAGTGAAGTTGCTTGTACTTTCCAACACAGAACATATTCTATTACTGAATATGCACCACATTATCTGCGACGATTGGTCTATTGGGGTGCTGATTCGGGAACTAGGAATGCTGTATACAGCTTTTGCACAAAACCAGCCTTCCCCTTTATTAGAACTGCCTCTTCAGTACGCCGACTTTGCCCACTGGCAACGCGAGTGGCTCCAAGGAGAAGTACTGCAAACGCAGTTAACTTATTGGCAGCAGCAATTAAATGGTATTTCTATGCTGCATTTGCCTACCGACAAACCAAGACCAGCTATACAAAGTTATGAAGGAACAACACAATTTTTTGAGTTACCAAAAAAACTAACTGATGCATTAGAAAAGCTTTCGCAGCAAGAAGGTGTAACCTTTTTTATGATGATGTTGGCAGCATTTAAAACTTTGCTCTACCGCTACACAGATCAACAAGATATTGCGGTAGGTTCGCCAATTGCTAACCGTAATCGTAGCGAAATAGAAGGTCTAATTGGTTTTTTTGTAAATAGCTTAGTACTACGCAGTAATTTAGCTGGAAACCCAAGCTTTCGAGAAGTTTTAGGCAGAGTCCGAGAGGTAACACTAGGAGCTTATAGCCAGCAAGATTTGCCATTTGACAAGCTAGTTGAAGAACTGCATCCAGAGCGAAACTTGAGCTATCATCCGTTATTTCAAGTAGTGTTTAGTTTGCAGAATGCGCCAATGTCGGCACTAGAACTGCCTGGATTATTGCCTAGCTTTCTGAATATTGATTTAAAAAAAACGCGCTTTGATTTAGAACTACACTTATGGAAGTGTTCTGATGATTTTAGGAGCTTATGGGGTGCAAACTGGGAGTACTCTGAAGGGCTTCGTGGTGTAATAGTTTACAACAAAGATGTATTTGAAAAAGCTACTATTAGCCAGATTCTAGAACATTTTAAAATTCTGTTGTCAAGCATTGTTACCAATCCAGAACAACGAATTGCAAATTTACCACTATTAAGTGAAGCAGAGCTAAATCAGGTATTAATGCAGTGGAATAACACTAAAACAGATTATCCTGACGATAAGTGTATCCATCAATTGTTTGAAGAACAGGTACAGCATCATCCTAATTCTATAGCAGTAATCTTTGGTAACGAGCAACTCACTTATCAAGAATTGAATCTACGCAGCAATAAACTAGCACAATACTTACAAAAAATCGGGATAGGCTCAGAAAAGCTAGTAGGTATTTGCATTTCACAGTCTATAGAAATGATAGTTGGCTTATTAGGCATTCTGAAAGCAGGAGGAGCATATCTTCCTTTAGATCCCAGCTATCCTCAAGAACGCCTAAAGTTTATGCTGGAAGATGCACAGGTTTCAGTATTGCTAACACAAGAAAACTTGCTTAAGTCTTTTGAATGGTTGTTTAATCCAATTGTTTGCATAGATAAAGACTGGGAAATTATTACTCAAGAAAACAAAAATAACGTTGAAGGTAACGTTACATCTAACAATTTAGCTTATGTTATTTACACTTCTGGCTCTACAGGTAAACCCAAGGGAGTAGCTATAACTCATAAAGCTGTAAATCGGCTAGTGTGCAATACAAACTATATAAAGTTGTCACCATCAGATAAAATTGCCCAAGCCTCAAACATTTCTTTTGATGCAGCAACATTCGAGATTTGGGGAGCGCTACTTAACGGTGCTCAACTTGTAGGTCTTAGTAAAGATGTAATCCTTTCGCCTCACGAGTTTGCATTACAGCTAAAACAAAAAGAGATTAGTGTCTTGTTTTTGACAACAGCTTTATTTCAACAGATTGCCAGAGATGTTCCGCAAGCTTTTGCTTCATTGCAATATTTATTATTTGGTGGCGAGGCTGTTAATATAAGATGGGTGAAAAAGATTTTCCAACATAGTGCGCCAAAACATTTGATTCATGTTTACGGCCCTACAGAAAATACAACATTTTCATCTTATTATCATATCCAAGGATTACCAGAATCAGCCACATTTATTCCCATTGGTTGCCCAATTAATAATACACAAATTTATATATTAGATTTCCATTTACAACCTTTGCCCATTGGCGTTACTGGGGAATTATATATTGGCGGTGATGGTCTGGCACGAGAATATCTCAATCACACGGAATTAACTGCTGAATGCTTTATTACAAATCCCTTTAGTAATAATTCAGAAACACGTCTTTATAAAACTGGTGATTTAGCCCGCTATTTACCAGATGGCAATATTGAATTTTTAGGTCGCATTGACAATCAGGTAAAGATTCGTGGCTTTCGCATTGAATTATCAGAGATTGAAGCGGTTTTGAATGAACATCCAGCAGTGAGAGAAACAGTGGTTATCGCTGATGACAATATACCTGATAATAAGTATTTGGTGGCTTATATTATTATTAATATAGTAGAAGTATCAGATTTAGCATCTGTATTACGTAAATACTTGAAAGAAAAGTTACCAGAATACATGGTGCCAACAGCTTATGTGGTACTGGAATCAATACCGTTAACAGCTAATGGCAAAGTAGACCGTCGTGCTTTACCTAGAACAGATATAGCAACTTTCGATAGATATGATTATGTAGCACCGCGATCGCAAGTTGAAGAGTTACTTGGAGGAATTTGGGCCAAAGTCCTGGGAAAAGAGCAGATAAGCGTTCATGATAATTTCTTTGAATTGGGGGGACATTCTCTACTAGCGACTCAGTTAATTTCCCGAATCCGAGATACCTTTCAAATAGATGTAAGTGTACGCAATTTGTTTGAAGCACCAACTATTGAACAACTTGCTAAGTGCGTTGATACAATGTGTTGGGCAGCAAAAGGTGTGGATAAGGCTAGAACTACAGGAAAAGAGCGAGAAGAAGTGGAATTTTAAGGAAAAACCCTTCAGTTATATCATGTCCGCTTGATTGCTTATTAAACTCGAAGAACCCCACCCCGCCAAAGCTATGCTTTGTCTCCCCTCCCCGCAAGCGGGGAGGGGTTGGGGGTGGAGTTCTTTTATTACGGGTAATTTAGCGGACATGATATTAGAAGACAACGCTGACAAATTAGAAAGATAGTGCTGTACCGCGTGGAATGATCAGACTATGACCTGTGACAAGGGAGCTTTTTTGCAATCGTCCATTAATTCGCGCTTCCACAACGTAGTCAGACGGCATATCTGTATAAATATGAATTGCATTCTCTGGAAAGACAATCTCTTCTGGCAATGCACTTGCGCTAATACTATGAGTGAACTGGAAGCGGATACCGCTTCAACCCGAATTGTCGTTAGAGAGTAGAGATTGACGATTAAAGCTTTTTAAGATTGCCTTTTCTACAGCGCAAGATTCATGGTCTGTTTTTGACATGACTCAAGATTATTTGTTATCGATTGATGATAAAAATTAAAAGACAGCAATAAAAAATTCGATTAGATACACTCAACTCAATTTCCATTTTTGGAAATTGGAAACAATAGTTAATTTACCTTAAACCGTAGTGTTGTTAGGTAGATTAAGTAATTTTCATTTGTATTTTTTAAGAGCAGCGCAACCGACGACGCACCACTTACTACTCACCTTCTGCCTTGTTTCTTGAAAGTTACCATGCTATTTATGTCATCCGGTATATATGCGCCAGCCGCAGTAGCGATTAACTTAAGCATTAGGAAAATACGCGAACTGGCTGGGTTTAAGCTAAAGGGAATCAATAAAAGCCCTTTGGCTTACTTTTTGATGGCATTTATATACAGCCTCACTGCCTGCGTTTTTCAGCCTTGGGAGTTTTTAACAAGCTCACTAAGCTGTTATGCTACCAGCAAAATCTCTAGTAGAAATCAACCTGTATTAGGAAGTGGGCGATGCACATTGGATTTCTCAACCCTCAAGGCAATTTTGATTCAGCCAATAGTCACATAACGAAACACCCAGATTTTGGGGGTCAGCTGATCTATGTTAAGCAAGTCGCCCTAGCCATAGCTCAAATGGGTCATAAAGTTGATATTATTACCCGTCAAATTATTGACCCGGAGTGGCCAGAGTTTGCTGAAACATTTGAGACATATCCAGGGGTCGATAACGTTCGCATTATCCGCTTACCTGCCGGGCCAAAAGAATTTCTCCCTAAAGAGTTTTTATGGCCTCATCTGGTCACTGATTGGGTACCCAACATCTTGAAATTTTATCAACAAGAAGGTGGCTTCCCCGATGCTATGACTGCTCACTACGGCGATGGCGGACTGTGTGGCGTTCTAATTGAAGAGGAAACAGGCATACCTTTTACATTTACTGCTCATTCTCTCGGCGCTCAAAAGATGGACAAACTAGAAGTCACCCTAGAGAATCTGCCAGAAATAGACGAGCAATTCCATTTTAAATATCGCATTATAGCGGAACGCCTAAGCATGAATCGCTCGGCTGTTAATATTACCAGTACACGACAAGAACGCTTTGAACAATACTCTCATAGAGTATATCATGGTGCCGCAGATGTAAACAACGACCAATGTTTCGCCGTAATTCCACCGGGAGCAGACTCGTCAGTTTTCGGTGCCCAAGTGCGATCGCAAAATGAGGAAGCTACTTACGAGTTTATTCAGAAGCGATTGGTACGAGACATTGCTGATTCGCGTCGAGATTTACCTGCTATTCTCACAGCTAGTCGATTAGCTCCCAAGAAGAACTTATTGGGACTAGTGCAAGCTTTTGCAATGAGTCAAACGCTTCAGGAACGGGCTAATCTGGTGCTACTTACAGGTGGCTTAGACGAGCCGTTACATGAGCCGGCTGACAATGACTTCATTGAAGATGCGGTCTTAGCCCCCATCCGCGAGGTAGTGGAAGAAAATAACTTGTGGGGCAAAATCAGTGCCTTTGGCTTGCCAAATCAGGATCAAGAGACACTAGCTGCAACCTATCGGTTTATGGTTAAACGCCGCTCGGTATTTGCCCTGACTGCACTCTACGAACCTTTTGGACTTGCTCCCTTAGAAGCAGCAGTTGCAGGTTTACCAGTGGTAGCAACCAAGAACGGTGGCCCTAGCGAGAGCTTGCGACAGGGAGATCAGGAATATGGCGTACTCGTTGACCCAGAAGATCCTGCTGATATTGCACGGGGCTTGGAGCGATTGTTATGTGATGCTCAGGAGTGGGAGTATTTTGCCCAAGCTGGTCAGCAACGGGTGCTGAAGATGTACACTTGGGAATCTACTGCTGAAAACTACCTGAAACTAATCGAGCAGATTGTATCTTCACCGGAAGCACGTCGTCGGGCTGAACTCCTACCCATACATCCCTACTTCCGTAATCCAGAATCGCAGACCGATGTTTCTTTGGAAGAATTGGGTGACCTCTACTTTGAAAGTAATCAAAAGGTACTAACGAATGCCGATTAAATAAAGTGCAAAACTGGGGTTAAAGCGGAAGTTCTTACAGGGAAGGCGGAAGTTGCTACAGACTGTGCGAAACACCGAAACGTCTTGGCGGAAGTTCTTACAGGGAAGACGGAACTTGCTACAGACTGCGCGAAACACCGAAACGTCTTGGCGGAAGTTCTTGCAGGGAAGGCGGAAGTTGCTACAGACTGCGCGAAACACCGAAACGTCATGGCGGAAGTTCTTACAGAGAAGACGGAAGTTGCTACAGGCTGCGCGAAACACCGAAACGTCTTGGCAGAAGTTCTTACAGAGAAGACGGAAGTTGCTACAGACTGCGCGAAACACCGAAACGTTAACCCTGAAGCAATATTTTTTGATGGATGCTAAATGTGGGATTCAGGCAGCTATGAGCAGCCAGCGCAAAATGTGCTGACTGCTTCAGCAAACTGTTGGTTTTGTTCCATCAATGCCATGTGTCCACCTGGTTTTAGAGTAACTCTTTCAGAGTAAGGTAATTCTGCTTTCATGCGATCGCTCGCCACAGGTTTAGTTGCTATATCTGAAGCCCCACACATTACCAGTACAGGAACGTTAATATTTGCAAGTGTTTCTGTTTCGTCGAACTTCAACATTCCCAGTGTGCCACGAGCCAGAACACCAGGGGAACCCAATGCTGATAAGAAAGCTGCAAAATTGAGTTGACCGCGTGTTTCAGTACCCGTAAATCCAGATAGTTCGACGGTGATATACAGCGAACCATTGAAATACGAGAGCCAAGTCATTAACCAAAAAACCGGCCACAGCACGATAGTCAGGTACAACACAGGTTCGAGTAGCGGTTTCTGCAATTTACGTGCCAAATTGCTAAAGATGCAATTTTTTACCGGATTGGTGTAAGTAGTATCTACAAGAATTAAGCCAGCTACCCGATTTCCTAATTGTTCTGGAAACAGGCGACAAAATGTCAGGTTAATCATCCCACCCATGCTGTGCCCCAACAAGATAACAGGTTTATCCCCTGCTATGGCAATTACAGCTTCTAAGTCACGGGCATATTTTTCTATAGAGTGATCATTGTTTTTCGGTTTGGCGGATTTTCCTAACCCTGGTAGATCCCAAACAATTACTCGGAAGCGATCGCTCAATTGTCGCTTGGCATAATACCATATAGTACTGTTTGGCCCCCAACCATGTGACAAAATAATTGGTTGACCATCTTCAGGGCCAAAAAACTCTACTTGCAACACGCTCCCATCTGGACGTGGCAAGCGTTGCACGGTTTTGCTACGCATAAACTTGGGTTCTTCCTTTCCAGGACGGCGCAGCAGTGGCAAACTGATAAAACGACCGCCAAAAGTCCACAAAACCATTACTAGTCCAGCTACTAAGTAGGATGTTCCTACAAGTTCTCCTTTGTACCACTCATAGAGAATGTAGATTCCCCCGCCAAGTACCCCAACAGACAGCAGTTGAACCAGCCATACAAGTAGAAAATTATGAGGCATGAATATCATGAGCCTAAACCTTGTAATATCTTGTTAACTGCTTTTAGCTTCATACCATAGTTAGAATCATCCAACTTTCACTCCCAAGAATGATTTATACAGTGTTGGAAGTGTGATAAAAATGCTGGGTTAGTTGATAAATAGCATAAAGTGGCAAAAATAACTATTTACAAACAATATTCCTTCTGCCTCCAGCTTTTTATTAAATAACAACTGTTCCGAAGGGGTATAATTTTGAATACAGTTGAGCTATTATCTTATCTTCGCAGCTTAGATATTCAAATCTTTATTGATGGTGAAAAGTTTCGTTGTAATGCGCCTGAAGGAACTCTTACAGTAGAACTGCGTGCAGAAATTCAAGAGCGTAAAGCAGAAATTATTCAATTTTTAAAAGCAAATAATCGTACTAATAAGCACAGCTTTAGACCTCTTGTACCTATTTCACGGTCTGAAAATCTTCCCCTCTCCTTTGCTCAACAACGTCTGTGGTTTCTTGACCAATTAATCCCTAATAATCCTTTCTATAACATTCCAGTAGCACTACATTTAACAGGTTCGCTAAATAAAGCCGCGCTAGAACAAACTTTTAACGAAATTGTCCGACGACACGAAGCTTTACGCACCACTTTTGTTATCCAGTCAGGGCAACCAGTTCAGATAATTAATCCGACCCTAACAATACCTTTACCAATAATAGATTTACGGCAACTGCCACAAGCCGAACGAGAAATACAGGCACGACAATTCACTAACCAACAAGCTCAACGTCCTTTCAATTTATCAACTGATTCGTTGTTGCAAGTAAAACTGCTGTGGTTGGATGAGACAGAATACATCCTGCTACTGAATATGCACCACATTGTCTCCGATGGTTGGTCTATTGGAGTGCTGATTCAAGAGATAGCAGCACTCTACACAGCCTTTACTAGCAATCAGCCTTCTCCTCTGCCGAAACTTACAATTCAATATGCAGACTTTGCATACTGGCAACGCCAATGGTTGCAGGGGGAAGTATTAGAAAAGCAACTCGATTACTGGCAGAAGCAATTAGACGACATTTCTATATTAAATTTGCCAACCGACAGACCAAGGCTAGCTGTTCAAACTTATCAGGGTGCAAGGCAACCTCTGCAATTATCAAAAAGTTTGAGCGAAGCACTTTTAGCTCTTGGACAGCAAGAAGGGGTAACTTTATTTATAACCCTACTAGCAGCATTTAAAGTTTTACTTTATCGCTACACACAACAAGACGATATTGCTATTGGTTCACCTATTGCCAATCGTAATCGTAGTGAAATTGAAGGATTAATTGGTTTTTTTGTCAATAGCTTAGTACTGCGTACCGACCTCTCCGGAAACCCAACTTTTCGAGAATTATTGAGTCGAGTCAAAGACGTAGCTTTAGGGGCTTATGCTCATCAAGATTTGCCTTTTGAAAAACTCGTAGAGGAAGTGCATCCAGAGCGTAATCTGAATCAAAATCCGCTCTTTCAAGTGGTATTTACCCTGCAAAATGCGCCTATGTCAGCATTAGAGTTAACTGGTTTAACTTTAAGCCCCTTACCATTTGATACAGAAACAACACGCTTTGATTTGGAGTTCCACCTGTGGGAGCCAAATACTCAAAATGGTTTATGGGTAGATAGCTCAAAAGGAATTAGTGGGTTTGTAATTTACAGTACTGATTTATTTGATGACGCTACTATCACCAGAATGTTAGGACATTTCCAAACCTTACTGGAAGGTATAGTTGCAAATCCAGAACAACGAATTGCACAATTATCGCTTTTAAGTCAATCTGAGCAACATAATTTATTAGTTGAATGGAATAATACTCAGTTAGATTATCCTCAACATAAGTGTATACATCAGTTATTTGAGAGTGTTGCAGAACAAAATCCTGATGCAACTGCGCTAGTATTTGGCGATGATAAACTCAGCTACAAAGAGTTAAATACACGTAGTAACCAGCTTGCACATTATCTAAAAAAATTAGGAGTTAAAACCGAAGTTTTAGTCGGGCTTTGTGTAGAACGCTCTTTTGATATGGTCATTGGAATGTTGGGCATCCTAAAAGCAGGTGGAGCTTATGTGCCTTTAGATCCAAGCTATCCATCTGAACGTTTGGATTTTATGCTCAAAGATGCTCAAGTCTCAGTTTTACTAACTCACGAGCAATGGCTTGAACGTTTAGAAAATAGTAATTCAAATATAATCTGTTTAGATAAAGATTGTAAAATTATTGCTCAAGAAATTGAAGATAATCTTCCTGCTGAAGTTACAGCAGACAACCTTACTTATGTCATTTATACCTCTGGTTCAACAGGAAAACCTAAAGGCGTACAAATTGAACATAGAGGATTATTAAATCTAGTTTATTGGCATCAAAAAGCTTTTGCAGTTTCACCTAGCGATCGAGTAACACAGATAGCCGGGGTTGCGTTTGACGCTTGCAGTTGGGAAATTTGGCCTTACCTTAGTACTGGAGCAAGTATTTATATTGTAGATGATGAATTCAGGCGATCGCCTGAATATCTGCGAGATTGGTTAGTATCACAAAAAATTACAATTTCCTTCTTACCAACACCTATAGCAGAAAAGTTTTTATTATTAGATTTTCCTGAAGATGCCGCTTTACGAATATTGCTTACAGGTGGAGACAAACTAAATCAATATCCTTTAGCCTCCCACTCATTCCAAGTATATAATAATTATGGGCCAACTGAGAACACAGTTGTTACAACTTGTGGTCATATTTCTGTTAAGAATAAAGATAATTTAGCACCCGCAATTGGTCGTGCGATCGCCAACACCCAAGTTTACATATTAGATAAACATTTACAACCAGTACCCATTGGTGTTTCAGGAGAATTATATATAAGTGGTGATGGATTGGCACGAGGTTATTTAAACCATCCTGATTTAACTGCTGAATGCTTCATTTCTCATAATTTTACTAATAAGTTAAAAGCACGACTTTATAAAACAGGTGATTTAGTACGCTACCGAGCAGATGGCAACATTGAATTTTTAGGTCGCGTTGACGAGCAAGTAAAAATTCGTGGCTACCGCATTGAGTTGGGCGAAATTGAAGTAGTGCTGAGTCAGCATCCAGCAGTACAGCAAACTGTAGTAATAATTCATGAGGATAAAGAGGAAAAGCGCCTAGTAGCTTATCTGGTAGTAAAAGCTGAATACAGCAGTGAACAGGAGAATGTGCAATTAAGGCAATTGCAAAATGAGCAAGTTTTGCAATGGCAAATGCTCTATAACGAAACTTATAATCAGCCTGCTGCTGATTCAGATCGAACATCCAATTTTATCGGCTGGAACAGTAGTTACACAAATCAGCCTATTCCAATAGAGCAGATGCGTGAGTGGGTGAATAACCAAGTAGCACAAATTTTAGCTTTACAACCCAAGCGAGTGTTAGAAATTGGTTGTGGAACAGGTTTAATTCTGTTCAGAATTGCACCTCACTGCATTAAGTATTGTGGAACAGATTTTTCCCCAGTTTCACTTAATTACATTCAGCAGCAGTTGCAAAAGCAAGAAATGCCACAGGTTACGCTGCATCAGCAAATGGCTACTGACTTCGATAAAGTAGAAACAGCAGCTTTTGATACAGTAATTCTGAACTCAGTTGTACAATATTTTCCTACTATTGATTATCTAATTCGTGTATTAGAAGGTGCTGTGAGGGCAACTGCTCCAGGTGGCTTTATCTTCATAGGAGATGTGCGTAGTTTGCCACTTTTGGAAGCTTTCCATGCATCAGTGCAACTGGAGCAAGCTGAACCTTCCCTTACCCGTTCTGAGTTACAGCAACGGGTTCAAATGCAAATTTTTCAAGAAACAGAGTTGGTGATTGACCCAGCTTTTTTTAGTGCAATAAAGCAATACTTTCCCCAAATTAGCAATGTAGAAATTCAACTACTGCGGGGACGCGATCACAATGAATTAACTCAATTTCGGTACAATGTAATTCTACATATCAATGATGAAACTATTAATAATATTAGAAATGATTTAGCTCTGAACTGGTCTGAAGAGAATTTAACAGTGTCAGCAGTGCATCAGTTATTAATTGAAATTAAACCAGAAATATTATGTATTAATAATGTACCTAATGCGCGGGTGATGGCAGCAGTTAAAACAGCAAAATGGCTATCAGATGTAGAAGGTTTTAAAACTGTAGGTCAAATGCGTAAAGCTTTGCAAGAACTCGAAAATATAGGAATAGAACCAGAAGATTTTTATACACTAGATATAAATTACAAAGTTGATATTACCTGGTCACGTTCAAGTATTGAAGGGCGCTATGATGTGGTTTTTGTACGGCAAAATAGAATAGGTAAGAGAGCTATTTTTCCACATAGCACGACTCACTCTCATTCCTGGCAATCTTACGCCAATAATCCCTTACAAGCCAAAGCTGCGCGTAAATTAGTCCCACAGTTGGAGACTTACACAGCACAAAAACTGCCTGAGTACATGATTCCATCAGCTCTTGTAATATTAGAGTCTTTACCTCTAACAAGTAATAGTAAAGTCAATCGCCGTGCCTTAAGAACATTCTATTATGATGCGAAACCCCAATTGTCTGAAAATTACATTGCACCCCGGACTCCTGTGGAACAAGTGTTGATGAAAATTTTTGCTGAGGTTTTGGGACTTAAGCGCGTAGGAATTTATGACAATTTCTTTGAATTAGGCGGTCATTCACTACTAGCAACTCAGCTTGTCTCTAGGGTGCGCGATGCCTTGCGTGTCGAGTTACCTTTGCGTAGCGTATTTGAAGCACCGACAATTGCACAAATATCTAAGATAGTAGAAGGCTTTAAAGAAAGCAATCCTCAAAATCAAGCGCCAGTTTTAGCACCCTTATCACGTGAAAGTCGGCGGATTAAGTTATCTTCTTTAAACGAACATACCAAGAGGCGTTAGGGACTTGTGAGAAAGTAAAATACCAAAAGCTTATTCTATTAATAATATTAGAATTAGCGTTGTCGGGAAATATCGGGAAATAAAAGATGAGTGAGACAATGTTGGTCTGCAATTGGGGTTTTCTTAAGCAGCCATTAAGTAGAACGCTACCTATGATGACGACTGCAATAGTGTTGAGCCTAATGTATTGACAAGAGCATTTAACAGACGTGCTGCCTTGCCTGGAAGTGGAAAGTGGAAGCATTATTGTGAGTTGAGGCAATGTCTGCGTCTCTGTAAGCCGACAAGCATTATCTCAAAGCCCTAAAAGCTTTGCCGTTTTCGGTTGAGAGGTTTTGAGAAAGCGATGTGTTGAGGGGGAAGTTGTTCTAGATTTAGGGTAAGTGATTGATTTCAGCATCACCACCAAGCATAACCATCCAAAGGGTGGAAACAGCAATCGCTAACCAAAGACGCTCTGCACGCTTTGGATCAAGCAAACGGGTATTGTGCCATTGCCAACCGTCAGATTTGATATCACGGTGAGGGGGTCGTAGTCTTGGCGGTTCCCGTCGATTGCGAACCCCCGAACCCGAAGGGTAGACACATTCAGTCGAAGGACGTAGCCCATACCATAATGGGTCAGCCTGCTGTGGTTCAAGGTCGGTGAGAATTAACCACGAGTCTTTATAGCCAATATCCCAACAAGCAAGTAATGTGCATGAGAGTGGGTGTGTTTGAAAGCAAACAACTCTTGAAGACCATACTACTCTTGGAGTCCGAACCACAACAGCAAGTGAGTGCCATGTATTGTCTGGTGGAATTCTATAAGTTCCTTGATGGTTAATGCGTAAAAACGGATGCCAGCCAGCATCGACAATTAGTTGATACAGCCAAGGAGCATACAATCCTTGGTCAGCAGTTACAATCACATTAAAGCTGCAAAGAATGGCATTTTGAACTTTTTCGATGAGTTTTTGCCAATGTGGTTTCCAACTTCCAGGTTCGGTCGCTTTGACAACGCACCACGCTATCGGGATTCCACAGCCTGCAAGCAAAATATTCATCGATAAGACTAGGAACTTGTCACTAATACTTGTCGCGTCAAGTGCTAAGGCGATTTGCTGGATATTTCTTGGCAGTAAACTAATTACCCATCGCATTAATGGTGCAAAACAACTGCTGACATCAAGACTAGAACGCTTTTTTCCTCTTTTAGCTTCTGCTTCCTGATACCATTCCTTTAGTCGTTGACGTACCGTATTTGGCTTTTCTCCATTTACCTTGGCAATGAAGTTAGATACCTGAGTTAAACTACTCGATTTGGTCATCACCATGCCAAAACTCCATGTCACTAATCCTGCCACTTCTGGTAGCGACAAATGATTCATTTGCTGTGAGACTATACATGACCAATCTCTAAAATGCTTATTTTTCAGTTTTTAGTTCTGTATCGACCCTGGTTTCATACCTATCTTTACAGCAATACTAAATGGAATACTCACACCTGTGTAAAAAACCTACACCTGTCAGGAGGTTGGGGGTGGGGTGTTAGGGACTTTTGCAAGAGGTCTATTGATGCAACAAAGCTATTACGGATTGAAAATTCACGCTTCCCCCTTGTTTGGTTGGCACAGTGCATAAACCATTATTGCCTAGAACCCGGCACAGTGGGGAGTTTCAAGGGGACAGAAAAGCCGTCCAAAATATTTTTGGAAAAATAGTTGACACAATGAATTAGGTTCGTTATATTGAATAAGTGCCTGAAGCGGAGCGATTAAAGAGCAACGTCGAAAGGTAAACCGAACCTTGAAAATATTATAGTTTGAAAGCGAAA
>JAHHHS010000092.1 GCA_019359215.1 Nostoc indistinguendum CM1-VF10 | reverse complement strand
GCTAGATATTAGTTCTGGATCTGAGCAAGAGTCAGAAGAACCACAAGATTAAATCCCTAGATTATTCGCGAGTTACAGTCGCGAATAATCTGGATTCTTTTATTTTTGCCAAATTGGGATGCTCCCGATTGGAACTAGCATGATTGGGGTTAGTCCTGGAATGATTACCAATATTGAGTCAATCATTGCTTTAACATTAAAAATATTTTTCAACGATGATGAAATCAAAATGCGCTATAAGTTAGCGCTCTCATCGGGAGTAGGAACTTTAGAATGGGCAGAGACTCCAACGCTGCAAGACTTTTACAAATACTGTTCCCCAGCTTTTGTTAAATTAGATTCTATTGCCAGTAACAGTCGAGATATAATGTCAGCTTTAGAACAAATTCGACTGAGACTTAGTTACTGGTTAAGCACAAGAGTTGGACAGTCAATTTCTCGCCCTTCTAGTTTTAGAACTGATGCAAAATTACTTGTTTTTGCATTAAGAAATTTATCAAGTGAAGCGGATGCAGCCATCTTAGCTCTGAGCGCTTATGCTGCTGCACTCAGACGAGCGTTAGCATCGAAAGTCAGTATCTTCTTCCTTGATGAAGCACCAATCTTATTTCAATTTGAATCAATTGCAGATTTGATTGGTAGATTGTGTGCAAATGGTGCAAAAGCGGGAATTCGCGTAATCCTATCTGCTCAGGAGCCAGAGAGTATTTATCAAAGCAAGGCAGCATCTAAGATTTTTGCAAATATTGGCACTAGATTAGTCGGGAGGATACAAACCTCAGCAGTAGACCCATTCATAGAGAGATTTAAATATCCTGCCGAAATCATTCGAGTTAACAGTACAGAAGCTTTCTATCCCCAAAAATCGGGAATTTATTCTCAATGGTTGCTTGATGATAACGGTAAACTAACTTTTTGCCGTTATTATCCCGCCCACTGTTTACTGGCATCTGTCGCCAACAATCCGCACGAGCAAGAATTACGGACTCTTTTTCTGAAAAATTATCAAGATAATCCTTTGTTAGGAATGGTCAAGTTTACTGAGGATTATATCAAGATGATTCGAGAAGAAGAGTTGTCTGAGGAAGGTAAAAAACTGATGTTTCAATTAGAAAAAACAAAGGTGGCTTAACTATGAAGAATCGTCAAAAAGTTGCTGTAATACTTTCTGTTACTGTAGTAGCTTTATTAGTCGCTACACCCAGTTATGGATTAGTCATTAGTGACTTTTTTAGCTCTCTAGTTGATGATATTAAAGGTGAAGTAAGCCAGATCCAAACTTGGACAAAATTGCAAATAGATCAAAGTTGGGCTGGGATTAAGAAAGATGCTCAAGCTGCAATTGATAATACTGTCGGAGAGATGGGAGCGCCAGATCCGATTGCTAGTAGCGATGAACTCAAAAATCGGATTGCTGATACTTACTCTTTACCAGTTGCCAAGGAAAAGGGGCAAGATTTAGAGCGAGAACTCACAAGAGCTTCAATCATCAGTGTTGTAGGTAAAACTGGGCAAGCAGATACGTCTCAAAAAATAGAGAAAACAACACAAATAGCTCAAGACGCGAAAACCATTGCTGACCAAGCTCAAGACATGGATGCTTCTCAAAATGTCCTGAAAGCGATCGCCGCTCAAAATGGTCTGGTGGTTTCCATGTTGGCACAACAGCGCACTGATTCATTGCAAGCAAGGCAGGATAATTCATACTCCAATCTCATGCTGACTCAAGTTGCAGAAAACACAGCAAATGCACGCAAAAAACAAGATTTGAATGAATTAGGTACTCTTTCTTTGACCCATGAACTTATCGGTATATCTCGTTTAGATCCAACGCAAGAAAATTAACGAGGAGAGGAAACTCTTAACATCTTCCTGATTCCTTATCATCAATTCACCCTTATGCTTTCAAAAAATTACTTATTCGCTCAATCTCAGTTTGCTGGTGCAGATTTACTTGAACTTGCAAGTAATACAGCAGATTTTATTGCTCAAGGTTTCAATCAAACTTGGGAAGAAACTATCACAGGTGATTTATACGCTGCTATGTGCAAAATCGGTATATTGTTCGCCGTTGCGACATTTGTCTTTTTCATGGTTGAGTGGACAAAGAAAATGCTCTCAGGCGATGAACAACGTGCATATACAGATTTTATCTGGGTGTTAATAGTTATAGTACTCTTAGCAAATAATGGCAAAGCTTTAGGGTCAGGTACTCTCGGAATCAGAAATTACATAAATAATACAAACCAATATATACTAACACGTACAGCAAGAGGTGTTGACTTAAGGGCTGCATATCAAAAAGCCTTGGGTGTACAAGCGGTGCGTGAGGCTATTGGTAAAGAAATAGAAAATTGCAAAACCTCGTCTCTGAGTCCAGAAGAATCTGTTAAATGTCTGTCGGATGCTAAAGATAGACTTCAACAAGACTATCCGAGTTATTTTACTGGTGAAAGTGGCTCGTTTTCATGGGTCATTCAAAAAATAGACAGAATTATTCAAGCTCCAATAGAGGCAATTAAAGGTGGGGCTAATCCTATACAAGTAATACTTTCTCCTTTCAGTGCTTATATTGGTTCTTCGGCCATCGAAATTGTTTCCATTGTATTGATTGGCTTAAACGGAGCTTACCAATGGGCAATTGAACTAACGATGTTGTTAACAGCACTTCTCGGCCCTTTAGCTGTAGGTGGTTCTTTATTACCTTATGGTGGAAAAGCAATTTTTACTTGGCTTACGGGTTATTTCGCTGTAGGAATGGCGAAACTTTGTTTCAACGTAATTGCCGGATTAGCCGGACAATTGATTGCTACCTCTAGAGCAGATCAACCTCTATTTTTTCTTTTTACAATTGGGATTTTTGCTCCTTTCTTAGCAACTGGATTAGCGGCTGGTGGTGGTTTAGCTGTACTTCAACAAATCAATAAAGCGGCTGAAACTTATAGCACAATTGCTATTGATGCTACTAAAGCTATAGCAACATCTGGTGGCAGTCTAGTATCAAAATTCAGTAGATAGAGGGAATAGGTAGAGCCGATTAGTTTTTTACTTCGAGAAGAGAGTCGAATGATTATTGCTCTTATTAAAAAGCTACAATCATGAACTTTGTTACTGTTCCCTGTTCCCTGTTCCCTGTTCCCTCTTGAACAAACCGACAATGTTTAATACAAAGAATGGTACAAAGGCGAAACCAGAGCCGTTACAGCTTCTGCAATATAACAAATCTGTCCCAACTAGAATCGGAATAATTTCACTGGCTGGGTTTTCGATGGCTTTGTTCTCTTTATTACTACAAATCCTTAATTATGGGGCAGTCAGTAGTTTAGGTAAAAAGCAGTTAGCGCTAGTACAATTGTCATCAGGAGAATCAGTCGTTGCCCAAGCAGTAGAGCCGAATGAACGCTCAGATGAAGTTATTAAAAAGTTTATTTCTAACACATTTATCAAGATGTTTAACTGGGATGGACTTGTTCAAACTTTTAATGAAAAAGGAGAACCCATTACTAAACAAGATACTGGCATAGATGTAGGTAGAACTGAACGCTCTAATGGCAGAGTAACTACTTCTTCTTATGAAGCTGCATTTGCAATCAGTGATAATCAAGATTTTCGGACAGCATTTTTGCGTAAGCTAGCTCAAATGACCCCAGCAGGGGTATTTAACGGTGATACACAAGTCTCTTTAATTCCCCGCTTCATTTCATCACCTCGCAAAATTAAGTCTGGTAAATGGTCAATAGATTTAGTAGCTACTCTCGTTACTTTTACAAAAGTTGATAATGCAGGCAAAGGTATATCTTTTAACAAAACTATTACTGTAGAAGCCATAAGCACACCGCAAAACATCCCCAATGATACTACTGCTCTGGCAAAGAAAATATATCAAGTCAGGCAACCTGGATTAGAAATTACGCAAATCATTGATTTAAATTTGGCTAACAGACAATGACAAATACTCAGATTAATAGCTCATCAACTGTAGATGATTTTCTCCAAATAGATGATGACTTAAAATCTTCAGCAATGAGTTCAGATTCCAGCCCAAGGGAAATTACGTCAGAGGGAGAATTAGATAATGCATCAGTCACAACTAAACATACAGTAATTACTTCTCCCTGGTCAAGATTGTTGGTCATAGCACTCCCTTTTGGATTGACCTTCCTAGCTATATTTTGGCTGTTGAATGGAATTTTTAATCCTGATAGCCGCGATACTACTAAAACTATTGAAGAACCAAAGTCTTCAGCAACTAAAGAACAAGTTGAGCAAACAGATGGGGATGTTTACGCTAAGTTTACGAGATAGTAGTGATGCTGAAACAGCTAGGCAAATCGCTACTGTAATTAATAAAAATTTTCGCATCCTTAGTAACAGTAGTGAAGATGGTTTCTTTGCTCCAGCAGGGGATCAGTTGACACAAGCTATCTTGATGTTGACTAAAGAGTTTGGCGAATGCGCTGATGTTATGACCAGTGCCGCCATACTTTCTTCTGAACAAATGGTGCAAAGATTGATGGCAGCTAATCTCAATCCTTGGATTAAAATTGCCTTTGGTCAGTTGTTCAGTTCCGCCGCAAGTGAAAAAACTGTTGCTGGCATTGTATCTACCGCTAGCATAATGTTCACTCGCTTTATGGCCAAAAATACTATTGGTTGTTTCATTGGTAAGACTACTCTTCCCTTATCAATCAAAGGTAAACAGATGATTATCTTCGGACTAGACAGAGAACGTCGGGACGCAGTTAGCCCTTTGCTCACCAGCATTTTACACATGACAATTGCTCGGAACATTGCTAAAAAGCGTCTTGATCCTCTTATAGTTGCACTCGATGAGCTGCCTTCTCTCTACTTACCAGACTTATTCAAATGGCTGAACGAATCACGCTCTGAGGGGTTCTGCGGTATCCTGGGCTGGCAGAATATGGGGCAGCTTGAGAAAAATTATGGAAAGGAAGTTGCTAAGACTATTCTTGGGGCTTGCGGGACTAAGTTTGTTTTCAATCCTGGTGAAAATGAGTCTGCACAATTATTCTCCAGTTTCTTGGGCGACGAGGAAATCAAGTACAAGCATAAAAGCCGTTCTACAGGCGGGGGAAAAGCAAACACTACTACTAGTGAGCAGGAAAAAACTAAAAAACTCTTTGAGTCAGCCCAGTTTTTGAAGTTGCCTCCAGGTAAATGTGTCTTCATTAACCCTGCTTATTCTAATAAAAATGAGGGGTCGGTTCCTTTGCTAAAATCTCTCAAAATACCTCAAGCTATTCGAGATATTGAAGAATATAACCAGCAGCGATGGGCTAATATTGTCAGTCTTTTAGCTCGAAAAAGTACTCAAAAATTTCCAACTCAGCAAGACTTAGATATCCGAATTGCTAATATTAACAATCGTTTCCCTTTATCTCAAAATACTCCAGAAGTTTCTAATAACTCTTTGCCTTTGGATATGTCTGAGGTTAGTTCATTGATTGATGTTGAATCAAATGTTTTTATTTAAAAGAGCCAGTAGTGAATTGTAGATGGGTATAAATTCCCGTTTCCATTACCCCTGTTAAAAGTTCCTTATTCCCTATTTCCCTTTCATTGAGAACTTTTCCTTATGCGAATGATTATTGAAGAATCTGCTATTGAGAGTTTTAGTATCCTTGAAGAAATAGCATGGAATCGAAAGACTTTCTCAGTCAGCTTTTTAGATATTCATGCTGAGACTTCCGAAATCATTGCCAGTTTTCAAGCTCTCTCTTATCGAAGGCCAAAACTTAAAAAAGTTGGCATTTATACCATAATTACTTTAAAAAATCTTCATCAGCCTCTGACAGAAGAATCTTGTCAACAAATTTTAAATCAATATGTTCATGGTATTGGTTGGGATGATTTACAGTCTATTAGCTTTTTGGAAATTACACCTGATTCTCTTCATCTGCATATTATCTTTAATCGCGTTACTCCAACAGGTAAACTTATTGATTTAGCCTGCTTGGGAGCTGATTGGAAACAATATGAACTCCTCCAAAAATGCTGTTCTCAGGTTGTGCAAAAATCTTTATCTCAATAGGATCAAGGAAAACTGAACTCATCGCCAAGAGTTGGCATACAAATATCGGTATAACGTTTGCAAACTCCAAAATTAACAGCTAATAGTATTATGTTTGATGAACGACATTTACAATTGAGTTCTGCTTATGCTAAAAGCAGTGAATACTTTGCCAGAGCAGTGATAGCTCCTTATCTAAAATTTGTATTGGACTCGATAGGGTTAGCAATTGATGATGAAATAAATAAGAGATTAAAATTGTCAATCGGTCAAGAAGCTTATGTGATGACTCCTGATGGAAATGGTGGTTGGAAATGGCACAAAATTGACCCGCAAACTGAGGAATTTAATCAAGCAGAGTTTGAAGAATTTGAGGAATTATTAACAGAACTATTAACTCCGCTTTTACCATCTTCTGGTGAAATTCCACTTTTACCATCGGATAATACAGATCCGCTTTTACCTGGCTCTAACACACCTCCTAAATTATCTCCGAGTGATTCACCTCCGCTTTTGCCACCCTCTGATACACCTCCATTTTTGCCCAATTCTGCTACACCTGTTGAATTGGTGGCTATACCAATCGCTCAAGAGGCTGACTCAATAAATTGGCAGGAGGCAGAGAGCAGAGGGGCACAGAAGCAGAAAAGTAGAGAAGAGGAGGAGCAAACAAGTGAAGAAGAAACTTGTACAAGTTTCTTCCCTCCTGCCCAAAAGCCGCCTTCTCCCGTGCCCCTGCCTCTTCTGACATCACGCATAGATATAGATCCAAATCATTGGCAAGAATTAGTCGAGGGGAGTGGGATCGCTCCAGAAATTGTCGAGCTTAATTTTAAGAGTTTACACTTAGACCCCATAGAACAAGAGCATGAAGCATGGGAATATCTCATGTACAGCAAGAAATTAGAACGTATTAATACCGGACGACTATCTACTGGAATGCTCAACAAATATTCTCACCTTGAGGATGGCGGCTGGTGGTGTAATGCTGGTGTAGATCCTCGCTCATTTGCTTCACTCCAACCATCACAAAAGCCAACCCAGAAACTTTGGGGATGCTACAAACCTAATAACAAGAGAGAAAATGTCGATAATCCAGGCAAGTTTATCAAATATGAGCATCCCCCAAAGACTGGCTTGAGCATCTTCTTACTGGATGTGCCGATGAATATCGCTCGACAAATCTATGAATCGGCTGGAGTTGAGCCAAGCATTAGCGATCGCACCAGTGGGTTTTGGTACTGTGTGTGGAAGCACAATGTTCCAGTCACACTTACTGAAGGAGCTAAGAAGGCCGCTAGCTTATTGAGCCAGGGTGAAGCAGCAATTGGATTACCAGGGATTTATGCTGGCTATCGTAGTAAAGATGGGCTGGGAAATGAAATTGTGCCTGTATTACATGATGAATTAGCAGTTTTTGCTACCTCAAACAGGGACATTAAAATTTGCTTTGACTATGAAACTCGGTATAAAACTAAGCGCAATATTAATATCGCTACATCCCGGACTGGTCAACTTTTATCTGATGCTGGCGCTCAGGTCAGTGTCGTTGAATTACCAGGGCCAGAAAAAGGTGTAGATGATTTGATTGTTGTACAAGGGGTAGAAGCCTGTAAGCAAGTACTTATGGCATCTGTCCCCTTGGATGATTGGATTAAGAAAAATCAGCCACCCGATTTACGCTTGACAGTCTTTCTGAAAAATGGTGAACAGATCCATCTTTATGAACAACTTGGTGATGGCACTGTTAATCTAAGTCCGTCAAGAGAAAGTGTGGAAGAAGAACAGACAATTGCTTTTTTTGGAAAAACTCGTTCCAAGCTGTCAATCATACAACCAACAGACCTAATTACAACCCCAGAAAGTTCATCCCAAAATATAGGAGGGCAAGTAATAGATGCTGAAGTACTTGCCGATGAAAGTAAAGAAGAAGTTGCTCCTGCTCAAAACGCTTCTCTACCTTTAAAGGAGGTATCGGTTCACTCCTTTGATTCTTGGGCAAGAAGAGAACAGGTTAAACAATACCAGCAGAATTTTTTCAGAAAGCGTTTAGAAGCTAGAGAAAATAAGGAAATTGCTTCTGTAGCTTATGCCCTTGTGAAGAATTATGGTGTTGAAAAAGATGGTAATTTAGTTTATCAGGCTGATGCTTTTACTATCATAAAATCCGGCAATAATTACAGTATTCATCGCCGCGCTGACGAAACCTTGGCACTAATGCAATTTTATGCCGATAAATGGGGAGCTATCACTCTGTCTGAGCAACCTAAAGATATGTTTCCAATCGAAAGGCAGGAGTTTTTGTTAGTTGCTGATTATCTCAAAAGTGGCAAACAACTACCTTCAGTCGATGAAGACCCCAGGAAGATTGCTAATACCCTTGGTTCACTCTCCCTTAATGGTACGCACACAATTTTAGAGAGCTTTAAAACTTCTGAAATCTTGCAAATCCTCACTCAAACTCTAAAAAGGACTGGTTGTGATGATTTGGAGTTGGGCAATTACCGTATTCTCTACCAGAAAAGTCAACTTGATACTACATCTACTCTGCAACTTCTGAAAACTGAACATACGGGTGCTACAAGAGCTGCTGCCAGCTTTGAATTCAGCAGAACAGATTCAGGTATGACACATCAACTTAAGACTCTTGCTATTACTGAACAAGACATAGCTAAACTCAGATTACTTGCTCAAAAGTTGGATATTCAACAACCTGCCAAGGAAGCAACTGCCAATCCTCATGCTACCCGTGATATCGAAGTGCCTATTCACCCGAAAATTGCTAAACTTTGGCAAGACTTAGAAAATAGGCAACAAAAAAGTAATTCTGTTCCTTACACAGCAGCACAGGTTGAACAAAATTTTCTTTCCCCGGACTCTACGTTTGACCTAGCTAGCAACTCTCAAGATATCAATTTGCAGCCAGCCAATACAGTAGTAGCTAAACCAATCAAAAAAACATCTACTTCTCAACATCAATTAAGCAAATCTGACATCGAGAGCATTCCTCTACCCCTTCATCCTTTGCTTTGTCAATACTGGCAAGACCTAGAAGATAATCATCGATGGGCTGATATCGCAAAACAGGAGAATACTGAATTTCGTTTAAAGATTCAATCCAATGGCAAACTCTCCATTGGCGAACAACGTGAACTTTATAATAAACTTTTAATCCATAGTATTGTTGAGCAAAGCGCCAAAGGATTAACTAATATTTCCCTTCCCCCACTAAATGAAATTATCCAAGATTTGATATCTGCCCGTAGCAAAGTCATCCATAACACCTACACCCCAAAAGTTGAAGTATATTCCCAAAAATCTCAAAAATCACATCATAAGGCTCAATCTAATTCTGCCGAAAATGAACTGTAAACTACATTAGCTATGTATTCTAACCAATCATCTAATTCACTTCAAGAAACAGTCAGCAATATCAATCGTGACAGTGGCATTTCTAACAACATGATGGCTTACAGACTAGCACTCTTTCTGGAGAAACATCCACCGTCGTTACAATCAACCACCACATTGGATGCATCTGAGCGAGAAAATCTCCAGTCAGAACTGAGAACAACCTTATCTCAAAATCTCCAAAATATTGAAAACTACAGACAAAATCTCAAGCAGAAATATTACACAGAGTATTTAGAGAAATTTGCTGTAACTCAACAGTCATCTGTTACATCTCAACCAGATAATTCAAGAAGAGTTGAAAACTTAATTGCCCAGAAGAAGAATACATTCCTCCTACAGGTATTTGAATCGGGAGTGCAAAAACTACCTTTAGGTCAAAGGGTCAGCAAAGAGGAAAGGGAGCAGCGAACAGGAAGTGAGGCACAAAACAATATAAATCAATTGAGAGAAAACAATGTCTCACCAGGTATTGATATTGCTGAAGAATCTCTTATTAAAGCAGTCATGAGAACTGTCATGACAATGGGCAAGGATACTGAACAAGGACGCATTTATGAAGGCATAGCCTACAGATTGCAACTGTTTATTAAAGAAGGAATGCAACTTCTCAGTGTTTACAGAAAAACTGGTAATCCCAAAACAGCTTTTACAGCCTATAAAGATGACTCTAATGAGTTTAAAATTACACAAAACAACCTTTCACACACAGAGACTAATCGACTCATTGCCTTTGATAAACAGCAAACAGCACAACAGCCCACATCTCAGTCTAATCATATTGATAAAGATAACAGCACTGAGCTTGGTGACTAAGCCCCTTTGGGGACTGTGGGAGGTGTCGGGAGTTAGTCGAGTAACCAATCATCTGGATGGGTAATCATTTTGATTAATTCACTAAGAGCTTGATTATAATGAGCGCAGAGTTCTCTTGCTTGTTTAGATGTGAGGTACTGTCATTTCACCACAAACTTTAACCAAACTTCACCCCCCACACCCATTTTTGACTAGCTAAAATAACCAGCCAATCTACCCAAGAAAAAACCACCAATCAATAAATAACGTTTTGTCCGCCTCTCTATTCTTGAGAATGGGGCAATTATTGTTCCCAACATTATGTAAAAGCTCGCCTCCATTATATTGCTACTAAATTTGAGCGTTGCCGCAATCATCAAACCTATAAATATCAGCCATTCCACTATCAGTTCAATTTTATCCCAGAGTTTTTGGTCGTATAAATAGCGCATCTGGTATTTCTCTAGTTTTATATAATCTACTTAATCTAATTTCATCATCTCCAAAAGCTTTCTAGCTTTTACTTTGATTTTACCTAAATTCTAAAAATTTTTTAATATTGCAACGACGGAAACATTTACTTAACTAAATATGTTATAAATGTTTTATGTTCCTGTAATCGAAGTAATCAAGATGATTCGATTAGTAATTATTGAAAATGAAGCTCTGAGCCGACTCGGAATCAAATCAGTTATTAATCAAGAGCAAGACTTTGAAATGTGTGGGGAAGCTGATAACGGAACTGAAGGGATGAGGCTTGTTGAAGAACTTAAGCCTGATATTGTTTTGCTCGATATTGCTTTGCCAGATATTAGTGGTTTGGATCTCATCTATAACATTAAGACGAGAACGGATAGTAAAGTCATTGTTCTCACTTATCACTCCAGTCAAGATGTAGTTAATTCTGCCTTCCAAAATGGCGCTGATTCCTACATCCTTAAGAAGATGAATCTGCAATTAATTAAACATGCTATCAATACTACTTATCAAAATAGTTCTTTCATTGACCCAGAGATTGCTAAAAGATTTTTTAGAAACTTCGCTTCTGGCAACACAAAAATTAAGGGTAAAAGATACAGAGAAACCCTTACAGCTACAGAAGCCCAAATTCTCAACTTAATTGCCCGTGGTTTTTCTAATAAAGAGATCGCCGAAAAACTCTTTATTACAGTCAGTACAGTTAAGGGACACACCAGCCATCTTTTTTCCAAGTTAGGAGTTAGGGGTCGTGTTAACGCGATCATTATGGCTAGAGAACTTGGCTATTTAGAAACAGAAACCTTTAGAGTTAGTTAAGCTACTTTTTGGGTTTGGTTTTCTTAAGCTGAATCAAGCAATATCCTTGTAATCGGTTTTCTTGTTGACAGGCTGCTACGGCTGATTGGTTGGACAACAATAACTGGTACATTTGTTTTCCTTCGCTTGATTTTGCCCACTGCAAAATCTTCATCTCATTAGCTGACACTACAACTGACTGAGTTCCACCCAAATTTGAGACAACATTCCAAGTTGTCAAAGAACCTAGAAGCGCTCCTACCGCCATTACTCCTGTGCATATCCCTGGTATAGACCAAAGTTTCCACCAACCCAAACCTTTGAATGAGCTATTTAAGGTTGATGGTGTTACATGCTTCATTTCATCACGCACAGCTTTCGATACTACTGTATAGTGCATCGACTGAGCGGCTTTGCTAGTCGATTCTAATTTCTGGTCAATCATTACTGCCCAAGCTTCTACCATTGCCTCCATTCGTGCTTGCAGGTCAATCATTGTTTCTTCGTTTCTGCCTAATGTTGCCATCAACTTAAACATCGGGTCATCTTCAGCTATTCCTAATTCATGAGATATTTGAGCTATGCGTTGTTGTTCTGCTTCCGAATATCCTTGTAAAATTTGTTCTGTTCTCATTTTTTAGCCCTAAATATTCAATTGCTTTATCATTATTTAAAATCGAATCGTAAAAGTTTTTAATCCAGTGGTAAATGTAAGTTCGGTAAACCACATAAATTGACTTATCTCTACAAGCTAGGGAGTAAGGTTTTCCCGTCCTCTCCAATCTTTCGTAATGGTCACGATGTAATGCTGGCAAGAATATCTCAGTCCCACCCATTCTTTGTAACTTATCCTGCATTGATTGCTTATACTCTCCAAATCTCGTATCAAAATGCTGATTTTTCACTACTACATAGTTAGCATTATCAGTAGCAAACTCTCCCAAAGTTTTCAGGTAAGCTACACAATCTCTTCTGTGCGAAATTGGTTGCAAAAAAGTTAGTTTCCATTGATATGTAATTAAGAGATCGAACAGATCCGAACCCACAATATACTGACAGAGCCTATCTACATATTGCCCTGGCATATCAACAATAATTATATCTAATTCATTTTTGATAAAATCATCTAAAATTTTATCCGTACCTCCATTAAAAAAGTCTAAGCTTTCAATTGCCACTAAATTTTCATAAGCCTTTAATCTCTCACGATTGTCATGGTCGTAGACCTGAATTTTTCTTCCTTGAACTTGAAACCAATCAATTAATAGTTTCGTAACTGTAGACTTCCCTACACGAGAGTCCCCTACAGTCATAATCATTCGCTTAGGAGAGTTCAACATTATTTAAACCTAACGACTCTTTTACTTGTTCAATCTCTTCTTTGAAAGTTCTTAACCAACTTGTGACTCTACCTTTAACCGAAGGTAAATCTGTTTGCTCCATCCCTTGCCTAAAAGTCATGCTATTTTCATCCAGGTAATCATAACTGCGTTCTATTAGTTCTGGCATTTTAATGTCAGAAAATGGGCTTTTTTGCGACTTGAGTTTTTCCTTAATTTTCTCAACTTCGGGAGAGTTTTTGTATCTCGTAAATTCATCAGGTTCCCCAAAAAATAAGTTCTTTACTACTATGTAATCTACTTGATTTCCACAAAAGCTATGCAAATCTATTAGTTGATTTATAGAATCGATAACGCGGCTAATAACTACTACCATAGTCACGCGGATATTATAATGTTTTTCGGCTGTTTCCAGGAAAGTCATTTCTTCTACAAATTTTCGCAATATTCTTCTGGACTGTGGTGGTAATTCTAGTAAAAATAAAGATTCTGGCTGGATTATTTCACCATCTCCTCCTACCTTGGGATTCGCTTTTGTTTTCATCTCATCAAAGAACTGATCTATATTGCCTGTTTTAAAAATATCAAGTGGTTCTATATGGCAATGCTGACCATAAAATCTTAATAATTGAGAATTGGAGCTATCAGCATCAAAGCCGATAAATCTTTGTCCTTTATCCAAATATGTTTGCACTAATCCCCTTGCAAAAGTAGACTTACCTACACCACCCTTATCTCCAGTTACTATCACTAATCTCTTTTTGGTTATTTGCTCAATTGATTCTTCGTTCGCCTTGTCTTCTGAACCATTATTCATAAGTTCGATACTATCTGTCACTTTCTTTCTCCTCATAATTATTAGTGGTCAAAAACTATAGGTTTAGGGGTGTAGGTGAATGGCACGCTTGATAACGTGAAACCTTGCCGTTAGCAGGTGTGGGAGGGAAAGAATCTATATTCTCCATACTCTCCAAATTAGTCCCCTGAGAAACATTCCAGTATTTGAAAGTAAAATATTTCTAAATATCTTTGTTTGCTAAACTCTGCTAAATTATCCGTAATTGATTTGAAGGTTTGGAGAATTAAACCCTGCTCTATAATCTTCATTAGCTCATAATTGCTATTTAACTTTAAAGACTTATATATATAAAAATCTAATTCTTGAGCTATTAATAAATTCGGAGCTAACGCTACCAAGCTACTATACAGTTCTTCGTAATTTATAATTTCCGATAAAACTAGTTTTACTAATTCTAAATATTGCTGCCTGAAGGATAATTATTGATAATTACTAGTTCCCGGACAATTAGCAGCCAAAGGAATTTTCTTATAAATCAATTTTAAATATAATTCAATAACTTCTATTTCTACTTCCCATATCTTCTGTCCCTTTGAATACAGGTAGTTTATTAAAGAATCTCTCTTCGGAAAAATAATTCCTGAAGTTATATGCTTAATGTTAGTGTCTATATTCAAATTTGTCTGTTTTCTAAAAATTGGTACTATTTGGCTCCTTACCCATTGCATAAATTGCCTAACTACATCAGCTTTTACTATACCTGTCAATGAATGAATCCCCAAGGCATTCAAAGTATTAACGACGACTATTTTTTGATTCATCATCACTTGTCGCTGATTTGTTTTCGCATCTATTAATATTACTTTTCCATCGTTCAGGGCTGGAGCAATTATTTGGAATACATCAACCGCAAACAACTCTAATCCACTCGGAGCATCTATCACTCGTACTATATTGTTCGAGAAATGCTCAAATTCCCAAAACTGCCAAACTTCTACCATCGTTTTCTGGCTCAGAACGATATTACTATCCCATATCTGCTAATCACAAAGGAATTGATAAAGGTACGGAAATAATCAGTACTTTCGTATCTTGATTTTTCATTTTTCTCTGTTATATATTTATAAGTTGACCTTTTTGAAATTAAAAATTACAAAGTTCAAGAAAATGGTCAAGCTTGTTCTTGACAGCAGGAGTAACATAGAAACGAAAAGCAAGCAGATATAACCCTAAAGAATCCACTTCATAATTCTCGGCTGAACAAACAAGCGTGCAGGTAGGAGTGGCACGAAGAAAACGTGAAAGCTCTCGTCTGGGCACTGCGCTATCACTACCGCAACGCTTACGCTTCATAATCACAAAACATAATTACGAATTACGTTAGCGCAGCGTCAAGCCAACTCTTAGAGAGGCTGCGCCCTAAGCGTAGCTATGCCGCAGGCTTTACGGCATGGCAACGCTATGAGCGAGTATTCGTACTCTTTCAGAGAAGCAAGCTACGCTTTTAGCGTCTCGTAGAGAGCGTCATTACGAATTATTTAAAGCTCCATTTCCTGATTGTGATGCCGTGTTGTGAATTATGTTGTTGTAATTTCTGCGAGAGATTGACCAGTTCTTGGTTCCAATCTCTCGCAAAACATTTATTTCTTTTAGCTTGTGGCAGCAATTGTTTAATAGCCCGTGCATTTGCATGTCCAAGTTCCGAAGAATCAAATGCTACCTGTACATTAGGAATATGCTGCAATTGCTCAACAGGCAAGGTGTTGGGGCGATCTATTGCCAGGAAGAGCGTTCTTTTGAGCGGTACGTCGCCCTTGACTTGATATTCCAGCATGGCAAAAGACATGGTATCAATGGGGGATTTACACAGCACTAACCTTTCTACAGAATCTGTTGGCTGTCCACCCAAGTGAAAGTAAAACCAACTTTCACGGCGCTTAGTCCCTTTCTCGTAACCTTTGAAAGTGTTGTTCTCGCCCCGTGTCCCCCGCAGGAATGCTCCTATTGCCTGGGGTTCTTCGCCAAGATTCCGCATGACGAACACAGCGTTTTGCTGATCATCAGCATAAAGTAACCCCCGCTTATGCAGAACTTCCACAAAATTTTCAGGTATCCCCCGTTTTTGGGTCAGGTAGTTGCAGACAGAAGACCACTTAGTTTTATCCTCAACTGGTAGCCTGAATTTGTCGCATGGTTCTAACTGGATAATCTCATCTGCCACTGTTTTAGCAAATGCTATCGCTGCTCCAATAGCCCCAGCTTCACCAAAGCGCTCATGCAACCAGACAACCGCCTGCCGTAGATTGCAATTGTTAACGTGCATCACCAAATCAATTGCACCACCGCCACCTTTCTGTTCAGCAGGGGCGAAGTCGTAAAACTTGGGCCCATCTATATTAATGATGTGTCCGTGACCCTTCCATCTGCTCTGATGAGTGCGATCGCAATTTAGCCCCAACTCCCAAGCCACATCAACAAGTGGCAAGTCGCGCAGTTGTTGGGTTTTCAATTCAAGGGTTCGCACAATTTCTTCTAGCCGTTGTCGTTCCTTTTCGCTATCCCTCGCCCGTTGCTCCGCCCTCTCCAATCGTTCTATCAGGAACTTTCGGTCAGCCAGTTGATGGTTAATCGCTTGAAAGTGTTCATCAGACTGAATCCTGGCAACGTAATTCCTGGCTGATTCAAATGGTGTGGGTGCTAATTGGTTATTTGTAATGACTGCGGTGAGTGGTTCACTGTTAACGGCTTGGTAATATTCTTTGACTTTGGTGTGGGTTGCTTTGCTGCCCTTTACCCCTCGTTCAATGCCCAAAGGAGCGAGTGCGGCAGCATAACTATCTTGGAGTTTGGATAACTTAATTCTTCCCTGTCCACCTCTGCCGCCAAACATCGCGTCATGACTGACTCTCCCAGTTTTCTCGTTCAATGGCACGATGTAGGCGTGAATGTGTGGGGTACTTTCATCTAGGTGGAGTTCTGCCCTGACGCACTTTGAACCATAGTTTTGAGCTAGCCAGTCACGGGATGCACTCGCCCATTGCTGCATCAGTGAATCAGACCATTGCCCAGAAAGAGATGGATCACCAGGGCGGAAATATTCAGGTGATGCCGAGAGAAACATCTCGGTGCATAACACTGCATCATGCCGAGGGCGATGCTTGAGCGTGGCAATCTTTTCTTTAACTATTTCCTCCAGGGCGCGTTCGTCTTCTCCCCCAATCAACCGTCTATTATCTCTAGTTGGATCTGCGTTGGGTGTTTCTCTGTTTCTGGTAACATGGTCATCACTTCCGGCAACGTTACCAAATGTTTTTAGTTTCTCTATTCTGAGAATTGTTAGTGGCGACATAAAAGTTTTATGCTACAAATGCAGTGCGTTGTAGTACTCAAAAACCCTCCAAGCGAACGGCGGTTTCATGTCACGAGCGCAGCGAGAGATGGCGCAGCCACCCGCAGGGCATGAAACCATAATGAGTACGTACGGTTATGTTATTCTCTAAGCGAAGAATTGTTGAGGGCAAAAAATAGCAATTCTCTGCGCTAAGTTTTGGCATAGTCTAGGAATAGTCCAGGCATAGTCTAAGGAACTTACTTTCTTGAAAAAACTGATTAAGAGTGCTTAGTCTAGGCATAGTCTAGGAATAGTTCAAACTTAGTCTAGGCATAGTCTGGAGAAAATGTAGTTTGGTATACAATTTCCTTCTTCAAAATCCACTAATCGCATAGATTTAGGGGAGATTATAACTCAGTTTTTAAAACAGAAAAAATCGATTAGACTTTAATAAGTGATTCTGCATTTTGATTTTCTGCAAGTAAAAAAGCGAAGCGACGCGGCTGTAAATGTACAGAAACTTTTGCATGAAAAAAAATGGAACAGAACCAACAAGTCTTTTTTTCAATTAGGCGAAGGTTAGGCACTATTGATGGACAGATAATTAATTATCTCCACTCTAGACCCTTCGATTTAGGGAACCTACCTGAAATAGTAATGTTGACCCTGCTTGAATACTGGTCGCCCTTTGCCATATCTGCTGATGGAGTGGATGGTGAAGAACTCAGGCAGAGGGCAATTTGGTCAATTAAAAAATTAGAAGCACAAGCGGCTTTGATTCGTGAAATTTTTCTGTCATCTCATGTCCAAACTGCTGTGACTGTGAACAACGCTGAAGTTGGCGACAGCGCCTCGGAGCAAAGGCTGGTGTCCACCATTAATGATGAGAATGACCAAACCTTGGATGAGGACAAGGACATTGATGATTTGGCAGAACTAGTTCTGCCAGAAGAAATAAAGCAGATTAACAGCTTGTTTAATGTCGAGTAATAGTTGAGAAAAATTCATGAATACGTCGAAAAGAGAGATTGCACCCGTTTACACAAGGGTAGCTGTGTCCATTGATTTAGGTGGGAGTCAGAGCAAGGTAATTGTTCAGATATATCCTTCGGGTGTGCCGATAGTAATAGCAATGGAGCCAGAAATTGCAGATGTGGGAAAAAACTCAATTACTCAGTTGTCAGGAGACTGTACTTGGGTAGGAATAGGTGATGAGTATTATGTCTTGGGCGCTCTAGCTAAAAATACTTTTGCTGGTACACCAGCGCTCAGGGATCTGAAATATCACTATGCTTTACCAAAAATAGCGGGATTATTATGGAAAATTTGTCTTCAATTGGGCTTGAGTAATGGTGTTGATGCTTCCGTACAATTATTGTTACCACCAGGAGAAATGTCGGACGGCAAGGATTTGGGTAAGAAGCTGTCGGCAGCGTTGAGAAAAGGAATTGCCACACCTACAGGCAAGTTAAAACTTAAGCTACATAATTTTTATGTGGCTCCAGAGGGGAGTGGGATTATGGCTTACCGTAGTCGGACTTTGGGGGCATTGTTTGGGCAAAAAAGTATTGGTTTGTTGATGTTGGGCTACCGGAATGCTAGTTTTTTTGTTTCGGCTAAAGGTAATCAAGCAAAGGCTGAATCTACAGAGTTGGGGATGAATTGGTTAGTGCAGCAATTTGTGGAGCGTACTGCTGTTGGGCTAGCAAAAGATGATTTACGTATACCAAAAGCTTTAGTGTCAGCAAGCTTGGGCAACGTGAATGCATTACAGTCGTTATCACGCAAAGCCACATCTGCTGGAGTTGAATCTGATTTAAAGTTGTTTAACTCAGTTCTACTAGATGTCCGTGGTGATTACTGTCGAGCTTTAATTCGCTGGATTAGAAATATTGCCGTATTGGATGAAGTTATCATTTGCGGCGGGACTGCTGAATTTGTGCATAAGGAATTAACTCAACATTTTGAAAAAGAGGGCATACCCATTGTTTGGAATGGCAACGTCGAGATGCCTAAGTATCTCGATACCCTCTCTCTAGGTAGCCGAGTTACTGATGTCTGGACTGCACACATTACCTATATCAAGATGTTAGACTACAATTTTGGCTACCAACGTAAAACTGATTTGGTTCCAGACTATCATCAATCCCCATCTGTAAAAATTCCACCCCACCCAAAGAAGTTTGGGAGAAAAACGGGTTTTTGACCATGCATCCTGGTGTTTAAAGCCCTAATTTGAAAGTGATTGCCATTTTTACGTAGATTCTCTGCGGCTTGCTCCCAGGCGATCGCTTTCAAATTTGCACACTATACAAATGCTGGTGCGCGGTTATTAGCTATATTGTTATACATTCTAGTAAGTTCCTGTAGACGCTCAACTTGATATGATTCAAGTGAGTAAAAAGAAGCTGATTTGATTATTTGTTTGAGTTCTTCTGCCCACTGCCTATAAGTTGAAGTACCAATAGTCCCTTCAGACGACTGAATATAATTAACTAAAACTTGAGGATTGACTTTAAATGTACTATTTCTATATTTTTTAGCATTAATTTTTTTATTAATGATGTTAATTCTACTAGCCCAATTTCTCAAAGGTTAGCAAGTAAAAATACTTATAGCTGAAAGTTGGCTCGCTCCAAGTAGGCTGTACGCCATGTCTAACACCCAGAAGAAAGTATTTGATTAATTCTCAAAGTAAAATACTGAATTAGAGCTTTAGCATAAATAGACTTATTTTTCTACAGACAAGAGTACGGTTTTTTTCCGTACTCTTGTCGATTGATTTTTTGAGAGCAGAAAATATAAACTCTGCGGTGGAAGTAATTATAATTTCCATTTTTACTTGCAGAATCTGGTGTGGAGGAATATTCTTCTGCACCTTTCCCTACTTACTTTCATCTCAAATATCTCTTAAAGAAATCATGCAACAACTAAAATTACCAAGCCACAACAACGGTACATACCCTCAAAAGTCAACAGACTCATTCACTATCCCTCAACAGAAAGAGCGACTAGAAAATCTGTTGTATCAGAAGGTTCAACAAGGGGAAGACATATCTCCTTGTATTGAAGCTCTCTATTATTTAGCTTCAAAGCAAACAACACAAGACCAACTGCAAGTGATGTGGGCTGAAGTAATCAAAGAACGCTCGGCATTCAATTCACTGCAAAGAGTAATCATTACAGCCTTCGCCATTTTAGGAATGATTGCCTTTTTTAATGGGGCATTTCGCTCTGTCAAACCATCGGCGGCTGTTGTCAATCCACCTGCTGTTCAACCTCATTAAAAGGATTTCACGAAAAAGCTGAAAGGTTTGTTTGATAACCCTTTCAGCTTGTATTATCACTCGCTCTGCATAGCTCCCGCTTAATATGCTGTGTCCTTGTCGAAAGGCAAACTGTCAACATCCTCAAAGTTACGCAGGTCTTGCTCCATCTGCTGCCGACGTTGGACGTATGTTCTGCTGGCATACATTCTGCTATTCATTTCTTGTTGACCGAAGTTGATACCTTGTTCTGCCTTTTTTGCAGAAACTTTGTTGTAATTATCAACTTCAATTTTCTTGCGTCGCTCCATCTCTTCAAGCCATCCCTCGCTGATGCCCTTGTCTAAAGCTTCTTGAACGTACTCAGGGTTAAGAGAACCGTCTGGGTTAAACTGCCGCTTTTCTTCTGCTGTAAAGAAATCGTAGGCAGTGTAAACAGTCCACGACTCTGGGTCGGTTTCATCTAAATGCTTCCACTCATCATATTTGATTTTTAACCTACGGGCATAGTCATCAATGGCTTCTGGAATCATTCCACTAGACAACATTTCAATTCTTGCTTCATTTTTTAAAGTCCCATCTGGGTTGAACTCCCTCTTATGCATATTTATCCAACGTTTAATTCTCGACATATAAAACCTCCTGGAAATTACGAATTATTAAAATTTTATGACACTAGAATTTAAACACTTCGATACTAGACTAAATCAGTGGATTTATCCAAATACCAATAATAAAAATCCTGAATCAATTTTAGCTGAGAAGTTAGACAATACACTACTTGAATCTTACTTTCCTAAAAAAAAATTCTCATTTGGACATATTGATGAGTACAGTAAATCAGAGGACTTAAAAAATCATCCAGATGGTCATGTTCTTCTGTTATCTTCAAAGACACGTTTATTATATGGCCCACCAGAATGTTTAGAAGTAATTGAAAAACTTTGTCCAGACCGTAAAGACCGTGGTGCTTATGGCTCTATTTTTCTAGGTTCGTGTAGGGATGCCATTAGTGAGAAATTAAATATTCTAGTAGTAGATGATTCGAGCGATACAAAGGGAAAAAATGGAGGAATCCTTGAGAACGAGGTTGCTTGGAAACTAGTAGGAGATTGTTATGGGCAAATTTCAACTGAATTATATGATAAGTTAACCAAAAGAGAAGAACAATCAGACAAAAATTATCGCGTAATTCAGCATCGCTTCGGCTGGAAAGAAGGGGATGGAGAAGATACTGAATATCGTTTTGGCAAGGGAACATTAAGACCATACGACTTAAAAGAAATAAAGTATGCTAACGCCAATAACACGCCTAAAATAGACCTGATTATCCCCATTAGTAGCTTTAAGGGTACAGACAAGGATAAGCCCGGAGGCCCATCTAAACCTCAAATTGAGCCAGGCTTATATCAGCAAACTATTTGGTTGGGTGAAAAGGCACAATCTCAAAAAGGTAAAACTGCCATATCCCAATTGTTAGCATCATTCCCTCAAGGTATTAAGGATTTTGCTGAAGAACTAGAGGTACAAGCCCAAAAGCTAGCAGAAGCTCAAGATGACCCTAGAATTGTTTCACAACTGTACTGTGAAAACTACGAAAAGCGAAAAGAATTTTCAGAAGAGCAAAAAAAATCTTTAGAACAAGAAATTATTGAATCAGTTAAAGCTGATACTTTAGGTAAACAAGTAGAGAATAATTCCGATGAAGACTTAGAACTAAACGATGAATTAGATGAATCTCAGAAAGATGAGATGTTCATGTACAAACTCATCAAAGCTGATTTACTTGGTCATCAACAACTACTAGAAACGGAAAAGGTAAAACAAGAGTTGAGTCGGTTTGTACAAAGTCAGTGGCGTGATATTGCGGTTGGCAAGACACTAACTTTTGACAGAGGAATGATTATCCCTTCCAAAGAACTCAAGAATGGCGAAATTTGCGTGACTTGGATAGATGAAAATGAAAAAGTATTAAATTTTCGTTCTCCCTTTCTTAATTCTAACGGTCTATGTATTTCTAATAACAAATATGTTGAAGACCGCCTAGCTCCAGATGGTACAGACTTACAAGGAATTATTGTAGTCAATGATGAAGATCACAAACGCATACTTGCTCGAATTGAAGCGTTAGAAGCCCAAGGTATTCAACACAACGAAGTTAATCCCCTCGAAACCGAATCACAACGTCAAGCGCGTGATTTCGACGGTGACTGTATTGGCGTAGCACTTGCACTTCAATATCCAAACTTCACGGACGAAGCCGAGTACAGAAACCAGCCTGAAAATGCTTATCGGCCTACTGTTAAAGAAAAGAAACAATCATTTTATTTGGAAGATGGAAGCCAGCCCCCATTTGAAGAAATAGCTATTCACATGAGTGATAGCATCAGCGTGGGCATAATCAACAATCAAGTGACGGCACTGGAGGCATTAGAATCAGAAATTGAGGTACTTAAAACTTACGGTAACTTAGAACAACAGTCAACTTATTTAGACCAAGTTTCTAGTCATTATGAAACCCTATTTGAGCAAGAACGCCAGAAAGAACCAAAGTTAATCCGAGAAGAATACAAATCTTATATGCAAGGGTTTGTTGAACTTGCTCATTCTCAAAGAACGCCAGAGATAATTCAACAGGCGATGGACGAGAATCGCCTTATGTACCGAGAAATGATTGGTGAGGGATGTTATCAAAACCAAATAGCGGTGGATTTATTCAAAAGTGCTAAAAAACCTGAGATGGATAAAATCCGGGAGAACAGCCGCTACTTGTATCGTGATGTTAATTATATTAAAGATAAAAAGTCGCGTTCAGTTTATTTAAACACGGGGATAACACCAAAGGGCTACTCACCAGTAGAATTATTGATTAGCCAAACCAATAAATATTTCCAAGAATCACAGTTAGAATCGCGCCCCATCGTCCAGTTTAAAGACTTATTCAAAGGAGTAGAATTTACACCACAGCAGAAATTTGCAGCGATCGCTGCGAAGTACGAGTTCGATCTGAAATTCAACGCTGCGGTTCGGATGTCCCAACGGCGTGAAACTGAGAAAGGGCCATCCGCAATTGTGCAAACTCCACAAGGGGCGAAACTGGAAATTACCAACCTCACCCGCTACGGGCATCCCCTAATCTGGAAAGCCCAGACACTTAATATTCGCTTAAATGAGATTAAATTCACAAACAGTGAACGCCCCCATAAATTATTAGCAGTTGCACAGATAGATGACGAGGTTGGGTCAGATGGAAAACCCGCTTACCGCAACCTGGGGACAGTTAGCCAACAATCTGTGACTGACCACAACCTCAAGGCGGGGATGACCATGCAGGGAGGTAAACTCTTAGAACTAAAACCAGAACTTACTAGAAGCCAAACTAAACTACTCTATGCCTTGGCAAATGATGCAGCAGAAGCATTTTACGCGAAAATCCCAGAGTCAGAAAAACTTGCATCTGCTGCCGCCGCTTGGAACATCTGTGCATCCCGCCAGGATGAACTCGAAGTTGCAAGAAAAGAAAACGCAAACCCCCAAGCTCGCGCCAAAAAAGTTTCCAATTTCGCCTTCGCTGCTTTCCCAACTGAGATTATTTCTCGCTTAGATAAGTTGCAATTTACTGAACCGAAGTTAGTCACACTTTTGAATGAAGCGAATCAATTTTTGGGTCGAGACTGGAATCCCACCGAAAAACACTCCATAGAAATCAGAGCCTCTCATCACCCACCGGGACATGAACGCCACGTTTCCAGACTAATGTTTGTCCAGGATGCTGACGGCGAATATAAGGAATTCGCCATGCTCGAAACCAGGGCTGGAGTGTTACCGATTGGGACAAAGGCGCAAGCTAATTTCCTTGGCGTGGAACCTGCGACTGCCAAGGCCACTATTGGACTGCCAGGATTTGAGCCGGTTGAAATTACTATCCGCGAACTTAAAAACTTCTCTTATGCAGGACTTGTTTTTAACGACCAAGCAGTAAATTTAGAATTTGGTACTGTACCGATTCCTGACAAAACAGTAAGAATTAAATTAGATGCTTTGACTCTGGGTGAGTTAGACAGTGATTCGCTCCTTCAGTTGAAACAAATTGATTACCTAAAAAATGGTAATCTCCTAAAATTAAAACTTACCTCTATCTCCGAAGCTGGAGATCAAGCTTTTGTGCTAGGTGAGTCCCCAAATGGTAATCTCCTCAAAATCAATAAAATCAACTTTTACGATTTTTCTGGTCAGTCATTTTCGGATCGAGATTACCGAAAACTGACTATCGATTTGCCACCCTTAAAAACCAGAGATGCCGTGTTTTTGAATGGTGAACCCTTGGGAGTATTACATTTCAAGAAAGACAAAGACGCGCTCAGACAGCTTAAATTGCTCAAAACCGGACAACTTACCAAACAATTCGCAATTCGCAGTTCGCAATTCGCAATTGTGAACTCAATTCAAGCCCCCGGTATAAGCCACTCAGTTGCGGGGGTTCCCTCTGTTGTTGGAGGTGGCGTGCGTAGGGAAGGAAATTGCGAATTGCGAATTGGAAATTGCGAATTGGAGATGGCGCCCGCTATTATTGAAAGTAATTTTTCTGTGATTTGCGCTCAAATTGACCCTAAGACCGTTGAATATCCCCAGAAGTGGACGAAGGAATTTCAGATTTTCGGGACTCAATCAGTGAACCCTCAACAACAGGAGATGATTGAGAATAGTGCGAAAATTCTACATCATGTTAAAGAGCGTCCCACTTTCTTATTTTCTACAGAATCAAACAAAAAACTTGGAATCATGGGCTTGGCTGTTGACAACCAGAAAGCTGAGACTGTGACTAAATGGTTAACTGCTCAAAAGGTTGAATGTCAGCAAGTACCAACAGAAGATGTTATTAGGGAAACTAAAAAAGGTCTAACGGTATTTAACTTGCTTGAAAGCTCCATCCCTGCCAAAACTTTAGAGAGCATGACCAAGAAATTCGGAGGAATTATTGAGTCTACCCTTGAGTATCAGCAAAAAGTTAGCTCCCTCGCCACACGACCGCAGTTTTTGAAACCACCAGAACAAACAGCACAATCCCCACCTAACCAATCTATAACTCCATTACTCTCCACTAATCCTTCTACACCAGACATTAGTAATAATGTGAAAACCGAACCTCTAGGTGTAGAGAAGCTCCTAACAGTCACTATTGATGACTTGAGAAATTGGTACAATGCCGCAGATAAGTTAGGGAAGTCGGAGAATTACAAAAAACGCATTGTAGAAGTGGCTTATGGGTTTAAAGTTGGTGAGCAATTATCAGCCGAAGCGTTGACAGTAATGAATAAAGATACATTTGAGCTTGAAGCCATCAGTCGGCTGACTCAAATTGCTCAAAGGATTGGCATGGTCTGGGGTAAGACCAATGAAAATGGTACTCAAGTTCAAGGAAAGATTTATGACTTGGCTTTCAATACCCAGCAGAGGGATTTAACTATTTCGCAGAAAAATGGAGAGGTAATTTTAAACTTGCAATCTGGAAAGGTGCAGGCTAATAAAGTAACTCCACAGATATTGCAAACTTTTGAGGATGCGAATAGTCAGATAGATAAAATTTTAGCGAAAAATAAAAGTCAAGAATTAGAAATACAAGGATAAATTAACTGACTCAGCTAAATATCCGAATCGATGAATATTTAAGGAATTCTAAATTAAAACAGAGAATATTTGGTGTAATTAATGGAAGACATTGATGTAGAACAAGGGCAATTGTGGTATGACAAAGGAATAGAGTATCTCAAATCAGGAAACTTATCTGGAGTGATGGAGTGCTTCAGAAATGCACTTTATTTCTATCCTAATTTTGCTGAAGTTCACAATACTATAGGACTAATTCAGTTTCAAATCGAAAAATATGAAAATGCAATTCAGCTTTTTGATAACGCATTAGCAATGAATGCGAATTTTGCTGAAGCTTATAATAATCGAGGATTAGCTCGGTCAAAAATCTGTCATAAATCAGAATTTGCCAAGGTGATTGAAGATTACACTAAAGCCATCGCTCTGAATCCAAAATTAGTCCAAGCTTATCTAAATCGGGCTGATACGTATAAAAATTTAACTGGTGACAACCCAGCAGCTATCTTAGATTACAATCAAGTAATTTTACTTGACCCAAACTGTTTATCAGCTTATATAAATAGGGCAAACATTTGTTTTTTATCTGGGGAATTAGAAAAATCACTCTTTGATTTAGAAAAAGCATTATCTCTAGACGCTGATTGTGCAGAAGCATACTGTGGACGAGGGACAGTCAGATTCCATCTGGGCAATATTGAGGGCGCTAAAAAAGATTTATTTAAAGCTTTTGGTTTGTATGAGGCGCGAGGGAATATGATTTACTGTGCTTTTACTCGAAGTTTGATTATGGAGCTTTTTCGAGATCATGAAGTTTACAAAGATTTGTTTGGGGTTGAAAGTAGGATAGTCAAATCGAAAAAGTAGCCACTTTTGTCGAGCGGCTACAAATTAAATTCTTTTTTCATTTCTTTCTGCGATCGCAAAGAGCGAGAAACCTTACAGCAATAATCGCTTCAATTCGTCTTAAGTTAGTATCTTTCCTTGTCCGCTTTGGCACGGTTATGCCAAATATGCTAAATACAAAGGTAAAACAACTGCCAATGCAAGATTTAAGTCAGTGCAGGAATCGCGTTTTACATCACGATGCTGCCATTCCTTGAGTGGATATTGGAATTCCGCCTTGGTTATCTCGGTCGCTACTGGAGCCGCGACGGGTAAGGCTTTGGATTTTTACTGTGGGCGAGTCGAGCAGCGATTAATCAGACTTGAGAGGGAGAGGGTAGAACAAGAAACCCAAGAGCGAGAAAGGCTTTTGAACTGATGGAATGGCACGAATAGCACGCTTGATTCATGTGAAACCTCTTTGCTGGCAGGGTTGCAGCTTCGTGTGTTTCAGACAATTGAATTTTAGTGCATCAAATAGAACAACATTTTTTTCCTTCCCCACACCCTTTCATCCAGGAATACCAAAGATTTACGCAAAACAAGCGTGCCATTCCACTTACTACCCTGAAGGCTAATTCCCCTTCTTTACCGTTGCCAACTTCCTTTGACGGTTACAAATCAAAATCAAGGCTGAATGTTTCCCCTGAAGAATCTTCTTCTTTTTCCTCTGCAAATGGAGTTTGAGTCCAAGACGTGAGTTGGTTTGACTCAGTATTAATCGGTGTGGAAGCTATTCGTTGTGCAGGTAATCCAGCCTTGATGAAAACAAAATAGCAATCAACTATAAAGTAAAGGGTGTCCAGGTAACTTTTATCTAGTTTTTGCGATTCTGCAAATATGCGCTCTCGGTAATTATCTTTGAGGCGAACTTTTTCCGGTGCTAAGTCTTTTTTATCTGCCATTGTTATAACTTCACTTAAGAGATGTGCCCGTTAGATTCTTGCTGCTGATGGTCTTTGCCATCTCTAAAAGCCCAGAGACATTGGCTTCTACGGGATTGTCCAAGATTTTGAAGCCGTTTTTCTCCAACAGCTTCTTAAATCCTGGTAAAAGGCAGCCTCCACCAATCGCCCAGATTTCATCTCCCTGGTGCTTGGCATCAAGTGTCAGATTCACCACTTTCTTCAAGTATTTTTCATACCAATCTTTTAAACTTGCGCTGTATATATCTTTGATATCGATGTCACGGCTGTACCTGGTATGCCCCATTTCCAAACAAAATCGGATAATGGAAGGATCTCCGATTTTTCCGCCATTTAAATGTTTCATTTTTTGGGAGATATCATCGATGAGAACTTCTACACCGATGGGGTAAGCAGTGTGAACTTCTCGCTGACCCCGGTTGTAACGAGAATACAGGGTCGTACCATTGCCAAAGTCTAAAATGGTTAACTTTTTCGGTAGTGGATGCCCAAACAATGCACCCATTCCCTCTAGTACAACTTTAAGCACTTCTACTTTCACGTCTGATTGTTTGCCAGCAAGTATTGGCTGATATTCTCCATTGAGTACTTTTTGAAGTTCTTCAGCCAGACCGACATCATGTAAGCTGACGACTAATTTTAAGTGCCAAGCCTTACGGTGTGGTAGATGTGCCAATGCGCCCAATAAAGTCAATAATGCGTTGTTGACTTTGTTTTCATTATTATCGGTATTCCGGTCAAAATAATTTCCTGTCCGGTAAGCAGACTCTCCAACTGTATAAGCACTGCCGTTAAAAACTACACGTCCTGGAACATCTTCCATCTCGGCATTAGTTATATAGCTGGGGACACGAACTACTTCAAACCCTTCGACTAAAAGTTTGAGACTTCCGTAACCGTTATCGAAACCCGCAGGAAAAATTTTTTGTAAGGTGTGAATGTTTGACATAGGGTCCAAGTAATACACTTTGATTTGTGAAAATTATCTGTTTAAGTGATCTGCAAGAGAAAGAAGAATAAAATAACTTCCCCTTTTTTGTCTAATCTCAAGAGCTTATCATAACCCCTTGGGGGCTAAATGGGGTATAAAATGTCAGC
>JAHHHS010000091.1 GCA_019359215.1 Nostoc indistinguendum CM1-VF10 | reverse complement strand
CTGCTCCCTGCCCCCTGCCCCCCTGCAATCTCAATGTGCAAATTAAATGCTTAACAGCTTACCTCCTCTTTTCATATCGTGAGTATTATTACTCGTTTCTGAAGTAGAAAAACTGCAAAAGTATAGAACCAGAAACAACAGCTAAATTCCCAGCATCCCTACTACTGAAAATCTGTGCAGATGACAATAATCTTTTCGGACAATCTGAGGTTAACTATTATACACAGGATTATATTGAGCTAGCAAATCCACCCATACCTACTTGCTACCATGCAAGCTATGCAGAAAATCCCCGTCGATACCACCTTCTTTTAGAAGACCTATCTGCAAGCCATTTTACCAACAGGCGAATTCAACCTACACTTGCCTATGGCTGTGCTGTTGCTAAGGCACTAGCTACATTACATGCACATTGGTGGGGTATTGAAAAATTACAAGCTATTAGCAGCTATATTCCCAGTCAAACTGAAATTGAGCGATATGTAGCGCAAGCTCAACCTGGATTATTACCAATGTTAGAAGAAGTTAAAACTGAAATTGATGATTCATGGCACTCAGTATTGAAAAATGTCTTTGAAAATCATCCTATTAAGATGATTGAGCGCACAAAAAACTCATCCGGGTTTACGCTAATTCATGGTGATCTTAACCCTGGTAATATCTTGTCTCCATTAAATGGTAACGGTAAAACTTATCTAATTGACCGCCAACCATTTGATTGGTCACTGACTACATGGCTGGGGGTAAGCGATTTGGCTTATGTAATGGTGCATTGGTGGGATACTGATTTACGCAGGCAATGGGAAACTCCTATTTTGCGTGAGTATCATACACATCTCATCAGCAATGGTGTTTCCGGGTATGAATGGGAGCAATTACTAGATGACTATAAACTCACTGCCGTACAAAGTATTTACGTTGCTACAAAATGGTGCGCCTTGGAAGCAGATCGTCAACGAATGAAATGGCTCTGGTTTTCACAATTACAAAAGTCTATAACAGCCTTCATGGACTTAGAATGCTCTGAGTTATGGGCTGGTTAACACTTGAAAAAGCTCTAGTTTACCGAGTCTGGAGCGATCGCTAGATTATTCTAATTAGGTATTAAGGCATACTGAACAGGACGCTCACTCAATGATTAAGTACAGAATCATGATTTTGAGAATCTTTTATTACTGATAAATTCGGTAGAAATGAAAAGCGATAAATTTTATCAGGTCACTGTCGGATTAGTTACGGCTTGCATTGGGGCAAAGTCTGAGTAAACTTCAGTAGGTAAACAACGCAAGATAATCATCAGCAAGTCAGCCAAAACTATCGGCGTGCAGAAGTTAAAAACTCGCCGCAGTGCAGTATTAGTAAAGATTGTGGCAACTTCAGCTATGTATTGTAAGGCATCTTCTGGTGATGATTCTGATTCAGCAATCAACATCGGGAAGTATGTACGAGCTAACCACTTTTCATCGTCGTCTAAGTCAGCCAAATTTTTATTACTACCGCTATTAAGACTATCTAATAGCAGGAGTAATAATTTTTTAAAGTGCTGCCAGCCCCCCCAACGCTGGGTAAATCGGCTCACCCAAGCTTGGGAGATTTCAGCTTTTTTGGCGATCGCGGGTTGAGTAATTTTCTGTTTTGACTGCCAAAGTTGGGTTAGAGCATTGACTATAGCATGTCCTGTCTGGTCACTGGCGTTACCAGCTTCTGGGCAGAGTTGGAAAGCATCAACGCTTTCTAATTTCACCCCTGGTAATTCATGATCAAGGAAACCCAAATCATAGTCAGCGCAGAAGTAGAATGTTAGCTCCACATTGGAGCGACGATGAGCGCGTAATCGCCCAATCTCTTGTATAATTTCTGCACGGATCAGGTCTGTGAGATACTTTTGGAAAGCGCTGTTTTTATCTTCCAGGTTGACTGGTTCCCCAGTCATCACCTGATATTGTGCGGCTAAAACACCGATGTTCTGGTAGGGAATACCAAAAGAAGCGATCGCATCACACTCACTAAAGCGATTAACACCACGCCCATCGACAAAGTGACCGTATTCTGTACGACCCTCGGTTTGGGATGCAATCTGTTTCCAATCGATAATCCCAAGGGTGGGGCAGAGTTTTTTCAAGGTTTCTTTGAGGGCATTAACACGAGCGCTTAGTGGGAGAGAGCGATTTTTGGGCAGCTTACCCAGCCCAGTAACGTTGACGACTTTTAAATTGTCGTAGTCTGGGCGTTGTTGCTCGATGACTAACACAGGATCATTGATGCCCAGTTTCAATTTCAACTGTTGAGATTTGAAAGTGGCATCAAGGTAAATATTAAATTTTGCAGAGTGGGCCAATTCAGTATGTTTGGGGTTTCGGCGGTAAATGCTGAGTACACCCCATTGAGATTGGAAACTACCATCACCTTTCCAAGCTTCCAGAAAGTCAGGCAACCAGTAATTAGGCAAGTCAAGAAACTCCCTGCCGGCTGTTCGTGCGCTGTCTTTAACTACCTTTTTGGCAGCATAACGAGCCGCAGAGCTTTTTTTGAGTTGTCTATCTTGGGTAATATCAATTGAGTCCAAGTCTTCTAAAAAAGTTAAATCAGGTTCTACAGTTTGCTGAATCGCTTCGATATCTAAGCCTGTGGGGAAAGGGGGCAGCAGCGCTCGGATGCTGGCATCATCAAAGCCGTAGCGGGAATCAGACTTGAGTTGTTGAGTAAACAGTTGGTGTAAAACTAAGAGGGCAGGTTGCAGCTGTGATAGAAGATTTGGTTCTAACAGTAGCAGTTTGCCGACAGTAGTTTCAAAATCGCCTCGGTTCACATCAACGCTCCGCACGGGCTTGATGAGTGTGCCTGCTTCTTCCCATAAGCGCCCAACAGTGAAAGTTTGGTCAGCAGCATTAGTTAAGGTGACAGGGGTAGAGTCTGGGTGCGCTCTGAGTTCGGAATAATTTTGAATTGCTGTACGTTTTTGAAAGCGGAAGCCAAAACCGTCACCACTGGAGAAACGGCACTGATTTTTAAGGGAACAACCGCCACAGATGGGACTAATACCGCTCTCTTCAAAATCAAGGCTAGTAAAATTCTTGTTACGAAATGCGTTAAATAAGTAAGTTCTGTGACAATTCCCATCAGTGTCGGCAGTCTCACCCGCTTTAGTCCACAGTTTAAAGTCCTCACCTGTAGGAGTTTTGCGGGTGGGATCTAGTTTAAAGCCGTTGTGTCGCACTGGCAGGTCAACAAAATTCGTCTCAATGGGCAGTGTGGATGGGTTTCTGTGGTTGGCATCCTGGTAAATTAGTTTATCAACGCCGAATAGCCCCGCCGTTAATTGCCCCGCGTTGTAAGACTTGCCCAGTCCAGGGTGAGAATTATCTAAGATTTGTGTCCAGCCTTTAGAAACAGCTTCCACCCAAGCGGTAATATGTTCATCCGGTTGGCAGGAGATAGAGATATTGCCTGTAACTTCAGTTATGTACGGGATATTGCCGGGCTTGTAAATAATTACATTGGGCGAAGGCGTGTCAATTTCGGGTAAGGGCTTGCGTGTTGGTGGGGCTTTAAATCCTTTAAATATCGAAGCAAATGGAGCGATCGCTTGCTTTAATAAATTTTGGAAGCTGCTCAAGTCCTCTCTGACTCGCCCAAGTTCCCACTGTTCACGGCTAATTACTCCTTGGTCGCGTTCGTTATATTCATACTGCCGTTTAGGGAACCGAAAACCATACTGTTTGGCAATGTGAAACAGTGTACCGATTGAGATTCCCCCACGTCTAAAACTGCGAATCTTGGCGTGGATGTTCCAAGTTGAACCTTTGATGCTGGGCGACCACTGTTCGGCTATAATTTCCGCTTCTGATGCCCCATAATGATTAACCAGTGCCATCAACACCTGACGGCATTCGTCATAGTTACCGCTTCCTGGGGTACGTGGTGGGATGAATGAAAGTGCGTTCTGGATTAGCTGGTCAATGTCCCAGCCTTCAGTGAGGGAAATCTCACGCCACTCTTTACGCCGTGACTCAATTTCTTGGATTCGTAGCTGATACTCCTCCCGTTCATGCAGCGCGATCGCGATCGCTTCACTTATCCATTCTGCTGGTAAAGTGGCTTCAGGGTTGACTAGCGGGAATTCTGCCTCTGTGCTGCCGTAGAATACACGGGAAGCATCTTTACACGCTGGATCATGGGGCAACTGCTGCATGAGGAAGCGCGTACAAGCTTCTACAGTATCAGCACCCTGAACATATTGGGGCAGAAGGAAAACCAACCGGAATTTATGCCACTCTGGTTTATGACTGGCAGTAGTGTAAATTAAAGCACAGTGTTTTTTAATGAAGGGATGGGCTAGGGCTTCTGAGATCGTTAATTGGTGATCGTAAACTTTGATATAATTCCCGTTTTCGTCTTTAATCGGCTTATCATAAGCATCACGGGCAACATCGGAATTATCAATGTCAATTAGTAGCCAATGAGAACCGATGACGTTGGCCTTACTGCGCCATTTTCCCCCTAACAGTCCGGCACAGATGGCATGACCTGCTTTAATATGTTCCTGGACATCGGCTAGAGTGCCGAATACATCAATGAAGTTACCGGCCAGCTTCTTAAAGTCCCAGTCTTTGTTTCTGCCATAGGTGTTTACAGCGAATTTAAACTGACTTTTTTGCAGTTCGTAGTTGCTATTAATCACTGATTTTTCCCTCAAATACGTTTTTTTTCAGTATTTGGAGGGGGTTATCGTGCTGCTACATCTTAATATATATTGAATTCGCTGCGTTGCTTTAATTTGCCAAATTTTGGCTTTTAAAACAAAGATTTGATGACTTTTTTAGCCAAATCTGCCAACAGAAGCACATGAAAGTTGCCACAGCTATCGATATAATAGTTTGAAGGCAGCACGGACTAAATCTCATTTCCAATCAGTGGTTTCTAGTGCCAACTTTTCTTCCACTGTTTTGGTTTGTTTGAGATCCCCTCTCCTGCTCCAGTAAATAGAATATGAGTTTAAATCTCGGATAAAGCGTCATTACCTAGTAGTGGCGCTTTTGTCCATTTATCTTTTGATACTGTTGTATATTTACCTCCGTTGTACGCTTCATTTCAGTACTTGCCTGATCTTACAGAACAATCGAACACTTGACATTCAACTTCAACACGAATTATCCGTAACGTTACTTAACAAGTCTGCTTGATGGTGGTTATACGTTGGGCTGGTAGTCTTCTGGAGTTTCAGTCATATATTATTGCCCTTAGTTTTCTTGGTTTTCTCTTCAGGCTTGTTTCCTTCTGAGTTAGTCCTTTCGCCCTCCATTTCATCTAGATATTTTTGCAATGCCTTTTCTACCACTTCTGAAATTGTAGTTTCTGTAGATGCAACAAAAACACGAAGCCTTCGGGCTAAGTCTCTCTTGACCAGCCCTGTAACACGAGAATAATCAGGGTTTTCTCTCCTGCCCAAATCATCAGTCTCAATAGTTTGCTCTACCATTCTACCACGATATTTTTAAAACATTTTTTAGTTCACCCGTGATAACGGGTGAACATTAGTCTATAATATCATTATCAAGCCAAAAAACGCCACCCAACAAAGGCTAGAGTTGCCGGAAAGTGATGCTATGGCTTGCCCCTAACTGGATATCTGGATTTGTCTAGATTTAGCTAAAAATCAACGCCAAGCCAGAAAAATCAAGACTTTTACCAATCATCTGAACCATGACAGCTATATATTCCAATGCCAAAAACTGGCTAGTTCAGGCAGACTTGTTAGCCAAATCCGGGCTAACTGACCTCATTGCCGGAAAAGACTCAGGTGCAGGGTATGGCAAGGCAATTATCGGTGATTTTTCGATCATGATGCCAGCCGCATACTCACTTGTTCGCAACCGCAACATCATGCACCACGAAACCATCTCAAAAGATGGGGCATGGGTGCGGTATGTAGAAGGTTCACGCCTGGACTTAAAAGATATTCAATTCTTTTGGGGCAGTGCTGCTCTAGCGCAAAGTGACCACACCCTGTTACACGAAGATAAGGCGAAAAAAGCAGAACTGGCACTAGAAAGCATCCTTGCAGACTTAGCAGTTCTCAATATTCCCGATGGGGTCAAGCTAGAAATTAGTTTGAGCAATCACAACCCCGAACGCTGGGCAACTGAGATTAAATGCCGAGTCGAAGGGACTCACACCTTTGAACATCTGCACCCTGTAACCCGTTCCATTGTCACCAAGACAGTTGAAATCGTAGTCACAGGCATTTACCCAGAAGGATTTGGGAGCATTGCCCATTGCTTATTCGGTGAAGCGTCCCTAGTACTTGACCCGTCAGAATTAGCGATCGCTCTCGATATCGGTTCATCAACTTGGCTTGTAACTGTCTTTAACGGCAGTGGTGCAGTGATTGACCGTCACCTGATTGAAGGTGGAGCGGGTGAACTGCACAGCATGATTGCCCGATCTCTCGACAAACGAAACGACAGAGTGAGTCTGCTGTCCAAGGATGTGAAGCACTCCCCCAGTTTGGTGAACCAAGGGATTATTGAAGCCACTTTCACTTATGGGGGCAACCACCTTACAGGCAAGAAGTTTGAAACCGAGTACAGCCAATGCCTAGATCAGTGGTGGAGTACCAGGATTGAGAAATTCGCCAACTTTGTTACTGCTGGTAATTATCTAGACCGCGCTAAATACCTTGTCGCCTGGGGTGGTGGTGTTTCGCTGCCCGTGGTGGATCAAAACTTAGCCGGTTTAGGCTTTGTAATTTTGAACAATCCCCAATTCATCAATGCCTTGGGGTTGAAGCTATTAACTCAAATTGCAAGAGGAGCTTAATCAATGAATTACGAATCTCGGCGTATAACCATCTCCTACCTAGCAGTAATTGAATTATGCAAGATTTTTGATTTACCTCAAGATGCACCGACACAAGCATTATCAGCAGGTGTAGAGAAACTGATTTTTCAACACGGTAATGTGCAAACATCGCCCAAACCCGAAACAGCAACATCTACACAGCCCAATAAATCGGCACTTAGCGCAATGGTCACTAATTTCAAGGGGGCAGCATGACCAAATCCAGATTTAGAAACACGGTTTTAGGCATTGGTGCAACAGCAGCAGCGATCGCAGTTGGCTATTTCGGAGTCCAGCAGCTTGGCAGAAACAATATGTTTACCATTGCCGCCGCCGTGGGAGGTGCAGGGGCTATCAGCTATGTACTGCAAAAGCCGAGTCAGCCAGAAGCGCCAGCCGCACCAATCAAAACCCAAAGGAAAGGAAAGAAGTTATGAGCGACCAAGACACCCATGCATACACAACCATCGCTAACAACAACCGAAATCATGACCATTATCCTGGGTTGCGAACAGACTCTTAGGTTCGTGCAAGCATCGCCAAATTACAAACTTTCTCGAGCGTCCGAACGGTTCAGTACATCAAACGATCTGCGTCTGGGTGATGCTGTTCAAGCTTTGATGGAGATTCACGAAGCCATCCTAAATATCGAGTTCTATTCCCAAGTTGAGGGACAAGCTTATGCTTTCAATGACAGCCTTAGTGCGTAACCATTTGTACGAATTCCGTGGTCAACAACTGCGCTATAGCCACCACTCTAATTGTCGAGTCAATGCCCCTTTCGTTTTTAACGACTCTAAGGGCAGGCGTAAAGAATTAAGTCAAAACCAAGTCCAGGGGGAGGTTTTTGAACTTGTTGAGTTTTGTGAGAACTGATGATGAAGCGATTGCACCGACGACCAATCATTGCAATCGCCTCACTCCGGGACGTATCTCGATACGCAAAAACGAAAGTACACAAGGATTCTAACAAATGACACTTGACTACAAAAATCCCAACGATTGGGGCAAATCGCCTCTGACCGACTCCGCCCTGAGAAAGCAGCAATTCAAAGCCGAGAGTCCTGAACAATGGTCAGCAATGATCTCAGCAGATATTGAGGCACTCTCCAGTCCAATATTCGAGAGTGAAGATTACCCACCCTTCACCGGAACTGAATTGTTAGCAACTCATGAAACAATCGATGACCATCCATACTCTGCTGCATTTGGTCAATTCTTGGGTAATGGGATTGACGCGGACATTGCAAATATCTTGGCGTTTGGCTCTAACCGATTTGATTTAATCTCTGATGATTTTGACGACCCCATAAGGCAATTAGCAACGAGAATTTATAGCCGATTTGAGGACATGGGCTATTGGGATGAATTGCCCTCAGATGAAGGTGATATCAACTACGACTTAATACCTTATTAGGAGATGAAGCGATGGACTTTGCAATACGTAATCCGGTAGTTGGTCATAGTTCACATATTGATGAGAAAGCGCAATCTTGGGGAGGATTTGAGTCTGATATTCTAGGCTATCTTTCGGATATAAATAAGCTCGAACAGTTTGCAGATTATGCAAATAATGCCCAAGAATTATCTGACAGACTAGAGCCATTTTTGGACAACGCCAAGGTGGTCTTTGAGGCGATGGAAAAGCTGACCAAAGGACAAGTTACTTGGACAGAACTTCGTAAACAATACGGCTCTCATGTTGCGGGTGCAATTGGTAAAATCCGTAAACTTAACGCTGAATTTGACAGCGATATGAGTAAAATAGATGCCCAAGATAGAGCCGACTTGTTGCGGATTGATCAGAAACGCAAACACGCTTTAACTGAAGTTGCTACACAATTGCATCAAGATTTACAAGCTGAACTTTGGCGGCATGAAAACAAAATCAGCAGCATAGAAAATAAGCAAGTTGTGCAAGCTGAAAGACAGGCAATCACTACGGGATTAAGAGAGAAACGACAACAACTTTTAGCCCGTGCGCGGTATGGTTCAAGAGCATTAGAACCAAACCAAACACCCCAAGAAGTGATACCAATTCAATCCCAAAATCATGCACCAGCATCAAGTGTTTCAGCAACAGGAACAGTTCGCGGTTGGGGTGCAATGTTGGGTAACTTGTGGCAGAAGTTGGGCGACAGATAACTATTAGTTGAAAGGATTCGGCTGATGCTAGTAAGGAAACGAAATGAAGATCCTCGTAGCGTCAGCCCTTTTTTGCATGAAGGGCTGGCACAAACACCACAATCAACTAAGCAGCAGAAACAACCCGAACAGTTACCACCACTGCCAGAAAATAACCGAGGTAGAACATTTAGACGTGCTGGTAATGCTTGTGAGATTGTCGCTGGCAGTTGTTTAAATAGTGCAGTGATTTTCACCTTTCACCTGTTGCAAGTTCACCCAGTTGGAATGTTCCTGGCTGTGGGTACTGCACACCTGTATTTTACTGCCACTGCAACAGGTGAAGGGAATAATCGTTTTGTCACTAATTTAATGACTGGTTGCAGTGCATCACTGGCGTTATTGTGTGCGCTTTCCGAACCGATTAGTGAATGGAATGAAGCGAGGATTTCCACTGGTACAGCTAATACTTCAATTGAAAAGATGTATCAGCCCAAAACTGCGGATTATTCCAGTTGGGTGAATGGTGCTGGTGTGGCGATAGTTATAGCGATATTAATGATTTTTCTATTTGGTGGAAGGAAGAGTAAATGAATTATTTAACCGACAAACATAAACAGTTATCCGAGTCGCAACAGTCGGGTTTGATGTTGTGGTTTGGTCGCTTACCAATGGACAAGAAAGCTGTTGCCATTGGGCTTAGTTTAACTGTAGGAATTAGCTCGGCTGCGATGGCGTGGAAAGGGGAGTCAAGCGACCGCATTTATTTCTGCCTTCGGACTCCCCAGAAAAAATTGGTATGTCAGGACAAGAATAACAGACCATTCCGCATGACCCCCCATTACTGGGAGCAGTGGAAGCTAGAAGGAATGCCCTCTCAAGTAGTGCGTGACCCAGCTATGGGCGTTAATGGGTTAGTGAAGGCTACCAACCCATATAAACCGTTTTGGGGTTTTGGGGGATTCCTGGGGTTTGCGCTAGCTGGGTGGATGCTGCGGCACTGCCAATCGGAAGAGAAGCAGAGAGCAGTTTTTGAAGACATTGCCCTTCATCGGGATGCAGCAAAGGCAGAGATGGCGGCACGTTCCGAGCTACTAGAGAGTTACAGAGACGTTGCGATCGCAGAAGTTCAACTACAAGCCGACTTGGATCTAATCGCCAATGACCGCACTGTTGACATACAAAAAGCCGAGATTTACGCCCACACGGAGATAGAAGTCACCCAAATGGAGGCAACTGATGCCATTTTTGAGGCGCAAACGGCGGGGATGACTGAAGAACAAAAGGCAGAGTACATCAAGCAGCTTCGTGAGATGAAAACGCCCTATCTGCAAGGGAGTCAGACTTTACAGGGGACGATTGACCCCAACGATAAGGTTACTGGGGGAGAACAGCCGGCGATGCCTTCGGCGGCAAGCTACGCTCCCACTGACAAATATCGCTGGATCAAAAACACTATCGGCTACCCCACTCTGATTTTTGGGGGCATGGGTGCGGGTAAATCATGGACTACTAGAGAAATTATTTGGAAGAAAGTACAAGCTGGGTGGAACATCGTAGCGCTTGACCCGCACGGCACACAGGTTGAATGGCGAGGTGTGCGGCTGATTACCGGCTACAAAGAAATAGCGGAGTTCATGCAATGGTACATGAATGAAATGCGCCAGCGCTATGAAGATTACCGCAAGAGCGGATTGACTGAAGAACAGTGGACAGAGAAGCTAAGAGCGTCGGGCAAGATGCTGTCAGTTATCTGTGAAGAATTTACAACTTGGACAGATAACATTGTTGAGCCAATGCCAGACGATTGTGAGGATGAAAAATGGAAACCCGACCCTGATTTTATTGGCAAGTGGTTTCGCTGTGCCATGACTGAATCTCGCAAACAATTAATGATTCCTTTGTTCGTAGCTCACGACCGCACAATGGAGATTTTAGCCAAAGCCAAAGGATTATCAAAACTTCGAGATGCGGCACTGTTAGAAGTAGAACTAATCGCAACTATTGACCCAATTACGACAGAGGCAAAAGCTAGCGGTCAGGGCAAGATTAAATTACCTGGGCATGGGCAATGGATTGATATTGAACTGCCTAAACTTGACCACAAGCGAATTGATTTTCAGCTTGATAAACCTTTGACCAGTAATGAACCGCCAACCATCGACAAAGCTACTTTAGAGCGGATTTATGAACTGGAATTCAATCTTGGTAACAAAGCAGGTGACACCCAAGATGAACCGAAAAAACTATCACCCCAGGCGCAAAAACTGTATGAATATCTCACCAGAACTGAGCGAATAGAAGCTGATGTAAGAGAGTTCAAAGGCAATTTTAAAGTGAACGGTGAGAGATTTACGGTTGAGCAAATCAAGGGTTGGATGTATGAAATTGTCGGAGCATCTTTAGCAGACTGGATAGGCGAGGGTGTTATCAGGCTCAATCAAATTTGACTGCGATTGGTGTCTTGTGTCTGCCCCCAAAAACGCCCTTTTTTCGCGGACACTCCTCACCAGACACCACAGACACCAAAGCTCAAAAACCTTATACAGTATAGACACTAGCAGACACTATCCCAGACACCATGCAGACACCCAGTGTCTTAAACGTGTCAGCTAGACACCAATAATAAATAACCGAATAAACAGCCATTTATTATTAGAGGATTATCAACATTATGCTGAAAATAGTAATTGTTGAACCAGAAACATTCACTCTCTTAGGCATCAAAGGTGCTATTTCACAATCTCCAGATATAGAAGTAACTGGTGATGCTACCAGTGGTAATATTGGGTTTCAGTTAATTGAACAGACCAACCCTGATGTTGTGTTAGTTGATTTACTCTTACCCGACATGAGTGGTTTAGAACTGACTCACTCAATTAAAAGGAAAACTAATAGTAAAGTGGTGATTTTTACTAATCAGACTCATTCAGACTTTATTAACTTGGCTTTCCGTCATGGGGCTGATTCTTATATGCTCAAAAGTGCTGATATAGAATTGATTGAACTAGCCATCAAGAGAGCTTACTTTAATGAATGTCTACTTGACCCGAAGCTGGCTAAAAAATTATTAGAAACCCTTTATCACAACAGATATATCGACCCTAGTTTTGCTGACAAAAATTTGTTTGAACCACCTACTGAGCGACAAATACAAGTCCTGCGATTACTGGCTCAGGGTTTAGTTTTTGAAATTATTGCCAAAGAAATGTTTCTCTCTGTTAGTACAGTCAAAAATTATGCCAGTGATTTGTATAGTAAGTGGCACGTCAAGAACCGTTATGAGGCGATAAAAAGAGGGGCGATGCTTGGTTATATCGACTATAACTTGATTGTGAATGAATGATGTATTGTTGAGGAGAGCGAAAGAATTAAGTCGGGGATTAGTGAGATTTAATTCTCTCAACAGAAATGGTTGATATTAAGTCGGGTATTGCTCCCTAATCGACGTGCCAAAATACTCCTGAGTAAGCTTTTTAATGCCTCAACGGGTGGCACGAGCCATCCCAATACGGTTCGGATAAGCATTTTTCACTTTCCTTGTGGTCTGGGGAAAGGGTAAGGGGTAAAGGGTAAAGGATGTATTCAAAACCTTTCCCCTTTTCCCTTTCCCCTTTAACCGAACCGTATTGCGAGCCATCCTTTTTTTACTTATGAGAATTTGGCTTACCAGAACCCATGTTCTGATAACCATCGCAAACGCCATCGCGTTTCAAGCTGTATTCTTTTGCCGTTAACCTGACTCGCTACCCGGATTTCTTAGTAATGAAATTGAGCATTTCATTATGTAAAGTCTTGTAAAAATAATTCACTTTTGCATAAAACTCGCCTGATTAAGCCAGAGCTAAAGATACAGGGAAAGCAAATTTCTGGAGTGCCAAATCAATCAAAGGGGCTTTGATAAGATAATTGGGTTGACTTATTAAATGTACTTGGCTTGCAAAACATTGCTAGTAAGCCCATTTAACAGCATTACAACGCCAGGGATAGAGACTAGTCACACGGTGGATTTATTGGGGAGTGCTATGTCAGGAATAACTCAAGATTTGCGGTGTTGGTGTACTAGTTTGGTGGTGGGAAGTGTGTTAATTGCTTCTTTGCAAGAGCATGTCTTTGCCCAAATTACCCCAGATAATACCTTGCCTAATAATTCCATCGTTACACCAGATGGCAACACCCTCAATATCACAGGGGGAACGCAAGCAGGAAGTAATTTGTTTCACAGCTTTGGCGAGTTTTCTGTGCCTCCTGGGGGTACTGCTTCTTTTAATAATGCTCTTGATATTCAAAATATCATCAGTAGAGTAACAGGTGGGTCAGCTTCTACTATTGATGGGATAATTCGTGCTAACGGCACAGCTAACCTGTTTCTAATAAATCCGAATGGTATTATTTTTGGACAGGATGCTTCGTTAAATATTGGCGGTTCTTTTGTTGGGACTACAGCTAATGCACTGCAATTTGGAAATCGAGGATTTTATAGCGCTACTGATCAAAATATCCCTTCACCGTTGTTGACTATTAATCCTTCAGCATTGCTGTTGAATCAGATTAATCAAAATGCAGCGATTCAAAATAACTCAGTTGCATTTGCAGGAACAGATTTGGCAGGCTTTAATGCATTAGGTTTACGAGTACCAGATAGAAAAAGTTTGCTGCTGGTGGGTGGGAATGTCAGCATGGATCGGGGACGATTAAATGCTAATGGTGGACGAGTTGAGTTAGGAGGATTGACCCAAGCTGGTACTGTTGGGCTGGGTGTAAATGGCGATAATCTCAGCTTGATATTTCCTGAGAATGTTGGGCGAGCTTCGGTATCCCTCACCAATCAAGCAGGTATATATGTAACTGGGGCTGGTGGGGGTAATATTGCAGTTAATGCCGGGAATCTAGAGATTTTAGGAGGAAGTATTTTAAGTGCTGGTATTGGGCAAGGTTTGGGGACACCTGAAACTGTTGCAGGAGATATTATGCTGAATGCAACTGGGGAAATCAAAGTTGCTGTTAAGAGCATAGTTGGCAATCAAATGCGCTTCGGTTCACAAGGCAGTGGGGGTAATATTACTATCAATTCTGGTTCTTTCTCGTTACAAGACGGCGCTCAACTTTCAGCCTCAACTTATGGACAAGGTAATGCAGGGAATGTGACAGTGCGGGCACGAGATGCTATTTCTCTTGCAGATGCTTACCTCTTCAGTACGGTGTCAGCAGGGGGTGTTGGTAAAGGCGGCAATATCGATATCAATGCTGCAACACTATCACTTACTGATGGCGCTCGACTGGTAACTGCTACCCAGCCAGCAGGACGGGGGGATGCGGGGAATGTCAATATTAATGTTACTGGTAGTGTTGATATTGCTGGAAGAAACAGTGCGATTGTTAGCAGTGTGAATACGGGGACAGTCGGCAATGGGGGCAACATTAATATCGATTCTGGTTCTTTCTCGTTGCAAAATGGCGCTTACCTAGAAGCCTCAACTTCAGGACAAGGAAATGCGGGGAATGTGAAAGTGAGTGCAAAAGATGCTGTTTCCCTTGCAGATAATGCTTACATCTTCAGCGCAGTGGAAGTAGGGGGTGTTGGTAAGGGCGGCAATATTGACATCAACGCTGCAACCCTATCACTAAAAGATGGCGCTCAACTGCTAACCATTACTCGTGAAGCATCTGCTACCCAGCCCGCAGGACGGGGCGATGCGGGGAATTTCAATGTGAAAGTGACTGGTGATGTTGATATTGCTGGGAGAAACAGTGGGATTTTCAGCTCTGTAAACACTGGGACAGTTGGCAATGGGGGTAACATTACTATCGATTCTGGTTCCTTCTCATTACGCGCTCGCGCTGCACTTAGTGCCTCAACTTCAGGACAAGGAAATGCGGGGAATGTGACAGTGAGTGCAAAAGATGCTATTTCCATTGTCAACGGTGGTATTTTCAGCACGGTGGGAACGGGAACAGTTGGCAATGGGGGTAACATTACCATCGATTCTGGTTCACTCTCGTTACGAGATGGCGCTACACTTTTGGCCTCAACATTTGGACAAGGGAATGCAGGGAATGTGACAGTGAGTGCAAAAGATGCTATTTCCATTGTCAACGGTGATATTTTCAGCACGGTGGAAGCAGGGGGTGTCGGTAAAGGTGGCAATATTGACATCAATGCTGCAACACTGTCACTTACTGATGGCGCTCAATTGCAAACCACTACTCGTAAAGCATCTACTACCCAGCCAGCAGGACGGGGGGATGCGGGGAATGTCAATGTTAATGTTACAGGTATTGTTGATATTAGTGGTTTAAGTGGGATTGGCAGCTTGGTGGGAACGGGAACAGTTGGCAATGGTGGTAGCATTACTATCGATTCTGGTTCTTTTTCATTACGCGATGACGCTCGACTTGAAGCCTCAACTTCGGGACTTGGGAATGCAGGCACAATTAGAGTTAATGCTGCTGATTCTTTCACCATTTCTGGTAGCAGTTCAAGCATTAGCACTGGCTTGTTCGTTTTCTCTGAAAGTACGACGGGTACTGCTGGAGATATTCTCGTCACCTCACCTAGAGTTACCCTGGACAACAGTGGCACACTCGACGCCCAATCTGCATCGGGTAACGGTGGCGACATCAACTTACAAACTGATTTACTGCTTCTGCGTCGTGGCGCTCAAATTTCCACCACCGCAGGCACAGCACAAGCTGGTGGTAATGGTGGCAACATCACTATCAATGCCCCGTCGGGCTTCATTGTTGCTGTCCCAAACGAAAATAGCGATATCACTGCGAATGCTTACACAGGCAGTGGTGGAAGAGTAGATATTCGAGCCATTGGTATCTATGGCATTCAACCCCGCTCCAACCCAACTTCTCTGAGTGATATTACCGCTAGTTCTGAATTTGGTGTAAACGGTACTGTAGAACTTAACACGCCGGATATTGACCCTAACAGTGGCTTAGTCAACCTGCCAACAATAGCATCTGACACTGAAGTAGCACAGACCTGTCAAGCTGGTGGAAATTTAGCTAAAAGCAGTTTTACAATCACTGGACGCGGCGGCTTGCCACCTAACCCAGGCGATGCCCTCAACACTGATGCAGTGCAAGTAGATTTGATTACTCTTAATCCCAGCACCAGAGAAGGCAAGAGTCCACCTGTTACCATCAAACCTACTACCGCTACACCAAAACCGATTGTGGAAGCTACTGGATGGGTGATGAATGCAAAAGGAGAGGTACAACTCATAGCAAATGCACCTGCTACTACGCCTCATGGTTCATGGCAGAACCCTGTCTCTTGCCGTGCTTCTTAAATGTTAGCGTCCACCAATTGAGAAATTATTGATAGCAACTCCCTTATCAACCAGGGGTATAGAAGCGAGTATAGACAATTCGGCCGCAACAGGAGCAAAACCCCAATATCCAGTCCCCCTGTGCTAGATAATGGTATTCGGTATCGGAAAACTCCTTTCTGTGTACCGTTAGATCGGCGATCACGGCATCACCGTGCCAAAAAAGGTTTTTTGTACGAATCGAAAAATTCAAGTGCCTGAAACGACGATTTTTCGTTCAAACTTGATCAAAACTAGCAGCATAATCATAGTTTTTTCACCAAAAAGCCCTTATTGAAAGGCTTACCCCATCTTAGTTTCAGCCTTCGCGTACAATTTCCCCGGTTGGGCATGGTGATGCCTTACTTGCAATAAATGCAGTAGGAGAAAAAAGGAGATCGCTAATCTTTGACCCATAGCTTAAGCGCCCCCTCTGGTGTGATGTCGTCAAAATCGGCATGACCGACACCGAATATAGCGAACGCTTTTCCTGGATCAGAACTGATGATATCAGGATTGATATCAATGCCCCCTAAAGATATCTATAGAAGGCAGGGCTTTTGTTGTGGACTGGAATGAGCGCTTGATAACCGCATTAATTGGAGCCTATTATACCTGCAAGTGGTCATCGCGCTATAAGCATAAGCAAGTTTAATCAGCCAACGTCAGAATCGGGGTTGTAGCGGTTGCGATTGATAAGCAGAGATTAACTGAGTCTAGTGGTTTGAAGTTGCTCACGAAATAGATAGCTTTCCAGGCGTTTACATTGTTTTATTGCAGTTAGACAATGTAGGCTAGAACGTATGAAAATAAACCGGTTCGGCAGAGCAGAAATCCTTACCCCCGATCAAATCAATGTCCTATTTAGCGAGGGCTTTGTCAACCCAAGAGATAAAGCTTTATTTGGCGTGTGTCTTTATGCTGCCTGCCGGATCAACGAAGCTTGCACGTTGGCGGTGAAAGATGTGTTTGGCAGCAACGGAGTCAGAGGCGTGTTAGTACTACGCAGTATCAACACCAAAGGCAAGCGAGACACCAGGGAAATCCAAGTGCATCCCAAGCTTAAGCAGTATTTAGAAGAGTACAACCCCAACCGCCGCAAAGAGTTTTTGTTTCCCGGCAGGCATGGACTCTTACATATTCACAAGGTTAGTGCTGACAAAATCCTCAGAGATACCTGTGTGCGGTTGGGCATTGAGGGCGTTAGTACGCACAGCTTTCGGAGGACTGCGTTAACCAGGATGAGCGATGCGGGCATACCATTGCGGCACATACAGGAGATTTCCGGGCATCGGACTTTGGCAGCTTTGGAGCGTTATCTGGGGGTCACTGAGAAGCAGAAGCAGAACGCGATCTCTGCTTTAGATTTTTGAATGTTTCTATACCAAACATAGGTTGATTGGGGATGACGGGGAAATGGTATGCAGTTTACATTGAAGAAAATTAAAAAAAGGAGCCTAAGTTAGGCTCCTTAATAAAAAACTGGTAATAGAATTGTCACTACTTAACAGTCACCTTACCGCCAGCTTCTTCGATGCGCTTCTTAGCATCTTCAGCAGCATCCTTAGCAACACCTTCTTTAACTGCCTTGGGCGCAGCTTCTACCAAGTCTTTCGCTTCTTTCAGACCCAAACCGGTCAATTCCCGGACAATCTTCAACACGGCAATCTTCTTATCAGCTGGGACTGATTCGAGAATCACTTCAAACTCGGTTTGCTCAACAACTTCCTCAGTAGGAGCAGGACCAGTAGGGCCTGTAAATACTACGTTAGAGGATGCAGCAGCACTTACACCAAAAGCTTCTTCAATTTGCTTGACTAACTCAGAAGCTTCCAGCAAAGAAAGGGTTTTTAGTTGTTCTAAAATGTTATCGGTTGCAGCAGACATTGATATAACTCCTGTAATTTTGATTATTTATTAGTCAAAAGTCAAAAGTCTTTAACTATAGACTTTTGACTTTTGACTGATGAACCATGAAGTCTATTCAGCAGCAGTTTCGGTGCTGCTATCAGCAACAGTTTCGGCTTCGGTACTGCTATCTTGAACAGCAGCAGTTTCAGTGTTACCACCACTTTGCTCTTGGTCAGACACAGCCTGCAAAGCACGAGCCAGTGAACCAGGAACTTCGTTGATACCCACAGCAATCTTGGTAGCCAAGGCGTTGATAGCCCCAGCAATTTGGGCGATGAGTTGTTCCTTAGATGGCAAGTCTCCCAGTACCTTGACATCAGGTTCTTTGAGTAGGCGACCTTCCAATACACCACCACGAAGTTCTGTCTTCTTGGTGACTTTTTGGAATTCCTGGTATGCCTTAATTGCCGATGAAAAATCTTCTTTTACCAGCAGAAAGGCGGAAGAACCGTTGAGCAATTCCGACATAGGCTGCCATTTTTCATCATCTTTAATGGCAATGCCCATTAGGGTGTTCTTCGTCACCTTACAAACAGTACCACTGGGACGCAGCCGCCGGCGTAAATCGCTAATTTCAGCAACAGTTAGTCCCTGATACTCTATTACCAGTGCCAGAGTTGACTCACTCAAAGTTTCTTTGAGGTCAGCTACTATCTCTTTTTTATTTTCTAGTGTTCTACCCATTCCAATCTCACCTCCTTAAAATAATCGGTGAAGTGCCCTACTTGTACGTTTTTTCTAAACCTGAACCCAAACAACAAACCCCAGCTAATCTAGCCGGGGTCGAGTATTAAGACTCTTGACGCCATAGTTATCACACCTTTAAGGGTAGTAATTTTGACTATTAGAGTTTTAACCTCGGCAGGATATTTAAGCTATTAGCACCTGCTGTCTCCGGCTTTGCCTATTTAATTTAAAGTTAGGAGTGAGTAGTTAGGAGTTTTATTCTTAACTGCTAACTTATAACTCATAACTCTTATTAACTTGCTTCGCTCAGTTTCAAATCTCGTAGGGCGGTGATATCAATTTTAATCGATGGCCCCATTATGGCTGATACATAAAATGTGCGCCAATTACGACCTTTAGCCCCTAAAGGGCCGTTACGGTCAATCGTCTCTTGTAATGCCTTTAGGTTGACTAACAAATCTTCAGGCGAGAAGGTTGCCTTACCAAATATAACATGGACAATACCAGTTCGATCAGATCGGAATTCTAATTTACTAGCTTTGAATTCTGCGATCGCACTTCCTAAATCAAAGTTACGGTTCCACCTTTGGACGATATCTCTTAACCCCGTTTTCTGCGCGAATGCTACTCATACCCCAGAATTAGCGATCGCAGTTGGTACTTACCGGAGCAAGTTTGTATATAGGCTTTGTCTATATTAATTTCTATATAAGTTCTGGGAGAATGCCCTGGCTGCTAGTACCACCCTGCACCAAAAGTGCCAGATTACTAATGGTTAACCGTTGCCGTAGATGAAACGAACTGAACATCGAGGTAGTGTCTGATATCTTCTATTTTTTTGGTTGAGAGTGCCTTTCTTCTCAAAGATGCAACAACATTATTAGCTCTAACCAATGCCAGCCAAATATCTAGGCTGTCTGCAATTTTTGTAAGAGTTTCTTCTTGAGACGTTATCTCTTCTTCGAGGTGGTTTGGGTAAAATATCCCCCCAATTAATCCCCAATCTGGGCGCTCTGCTTCTAAATTTAGACTAATGTAGCAGCTATCAATTGCTGTTATGCCGGATTGACGAGCAAGCTGTCTTACCTTTTCCTTTATCCTCAAATATTCTACTGGAATCATAATCTTTCCGTAACTTCTTTCTTGTCAGCATTCTGCAAAAGTATAGTCGGGCATCATTAAAAGCTAATTCATCATCAGTTAGTTTTTCCATGCTTGCAAATTCAACTCTTCAGATTTTTTAATTATTCTTCATCCTCTACTTCTACAGATAAATTCTCCAGTTCTGCCTCCAACTGCTCAATAGTTGGTAACTTGGTTTGTAACTCTTTTGGTAATGACTTAGTAAGTTGAGTTTGCCATTCAGCAATACCAATTGGTTTATTGACATCACGCAGCGCATACTCAGCAATAACATTATCCTTACTTGCACATTAAATTAAACCAATTGAAGGACTATCTACAGGAGATTTTAGCAAATCATCCACTGCCGAAAGATAAAAATTTATTTTTCCTGCATATTCAGGTTTAAATTTACCTGTTTTCAGTTCAATTACTACAAAACAATGTAATTTTATATGATAAAAAAGCAAGTCTATATAAAAATTCTCATCTCCTACTTTCAAATTATATTGTTGTCCCACAAAAGCAAACCCCACACCCAATTCTAAAAGAAATTGAGTAATGTGTTTCACAAGTTCTTTTTCCAATTCTCGTTCTTGTGCTGCTTCTCCTAAACTTAAAAAATCAAAAATATAAGGGTCTTTTAAAGTTTCTCTGGCAATGTCTGATTGAGGAGACGGTAATATGACATTAAAGTTATTGACAGCTTTTCCCTGACGCTCAAAAAGTCTATTGTTAATTTGTAGACTTAAAATATTTCGACTCCAACCGTTTTCTAAGGTTTTTTGTACATACCATAGCTTTGCTGTTATGTCTTTGATAGCATCCAAAATACGAACATTATGCCCCCAAGGAATTAGTGCAACAAGCTGTTGCACAATTTGCTCATCTGGGTAAGCTTCAGCAAAAGCCCGCATATACTTTAGATTACGTGCATCTGTGAGAGGTTAAGGTAATTGTATATTTGTCAAGAGGGTGCGGGAAAAGGGGTAAATCTAGATTAGAGACTGGCTTTCGCAAAGCTTTGACTACTCCTAAATCTTGATTTTCTTTGGCTGCAAAGTACTTAATAGGGTCAATGGTTGTGCCTTTGTCATAGGCAACACTAAAATGATAAAGACCACGAAAAATCATCTCTAATGAAATGCGGTCAAATGGTTTAATAAGTTATGAATTTCAGAGCAAAAAAGCGATTTGAATTAGAAGAAGACGGAACAATTGTGGTAAGAGCAGGAACACAGACGAATTGTGGTGGAATTGCTGCTATTCGCGTTCGTATTACACCTATTACAAAGCCTGGAATCGAGTTTTTCCCTTTGGAAGAAGAATGCAATGGTGAAGAATATGACATGGTACCAGCAACAGCGATGCCAGCAGTTTATAGAGCAGCAGTATTTAGAGGAGCGCAGAAAGCATATGAGGAATCTGGTCTATCCGAAGGAATTCAATTTGTATTGATCGATGCTTTAGTTCATGGAATAGACGCAAGGGAGGGAAGATTTATGGAAGTTGGGGAGTCAGCAATTATCAACTGGATCAAGCACAGACGTAACAATTAGTAGGAGTTGCAGATTACGTGCTGAGAATCCCTTCATCTCTGGGAAAGCTTGTTTTAAATCTCTGGCGAGACGTTCGATAACTTTTGCACCCCATCCCTGTTGTTGTTGTTGAAGGAGAATATCTCGCCCAATTTGCCAATAGAGTAATATCAATTCGCGGTTAACAGACAATGCCGCTCGTACTTGGGCGCTGCGTATGCGTTCTTTTAACGAGCGCAAGAAATTGTCATAATTGTCCATTTCAGTTAACTCTTAATTCCCCGCTTACTGATAAATTACTGCGCCAATCGCGTACCTGATACTTGTCTACAATCTAACTTGTAAACTTGTAAACATTTTCATATATTAACGTGTTAACACTGTTATATGTATTCTTATCTACATGAAAACAATCGCCATAATTTCGAGAAAGGGCGGTGCTGGTAAAACAACTCTGGCGGTGCATCTTGCTGTTGCTGCCACTATTGATAGCTTATCAACAGCAATCATCGACTTAGACCCACAAGCTTCGGCTGCTGGTTGGGGGGACAGTAGAACGGTTGAAACTCCTGCGGTTGTCTCAGCACAAGCCGCCCGTCTGCCAAAAGTTTTAGAAGCAGCCGCTAGTAATGGGGCAGATATAGTTTTTATTGATACAGCACCACACTCGGAAACCGCAGCGTTGGCAGCTATCCGCGCAGCTGACTTAATTTTGATTCCCTGCCGTCCTGCAATTCTCGACCTACGAGCAATCAGCGATAGTATCGACCTAGTAAAACTTGCTAACAAAACTGCAACTGTTGTCCTCAATGCTGTTCCTCCACGCGGTTCCTCTGCCAGTGAAGCAGAGTCAGCAATTGCTACTTATGGAGTTGCAGTTGCCCCCATTCAGGTAGGACAACGAGCTGCATTTGTGCATAGCCTGACAGCAGGACAAACAGCCCAGGAATATGAACCCTCTGGTCGGGCTGCCGAGGAAATTCAACAACTTTACAAGTGGATATGTAAACAAGTTAGCATATAAACATTTTTACTTGTATACAGGTAAACTTGTATTATCAGTTGAGAAGACATCATAATTTATGGCTAAAAAGAATCTTGCAGACGCTCTACAACTTGCATCTGGAAAAACAGCGACCGATGAACGCTCTCCTTCTCCTGCTCAGGCAGATGATAAGCCGGAGTTACCACCAAGCAGACAGGGGAAAAAAGCGATCGCAGGTCATTTTGACCCGGCTGTATCTAAGCAGTTAAAACAACTGGCACTCTCGCAAGACACCACAGTTCAAGCTTTGTTAGCTGAAGCGTTAAATGACCTGTTTGATAAATATGGTTTGAAGCCAATAGCCTGAGTCTGCGACAGGAGACACATGGAAATGAATTTAGGAGAAACGTTTTTCCTAAACCAGATTCTGCACAACCAAAAGACATTGATCAGGGCATTATCCTCAAATATAATTACCGTTGCGCTCTGGTGATTGCGCTCTTTCTGCTCAAGCCTGTGCAATTACGGTATGGTTATCAAAACTGAACCAAAAGCTTCTCGGTTGGGTACTAAAGAGATTGCTCCCCCATTGTTCACTAACTAAAATCTTATTAGATGAAAAGTTGTGAAGTTGTCAGCGTATGACATCACCGGAATATATGACGGCGGCGTTAACTTAATTAACTCTTTAACAGATGCCAGATTACTTTCCTTGTTTCCAAAGTAAAGCTGAAACATCATCGGCTGTTCTAATTCTACTAGAGCGGCAAAACCTGATACTACGGGGCGGTTAGCCTCATTTGACCGACCTGTGATAATGCAACCTGTACCTTTTTGAGAGATTTTGTCTTGGTAAAAACCTCGGATTTTTTCATTTTCTTCTATAGTCTCAAACACCTTGCCAAAGTCTTTTAAGGTAGAGATGACGGCTGATTTATCAATCATAAGAACACCAGCAAAATTATCTAAATCATTTCCTATTTCTGGGAAAAATAATGCCAAGAGATTTAAATCTTCAATCAAGAGGTTTAATGATTCCTCATAAGTCTTAACCATGTTCCCGCAATTCAGAAATTTGAGGGCAGGTAATTTTCCATAATTGGGGTCTAATTGCTTACGGCGTTTTGCTTCTCCCATTTTTAGAAATGCCTTAGATAAATAAACGATTAATTCCGCTATTTATATACTAATAATTACCGAAGTTAGTCAGAAATTTTTATTTGTGGGGTGAAATGAGCAGAACACGATGACCCAATTGCGCTATTTGGTAGCCCAGGTTTTGGGTTAGGGTGGTTTTGGCAACACCTCCCGCCTGATTAAAAACTGCGATGATTCGGCTCATAAATGAGTTGGTTTACTGCACCGTTACAATTTAAGATAACTGTTGATGCGTCAATTAGTAATGCTTCTTTTTATCGGGGATAAATTTATGCGCCTTACAAAGAAAAAGAAAGGCTAATTTGGCATTTCATATTCCGATTGAGCAACGCCCAATTTCAGCAAAACCTTCAAAATATAACTGAGATGGCAAAGATAAAAATTACAATTGAAGATAATCCTGAGCCAGAAGATGTTCGTATTTTAATTGGCAAACTTCTTGAGTACAACAATAGTCACAAGGAAAGGGATGTTGCCTATCCGCTAGGCATCTTGATTAAAGATGCTCAAGGTGAAATTCTCGGTGGTCTAGTCGGAAAAACGCATTGGGGATGGTTGTTCATTTCTCACATATGGGTTGCCGAGGCTTTAAGAGGGCAAGGGTATGGGCGAGAAATTATGTTACAAGCCGAGCAAGCTGCTAAAGGGCGCGGTTGTAGTCATGCTTATCTGGATACATTCAGCTTTCAAGCTTTGGGTTTTTATAAACGTCTCGGTTACCAGATATTTGGTGTTTTGACTGACTATCCTCCAGGACATGAGAGGTACTTTTTACAAAAACAAATTTAGAAGTTCTATTCTCCGTCCAATCAGTGAGCGCACTAGCGTGTGCTACCATCTCTACCTCAATGTCGGTTAACCCTTAAATTCCGACATTAACTGAGAGTCTTCAACAGAAAACACTTATTCTTTATTCACAAATTTGGCGGTTCCGAACAACACTACCATCTGGCATAGTAGTGGTGGTGTATATAATAGCCCCGCTTCAGTCAGCATCTCAGTACAATAGCTCTTAGAAGAAGCTGATGATCTTCGTACCATCTGGCAGAGTGGTATTACAGAGAATGGCTCCCTCAATCCTTGGGTTCTCGATCCCACCAGGGAGATAAATTTCGGCTCTACTCAAATCGACATTAGTCAAGTTAGCTCCTTTAAGCAATGGTACCCCAAGCAGGGTTCCAGTCAAATTAGCACCACTCAGATTTACCCCAAACAAGGAGGAGTCGATCAAGTCAGCACAGCTGAGGTTAGCACCACTCAAGTCAGCCTGATCCAGAACCGCCTCCGATACAATAGCGTGGCTGAGATTGGCATCAGTGAGATTAGCTTCTTCCAACCAGGCACTACCCAAGTTCGCATGACTGAGGTTGGCACCAGTGAGATTGGCTCTGTCCAGCTTGGCACCAAACAAGATAGCACCACTCAAATTAATCCCTGGCAATTCAGCATCTCTCAATCTGGGGCTATCCACCTTTACTCCACTGAAATCTCTTTCCCCAGCAGCATAACGCTCCAGCAATTCTGATTCAGTCATAACCTACCCCGCACCAGCATAAATTAATACTATCCTTTCCAAACTTCCCCTTGATGTCATATAACCAGGATTTAAGAACTCGTGGCTCGGAGTCGGCGGCAACGCGGAGTGGCTCTTGCGGGCTTGCAGGATCTAGTCGGCCCAACCAGTAATCTTTCTGCCCGTAAGAGCCACCGACTCCGAGAGCGTAGCGGTCACGAGTTCGTCGGGTCAACATGGGGTTATCGGCTCAAACCCCTAGAGCGTTGCTTCTGCTTAAGCATTTCTTGCTGCTTGCTGTTCAATAAGAATTTCATTCCAAGTTCGCCCACTAGGTGCAATTCTTTTTCTTGTGATCAAACCTGACCTTGAAATTATCTTCAGTACACTGTTGTCTGCCTAGACACAATAAGAATACTTGATACAAAAATGAGTATTGCGGGTAGCAATAGGGAGTATTTGTGCGGAGAATTTCTGTTTTGCTTCAAACGGACGCTCACACCTTTTGGATCAAAAATGAGTATTTGCGCGTCATCTAAAGCCAAATTATTGCTTAGAATCAACTCTTGAGCAAAACTCTACTTTTTTATATTACTTTGCACTACATCTGTAGTATCACAACTGCACTCCACTTGTGAGTTACACCAAAGCTTGCTGTAAACGCCACTTATTACATAGATTTTATGTAGTTTACCAGTATTGAAATAGTAGTTCTAAATACCTTGCCGAAGTGGTAGCTGTTGGGTAGCTCAACTGGTGACACACAGCTACCAGTTGAGTAGTAAAAAAGCAAGTTGTTGAAAATTTGATCATTCCCCAACTGGTAGCTATAGAGTAGCCCTACTGCTACCAGTTGAGCATAAGACTTTTTGCGAAAAATTCGGGCGTAATGCTTACTGACTATGACTTACAGCAAATTTTGAACGCCTGTTTAATTCTCAATAACTTCAAAATTATTGAGAATCCATAATACACTTGTGTTGCAATTGTGCTTCAATAATTCTTTCATTGACTTAATCCAGCCCACTTAACATCCGATTTTTTTTCTTCATGCCTGAATAAAAATTGTTCATTTTACAATCTCTACTAAGTTGATAGAGATGAAACTTGTTTTAAGTAGTGAAATTGTCTGATTAATCACAGTTACAAATAGCAGACATTTTGCACCTAAAACCCCGATTCATATACAAAATGTCTGCTATTTTGCACAGCTTATACACGCTTTAAACTGTTATAGCTGTCAAGGAACTTTGACTATTCAGTACAAAATGTCTGCTATTTTGCACATCGCTTTTTTGAAAAATTGGTGTCTAATACATACACCAACTACCCTTTAGCCATTTTTATCAAACTTACTCATTCTCAATAACTCTAAAATTATTGAGAATATATAATACTTTAATGTTGCAAACGTACTTCAAAAATCCCGCTCAATCAATTAACTTCTTCAGTAAGTGAATCTGAAATTTCTCCTGTGAGTTCAGCCGTCACTCTATATATTTAGCGTTAACTGAAACAGAAACTCGTCTAACGCAGCAACTACACTAAACACTTATAACCCCGTGAACTTAGTGTAGTTTAACCGTACTAAATCAGTCTCATCCGACACTAATATTTTTGGACGGCCAAAAGGACGAAAACAGTGGTTTTTTGTCCTTTTGGCCGTCCAGTGTCTTTGAAAAAAATCTTCTGTAACTATTATCTATACTCAATTACAGCCACTTTTTTGAGCATTTTTTATTGTCAATAAGACCCCAGCTTATTGACAATACGTAATACTGCAATATTACAAATCTACTTCAAAAACTGCTCAGTCACTCCAACCACCAGACCTTAGTGGTGCAGTTTTATATTCATCAAACAGTTATTGTCTTCATCCCAAGTGTGATCATTAGCCAACACTAACCACACATTTATAATCACCACTAAGTCCCAGTAATTAGTATTTTTTTAGTCGCCTCACAGTTGACCTCTTTTAGACTGCCACTGAAATTTCTCTAATCAATTTCTCACTTTGTCCGATTTTCATGAGAGAATTGTATATTTAAATACATTTTCTCAACAACTGTCATAGAACAGTCCTAGAACACCCCCAGGACAGTTCTATGACAGTCTTTTTATTTAGTCAGTCCAGATTTTGAATGATTTTACAGGTGACAAAGACTGTCCTACAACAGTCGTAGAACTGTTGTAGGACAGTTCTACGCTATCTACTTATTTTTATAAAAATGACTACAATGCTTGTTAACACTAGCTTTAAGCTATTTTTTAGTCCAAGTTTTTACAGTTACCATATATTACATTTGTATTTCAAAGATAATTCAAAATCACTTTCATCTACAGTTTTACAGGTTTGGCTCTAAGTTAGCAGCCAAGCGTTCCATATAACAGTTGAAGAAACACGTTAATAATCAAGGTTTGTGACCACCAACGCCCTTACTTGTGATTAATATTAGTCATGCCAAAAGAAGCGTAAAGCCGATTAGTTTAGCATCTTCGCGTGATTCCAAATAATCCAACAGCTTGCGAAAACCTCTACCCTTCGTCTGCTTGCCAATCATCCTCTGACTCTTCCGAATCTTCGTCTTCAATGTCATCCGAGGCAATGTCTCGTCTGCACTGATGTAGCAGTTCTAAAAGCTCTCTTAGCAGTTCTGGATTAGCAGGTAAAGTTCGCCCAATCTTTAAGGCTGTGTTGGTTGCCTTGACAAGCTGGTTTAGGTTGTTCCCGATTTGTCCTAATTCCCAATATGTTTGCAAGCTAATTTTACTCAGTCGTTTTGGTAATGGACGCATCAACGCATTACGCCTCATTAGTTCACTCGCTGACATTCCCGCGTCTTGTGATTTTATTCGCAGCAAGTCCAGTTCGATGTCACTCAATCTAAATGGAAAAATATGCTTTCTGACTAGAGCTTTTGACTGCTTGCGATTCGCCATAAATCGAGAAGATTGAGGGACATTGCGAGGGGGGTTTTTAGGGGGGTGAAACCCCACTAAACCAGCTTTGCCGTTCGAGCGCAGCGAGACAAAGCGTAAGCTTTGAGGCATGGCTGGCTTCTAGCCGATTTTCGGGGTGGGTGAAGTGTCGTGTGCTACGGATGTACGGAGGGCACAACGTGAGACTGGGGGTGAGAGTACTTTCGGGGTAGCCGTGCTGCTGATTATCCTACAACCTACAGAGGAGGATAGCAACGGCGTAGCCGGAATTTGAATAAATCAAGCAGGAGATAAATTCTGGTTCAGCGTAGCCCTAAAAGAGGAAGTAAAAACGGCGTAGCCGCTATATGAAAATTCTCTGATTCATTATAGCTGGCACACAATATAATAGTCCGGCGTAGCCGTAATACTAAAAAATAATTCAGCGTAGCTGTAATAGTCAGATTTTTTAGTATTAGCTTGAATAAGAAAACCAGCGAAGCTGCCACACTAAAAAATAGTTTGGCGTAGCCGTAGTACAAAAAGGTAATTCGGCGTAACCGCAATAGCAGATTTTTGTAGGATTTTGAAAGCTAAATCTCCCAAACAACCCAAGGTGCTAACAGTTAATTGGGCTGTGGAAGCTGTTGCTCGTCTTGGCGGCTACCTAGAACACCGAAGCAAAACACCAATTGGCATTCAAGTACTGTGGCGAGGTTGGTTAAAATTACACGATCTCTCTCTGTGAGGGTTGGCAGCTTGCAAAAAAGACTTAACGGGAAAAGTCAGAACTGATAACACGCTCTAGCTCAGACTGCTGTTGAGCAAAATAGTCACTGATTTCAGCCGAAGTCAATTTTTTAACTGGAGTATAAAAGCGAATCGGCTGTAACATCCGGTTTAAGCTGCAATGAGAATCACTAGCTTTTCTGTAAACATAACCAGTACTCATGCCAGGAATACGAAAATAATCACCTGTTTTTAGTTCTTGAAATGTCATAAAAACGCCTTGAATTACAGAAATAGATAGATTTTACCTTACGCTCAATTTTTCATCAATCAGTATGAGTACTATACTTTTGCAGAAATTGACCCAGAAATAAAACTTCTGGGCTAAGTATCAAAAAGTTGCAACTGTCGGTCTAAGCGGCTAAACGAAGAATCTGGTCTAACTCACGTGAGCGTGGCGTCAAGTC
>JAHHHS010000090.1 GCA_019359215.1 Nostoc indistinguendum CM1-VF10 | reverse complement strand
TCTCCCTCTCCCCGGTTTATTATACAGTCCTACCATTCCCTCTGATTCCCAACGATTTATCCAGTTATATATTGTTTTATAGCTAACATTAAATATTCTCATTAATTTTTCTAACTCTATTCCCTGACAGGCTAGCATTAAGAAATGCGCTCTTTGCCGCACCTGATGATATCGACTTTGGCGATAGATGCGCTCCAGTAGTTTCAAAGAAAGCGGATTTATTTCTCTCAAAAAAATTATTTAAACCCTAATTGTTATCTAAGTAAACCAAGATTATATTGTATATTAATTTGTGTAATTAATTTTGTTAGATTACTTACGGAGATGAACAAACAGGCGAACTATTATTTAGCTGCCATTATGTAGTATTTTATAGGCATTCCAGAGCATAGCTTCTTTGGATAAAATAAAAAATTCAGTCGTTTCTAAATTGTCAGTCTCTTTGAGTAAAGTTTACTTGTAAGTTTTTTGCTCGATAAAACTCAAAAGTTCTTCCTCAAACGCATTCAAATATGGTCGCTTCGACTCCCCCAAGTGCTTCAGCACAGCACTTGGGGCATCTTCTAATTTCTCATTTTTCCGCAACCTACTGATGCGATCACTGATTAACTGTATCTGCTGACACTCCTGGGGCAGGTAAGCTAATCGTCATTTAAATTACACCATTTTCATGGTAATAAAAGCTGCAAACCCTCTCCCTTGCTCCCAGCAAGAACTGCTTCCCTGCGATATCAATGTGCAAATTAAATGCTTAACAGCTTAGTTGAATGATTTCATGTGCTGCAAGCCAACGGTGTACTCTCAATCCCCTTAAGGGGGGACAAAAAGGGCTAGGATGCAGATAAAATAAGCCTCATAGCTCTCTCCCCTTGTTGATAATACTTCCGCTTATTAGGAGCTAGTGTCATTAACTCAGCCACCAATTCATAAGAATTTTCCATAAAATCGACCCAGTTAGACCCATATAATCCAATATAAAAACTGCTATGACGGCGAACTGTCCGCCCCAATTCAATAATACGACCGACATATTTTTGAACACCCATACGTTTAACTTTTTGACCAGATATAGTTGCAGCAGTATAGGCAAGCGAGATTAATAATATTAATGAAATTAGCCGTTGTCCTGATACATGAGTATCTTCTAAGTTGTAACCACCACTTTTAAAATCTCTAAACATCTCTTCAATATCAAACCGTTTTTTATAAGCTTTAATACTCGACTCTAAAGTATCCAAATTAGTGAGAATAAACCAGCCTTCTTCTGGGGCGACTCCAAAGCGTTTACGTTTCCATTTACCAGCAAGGTTAAAACTGATAAATCCTGTAGACTTTGTATATTTAACCCCTTGATAAAAAAACGAAACTCCAGGCGATAAACCTGAATCTTTTAATTGCAGCCAAATCTCCGGTTCTATTTGTATAAAAGCATCTTTTTTTATACGTAAACAAAAGTACACTTTCTGCTCTGTAAGCCAGTTAGCCAATTTCAGTGAACAGAATTCGCGGTCTCCTAGCACAACAGTTTTATAATTTTTAAACAGGGGTAACGCTTTATTAAAAACAACTTTTTGTTCGTCAAAATTACTCGAGCCTAACTTGTCTAATAACTCAAAATATATTGGAATAGACCTTTTATCCCAAACCACACTAATCATTAATAGGTTAATGTATCCCCAATTAGTCCGGTCTATAACTACATAAACAACTTCAGTCAAAGGAAAATATATTTCTAGCCAGCTTTTAACTATGTGTTATCCATATTTCTTCAACATTTATGTAATTCAGAGATAAAAAACGTTGAATCTTTTTTCTTCTACTCTCAAACAATATTGGAATAGGTAAAGCTGTAGCCAATGCCTCAAGGCTTACAGTTTTAATAGATTGTAATAAATTTATCAGGATTTTTAGTAATAAATATTCTGCACGTCCCAATTCTCGCTTGAGGTTTGTTTCGTAGAATTCTGGTAACATTATCATTAAATAGAGCTTATTGCTAATTAGTGCTCTTTTTCTTTTACCATAAATTGCTACACTACTTGCCATATATCTATTTCAGGGTATTTTGTCTCCCCTCAAGCTCAATCCCACATTGTGACTGTACAACTGAATTCGTCTACATGATTGACGATGCACCAATTCCAGCCTTTTCCTCGTAAATTAGGATTATCCTTGGCAATAAGGAGGCAGACTTCCCCGACACGGTAAGGATTTTGTGCTTTTGTCCGTTCCATGATGCGTTGTGCTACGTGGTAAGCGTAGCCATACCGTCAGGCTTATTCCTAATTTCCTGCTCGGTTAGTTCTGGAAGTTCAACAGCAGTAACGGTGATTGTTGCTAACTAATCAAGCAAGCTTTTTCATCATAAATACGCTGTTCGGGTCATCAATGTATTCAGCAAAGGGGCCTCGGTACTCAAACCCATACCGTGTATACAAGGCTCGTGCTGAAGCGAATTCTGGAATTGCCCCTGTTTCTAAATTCAAGCAATCGTAACCACGCCTTTGGGCTTCTTTAATAATGTGTTCCAGAATTTTTGAAGCGACACCCTGACGACGGTAAGCCAAGGCTGTACGCATTGATTTGATTTCACCACTTGTTGAAGAGAGTTCTTTCAATGCCCCGCATCCAAGCAGTTCTTCGCCATCCCAAGCCGTCCAAAAAGTAATATCGGGCGAACGCAATGCCTCTATATCAAGAGCATGAACGCTTTCGGGTGGGGTAATCTCATGCATATTTTTGAGATGTTCCCTCAGAAGGTCAGCAATATTTTTACCTGTCAAGTCATCTTCACGAATGTGCAATCGGCTCATTTCCTTCATTAACCCCATATTCCTGCTCAATCACACTCAACAACTTCTCCTCCACCGCAGTCAAATACGGTCGCTTTAATTTCCCCAAGTGCTCCAGCATATTATGGGCAGCTTCTTCTAGATTCTCATTGTCCCGTAGTTGATTAATGCGATCACTAATCAACTGCATCTGCTGACATTCCGCAGGCAGATAGTTCAGTGGCTTGAGGTGGGCGATTCTTACAGTATATTCTCCATCCCAGGTTGTCACTGTGCAACTGAATTCTCCAACGTGGTTGACAATGCCCCAACACCCGCCCTTACCTCTGAGTTCTGGGTTGTCTTTTGCAAGAATTTGACAGACTTCGCCTAACTGGTAGGTGTTTGGTACTCTGGTTCGCTCAATAATGCGCTGCACCACATCCTTCACAATCCTACCACTTGGAACTTTACCACCCGCTTCCTCTACTGCCTTCTGCCAAGCTTCTCTTTGTACTTCCGGCTTTAACGGGATCAAAGGTCGCAACTGATATTCGTTGATGGGTAAAACTTGTCCTTCACTAGAATCTGGGGCAGATGTGTCCAAATCATTTTGAAAATGTGTCCTATTAGGACACATTTTTATGAGATTATCCACGACCACTGTACTTTCTATTAACCTGTACGGATAACGCCGCTCAAAACCAAAACGCTCACGGCAGTATTCTTCAAAGGTTTTGTGCGTACTTCGGTACAGCTTTCTGTCTCGTAATTCCGTTAAGGCTTTACCCGCAAGGTAAAACGCTTTTTCTACTTGCCGTTCCAAGTGCAAGCGATCACTTTGCTCCTCCTGGGTCAACTCTGTTACTTCAACAGCAGTAACTGTAATCGTTGCTGAACCTGGATCTAGTTGCTGGGAGACATCCTCGTTTGTTGAATCGGTAGATGCAGGAGAAGCGGGTTTTTTGCGTCTAGAAGGTGGTTTAGGCATAATTCCACCCCTTTAGTTCAAAAATATTTGCTCAAAGTCAATCACAAACAGATTTGGAGTGCAGTAATTAGCTGTGATCACTTCTTTATAAAAATTGAAGATAAGACAAGAGGATTAGCAAGATTAAACATTACCTTCTCCTTCAAGGTTCACACCAAAGTCAACCCCCAAAACTTCTTCAATTTTGCGGAGTGTTTCTAAAGGGAGGGATTGCTTTTCCTCTTCAATTCGATACCAATTCATCTGAGACATTCCGACAGCCTCACAGATTGCCTTAAGTGAGCGCGAATCGGTTTCTCTAAACTCCTTGATTTTTGCACCTAGTCCGGGAACATCAATTGATATCGTTTTCGTAACCTTCATTAGAGATGAAATCATAATCCTTCCTTATTAAACCATCACGTGAAACTTAATGCTAAAATCATAACCCTTCACGTGGCTAGTTGACAACTTATAACGTTACAAGTTATAATTTAAGAATAAAGAAAGCGCCCCGACGACCAATCTGAAGCGCTTTCTGTTCTTTTAGGAACTTATTCATTATGACTCACGCCTTTTACACAGCACAACAGCTGCAACTGAAATCTATTGCCCGACTCAAGCAAATCTACAGCGAAATTGCCTGCACAACCAAAGTAAGCGACAAACGCTGTAAGGACGCGTGGATTTCCGCCATTGTTAACTATCAGGCAAGCAAGATTCAGAAAGTCGCCCCCACTGCCCCCGACGAACAAGCCGCAGCCCAAGCCGAACTCAACAGCTACATCGCTGACCAAGCCCAAGCCGTAGCTCCCGAACCCCTCACAATAGTCGAAATCTCTTTTGACCATCAAGAATATTACGTTGGGAATCAACTGATAGCCAGCATCAGCCATGACCACAACCATTTAACGCAACGCTGGGTAGCCAAACCAATTCGCAATTACCAATTCGCAATTCGCAGTTACTTTCTAGTAGGGGCTAGGCTACCCACTAATTTACAATTATCCAATTGGAATTTGGCTAGGAAATTGCGAATTGCGAATTGCGAATTGACAATTGTTTTAGGTGCGCTGCGATCGCTTCATCTGCACTCACTACAAAGACGGCTCATTACCTGTGCAGGAACAACTTGCAACACCATGTACCACTGGTAACGAAGTCATGGCGCAGATTTTCAACGAGTGCGAGAAGTACGGGTTTGAAATCCTCGACGATGGGATTTACCACAACGACGTGAAACTGGGCGAGGTTGGCTGTACTGACGGCGGCTGGTGGGTGATGCGTACTGGGGAATGTCAGCAAATGTCGTGTGACTCTGCGGTAGAAGCAGTTCAATCGCTGTCGATAGTGGATGTGTCTACTGATGGTAAATCCATTTTTGATGAATATTTTTTAGAGCAACCCAAAGAAACAGCTAACTGGCGATAAATTGCAACGGCTGCTGGAGAGAGCGGAGTTAGTCACAGCGTAATTCAGTAGTCAGAATTCAGGAGTCAGGAGTCAGTAAAGAAATAAAGAGCAGGGTGCAGAAGTTAATGAAATTTGCCTTCCTTTCTTCTCTTCTTCCCACCTCTTCCCGAAATTCTGACTTCTGAATACTGACTCCTGAATTCTTCCGAAGCTTTTAAAAATTATGCTCGATGGTTTCAGACTCTTGACTGCGCCAGCTACAACGATTGGGTTAATGAATTCAAATCCAAGTTGCATTCCTTAATTGCTCAATGGATTGACTTAGCCGGAGCTACCGCAGGTCAACTTTTACGCTCTTTGCGCGATAAAGCTCATCAATGGTGGTATTTCCTGGAACATCCTGAAGTTCCCCCGGATAATAATCAGGCCGAACGTTCGCTGCGTTTGGCTGTGACAAAACGTAAAGTTAGTGGTGGTTCCCGTTCGATGGAGCGGTTTCAACATACTGCCAATTTGTTGACAGTGGTTCAAACCTGTCGTCGTCAAGGTAGATCTGTTATTGATTTGTTTTGTACAGGCTCTAATTGCCGATTCTGATAATTTTCTGTCTCGCCCTTCTTTACTTCCTCAATATTAGACCTGAATCCTTACAAAGCGGTGGTTATAACTTGGAAGATAGTAATGTATCAGGTCAAAGGCTAATTTCCCTAATCTTATTAATCTCGCTCGCCTATACCTCTGCAACTATATCTGGTCAAAAAATTAAACGCATGGGTATTCAAAAATATGTTGGACGAATTAAAGAATCTGGGCGGACAATTCGCCGTCATAGCAGTTTTTATATTGGATTATATGGGTCTAACTGGGTCGATTTTATGGAAAATTCTTATGAATTGGTGGCTGAGTTAATGATACTGGCTTCTAATAAGCGGAAGTATTGTCAACAAGGGAAAGGGCTATGAGGCTTATTTTATCTGCATCATAGCCCTTTTTGTAGCCCCGCAAGAAGCTCTAGACTCAACTATACAAATATGACGTCTTGGGCAATAATGAGACCAGAATTGGTATTCAAAGTAGCAAACTGAGTGGAATTAAAGCTCAAAGCACCTGTAGTGTTGTTGTAACTGAACTGGCTTGTGGAAGTTGCGCCAAAGATAGAGTGAATAAAAATTTTATCTCTGGACAAATGAGAAAAGTCTGTAATAGTATCAATCCCCTCTGATACAGAGTTGAATAAAAATCTATCAGCGCCAGCACCACCAGTTAAAGTGTCATTGCCACCAAGACCGCTAAGGTTGTCATTACCAGCGCCGCCACGTAGGATATTATTCCAACCTGCATCACCAACAATAGTGTCGTTGTATTGGCTACCAATGATATGGTCAATTCCGCTCAATCTGTCTTTTGTACCAAAACCATCATCAGTAGCGAATCCTAAGTCTCTAAGTGTAACATTTATCCCTTGTGTTGCATTTGAGTAGTCCCCAGTATCTTCACCTAAGCCACCATCTAGAGTATCATTTCCAGCCCCACCATTAAGGGTATCGTTACCATTACCGCCTATTAGAGTGTCATTACCACCAAGACCGCTAAGGTTGTCATTACCAGCGCCACCACGTAAGGTATTATTCCAACCTGCATCACCAATAATAGTGTCATTGTATTGGCTACCAATGATATGATCAATTCCGCTCAATCTGTCTTGTGTACCGAAACCATCATCAGTAGCGAATCCCGATCCTCCAAGTGTAAGATTTATGCGTTGTGTTGCATTTGAGTAGTCCCCAGTATCTTCACCTAAGCCACCAATTAGAGTGTCATTACCTGCCTTGCCATCAACTATGTCATTGCCAGCGAAAGCATAAATAGTCTCAGCATCTGGGGTGCCCATGATGTTGTCATTATTGGGAGTACCGTAGATTCTAGGTAGTGGCCGAACCAAACCAACACCTGTTCCGTAGATGTCTCGAATTCCCTTAATGTCATCATCATACAGGAACGCGCTTCCTAAACCAGAATAACGAGCAGCGAAATTTTGATTCATGATAGCATTAGTGCCACCCTCCTTAGATGAAGGTTCATGGTCAAGCCCTAAAGCGTGACCAATTTCGTGTACAGCTGTTTCTAAGATGTCACTTTGATTAGAACCAGGTTTTATTGCCCAGGTGTCACTGCTGTCAAAGTCAATATTGATGACACCACGTATACTTCCGCTTGAGGGAAAAGTGGCTCGTCCCAGAACGTTATTACTACCATCTTCATCTATCTTAGAATAACCAAACCGTATCTGAGAAGAACCATTATTAGCTGCTGTCTCCACAAAATTTAGCGGTGCATAAGTTGCCCATAACCTTAATGCCTCTTCTATTGCTGAAGTCAGTCTACTTACAGCCAGACCTCCAAGTAAGTTGCCATCTAGCAGATTACTGTAGCTATAATTAATAGTGATTGGCGTTCCTTTACCAAAGGGTTGTGGCCATTTGAAGCCTAACTTCTTGAAGTTCTCTGGCTCTAGAGGTGTGTGTAGTAGGTCAATGCCCTTACCGGCAAAAAGCTGGTCATTGTCGTCGCTGCTAGAGACAATATCATTGCCAGGCAAAGCATAATTAGTGTTAGCGCGTGGAGTGCCAATGATGTTATGATTGTCGACAGTACCGTAGATTCTACGAGCAGAAAGTGGCTGAACCGAACCAACACCTGTTCCATAGGTGTCTCGGATTCCCTTAATGTCATCACCTAGCAGGAACGCAGTTCCTAAACCAGAATAACGACTAACGTCAACTGGATTCATGATAGCGCTATTGACTACTTCATGGCGAAGCCCTAAAGCGTGACCAATTTCGTGGACTGCTGTTTCTAGGATGTCTTCTTGATTAGAACCAGGTTTTATTGCCCAAGTCTCACTGACATCGAAGTGAATATCGCCACCTCGACCATCTGTGGTTGAGGGATGATAGGCTTCTGCCAAAGCATCACCACTACTACCATCTATCGTAGAATAACCAAACCGTATTTGAGGATGGTTAGCTGCAGGATAATAATTGTTCGATGGTGCAGGGCCACTATCAGGTATCTCCACAAAATTTAGCGGTGCATAAGTTGCCCACAGCCTTAATCCCTCTTCTATTGCTGAAGTCAGTGTACTTACAGCAAGGCCTCCAAGCAAGTTGCCGTCTAGAAGATTACTGTAGCTATAAGTAATAGTCATTGGTGAGCCTTTACCAGAGGGTTGTGACCATTTGGAATCGCCATTAGGGAACGTATCAGGCTCTAAAAGTGTATATTCTAGTGCGTCAATTCCATCAGTATGAGCTTGGCTAGTTCCAAGGCTTTGTTCCTCTCCAGTTCCCGGCTCAACTAATAAATTAAACTGACTAAAATTAAAATCCTGAGCAGGTTTCATAGTGGAAGATGTCGGGACTAAATCTGTAGTACTAACTCCTTGAGAAAGAACAGATTCAACCGGAGTTTCCGATAATATGCCTAATAAAGCATCATTTGTGGTAAAGGCACTAAGCATGAGTTATGTTTTCTCCTAATACAGTTTTTCTGTAAAGCTGCACCATATTTACTTCCCGCCTTCGACGTCTCCCGTTACAAAGGGGGGACTAAGTAGTTAAATCAAACCCGATCGATCACAATTGCACTGGTAATTCAACCTTGTAAAACTGAGCAACGTGAAGTGTTTTGCCCCATAATCTTTACTTGGTAGTATAGTCAGTCGTTGCTTTCTCAAGTAAACACACTGATATACCAGAAGGACTGAATTATGTATTGAAATAGTGGAGTATCAACGTCAGACGTGCGTGTGTGAATGCTGTGGAAATATACAAACAACCTGAGTTCGGGTTAAAGATAAGGAGGTAAAAGCCACTCGAGTTGAAGGCTAGGTTTCTTAGGTTGATGACAATAAGCGATTAATCCGCAAAGAACGTTAACGCAAAAATTAACGGGGCTTCGGTGTCGAGAATGTTCAATCTGAGAAATGTTTTTGAGTTGATCGTTAATCGTTTCAATAATTGAGCGTTTACGGGACAAAAGCTTGTCATGAAGACGCATCAGCCTATTCTTCATATTGCGACGGGGTTTAGCGAAAAATTGGATTCCGAACTCTTCCAAAAGCTGAGAAGCAAGTTTTTCAGAAACATAGCCGCGATACCTTCGGTAAGCTTCTCTACGAGACGCTGCGCGAACGCTAACGCCAAATATTTTGCCAAAAAGCTTACACAGTAAATCATGTACGAGTTTACGGTCATCAATGTTACCAGTAGTAAGAGTCACATTTAAGAGTTGACCAAGTTCATTGACAACTTTTATGTTGCTTAAAACCAAAAAACCAATCCACAGAAGTTTTGCCACGAGCGGCTAAACCTTTAAATACCTTATGCCGAGAAATCCGACGATTATGACATACCTTCAAGCAGGTTGAATCGATAAAACCGATACCCGTACATTGTCCAAAACAGTGCTTCAGAGGATGTTTGAAAAGTTGGCAGTTGAGTAAAAAAAGCTCTCAGGGCATAAGCTGTAAATAAGTAGATACAGCACCATTGAGAGCGATGAGTAAAGCATACTCCAGTAACCTGACCCAAGACCAATGGGAATTCCTAGAACCGTTAATTCCAGTACCCAAAACAGGTGGTCGTCCAAGAGTAGTAGAGATGTGGCAAGTAATCAACGCGATTTTCTATGTGTTGACACTCTTGATGTACTTGGCGAAACCTGCCAGGAGACTTCCCCAATTGGCAAACCGTATACACGTACTTCAGTAATTGGCGAAAAGACGGAACATGGATCAGTATCCATGATCGACTCAGCGACTGGGTAAGGGTGGATTCGGAGCGAGCAGTCAGCCCAACAGAAGCAATCATTGATAGTCAAAGTGTCAAAACTGCGGCGATGATCAGTCAACAGGTGGGATACGATGCAGGCAAAAAGGTCAAAGGACGCAAGCGGTTTTTGACAGTGGATACGTTAGGTTTAGTACTGCGAGTCTTAGTAAGTGCCGCTAGTGTGGATGAACGCTCAGGTGGGAAACTTGTACTCCAGAAGGTCAAACAGATGGGAAACTTGGTATCACGTCTGAATATTATCTGGGTTGATGGTGGTTATGATGGCAATCCTTTTATGCAGTGGGTTATGAATTTCTGCCGATGGATTGTGCGAGTCGTGCTACGACCCCATGAACGCAAGGGCTTTGTTTTGTTGCCTAAACGTTGGGTAGTTGAACGCACTTTGGGTTGGCTTACTGGATGTCGGCGTTTGAACAAAGATTATGAGCGCTTGCCAGAAACTTCTGAGACTTTTATCTACCTTGCAATGATCCGGCTCATGGTTCGGCGTTTGGCGTAAATTTTTACCCCTCATCACTTTTCAAACATCCTCTCAGATAGACGCATAAAGGTATTAAAGTTGATGGTATCCATTCAATAAATCGTTGATAAGAAGGAAGACCCGGAAACGCAGAACTCCACTGCTGTTTCACCTGATTCAAATAAAAATTTTTGAAATTCCGGTAGTGATTTTGATGAAAAGCGATGATAATTGTCATTATTTCACTTAAACACAAGCTTTTCGCTCTTACACGTTTTATTCCTCCATGATCTAACAGTTTTCTGTGCCATTGAGCTTCAAACGTTTTACAGAAATCATCTACATGACAGAACAAAGCATCTAAACTAAACATAGGACAGGTTGCTGGATTTGTTGTTATTTTCAGCTTATTACCTGTCCTTTTCCTTATCCCGAACTCAGGTTACAAACAGCCTCATGGTCGCCAGATATCGTTCCAGGACAAGATTTAGGAATATCTTTACAAGCATTTTTAGGATGGGCAAATAATTATGCACATATGCCATACGAGAAACAACAAGAAATGTTATGGGAACTGGAACAAATTGATATTGGGCTAGGAACGTTAGCCGCAACTAATGAACGAATCCAACAAGCGATGGAACATTACGATAGCAATCCAGAAACCAGCGATTACTGGGAACCAAAGTAGCTTATAACAGTACCAACCCCAATGGCAACGTTCTGAAACATTACCCAAATGGGATATTACTGTCGTCCCTGTTTAGCTGGTACTTTATTTTCCTGCTAGCCCTAACCTGTAATACCTAGCTGATTTCGCAGATTGTTCAAAATATAGTAATACCATGATTTGTTTCGGTCATTTTGCCATCCTTGAATTGTCTGCCAGTCATCTCTAAAGTTCCACAAATAGGCCCTGTTAAGTTCGTTGTCCGGCGGACAACCATCAAAAGCTTGTAGTAATCCGTGATAATTTCCTTGGAATTCACCTCGGATCACTGCTTGGGCAGCACGCCCCCCAGCTACAAGATTTCCAGAAATAGTCTCAAACAATGGGAGAAGTTGATCCCCAATATTAAAGTAGACACCATAATATCTGATTCTAGGCTCAGGCGAGCCAGGCGGCTCTTGACCTTCATACAAATCTGGTTGCGCTATCCAACCGCCTAAGTGTTCGTTTGTCTCCTCAAATATTTCTCTCCAGGCACCGACGATGGGATCCTCGGATTCTTCAAGTTCACCACCTGGAAATACGTAATCATCACCACCGTTAAGCTGCTGCCCTGGTGGGGGAAGGACTACACCTCCGTTGGTGTGGAAAAACCAGCCAAATCTATTTTTGAAACCTATGATAAAGTCACCTTGTCCATTGTGAGCGACAGCATAGACGTATTGTTTGACTTTTTTCTTCTTCTTGCTTGTTCTAGAAGCTGTGTTCTTCACCCACTCTGTTGCTTTTTTTATCCCCTTATTTTTGTATATTCCACCAAGAGTTTTACCCACACCTTTCCCCACTTGAATCTGATCGTCTCTGGATAGCTCTCCCGTTTGTGTGTCTCCAGGTAATACATGAGAAACTATACCAGTACTGACTACCATCCATAACGCTCTCACTGCTAGCACTGGCACCTCTACCTCTGAGAATAGCAAAGCCCCAAGTGCTGTAAGACCACCCCATAGCTCTACCGACTTACCAATACTCAATCCCCTTTTTTGTAAAGAATTGTCTAAAGTCCCTGTCATCGTATCGTACACGTCTTTAGACGGAACCGTATTGCACTCACAATGGAATCCTACGCCTTCAGGCACAGTCATCGTCATCTTCCAATCACCTGGCTTGGGGTCTTTTACAATCAGACATCGAACTGAAGAACCGGACATGAGCACCAGTTGATCTTCCTCTTGAATATCGCGATTGTATTTGGTTCCATCAGGTCCTTCAATTGCCAGTATTGCACCAGTTGGAAAATCGATTGAGTCATCGTCTTTAGTGAGGACTGCATAGAAATAAGGTGCTCCCTCTTTGACGCTCATCCGATGGCTGGAGGCATGCCTGTCTTTGTTATCAGCAGCGCTATTACATGCACAGTAACAATATGAATTATCACCATACAATTCAATCCAGTTGGAACGAAAGGCAGGTAATGTTAAAACCGAACACTTAAGACTGTACCTGCTCGACGGAGAATCATCTATATTTCCTTTATTAGAATGAGTTTCCACTGCCAGTTGTGCATTGCAAGCAACCTTTGCCACGTCACCGTCGGCATAATGTATGCTCTTACCATCATTGCGCCAGGTGATGGTGTTACTCTCCACTTGACCGAGGCGATACCAAAGATGACCTAGTAATCCCTCAGACTTGTGAACCTCCACTACTAACCCGTCATTAGTTATAGCAACTGAAGGTTGGACTCCTTTGTCATATTGGGCGTTCACACCCCAAGTGATCTTGTCACCTTCAATTTTACCAACGTGATACCAAAGAGTATCGTGATTCTGAGACTTATGAACCTCGACCACTAACCCATCATCAGTAATGGCAACTGAAGGTTGGACTCCTTTGTCATATTGGGCGTTCACACCCCAAGTGATCTTGTCACTTTCAATTTTACCAACGTGATACCAAAGAGTATCGTGATTCTGAGACTTATGAACCTCGACCACTAACCCATCATCAGTAATGGCAACTGAAGGTTGTACTCCTTCGTCATATTGGGCGTTCACACCCCAAGTGATCTTGTCACCTTCAATTTTACCAACGTGATACCAAAGAGTATCATGATTCTGAGACTTGTGAACCTCGACCACTAACCCATCATCAGTAATGGCAACTGAGGGTTGTACTCCTTTGTCATAATTAATGCTCCCGCCCCAAATGATCTTCTTACCTTCAACTTTACCAACGTGATACCAAAGAGTACTACCTTTTCCCTCAGTTTGGTGAACTTCTACAACCACATTTCCATTATTCAAAGCAATATCTGGCGATATACCAGTACCGTAGCGATGAGCTTCACCAAAATTTTCATCTCCAACAGATGTACCATCTCTAACAGATGTACCATCTTTTAATACTGGTAATACTGGTCTTGTAGTTGGGTTATCTAAAATCTTTTTGATTGCATTCTGCAATGGAAAAAGGTTTGAGTCCACCATAGTATTGATTTCACTCCGTAAACTAGCAGCATCTGTGATGAACGAAATACCAAACTGAACCAATGTGGTTCTTAAGTAGCGAATAAGGCAGAACTATCATTAAAACTTGTCTAAATCGATCGCCCATACCATTGCACCTCCCAATTCTTTTTCAATCAAATAACTGACCTTATAACCTAGTGATTTCTCGTCGTCATAACTCACCCAAAGTCCGGTTTGAGTGCTGTAAGCGTAGGGAGTCAAAGTGGCATCATCCCACTTTTGTACGTCAAGTTCGCCATTAGCAATTTTCTCAAGGATTTCAAAATAAGCGAGGACACCAGGAGTGACTGTTGCTGACCCTGCGGGTCCCGGACCACTAAAGGGCTTTCCAAAGCCATCGGTACGGTCTGCAACGACATAACTCCGTCCGTAGGTAGGCATCCCTAGCACGATCTTTTCCTTGGGAATATCAGCTTTGAGGTAAGATTCCACCGTATCCTTGATGTCAAAAGTACCATTGGGTACGGAATCTTGCAGGAGAGGAGCGTTGGCTCCTGTTCCCACTGTGTTGGGATCGTCAAAAGCCCCGTGATAGTCGTAGGACATAACGTTAAACCAATCTAAATATTTACCGCACTCAGCCATCCATTGAAAAAATAAGTCGCTAGTTTTGCTCCCTTTGGGTACGGCAGCAGAAGCAACTGTAATGAGAAAACCTTCTCCAGCACTAAAGTAACCAACAAGTTTATATCCTGTAGTGTTTTGGGCATTAGCGGGAAGAAGGTCAATTAAATGTAAACTTCCTGCTGCTGCTGTTCCAGCGGCAAAACCGCTTGTAAGTTTTATAAATTGACGTCGAGAAAGGCGATCAAACATAGTAATTACAGACATTCCATTGAATTTGAAGTTTTCTTCTGAATAATTATATGCAGTCGATATAGTTCAGTTAACCTTGCAGTTTATACTAAGCCCCAAAGCGATGTCTTCTCTACGAAACGCTGCGCGAACGTTGAGCTACGCCTATTTTTTTTGCAATAAGCAAGATTTAATGACATTATTGTTTATTCTCAATAGAATAAACTTCCTTATTGACATGATGCGTCCGCCAGTTGGACTCTGATTCAATTCAGTCCTTCTAGTACCAGAAGAACTGAATTCTTTCTTGTAAAAGATTGGGTTAGTGGTATCTCTAAAGTGTCGACTTAGTTGTTTAATTACCTACTATAAAATAGATATAAACATCATCTTCAACGCATCTGTAACACCACTCCAATATAAGAGTCATTTGTGATTAAGTTCCAACAGCAGTACTATCGGAAACATTATCCTGTTCCAAGACTTGCTCATATTTCTCACGAACGTCAGGAGGTAATTCTTCAGGTGGAACTATATCTTCTTTGACTACTGTTGCAGTAGATTGGTTGTGATAAGAGAACTCAGTACCAACTTTTTCTTTGCCAAGCTTAACTTGGGTGACAACGTTTTGAATATCTGATTGTAAAATCCTTCGCTCTTCTCCAGTCCTGACAACAGCTTGGCTTGCAGCTAACTTTACTACATTGAGAATATCTCCACCAGCTAAACCTATAGACTCTTGTGCTAACCATTCAACACTAATATCGTCTGCACGGGGAACTTCTGTAGGTAGTAGTAAATTCCATAATTGTAGAAGGCAATCTTCGTTTGGAAGTTCAAACTCGATATGTGCTTGAATTCGTCTTACAAAAGCCCCGTCAAAGTTTCTTGGTAAATTAGTAGCAAAAATCACAATTCCATTGAAGTTATCTAACTCCAACAACATAACGGAACGGCTAACATTGACTCCGTGATCGGCACTTTGGGTAACATTGGTGAGTCGTTTGCCAAGAATTGAATCAGCTTCGTCGAAGAATAATACTGCTTCGGTTTCGCGCGCTTTATTGAAAGCTGCTTTAATATTTTTTGGAGTTTCTCCCACGTACTTAGATTCTATCTCGGCATAGTTTACACGGATGATTGGTTTACCCAAATAGTGTGCAATCGCCTCACCGCAAAATGTCTTCCCCGTTCCTGGTGGACCAAATAGATTAATTGCTACTCGATGTCCGTGCGGGTCAACCTTTTTTAAGTTCCATTCGTGGTACAATACATCATGGAAACGAATGCTGTTTAAAGCTGTTTCAATTTGGGTTTTAACCTTAGCTGGTACAATTAAGTCGTTTAGGCTGCGGTTGGGTGTTTCTGGTACAAACATTTCCATCCGCTGAATTTCAGAATTTTCAGAGCTAGTATCCGACGAAACGGTTACATTCGCTTGAGATTGATGAGATTGGTTAGGTTGACTAATTCTAGTCCAATTTTCTGGCATATTTGTCTCCTGCTATTGCAATAAAGGCATAACGTCTTTTTTGGCGTAGCCCAACCTTTGTAGTTGGTCATAAACATCAGGGTCAGTTTTGCGAATTTCTTCTAGGGAATGGGTTGTCTCAGATATTTTTTGAAGACCAGTTTGATTGGTTTCTACCATTAGGCGGCACCGAACTCCAGAAATCAACTGGTCAAAAATAATCCAAGCTTTCATCAAAGCACTATCTTGTAAACCGTGCTGACGTAACCATGTAGCAACGCTTTCCCGGATTTGATGTTGATGATTCCAAGCTAAATATCCAACTGTTACTACAATTGCGAGTTTAGTGATAAGTGTCGAATACATTACAAGTGTGTTGTGACGTTAATTGGTCATAGTGAGTTCGAGTTTGCCCTCATGCAGCTCGTCATCGCGCACCTTAGTCATATCTATATCTTGAGTGGTCTGACCTAGTTTCAACCATTTTTGACGCACATCATCTGGTAATGAATCAACGTCTTTAACTATCTCCTCTACTTCCTTTCGTACTACCACCGGCTTGGACTCAAGCTTACGAGTTGCCCAGAAAGTAATCCGTTTAACCCACTGATATTGTGTGTTCAGCTCAAACTGGACTAATACTTTCAGTAAATAATGCCGGAGCATTTTCCAAGCTCCTTCGATTTCGGTGAACTGTTTTAAAGTTATGAGATTTCTGCGTATTGGTCCGACAACTTTGTGAACCTCCGCGAAAGCATGTCTAACATACTGTTCTAACCCAGGTAAGTTGTCCCGAATCCAGGGAAACAAAGTTTGATCCGCCCAGTTAAGGATTTGGTTCCAGAAGGTGAGTGCCACTGCTACAGTTACTATAATCAGGAAAGCCAGTATAACTTGTAAAAAGGGCATAATATTAGTCTCCTTGGGGATAAAGTTTAAAGCTGATCCGAGCTAAATCTTCCTTAATAAAGCTTTCTCCTACATCACTCGGTAATTTGTCCCATTCCACTTGTTCATCAATCCGAAAAATGTTGGGTTTTGGGTTATTGCGAGCTATGTAAAAAATTTCGGTTTGGCGTAAATGCTTACTATTTACGCCTGTGTCAGAAGTTGGAACTTCTTGGGGTTTCAAGTAATGCACTTTGATAGTGAGGACGAGATTTTTTACTTCGGTTGCCAGTTCTTGGACTAGCTCGCTTGGTGGCTGTTCCCCAACCAATTCTGGATCGGATTCGTTACACAATATGTAAGTTGTTTGCAAGTAGGTTTGAAACTCTACTTTTTGAAACTCTACTTGAAGCCTTTCTTGCAAAAACTGAGCAATATTGTGATAAACCTGCTGTTTTTCTTGAAGGTCAAATCTTTGTGTGGATGTTAGTTCTTCCCAGCTCGTATTTGTCACGTTTTTGACTAATTCTGGTATTTGAGATAAATGAGACTGAAGGTCCTGTAGTGAATTTGGTGGTTGTTTTGGCAACTTTTCTGACAAGTCTTTGTCTTCAAATATGTTGTGTTCTTCATTCATAAGTGGTTTATCCACATCTCTACTTATTAATTGGGGTAGTTGCTAAAAATTTTGCAAATATTAAATACTCCTACTCTGATACCAAGCCAGGATAAACACATCTAAATTACTCCTAATCACAACCAGAGTTAAGAACCGACGAAAAAATCAGGATTTTTCGTTCGATTATTTTTAAACCCCAAAGCGATGTCTGCGACAAGCCGCAAAGAATCCACAGCTAAATTGTTAGCAATAAACAAGGCTTAATGACGCCCAGAAAATTACCGTTTGGTTACCATCCCAGCGTGCCATTGTTATTTGTGATGTAATCTCTATTGTTTTCTTCAAAGAGCAGTGTTTTGTCTGCTTGATAAATACAATAAAAGAAGCTATTAGATAATGCATTGGGTGCTTGTGCAAAGTTGATTACTCAAGTAAGATGAGTTGATGGCACAATAAAGCAATATTGATTACAGTTTTGTGCAATCATTGTCTGATTTTTTCCCCTAAGTCTCAAAAATATTTGAAGCATTTTAAAACGGCTGATAGCGTACTGAAAAGTAGAGACCGTTTTCTTGCAACGAGTTGCCCTGATCGCCAACTGAAATTAAGGGAATGCCATAGTCTAGGTGCAACGATAAATCGGGGCTAATCAGCCAGCGCGAACCCAGTCCTAAACTGGCAATTGTCGCCGGTTCGGGGTCAATTTCTCGATTATTCCAGACCGTACCGATTTCAAAAAAAGGCACTAACTGTAGTACTTTGGGGTCTGATGTGACGGGAACGCGAACCTCAACTGAACCCACGATGCCATTGTCGGCAACGAGTTGATTTTGTTGGTAGCCTCGAACTGTATCGACTCCACCTATACTGAAGCGTTCCAAAGATAGTAAAGAATCTGGGGTTAGCTGGGCATCAATTCGGGCTACTAGCAGATTTCTGGGTGACAACTGCTGCACCCACTGAAATTGTCCCAACCAGGAAAAGAATTGCCCGTCAGTACCCATATTATTTATAGTTGCATCAAACGCATCTATCCCTAGACTGAATTGAGACCGGGCCGCTAAGACTCGTCTGGTACCGCGATTGACCCAATCTTGAGAAAACCGAATCACTGTAGCTTTGCTTTCCGCATCTTCTGAACCTTCTGTGAAGGAAAAGGGTCTGTCGTTGAATATATACGTTTGGCTGCGACGCAAATCTAAAGATAAGCCGAATGCAAATTCACTGGTTGGTGTTCTTGTGATTGGCTGACGGAAACCGAGGGAATAGGTTTGAGCCTCGCTTCTGATACCAAACTCCCGGAAATCTTCTTCGATAATGCGGCTATCGCCATTGTTATAGCGGAAGTTAAGAGTACCATTGCTCGCATTGACAGGGATGGTATAATTGATGTCGTAAAGGTCAAGTCCCTCGGTACGACCGTATCTGGCACTGAGGCGATCGCCAAATCCTAACACATTATCATGACTGACTTCTATGCTGCCTTGGATGGAACCAGTGCTGGGAGATTGGTTGTTATCAATGACTAAAGCAGTGTGAAAAGCAGGTGCTTCTTTGAGACTGACCCGTAAGATATTGCTCCCTGGAGTGCTGCCTGCGGCTAACTGGGCATTCACCTGCTCAATAAGCGGATCGAGTTGCAACAGTTGCAAGGCTTCTTCTAGCCGTTGCTGGTTTAAAGGAGTAGACGTGCCACGTTGGAGGCGTGATCGCACGTATCCTTCACGCAATCGCCTTAAGCCACCGATTTCAATCTGCTCAAGTTTGCCCTCTACAACTTGAATTTTGACTATACCAGTACTGAGGTCTTGATTGTTGGGCAAGAAGGCTCCAGAGCTGATGTAGCCGTTTTTTATGTAGAGTTTAATAATTGCCGAGCGCAGTTCGAGCAACTCTTCAAAGGTGACTGAGCGGTTCTCGTAGGGCTGGGTTAAGGTGGTAATTTCGTCATCCAAAACGGTATTTCCCAGCACTTCCACTTTTTTAATGAAGAAGCGATCGCTTGATGGGAAAGTCACTTCCGGTGATTCTTGGATTGGGGGAGTTTGCAATTCGAGTTTTGGTGGTAATCTAGGCGTTTCAGCAGGGAGAGGACGGGGTGAATAAGAGGGTTTGGGAATCGTTTGCTCAACCGCGTCAGGTGCGGTTGGGGGAATAGTGACACCTGGTGGCGGTGGGGACTGAGCCACTGCACTGAGCGCAAGGCAAGCTGAGGTCGTCATGCAAGAACTTGAAATGGCAACCCACCTATTAATTGGGTACATATTAATGTTAGTGAATTAAGAACATTCTCGACTCAATACGAGTTTCCCATTTGATAACCGATACACGCCTTGGGGTTCTACAATTGGGTCGCCTTTTTGCCAAGGACGATTTGAGTTGGTCGTTAAGGGTGTACTGTCACTGGGTAAAGTTTCTATGTCTACTGTGGGAAAGCTGGACATTTGAGCATATCCAGGGCGCTGCGGTAAGCCACCAGTACCTGTGATGGTGAAGGTTCCTCTTGTTGGTTGATTGCGGCGGACAATGCAGCTATTGGCTAGGAGGCTGTCGGTGTTAATTTGATTTTCGGGTAACTCGGTGAGGCTGTTTTGAATATTTGGGATAACCGTGATTGTCGCACCGGAAATCTCTATTGTCCCACCAATGGCGGTTATATTTTTTCGTATACTCACAGACCCCCCCGATGCTGCCAACAGGTTAACTATTCCCCCAGCCCCATTAAACGGCTGTAAGGTAACCTTTCCAGCTATCGTAATTCCCGCAGGCACAGATCCAGTCCTATAGACAGGTACAGTGCTAAAATTGACACCCCCATAAGCCAGAGTACTCTGCCCAGAACGCATAATTAATGCTGAACTTCCCTCAAGAGTGGCAGTATCTGGCCCTGCTGGCAACCCACTATCCGGTCCAGTGATGTTGATATCGCCCCCAAAGCCAATATTCCCCTTGCTTTCAACTAACAACGATGCTCCTGTATAGTTAGCCCTCACATTCACATCGCCATTACTGCTGATGATTGGGTCATAATAACTTACAAAATTTGCCAATCCCCCCGATACACTCTTGAGCGAAAAACTGCCACCACTACTAAAACGAGCGTCTCCAGAAATAACACCATCACTGATTAAGCTGAGATTAACCCCACTCACAAAGGGTGTTTGTGTAGGATGATTCAACGCCAAGATATCGATGCCGCCATTTCCAATAATCGTCAGATTCCTACCCGATTGAGCCAGAAACGGAGTCGTCACACTATCGCGCACTTTCACAGTATCCTGCGCTTGTAACGTCAAATCTCCCCCAGAGACTAACTGTCCCTGCAAGTCCAGATTGCTAGCCGACAGGGTAAGATGTTTCCCAGTTGATAAATTCCCTTGATTAATGATCGCAGTCGGTTGATTGGCAACCTGACTAAAAAACAGCGCTCCCGGACTGACAGACAGTAAACTACTAGTTTGCGGTTCTACAGCACTGAAATAACCTCTATCACCCAACTTTATGCGATCGGCTGTCGTCGCGACAAATGACCCCCGGATATCCAAACTGGCATTCGGGCCAAATACAATTCCGTTCGGATTAAGCAAAAACAAATTCGCCCCACCCAAAACCCCCAACCTGCCCAAAATGTTAGAAGTATTGCCGCCTGTAACGCGAGTTAAGATGTTCTCAACTCCAGTCGGATTGGCAAAATAAGCCCCCCTGCCTTCCCATACATTAAAGTCTCGAAAACTGTGGAAAAGGTTAGCGCCACGAGTTGCGCCACCATCAATGAGATCGCTAGGAATCCCCTGTATATTGACATTGGGTTTAACAACAGAACCTTCAACACCCAACGTCTTGTCAGGCACGATTTGAGCCAAGACATTCTCGCTTACTCCTATTGAGAGTACCGCCGCTAAAGCGACACAACCCCCAATCTTCCACTCCAAACCTCGACCAAACCAGTTTTTAAAAATCATAAGATAGTTTTCTTAACATTTTTGCAAATCTCTACGTGCCTATATCTAAACCACCTTTGTAAATACATTTTTCCTATTTACTTTTCTTTATAGAGTTGGGTTTTTGACGCCGACTTATTTAAATTAATTAGGATAAATAAGAAGCTGGCACAAGAAAACCAAACTATGTCAATAAAAGCAAACAAGGCTCAAGTCCTTTTTCCCCCTGCCCCTGCAATAACTGCCTTATCCCAATGATAATTATTGACGCCGACCTACTTATTAGGTTAAAGGCTGTCAAAATCTTAACTATAATCGGCCTACATAACAATTTTATTTATACGTATTATTTATAAAATTTTTATTTCGGGAAAAAGAAACTGAGTGCTGCTTCCCTTGAAGTCAAAAATCAAAAGTTATTTGAGCTAATGGTGTCAATCACTGGTAAAATCATGACTACCTTTGAAGCTGCACTGCATTGAGTAATTGCTTGCTTAATTTATACAATAAATCTTAGACTGAAATTAGGCATTCACCTGTTGTGCTAAATTAATGGTAAAACAAAGCAATACTGATTGCACAATTAGGCAGCTACCGTTGCCCAAATGTGCAACTTCAGATCGGAATGGAGTTAAAACTTCGGGCAAAATCTTACTTGGAACCTATGGTATCTTCCTATGCCAAGCCGATACCGCCAATTTCGTGTCCGTCGCTTTCTGGTAGTTATCTTTTTTAGCAGCCTCACATTCTTCCTGTGGCTGAATCATGTTCCCTTCATCACTTTCCAGGCAAGATGGGGAGAAATAGCAACCGCACAGTCTCCCAATGCAAGCCTTCTAGTACAACAAGGAATTGAACAATATCGCTCAGGAGATATACAACAGGCGATCGCCAAATGGCAAACTGCCTTAAGTGCCTATCAAAACACCAATAACCACAATAACGCGGCAATTGTTCGAGAAAAATTAGCAGTAGCTTATCAGCAACTTGGTCAATTAGAGGAAGCGATCAACTATTGGAAAGAAGTGATCACCAACTATCGCTCCTCAGGAGAATTCGTGAAGGTGGGACAGTTGCTCACAGAACTTGCTCAAACCTACAGTCGTTTGGGGCAAAATAAAGAAGCGATCGCACTTTTATGTGGTGCTTCTGAGACTGATGAGGATTGCCTTAAAAGCGAAGGAAGTGCTTTGCAAATTGCCCACAAATTCAGCGATCGCCAGGGAGAAGTAGCTGCATTAGGGAGCTTGGGAGAAGCGTATCGCCTTAAGGGAAAATATAATTTAGCCATTGAAACTCTAGAGTATAGCTTAAAGATTGCCCAGGAGAATAACCTCTCAGTTTATCGCTCTTCGGTGTTTAATAGTCTCGGTAATGCTTATTTTAGTAAAGCTCAACTCAATGAGCAGCGTGTTGATTCCGCTAAGTTAAGAGGTGCAGATACTAAGACTAATGAATTCATCAAAGAAGCTACTTCTGATTACAAAAAGGCTTTAGGCTATTTTAATAACAGTCTCGAGCTGACTCGCACTCAAAATGATCTATCGAGTCAAATGCGGACACTTCTTAATTTGATTCAACTTTATTACCACCCAAAATATTTAAATTTAGCTGACAATAATACTCAGGCAGAACAAGTATTACAAGAAGCTTTAGCTGGGATTGAAAAACTCCCTAATTCTTCCAATAAAGCCTATATAGCAATTGATTTAGCTGAAATCGAACAATTTGTTCCTTCTATAAATTCTACTTCCTTTAAAGCTCAATGTCTGCCGCGAAAGCTCAAGGATTCACAAGTTGAAGAACTCCTGAAAAAAGCTGTTTTGATTGCTCAAAATATTAAAGATTCTCGCTCCGAATCATTTGCTTTAGGGAAACTAGGTCATCTCTACGAGTGCCGCAAGGACTACATTAAAGCCTTAGATTTTACCAAACAGGCACGATTGGCAGGCGACCAAAAGCTGCGTGCTAAAGATAGTCTTTATTTGTGGGAGTGGCAGGCGGGACGAATTTTCAAAGCACAGGCGAAAGAGTCCGAGGCAATTGCTGCTTACGAACGGGCGATCGCAACGTTAGAAGGTAACGGAGGTATCCGAAATAATTTATTAATTGCTGAACGAGACCTGCAATTTAGGTTTCGGGATACAATTAGTCCTCTCTACCGAGAGTTTACTATTTTAAAGCTAGAGCGTGCTGAATCACTTCCCATTGCTAGTCTTGAGTATCAAAACGAACTGGATTCTGCACTCGATGCCATTGATTCTTTGAAACTAGCAGAATTGCAAAATTACTTCGGCAATGACTGTGTTTTTGCCGTATTTGATCAAAAACGAGTTGATGACTTAGAGAGAGAAGACACCGCCATTTTTAGTTCCATCATCCTAGAAGACCGGACGGCAATTGTGGTGAGTCTACCCAACCAGGAAAAGAAGCAAAAGGTCAAGCCAAATACTGAAAGAAGATTGAAGAAGCTGGCATGGATAAACGATAGTAAAAAATTCCAAGAAGAAATCAAAAATTTTCGTCTAGAAATACAGAAATTTTATGACCCAACTGACGCTTTTTTAACACCAGCACAGAATCTATATAATAGGATTATTCGCCCTTTTGCTGACGATTTAGACCAAGCAAAAATCAAAACTATCGTTTTCATCCAAGACGGATTCTTACGCAGTGTACCGATGGCTGCACTCCATGATGGTCAGGAATTTCTAGTTCAGAAATACGCCATTGCTACGACTCCTGGTCTGCATTTGACATTCCCTAAACCCCAAAATTTTCAAGATTTATGGATGTTAGCTTTAGGGTTAACCGAAGCAGTTACTGTTGATGGTGAAAAATTCAAGGCTTTGGAAAATGTTGCCGATGAAATAAATCAAGCCACGAAGCTATTTCCAGGTAGCAAGAAACTCTTGGATAAACAATTCACTGATGAAGGCTTAAAGCAAGAACTTAAACAAGCAAATTACCCGATTATTCACATTGCCACTCACGGACAGTTTGGCACCATTCCAGAAGATAGCTTTTTAGTTACGGGTAATAATAAGAAGATTACAATTACTCAGCTAGAGAGTGACATCCGCGACTTTAGTGGAGGTTCGAAGCCAATGGAGTTGCTCGTGCTTACAGCTTGTCAAACTGGTGTAGGAGATGACCGTGCTACGTTGGGTATGGCTGGCATCACTGTCCAAGCAGGCGTTAGAAGTGCTTTGGCTTCTCTTTGGTACGTTGACGATGATTTTACAAAAGAGCTAGTCGTTAAGTTTTACGAGAACTTGCGATCGCAAATGAGTAAAGCAGAAGCCTTGAAGGAAGCACAAAAGGCACTGATTAATCAGAACAAAAAGATTCACCCCGCCCAATGGGCACCTTTTATCCTCATCGGTAACTGGCTTTAAAGTAGGGTAAACGTGATTAGCGTGCGCTGTCTGCAATCTGCTTTAAGTTTTCAATCCGTTTCTCAATCGCTTCCCGTTCTTTTGGTGGTAATTCTGGTATAGTTGTTGGTGCTTCACTCTTAGCCAAATCTTTTAATAGAGTTGAACCCACTTCTCCCAGTTTCGACAATTTAGCCAGTTTGAGTGCTTCATCTAGCGCATTGTACCATAAACCTGCCTCAGCATAGATATTAGCTTTCTCAACACTATTTACTGCTCTGTTCAATTTACTTTGCACAGCTGCTGGCATTTTTACAACCTCAATACTTGCCTCATCTACTAAATCACCTGATGGATTATCTGGGTCACAATGAATGACAACCTGCAAAGAATATTCTTTTCCCGGTTGCAGCCCTAATCCGTTCTCCAAAAACGGGGATAACTTCATAATCCCCGGTGAACTCTGCAATGGTATCTTGCGAACTTCTTTAGGTTTACCGCCTGGAACCCACTCGTAAATCATGAACTTCATTGGTTTGGAAGCAGAGTCACCAGGAACAAACCAAGCGAACGTAGGATGTGAAGATATCGTCCGTCCAACATAATTGCCAGAGGCAATAACGGTTAGCGGTATATCTCCTCCGGAACACCCTCTGGTCGTTCCTCCATCCGATCTGCGGTCTTTTGGGACAGGTTTCTGATCGCCAGGTTCATAGCTTCCAAGAGCTGCCGAAGTTACAATCAGCCCTAAGCTTAGGGTACAACTGATAACTAGTATGATGTTGATGCGTTTGTTTAGGAACCACTGAATTGGAATCATTATAATTTTGGTTGAGCAAACATTAGTTGAGCAAACATTAATTTAATTAATATATACAAACAAGAGCGCCATAATATGTATATCTGATTGACATACAGCGCTTCCGGCAGCTATGAGGTACATCCTAAAAGCTGAAAGCGATGATAGCAGAGGGGTAAGGAGAAAATTATATTGCATAATAGCCGGAAGCGCTGTATTAAGTTTGTTAATAATTATCGTTACCACTGCCGCAGATGTCAGCGAACAAGCAAGGGCTAAAAAAGTATTATCCTAGAAGCGCTTTTTTATGAAGCTTCACATTAAATTTATATCACGTCCTATGCGGGCAAAAATCCAGCTTTTACTCGTAATAGGCCAAGTTAACTCACACAAAGTTCCTTTATCTTTGAGAGGCTTTCGCTGATACTTTCCTCTTAATTTTTTTGCTATATTTTTACACTGCTTTGTTCCTTGTCCTTCATGATACGAGTGAATGCCAGTCCCATTATCTTTAATGCTTAGGGTGTACCAGCCTTCGTTTTCTTTGCCAGTAGCACAGAGACGGGTTACTCCTTTGGCATGTTTACCGACATTGCATAATGCTTCTTCCAAAAATTGGCATAGTTCTTGCTTTTGCCCGATGCTTAAGTATTTCTCATCAATTGGAGCGAACGAATAGGCTTTAACTTTGAGCGTTTTAAAGCAGGGAAAGTTTCGCTGGAGTGTATGGCTGTAGATTTCATATAAAAGGTTGCGAATTGGCAGTTTTAAGTCTAAGATTAGACCACTGCCGAGACGGAGACTTTCCTTTCGGTTTAAGGCTTCTAGTTTCAGGTATTCGCCAACTTCTCGAATTTCGTAGTTTAGATTTTGCAGGTATTCGAGCAATTGATTTTGTTCTAAATCTTGGTCTTGGACGTGCCTCAAAATCTTGGCTAGTGTTTGCAGGGGCCCATTATGGATTACAACAAATGTCCCCTCAATGGTGCGTTGGCGGATCTGAATCTGAGACCTCAAAAATCGGTCATATTGATAAAAAGTACTCAATATTGCACCATTGATGACCAAAACGAGTAGTGCTGGTACTACTGGAATCCACCATTTAGTGAGGATAAAGATATAAGCAATTCCAGTTAAACCAAGGCTGGCAACTGCAACATACACAAGGTTTTTCAATGGAGATTGAGTCAGCCGACCGAGATAAATCGCTAAAAGCCCCCAACTGATAATCCAAAGATATTCCCAACCCTGTAACCAGGTTTTTAAAACGGGTTGTTTGTCAAGAACTGCATTGACAATTTGGCTAACAACATGGGCATGAAATTCTACCCCATAAATTTTACCAGGCGGTTGCAAATTAGCGATCGCAGAGGTATTGATGAAGTCTTTAATACTAGGAGCAGTTACACCAATCAGAACGACGCGTTCACTGAAGATAGCCCGCAGCAGATTGGGATTGGTTTCGATATCGTTAATATCTTTAAGCGATAGCGTGCGAAATCGCTCTCGGCCGTTGCGATAATTGAGGAGTAACTGAACTCCAAAATCATCAGTTCGCACGTACCCCCCAGAATTGGGGAAAAAGCGAGGGAGTTCAGTCGAACCAAACCGCATTGCATCGTGATCGCGAATGCCATTGCTCAGTTTAATGCCTTCAGCCAAGAGATACGTTTCTGCCAGCCGTAAAGGTAGGGAAAATACATATTTTTTATTGTTTTCAGGACTATTGGTTCCAAGTATTGCACGTCTGACTTTGCCATCATCATCCGAAAGGACATCTATAAAACCGATTTGTTCTAAGGGTAAGTCGGGGGGAGGCTTAATGACTGTGGGTAAAACTTTTTCAACCGCAATCAGATTTTTGATGTCTTTAAAAGCTGCAACCAGTTCGGCATGACCGGGTTCAACGGGTATATCTCTAACAATATCAAGACCAATCACTCTTGGTTGATACTTCTGCAACGTTCTCAGCAGTTTGGCAATCTCGTTATCTGGTATAGGGTAATTTCTTATACCTTGTATATCCTCCTCATTAATTCCGACAATAACAACTCGTTCGTCGATAGGTTCCCAAGGACGCAGGCGAAGAAAGGAGTCAAGAGTTACCCATTCTATGAATTGCAGTGACCCATTCAGGCGAAAGAAGATAATAAGTGCCAAAACAAAAATTCCTGGCAGTGTTGCTATAGACCAGATGGTAATTCCTTGTTTAAATTTATTCCAAATATCTAGTAACAACAGTTTCTTCCTTAACAAATCTTCTTAATCAATAAACCCCTCTTCTCTAGCTCGTTTCTCCGTTTGGATGCGAAGACTTTTACCATTTTCCGGGTAAACGCCTAAAATGTCTTGAATTTTAGTCCAGTAGTGGCGTACCGTTCTCGGCGCTACTCGCATCCGTTCAGCAATGACTTTATCTTCCAATCCTTCTGCAAACGCTAGATTGAGTACCTCTATCCATTCTGACTTGACTTCTTTTGGTGGTATTTTGAGGTCTTTGGTATGTGTGACTCCTTTGAGCGCTAAGTCAATCCGGCTTAACATCTCCTGGCTAGAAAGTCCTTTGTCCGCTACAGTAAACCCTCCTTCATGAGCATCGATGTCCGGTTTAATCCGTACCAGTGCTTTGACATAACTGCTTTGCACGACAAGATTGAGGGTAAGATAGTTTTTCATTAACGTTTCCAAGCTTTTAATGCCTTGATTGATTTCGGCAGTGTCTTTGGAGGTTTCTGGCAGGGAAAGATCCATAATAACTAAGTCGGGCCCAAATGCTTCGACTTGATCGAGAGCATTCTGGGTTGTTTTGGCGGTGAGAATTTTGGCTTGTGGGTAGTACCGTTTCAGCAAGTTAAGCGTTCCATTCAGGATTAGTTCATGGTCATCCACCACAAGTATTTTGAGCTTCTCTTGTTTTGGTAAATCTTGACTCATCGTTAAAACCTTGAATTTGACAACGTTACTGTACCGAATGGCATCGGGATGTAATGGGGAAAAAGCTCAAAAATCAGTGTTTTTCTTTAACTGAAATCTTGCACCAACTTTTTTAACTACCAAGGATTTAACCCCTCTCCTAAGAAAACAGAATGGTTTCTTTTATCCATAGTGGGCGATCCGCTCATGAACAGCTTCTGTGAATAAAAAACTTAGTCTTCTGCCCTCCTCTCGCGTCGGAGGAATAGAAGAAAGTAGGAAAAGGGTTAGGTTTTCCAAACTTCCTAACCATATCCTTAAACCCTTGTCCGATGAAGGGATAGTTACGAAATGTGAGTTTAAGTTTTTTGCTCAGTAAATAATAACACAAATCGTTGCTCTAAACGATAAATTTGGCTTGCCTCTATAAAGTATAGATAAGCTATTCGTCATTTAGTTTTACAAGGCAATCTAAGACAGCAAAAGGGTTCAGACACGAAATTATCAAATTTTAGACGCGCGTCAGCTTATCAGCCAGGGCAATACATTTCACACTTGCTCCAACTTGATTACACAAGTCTGCAATTAAGTTAGCTGAGTTATTCCATTAACTTGTCACAGAAGGTTAATGCGTTGTTTGTCTTCCACGTTTTACTGTATAAATCAGTGGATTGAACATATAGCAATCCGGAATCATTCATGAGAAAATACTGAGACGGCATAAAAGTAACGTGTGGAACTAAGTGCAGGTGTATTGATGTGGATGCAATTATTAGAAGATTTTATTAAAAATAATAAAGAGCCGCGTGAAATCAAGCGAGCTACAGCAGTAAAAATGCTGTTATGTGGATACAAGCATGAAGAGATAATGCCAATATTAGG
>JAHHHS010000111.1 GCA_019359215.1 Nostoc indistinguendum CM1-VF10 | reverse complement strand
CTAATTCCTGCCCAAGTGCCAGACAGGGCAAGGCTATATAGAAATCTATTGATACTATGCTTGCGTCTGCTAATCATCAAGGCTGTACTGCCAACTATAATTAGCACAAACAAACCCCGCAACGGTGGACTGTTAATTCCTGGGGCGATCGCTTTACCTTTCATCAAAGTTGCGATCGCATGGGCGTGAATTTCCACGCCTGACATGCGTTTAGTGCTGTTGCTAACAGCTACTGGATAATAATCATTGTGTAACTTATCTGTTGCACCAATCAGCACTATCTTGTCTTTGAAGACCTTCCCCTGCTGCAAATAGGTGTTCCAGTTCTCCGGGTCGAGTACATGCCAAAAGGGTATTTGCTCAAATGTACCAGCAGGCCCCCAAAAATGAATGCGATTGCCCTTTGGTTGGGGATAATTGACTTGTGCTGCCCTGAGCGTTGCTTCATCAAAAGTGAGTAGATTTTCGATCAAATTATCTTCAGCTAACAACTTAGAAAACTCACTTCCCAATCGATGAACTTTACCATCTACCTCCAGGGGGAAATTAACTGAGCCAATGGACACTGCCCCTATACGAAACATCTGTTGGGGGTCAATTAATTGCATAAAAGACCCTTGGCGGATCTGGGAATTTTCGTAGACGGCTGCTAAGGTAACTTTGCTGCCATATTTTTGCAATACTGCCTGGAGTTGGCGATCGTCAGCCACTCCATAACTGCTTGGCGTGTCAAAAACGACATCTACCCCTACAGAACGGACACCTGCTTTCATTAACTTTGTGATTATCTGAGCATATGCAGCCCGTTTATAAGGATAAGATTTCAGTGTTTCTAAGTATGCATACTGTTTCGGATTTGTTCTATAGTACTGTTCGGGAACTGATATTGATTGATCGTCTATTGCTAAAATTACGATGTCTTCTGGAGGCAAAATCGGCCCACGCACTTGAAAAAAGCCAGAAAGCGCCTTATTTTCCATCAATTGAACCAATTCTCCACCAGAAGCACTCAGTACTCCTGCACCTATTGCCCAAGTACCAGCAAGGAGATGGCCTAAGCGAAGCATCCACCTAGACTGGCGAGCCGATGCTGTTGACGTTACTTTTGTCGGTTTACTTGACACTCTATTGGCAGTAGAGACATAGTTTTTAGTTAAGGTAGATGTAGGTTTTTCTGCCATATCGTGTTACTGATTGATTTAAGTCCAACACTTTTATTTATTCAGACCACGTTTTAGTACAAGCACATTGAAATAAGACTTAAATGACAATCTTATACATTTGTAAAGTATCTTCTATTCATCAACAAACTTTTATTGGCAAAGATAGTCTCCAAGAGATTCCTACTCAGGTACTGTCTAACTTATTATTTTTCTGGCGAGTGAGTTACAACTAGTGATCGTCTCACAGATTATAGCTGGATATGTTTCGTCTCTGTACTTGGTTGCGGCGATATTTTAGCTTAATTTAACCAACAAGTACTCTCTTGACTAGGTGTTTTACCAGAAGCTGTCCCAAGTCCGTCTTCTGTCTTTGGCGCAATATTGGCACTGTCCATAAAGCATATCCTTATAATGAAAGCTTTACCTATAGATAGGCAGCAACTTATATCCTACCCTAAGCCTATGCCATACCTCTTTAGGAGTAAACTTTAGTGTTATCCAGCTATGAATGCTGTTACTGGTTCGATTTTCTTGGTAGATTTTGATCACAGGGTGGTTGTTGCAGTGCCGGAGGTGAATAAGGTTTAGCACTCAGGATCTCAACTCCAATGTTGCAGGCGTTTTTATGCCTTGAAAGAGGTAGGATAAAAGCTACAGATGAAGAGTTAGTTTATAGATATTAGCAAACAAGGCATTTGAAAATTGCTATAATCTATTGTTCCATCTAAATACATATATATTATTAGGTGTAAATTTGTATGGGTTCTCCAATGAATCGTCTGTCTATTTTTGTAGACGGAAACAATATGTTCTATGCTCAACAAAAAAATGGTTGGTTTTTTGACCCACGGCGAGTTTTAGAATACTTCAAACATGAGCAATCAGAAACAACATTAATTAATGCATTCTGGTACACTGGCTTAAAAGACCCACAAGATCAGCGAGGTTTTAGAGATGCTCTAATTAGTCTAGGATATACAGTCAGAACTAAAATTCTTAAAGAATATTATGATGATACTTCTGGTCGTTACTCGCAAAAAGCGAATTTAGATATTGAAATTGTTGTAGATATGTTTAATACAGTAGACCAATATGACCGAGTAGTATTATTCAGTGGTGATGGGGATTTTGAAAGAGCAATCGAACTATTACGCTCAAAAAATACACATATTACAGTAGTATCGACAGAAGGAATGATAGCTAGAGAGCTACGCAATGCTACTGACAGATATATAGATTTAAATGATATCAGAGATCAAATAGAAAAAACAGAAGGTTAGTATTCTTAACAATTATTTACAAAGGCTAGAGTATAAAGAAAAACTAAGTTTGAAGATATTTTGATCCACAAGTAAAAACTAAACAAAAAACCGCAAATGACAAACAAAACAGATCGAATCATCATTTTTGATACTACATTGCGAGATGGAGAGCAGTGTCCGGGAGCAACTCTGAATATAGACGAAAAGCTAGTTATTGCCAAGCAACTGGCGCGTCTGGGTGTGGATATAATTGAGGCAGGCTTTGCCTTTGCGAGTCCCGGAGATTTTGAAGCAGTCAGCAAGATTGCCAAAATTGTGGGGACAGAAAATGGCCCGGTAATTTGCAGTTTGGCAAGAGCCATTAAAGCAGATATTGAAGCAGCCGCAGAAGCATTAAAACCCGCAGTTAACGCCAGAATTCACACATTTATTTCGACTTCTGATATACATTTAGAGTATCAATTGCGGAAGTCACGGGCAGAAGTGCTAGCGATCGCAGAAGAAATGGTAGCTTATGCCAAGTCCTTCGTGACAGATGTAGAATTTTCGCCGATGGATGCGGCTCGTTCCGATCCAGAATTTCTTTACCAAGTGTTAGAGCGAACGATCGCAGCTGGTGCAACAACAGTTAACATTCCCGATACAGTTGGTTACACCACCCCTAGCGAGTTTGGGGCAATCATTAAGGGGATTATCGAAAATGTCCCCAACATCGACCAAGCGATTATTTCCGTTCACGGTCATAATGATTTAGGCTTGGCAGTTGCTAACTTCTTGGAAGCCGTCAAAAATGGCGCACGGCAACTAGAATGTACCATCAATGGCATTGGTGAACGCGCCGGAAATGCATCATTAGAAGAATTAGTGATGGCATTGCATGTGCGGCGGCAATATTTTAATCCTTATTTGGGAAGACCAGAAGAATCTCAAGAATCCCTGACAAATATCGACACCCGGCAAATTTACAAAACCTCACGCTTAGTTTCCAATTTGACGGGAATGCTGGTACAACCAAATAAAGCGATCGTTGGGGCGAATGCCTTTGCTCATGAGTCTGGAATTCACCAAGATGGTGTGCTAAAAAATAAGCTCACCTACGAAATTATGGATGCTCAATTGATTGGCTTAACAGACAATCAAATAGTTTTGGGCAAACATTCAGGCAGAAATGCTTTCCGCACCCGGTTGAAAGAATTGGGCTTTGAACTGTCAGATACTGAGTTAAATAAAGCATTCGTCAGGTTCAAAGAAGTAGCAGATAAAAAGAAAGATATTTCTGATTGGGATTTGGAAGCGATCGTTAACGATGAAATCCAACAAGCACCCGATTTGTTCCGAGTAGAGTTGGTGCAAGTTTCCTGTGGTAGCAACGCCCGCCCCACTGCTACAGTCACCCTCCGCACCCCAGAAGGTGAAGAATTAACCGATGCTGCGATCGGTACTGGGCCAGTAGATGCAGTTTACAAAGCCATCAACCGTGTGGTGAATGTGCCCAACGAGTTGATTGAGTTTTCTGTGCAGTCAGTAACAGCAGGTATTGATGCCATTGGAGAAGTGACAATTCGTTTACGTTATGAATCTAAAGTGTTTTCTGGTCATGCAGCAAACACAGATATCATCGTGGCATCCGCGCAAGCTTATGTAAATGCGCTCAATAGGCTGTATGCATCTTTGCGAACTCAAGAAAAGCAAGAAGTATCTACACAGAAAGTCTGAGAATCTATCTGTTAAACTGCTCATAATAAAAGCACCGCACCTTATTTTTAGCATCAGCTAAAAAACTCCTCCCCTAATTAGGGGAGGAGTTAAGCGTGAGTTCCGAAAATTTGTTGGAAAATCATGCTGACAGAAAAACATATCAATATTAGAGAAGCCACCACCATAGAAGACTTACTGATTGCAAAACACTTTTATCAAATGTGGCTAGATATTGGTGTGCATGAGAATAATATCCATCTGGAGTGGCAGAATACTACCCTCAAATTCATAAAAGAGGCGCGTCGAGATTTGTTTTATAATGCTTTTGTTGCAGAGGTTGATAATACAGTTGTGGGTTCTGCAAGCTGTCAACTGTTTGCAGGTTTGTACCCAAATGTTTTCAAAGATGAATACCGCAAGTTTGGATATATTTGGGGGGTTTACGTTGAACAGTCTTACCGCAGACAAGGCATTGCTAAATGCCTAACTAATAGAGCAATTGAATATTTAAAAGTCATCGGTTGCACGCGAGTGCTTCTTAACGCTTCGCCATCGGGTCAACCAGTTTACTCCAGCATCGGTTTCTCTGAAGGTGAATTATCAGCAGAATTGTTTGTAGACTAGCGATCGCAATCACAGGTAACCCCATAAGTATAAACCAATTATGAGCGAGAAAATTTGGAGTCAGAATTGCTAATGCTTGCTCAATATTCAGATTATCAAAAGCTTTATAAAACTGAAGAACAATAGATTGATTTTGTTCGGTTGACATTGTATGCCTCTTTTTTGGATAGAATTATATCTCATCAATAAATGCGATCGCACCATAAGACTATGATTGTCTCTAAGCGCGTTTGAGCGATAAAAGTACACCTATACCTTAAAAAACTACAACATCTCTCGTTATTATGTCCAAAGGAATGAGAGTGAGGTTAAAGCATCATGTACATCCCAAACGCTTTTCGAGAAGATGACATTGAAAAACTTGTCACTTTTATGCGTGCCAATAGTTTTGCCACATTGGTGTCTATTCTAAATGATGTCCCTATTGCCTCACATATTCCGCTAGTTGTCACAGTGCAAAATAATGTGGTTAAGCTATCGGGTCATCTTGCTAAAGCAAATCCTCAATGGCAGGTCTTTGGGGTAGGCGAGACACTGGCTGTCTTCACTGGTCCCCATGCTTATATTTCGCCATCTTTGTATGAGAAACAAGAGAGTGTACCAACGTGGAACTACATCGCTGTACACGCTTATGGTGTGCCCCAAGTTATTACCCTTAGTGATTCGCCAGAATTGATGGATAAGATGATTGAAGAGATGATTGACACCTATGGCTCTGAGTATAAATCTCAATGGCATAGTTTATCCGATAACTTTCGCGAAGGAATGATGAACGGCATTATTGGTTTCGAGATGACCGTAACGCGGTTGGAAGGCAAATACAAACTTAGCCAAAATCGCAGTCATTTTGACCAGAATAATGTTGCACATTCGTTGTTACAAAGTACAGAATCAACTGTTCATGCCATAGGTGCTGCAATGAAACAAAATCTTGAAACTGGTGAAAATTTGCCGGGATAATTGTCTAGGCGGTCAATGCATTAACTTAACTTTGTAGTGTGTGCGATCGCAAAGTTAAAATTAGATAGCACTGACAAATTTAAAACGCAAAAGTGGTGTATACCAATGCTGCAATCCATTGAGCAACGCATTGAGGGTGTTATCAATAATCTTCTGCCAGCAACGGCGTTAGAAGGAAAATTTGGTCTACCGAAAACATTGAGTGAGCAATTAGCATATCACCACACCCCAGGTATCAGTATTGCAGTTATTAATGATTTTAAAATCGAATGGGCGCGTGGATTTGGGGTGTGTGAGGCCAAAACAACTCATGAAGTTACACCAAACACATTGTTTCAAGCAGCCTCAATCAGCAAACCTGTTTTTGCTTTAGCAGTCATGCATCTTGCACAGCAAGGTCGTCTCAATCTGGATGAGGATGTCAATACCTATCTCACCTCATGGCGTGTACCTGCGATCGCAGATTGGCAACCCCGAATAACGTTGCGCCAGTTATTAAGCCACACTGCTGGCTTTACGGTGCATGGCTTTCCAGGCTATTCCAACTCAGATTTATTGCCAACCACACTTCAAGTTCTCAATGGCGAACCTCCAGCCAATACCGATAAAGTGGAGGTCAATATCATCCCTGGTTTGCATCATCGCTATTCGGGTGGCGGCATAACAGTTGCTCAACAGGTATTGGTTGATTTGCTCAAGCAACCTTTTTCAGAAATTATGCGCGAATTGGTACTCGATCCGTTGGACATGACAAATAGCACTTACCAACAGCCGCTTCCGAATGATTGGTCAGAAAAAGCAGCAACAGCTCATCCGTTTTCTGGTATTCCACTTGAAGGCATGTACCACATTTATCCTGAGATGGCAGCAGCCGGTTTGTGGACAACGGCATCAGATTTAGCCAAAGTTGGCGTTGAACTGTTGCGAGTATTGCATGGGTTCTCTCCTATTGTGTGGAGTAGAGAGACGGTAGAAGAAATGTTGCGTCCCCAGCAGATCGAGCAAACCCAAGGAGTAAATGAATCATTTGTGGGTTTAGGGAATGGATTATTTGTGGGATTAGGATTCTTTGCGGGTGGTGGAATTGGTGATGGTTTCTACTTTTTTCATAGTGGTAAAAATGGCTCTTCAGTTCTTTTTATGGAGTCGAATAATAAATAAAACCTAATCAGAGCCTATATTCCTTGCTATGACTGGATTTTAAATTTTTGAACCTTTCTATAAAATGGCTATTTTAATGCCATACCATAAAACCAACGCAAGAGCCGTAAAAATAAAGGATTTGTAGCATTGATGCGTGTTTACGCGCATATTGGAAAAGGTGCTGTTGTCATGCTCAACTCGAATGAAGTTGAACTGATACAGGAAGTAATGCGAGCGATCGCGCTTGAGTATGACTGGCCTGACGTGTTTGAGAAAGAAAAACCAATCATCCCCCTGTCGCAAGCTGAGAAGTACTCAGGGTTATACTTAACAAAATCTGGATTGCAGTTCAAAGTAGTGACCCAGAATGAGAATTTGTTTATACAATGTGACCAGCAACCACCGTTACAGTTTTTTCCTACATCAGAGCTAGAATTCTTTGCTAAAACAGTAAATACAAGTATTTGCTTTGAAAGGGATGACACAGGCAATATCACTGCAATGACTTTAAGCCAAGCAGGTGTCACCAGTTTAAGACAACAAGCAGATAAGCAGATTAGGGCAGAGAGACAGGAGTGAAAAAAGCAAGCGCAGCCCAACCTACAAATCTTCTGAAGCGAGTAGTATTAGACTGCGTTGCGATCGCAATAAGCTTAAAAGGATTGAATTTACGTTAACAGTTTTGTTGCTTTTTGAACAGTGATAACAACAAACACATTAGTCCCATTACTACCAACGACATTGAAGAAGCAGCTTCTGGGACAGGCTGAGAGTTTTGCACAGGCTGATAATTGATGAAATTTTCTTGAATTGGGCTGAGTGATGCCAAAAGTTGCTCAATATCGCTAGATATATCAGTGTCATTGCCAACACTTTTAGAAGAGATGAGGCGGTTAAAAGTTTGGCTACTCGATTCATCAAAATCTCCTGTAAACCCAAGAAAATTTTGACCTATTTTACCTATAAGAGAGTCAATCAGATTGTTAACATCAGTTTTGATCCCTAGCGGGGATAACTTTAAACTGCTGATATTATTGACGTTTCCAATTTTTGTATTATCAGTATTCGCTAACCAATTGCCATTACCAATAATTTCATTTCCATCGGTAAAAACCCAGTTACCATTACCAATAATTGTATTATTTGTACCGAAGTCCCAATTGCCGTTTCCAATGGTTGCGTTGTCACTGCCGAAGTGCCAATTACCGTTACCTAGTGTTGAATTATTACTTCCGTTGTCCCAATACCAGTTGCCGTTACCAAGGGTTGTGTTACCTTTTCCAAATAGCCAGTTGCCATTACCGATGGTTGTGTTGTCATTATTAAAGTTCCAGTTACCATTCCCAATGGTTGCGCTGTCACTGCCATAATCCGAGTTGAAATTACCAATAGTTGCGTTATTATCACCAAAGTTCCTGTTACCATTACCAACCGGTGCGTTGCCCTGATTAAAGGTTTGGCTACCAGGATTAGATGTATTCCCACCGTTACTAAAGGGTACATTATTACCAAGGACTTCTTTCAACGGATCGAAAGGTGATTGTTGAAGCAAACTTCCAGCACCTGCGATCGGATTACCACCACTGGCAAAGGGGTTTCCACCACCTGCAACCGGGTTACTACCTCCTGCAAACGGATTAGCGCCACCTGCAATCGGGTTACCGCCTCCTGCAAATGGGTTAGTAGCGCCACCTGCAATCGGGTTACCACCTCCTGCAAACGGATTAGCGCCACCTGCGATCGGGTTACCACCTCCTGCAAACGGATTACCACCTCCTGCAAACGGATTACCACCACCTGCAACCGGGTTACCACCTCCTGCAAATGGATTAGCGCCACCTGCAACCGGGTTACCACCTCCTGCAAATGGATTACCACTGCCTGCAAATGGGTTTCCACCACCTGCGATCGGATTACCACTGCCTGCAAATGGGTTAGTAGCGCCACCTGCAACCGGGTTACCACCACCTGCAAATGGGTTTCCACCACCTGCAAATGGGTTAGCACCACCTGCGATCGGATTACCACCGCCTGCAAACGGATTACCACCATTAGCACCGCCTGCAACCGGATTACCACCACCTGCAAATGGGTTAGCACCACCTGCGATCGGATTACCACCGCCTGCAAAAGGGTTAGTAGCGCCACTTGCGATGGGGTTACCACCTCCTGCAAACGGATTACCACCATTAGCACCGCCTGCAACCGGGTTACTACCTCCTGCAAACGGATTACCACCGCCTGCAAACGGGTTACTACCTCCCGCCAATGTGTTGTCAATATCCTTGAAAAAGTTATCACCCAAAACTGACTTTAATCGATCAAAGATCAACTTCTGAAGTCCACTGCCACCATCGCCTGCAAACGGGTTAATACCGCCACCTGTAATGGGATTGTTACCATTACCTAATAACAGATTGCTACCACCCGTCAACGGGCTACCTTCAGGAGACAAACTGCCATTGGTAGCAAAAGAACTACCACTATACGGGTTACTAGCGCCACCTGCACTTGAGTGATTAACTCCACCATTAAGGGGATTGACAGCAGACTCTTCCATTGGCATTAATTTTCCTATTTTTAGTTAAAAAATTATGGGGTCTTCAGTACTTCTTATACGAATTGTGAATTTGTTAAACCCAAAATCCCTCTAAAATAAAGGCTTTAATCATTTTAGTGTCAAACTAACAGAAAATATTTCTTAAATGCTTACTTGTAAAGAGTTCCAGGGCGTAAAATAGCAAACTAGTACAATAAGGCAGAAGGCACATCACCGATAATACACCCTTTTCAGCTTTATCGGATGGTATGTTTATTTGCGCCAAGCTGTACTAGCATACTATGTACTGAAGAACTCGTTATTGTTCTCCTCTTAATCTGCTGATTTTTGCAATAATTCTATTAATCGAACGGAATTTATCAACCACCAAGTCCTTGTCCGCCACCTCCAGGAAATGGGCTACCGGCACCAACACCAAATTGGCTACTTTCATCGGCACCGCCACCGGCACCTCCAGGAAATGGGCTACTGGCACCGCCACCGGCACCAACACCAAATTGGCTACCGCCACCGGTACCTCCAGCAAATGGGTTACCGCCACCGGCACCACCACCCAGTTCCTTGTCAAGCCTTGAATCAATTAGCTTGTCAATAGTAACCCTCAAAGTGGACGGATTCGGTATTTCAGTTGTGCTAATACCATAGGTCTGGCTAGCAGCACCAGTCAAAGGGTCTAAAGGGTCTGTGCCATTACCTTGGTTACCACCACCACTAGCGCCGCCACCGAAGCCGCCAGCACCGCCACCACTAACGCCGCCACCAAAGCCACCAGTACCGAAGCCGCCAGCACCGCCACCACTAGCGCCGCCACCAAAGCCACCAGCACCGCCACCAAATGATGAACCGCTGCCTGCGGGTGAGTTACCACCACCGCGTGCGGATGATAGGTTTGATGGGTTTACACCGTCTGCAAAAATATTCCAGAAGTTGTCACCAGCGAAAGGATTACCACCATAGGGTAAATTACTGCCACCGGCACCACCAGTGCCGCCACCGACACCACCACCAGCACCACCAGTGCCGCCACCGACACCACCACCAGCACCACTAGCGCCGCCAGCACCACCAAATGGGCTACCGCCACCTTCTCCACTACCAACACCACTGAATATCTTGGGGAGGTCTTTCTCAGGAACAACTTCAATCAAGCGACCGAAGGGTGAATCTTTAAGCGAATTGTTTCCACTATTAGAGGAGTTGCTGCTACCACTATTACTTGAATTTTCTGCCATTAGGATTAATCCTCTATTGTTTTCATAAAATTCTTGCTAGGATCGCAACATAAAAAAACAAAAATAAAGTCCGTCATGTGACTTTTTTATTGCCTTTTCATTAGCAAAACTAGTTAGTAGCTATTACATTTTTTGGTTATCTTTATTAAGTGTAGATAATCAATTTTTAATGAATGCTACTTACACTTAACAATTTATATGATTTAGTTGTGAAGGACAATGAAAAATGTTTTGATATATTTATCGAACTTGTAGATATTTTATAGGCAATTTTTTAAAAAACTTAACTAAGAGGTTCGTATAATAAAATTAAATTAGGGTTAAATATTATATTGCAATGAACAATCTTTTGATAAATTTGTCAAATTTTTAGATATTTAATTAATCTGTATTTACTGGTAGTTATATCAGTTTTCTTCGACGTTATACCTTGAGATTGATAATAATAAATAGGACGGTTACTGACACCCTGCAATACGTTGCATCATATTAGCATCACACGAAGTGTAGCGAAAAAAGGTTCCGCGCAGGGATTACTTCAGATAAATCAGCAAATTCAATCCTGGAATTGTGCGGGAAAGTGTCCACAAAACAAGAGTGATGTAAATTAAACCCAAACTCCATTGATACCAAGCAAGTGCAGAGATGATCCCAGGTAGGTGTTCGTCTCGCAGACGAATGTCGTTAAATCCCAATTTAACTAGGTTGTTGAGACTAAAATCATAGTAGTTGAGCCAGTTCCAACGGCGATCGCACAAAAGGGGCATATATCGTTCACGAAATGTCTCATTCCTTGGTATCACTGGCAAACGTCCAATCAGCAACCGTAACTGGCGAAATGTACCGTCTTCTGTGAAGTAAGAAACGTCCATTAAGTTGTGATAACGGCCTTGTTGGTAAAGTCGAATCAATAAAGCCATTGGGACGGGGACAATAATTATTAAAAGACACCCCAATGTCAGCCAAGGTTGTTGAGCATTGCGAAAGATAGCTAATAAGCTCAATAATTCTAAAACGCTAAAACTGACTAATATCGAAATGGTTTCGTAGGATGTGGGAATAATTGGTACAGGATGCAGCCGACGATAGCGATCTACTAGCCAAAATAGTAAGCCGAAATAAGCGATCGCAACTCCTCCTACACCTAACACTAACCAAAAATTCGTACCATAGCCACTCAACAACAGCAGTACACTCAACCCCAACCAACTCCAAGCTTGCAGTAACCACCCAACGATGGAAAGGGCTTCGCCAACAATTAAGCGATTGCTCAGTTGTGTGTATTTTTCTAAATCGATGTCTGCTAAGGTCAATAACTCACTATTATTGCGAAATAGTTTTATCAGACGACGCTGGGCGATCGCTTCGGCTTGAGTTGCAGAAAAACCTAGTTTAATCAAACTTGCAACGGAGGCACTATTTATATTTGTAGCCGTCAAACGACGACTCATTTCTACTAATCGCAGTTGTTGTTTTGTATATTCCAGTTCATTAGCATCGGCTACTTGTTGTTGCTGACGGAAATTTTGCCCTAAATTCCGCAAAATGTTTTGATTACCTTGCAGTGTAGGGATGCAAAACATCTTACCAATCTGACCAAGATTACCTAAAATTTTTGCTTGGTTAGAGTTAAAAGTTAAACTAGGTACGCTTAGACAAGCATCTGGAGAAAATCTCGCATCGCTAAAATCTGCTTGGTTGAGAATGCTTGCACCTTGCAAATTTACCGATTTATTAAACTCCACCTCTCGAAAGATGACAGCTTGCTCAAAAGTCGCTTCTGCCAAAAGGAGGAATTGATTAAAATTTGCTTTAGTAAACTGCGCTTGATTCGCAAAGCGGACATCAGAAAAATCAGCGTTTTCTTGCCACTGCACACTATTGAATTTAGCCAACTCTTTAAAACTTGCTTGGTTGAAGTTGGCAGTCTTTTCAAATATACTGCCTTGAAAATCAGCGAGTTCTTGAAATTGGGTTTGTTTAAAATTAGCTTTTTCAAAAAAAATACTGCCTTGGAAATTGCTTGGTTGCTTGAATTTAGCACCGCTAAAGCTGACGGGACGACCAAATCGGGTTTCAGTCCAATTAGTAGATTGGAGAAAAGTTGCACCTTGGGCATCTACAGACTGAAGAAAGAATGTATTAGAGAACTTCATTTCGCCATTGAAACGAGTTTGCACCAGTATCAAGACACCACGAAAAACGGCAATTTCACTCGATGGAGTTGACTGTGCTCCCAAAAGCGATCGACAATCTTTGGAGTTCGTGAGTGACTCCAAGCAAACGAAGCGCAAACGCTCTAATTCTTTTTGTTCGGTAACGGTGAAAATCGGAGCAATGGCTTGGGCATATAAGGGTGTTCTTAAACCCAAATCGCTGCCCACAAAATCCCCTAAAATCAAGGTATAGCTGAGGTCTAAACCCAGAGGTTTTGCACCTAGGTCTTTTCGTAACAGTTGGTAAAAAGCATCACGAAAGCTAGTATTTTCTGGGCGCAAATCAATCACCATCTTTTGCAAATCCACCGTCAAATTGCCTTCGCGCAGTGTGGGTGTGCGTAGACGTTCTTGTAATAATTCCAGAGTTAAGAGTGTGCGTTCTGGTTGCGTTTGTGCTGCTGAACTAGGGAGGGGGAAGAGGAGAATAATTGATAAAACGCAAAGGAACGCAATCGCAAAGAAGGGAAGCGCAGAGGGGCGCAAAGAAACCCCTCTGCGTACCTTTGCGTTTAACCTCTGCGTACCTACCCTGCGGGAAGGCGTTCGCGTAGCGTCTCGTAGAGAAGCGCCTATGCGTTTAAAAAATAAGTTATGCAAATTGTTCGATCATTCGTCGCTAATTAGTAGAACAATTTTACCCGTCACAGAACCGCTTTCAATGAGTTGGTGTGCCTTAGCCGCTTCTTTCAAAGGAAACTTGTGACTAACATGGATTTTTAACTTGCCTTCATCGATCCAGGTGGCACATTGTTCGAGAATTTCTGCATGGTGCTGGAGGCTTTCTTCTAATCCTAGCAACGCTGGTGTGAGCATTAATTCTAAACCAATGCGGAGATTGCGTTGTCTTGCAATTTTCCAAACAGTATTGGCATCTGGTTCGAGAATGGTCACAATATCACCATATACTCGCACTGCGGGGAAGGTTTTGTGAAAGGTTTCGCCGCCTACGGTATCAAAAGCCAAGTCTACACCTTCGCCGCCAGTCCAATCTAATGCTGCTTGCACAAAGTTTGTTTGTTTGTAAAAAATTACATGATCAGCACGTAGTTGTTTGACGAAATTAGCTTTTTCTTCAGAACCCACTGTGGTGGAAACAGTAGCACCTTTGAGTTTCGCCAATTGAATTGCTACATGACCAACACCACCAGCACCCGCATGAATCAAAACTCTTTCCCCAGGTTCCAATCTTCCGCGTTCGTATAAAGCTTCCCAGGCGGTGATTAACACCAAAGGTGCTGCTGCTGCTTCGGCAAAGGAGATAGATGCGGGTTTACCTGCTACAAACCGCTCATCCACAACGGTATATTCAGCATAATTACCTTGGTGTGCGCCTAATCCGCCGTAGCAAAAATATACTTCATCACCTGGGCGAAAACGCTGAACCCCAACACCCACCGCTTCGACTATACCTGCACCATCACATCCTAAAATTGTCGGCGTGCGATCGGGGTAGAAACTGCCTCGGCTACGAAGTTTACTGTCAATGGGGTTAACGCCAGCCGCCACCAAACGCACTAAGAGTTCGGTATTTCCTACAGGAACAGCAGGGTTTGGCACTTCCTGTACTTGCAGAACTTCGGGACTGCCAGCTGCTGTCATCAAGACTGCTTTCACTACTCTTTTCTCCTGGCTTTAGATGCACGTTCATTTGCAACTTTAGCGCAAGAGGGTAGACACGAAGTTATGTCTGAGGGAAAACTGCGATCGCCGATAGCGTAGCGTTAGCGAGTCCGCGTACCCTTACAGGGAAGCAAGCTACGCTTTTAGCGTCTCGTAGAGAGCGTCATAGCCCGTCGTAGACATTGCACTGAGGTTATAATAAGTGTACATTTAAATGTACACTTATTTATATGCTAAAGTACTTAACCATTACGCAAGCTCGACGACAACTATTAAAGTTGCCAGATGAGTTGAAAGATGAGCCAGTGATCATCACCAAACATGGTAAGCCAGTAATGGCAGCACTTAGCTTTGAGCAATTTGAATCTTTGTTAGAAACCCTAGCAATCTTATCTGATCGGGAGTTTGCCCATCAGCTACAAGAGAGTATTAGCCAAGGGGAACGGGAAGAAACTATTAGCTGGAAGGAAGCAAAAGCCCAACTTGGACTCTGATATACCACAACCCGTTAACATAAAGTATGAAATTGAACTGACATCACTAGCTTTAGAAATGTTGATTGGTGTTAAGGATCAGCGTCATCAGAAATCTTTGAGCGACAGAATCGACAAACTCAAGACAGATCCAGAAAAGCAGGGAAAACCTCTAATCGACAAGCTTAAGGGATATCGCAGTGTCAGGGCTGTGGGTCAACGCTACAGAATTATTTATAAAGTAGAACTAGAGAAAGTGGTGGTTTTAGTGGTTGGTGTAGGACTACGGAAAGAGGGTGACAAAGGGGACATTTATAGACTCTTGCAAAAATTGTTGTCGGAATGAGTAATTTATGACAATAAGCTTCTTTGCATATAAGCACTTGTAGAAAAGTGGTTTCGGATTTGAACCGCGTCCCTTGCGCGTCTTCAAGAGTTGGGCACGGAGTAAGAAGGAAGAAGCGATCGCACTTTTGATTAGCGAATTATACAAGGGTTGATTACTTTTGGTAATGTTATTTGTATCCCCAAGTTTAGTAATTTGGGGAATTCTGCTGTACAGTGACTAATTATTTGTCGCCGATGACAAATAATTAGTCACTGTACATCAAAAAGGAAAAAACCGCGAAACATTATGTTTCACGGCTTTCAGTGTGGTGTGAGGAGTTTAACTATATATCATGATAAAGTAGCTGCTCTATAACAGTGCAATCGTAACAATTTTGGTAACAAACTTTTTTTGCGATGATAGTCTCAAGCATAAGGTGTGACGAGATTAAGACTTGCTAACCTGAATCTAGATTTTATAAGGCTTTGAAAACGTAAATATTCTAGCTCTCTGCATCATACCCTTGGAATTCAGCCTTATTCTTTCTCTTTAGATTGACTTTATAAACAGCCCCTGAAAAATCCTAAGCAAATTAATGAGCATCAGTTCATTGGACTCTTGCGAGGATACAAAAAACCTTGAAAGGCTTACAATATAAACACTGTAGCCTTTTTTAGTAAAAACAAATAGATCGCTTTTTTTGAGGCGATCGCACTGTGGCAATCTTAAACCCCACGATTGATTCACTCCACTTGATTGCGATCGCAATCACATATTACAAATAATTTTTTGAATTGTTATTTCCCCCGTCTCTGTTGCTTAACTGCATAGCCGTAGGGCAAAGGCCAGTTCGGTTCTTCATCCAAATGGCAACGGGCACGAATCGACCAGTATGGATCGCGGAGCATTTCTCGACCGATGAGAACCAAATCTGCACATCCACGAGTAATTACTTGGTTGGCATACTCAGCCTCCTTTATCATCCCCACAGCCCCTGTCCTAATCCCAGCCTCTTCTCGGATTTTGGCAGCAAAAGGCACTTGATAACCTGTCTGCACGGGAATCCGGGCATGAGGGACTAAACCTCCTGTGGAAACATCGATCAAATCAACGCCTAATTCCTTTAGTTCACGGGATAATATAACTGATTGCTTGAGATCCCAACCTCCCTCCATCCAGTCGGTAGCAGAGAGGCGCACAAAAAGCGGCATCCCGCTTGGCAGAATCTCTCGGATTCGTCTTGTAACCTCCAGCAACAAATGCATTCGGTTCTCTAATGAACCTCCGTAACGATCTGTTCGTTGATTACTTAGCGGTGAAAGAAAAGAATGCAGTAGGTATCCATGAGCCGAGTGGATTTCGATAATCTGAAAGCCCGCTTGAAGGGCACGCTGGGTTGTGGCAACGAAGGCTTCAATCACCTCTTCAATCCCAGCCTCATCGAGGGGGATGGGAACGGGGCCGCCCTCTTGAAACGGAATTGGGCTTGGCCCGACTACCGGCCAACCTCCTTGTTCAGGTGTTAGCGGTGTACCACCCAGCCAGGGAACATTGCAACTCGCCTTCCGGCCAGCATGGGCTAATTGAATTCCTGCGATCGCTCCCTGTTGACGAAGGAAGCGTACAATCCGAGCTAGTGGCTCAATGTGCATATCGTCCCAAAGACCAAGATCGCCAGGGGTGATTCGTCCTTGGGCTGTCACGGCTGTAGCTTCGACTACAATCAGCCCAGTACCTCCAGCAGCCCGACTCCCTAAATGGACAAAGTGCCAATCATTTGCTAATCCATCCTCTGCCGAGTATTGACACATTGGTGACATCGCTATGCGATCTGGCAAGGTAATATCTCGAATTTTTAGTGGACTAAATAAGTCTACTTCCGGTACATCCGAATCGTGCAGACTCGTTGATTGACAGCCAGGAGAATCTATTAATTCTAATTCAGTCTGGGCTGGGGATGATGGCAAGGTTGTTAGTTTCTCTGTAGTCATGCTGTTACTTTTCCGTGCTTTGTGGACTAACACGCGCGTGCGATGCGAGTTAGTTTGTCAAAATCGATTCTGGATAAAGAGTTTCAGATATTGGGTGTCTGATTTTTTGTCGCTTACCAAAGGATTTTTAACTAATCCCCCTAATTCCCCATCCCTCTATAGAGTGGAGATGCAAGGAACTTCCAAATAAGGCGTTGCAGAACAGTGGGATGCCTCCCTTATAGCCCTGCAAACCATTCATAGCCCTGATCCTCCCAATAGCCTTTACGAGGCAATAAATTGCTAACGAATGTAATTTGAGTCACCCACTTGCTTTGCTTGTACCCCAGTTTAATTGGGGATGCTAGACGCATAGGCGCACCATTATCAACTGATAATGGTTGTCCATTTTTTTGATAAGCCATAAGAGTTTGGGGATGTACAGCAGAGGCAATATCCCAGCTTTCATAGTAGCCATCAGCAGATTTGAAGTAAACATAGCGGACGTTTGATTTAGGCTGTACTAGCGCTACCAAGTCTCGCAATCGCACACCTCCCCATTGAGCGATCGCAGCCCAGCCTTCAACACAGACATGGCGAATTACCATTGAAGTCAAGGGAAGTTTTTGAATATCTGCCATACTCAATTGCATCGCGTTACTAACCTCGCCATCAATCGTCAGGCGAAACTGCGCTGGATCAATTTGCGGGGTGAAGTCAAAGGTATTAATCAGCAATTTGTCTGGTTCTATCGCACTAACAGGAAATTCAGGTACAGGTTTCTGACTTAGTAGGAGTGCTTCAAGACTTTGGTTCAGTGGCTCAGATATTTGCCGCAGATTATCTGAGAACAAATTTGTCCCACAGCCACCTAAAAGAAAGCCTATGCCTGAGAGTCCAGATACTTGCAGTAACCGACGACGGGATAGGGTGCGTTTGGGAAGAATCAGACTCATTTCACCTCTACAGGAACATAGACTTAACTAGACGGATACTTCCTATCTTCAGGGCAAATAATATTTTGTTAGTGAAGAATATCTGCGGTTTGATGCTTTTGATATTAATCTATGAGCAACAGAAGAACAAAGCGACTTTTAAGCAACTGTTGAGAATTTTTAAGGAAATCTGATTATTATGCCAGGACTAACTAGCAATTAGGGTGGGTAACATGCCCACCCTAACACTCTAACTTGCTACTGCCTCAGCAGGGGCTTCCTGAACAGCAGTTATGGGTAAATAAACACTAACTTTTTTACGGGTTTTGCCCTTTCTCTCAAACATTACAACACCGTCGATTAAGGCAAACAGAGTGTCATCGCTACCAATACCGACGTTGTTACCAGGGTGGAATTTGGTACCACGCTGACGGACGAGAATGTTTCCTGCACGCACAACTTGACCGCCATAACGCTTGACACCCAGACGTTGGGCATTAGAATCACGACCGTTGCGTGTACTACCTGTTCCTTTCTTATGAGCCATGATTTCCTCTTGTGTATCTTCTTATTATTATTCAGCAGCGGTTTCAACTTCTTCGGCAGGAGTCTCGTCTAAAACGGGAGTTTCCTTCTCTGGTGCTTCTTGGGCAACAAACACTGCACCGTTAAGGGTGATGGAGTCAATCATAAGTCTGGTAATTTCCTGACGATGCCCCCGCTTTTTGCGGGTTTTCTTTTTTGGCTTCATCTTGTATACCAAGACTTTACGACCTCTGTAATGTCGCATTACAGTCCCTTCTACAGTTGCACCTGTCACTAGTGGCTGTCCAATGCTGACTTCGCCATCGTGCTGCACGAGTAATACCGAGTCTATTGTAACTTTTTCATCTGGTTCAGTCGGAAGCAGTTCAATATCGTAAAACCGCCCTGGCTCTACTCGTATTTGTTTGCCGCCAGTTTCAATAATCGCGTAAGTCATGGAATTGTCCTTGAGGTTGCCGTACAGGTAGCTGGTTTTATCTCGTATAGAGACGCTTTTGCCAGCTTTTGTAATATGTCTACCTGATCCGAGCAGGAATTAGACAGACAATCTAACATAATATTTTATTAACAGGTGCTAAGTCAAGCTTTCATTTTGCCAAAAGTCCTCATGGCGATCGCCCGCGCAAAGAATGTAAAGTATATTTGCAATTCAGAATAAATAATTTTTAGTTAAATACTGACTTCCATCTTAGGGCTGAATTTTGCACAATACTAGAAACATTTCAACTAAAACTTATATTTTCTTATCAGAATTCACACAATTTTTTTCTTTGTTTTAAAATTAAATTTACCCGCTTAATCTAAAGGTTCTTCACAGAATTTAGTAAATCCACAGAAGTCAAATTACTACATTCAAACCTGATATTTAAAATAGGAGACAGACTGTCATGACACAGCAAAATGCTACCCGACTTTTTGAAGCCGTAAAACAAGATCAAGCATTACAGCAAAGGCTCAAAGCAACAGCTGATCCAGAAGCTTTCATCAAGATTGCTCAAGAGCGTGGCTATGATTTCAGCGTCGAAGAACTGGATAGTGAAATCAGCAAATTGTCTGAAGAAGATTTAGCCGCCATTGTCAATCCAGGATGGGGAACCAGACGTCACATTAATCCTAGATAATTCCTATTTTAGGAGACTGAAAATATAGAAACAACTGAATTGACAAGTTTTGCTCCTCAAGGAGATAGTGTTTAATTATCTCTTTTAGGGGCATTTATGTTAAATGAAGCAACTCTTGGTATTAGTCATTGTCATTGGGTATGGGGATTGTTATCCTGCACCTCTGCTTCCCTACTTCCCACCTGATTAAGTCATGAGTTAGGATGACAATATTTTAATCAGGTGATATGAAAAGAATAGAAGTTGAGCAAAGAACTATCTTAATTGGTTTGGCAGGTAGCCACGGCTATGGTTTAAATCGTCCTGATTCAGACTTTGATTATCGCGGAGTATTTATCGCACCCAAAAGGTACTATTTAGGATTTGATCACATAGAACAAAAAGATACTGGTTGGGATGAACCAGGAATATTTCCATTCGTGGATGGTAACAAAGATACAGTTATATATGAATTAAGAAAAATTCTCCAGTTATTAACAGGCGCAAATCCCAATGTTTTAGAATTTTTGTGGTTAAATAACTATCCTTTTTTAAGCGCAGTCGGACAGCATTTAATTAATCATAAGCAGTTATTTTTGAGTAAGAAGGTAAAACATACTTACACTGGTTATGCCTTTGCCCAAATCAAAAAAATGGAAACTCATCGGAAATGGTTGTTAAAGCCACCACAAAAAAAACCAATACCATCTGACTTCGCCATAGAAGACGAAGTACCCCTGAGCAAAGATGAACTAAACGCTTTTCTGGAATATCTTTATAACTTAATCAGAGGGCGGATTGAGTTTTTAGAAGAAGCGGAACAATTATACCAATTGTTGACGGCGGATATTGATTTTAAAGGAGTGTTAAAACAATACACTTTACCTGATGAAACTTTGGAATATACTCAACAGTTAACTAATAGCCGTAAAGATTTCATCCGCCTGCTTCAGAAAAGTCAAAGTTATCAAATAGCTTTGAGAGAATGGAAAGCTTATTTAGCTTGGCAGGAAAATAGAAATCCGGCTAGGGCAGAAATGGAAAGAAAGTCGGGTTTTGACCTTAAACATGGGATGCACTGCATTAGATTATTACGCAGTGGAGTAGAAATACTGCGGCAGGGTAAAGTGATTGTAGATAGGAGAATAGCTGGTGATGTTGAGGATTTAAAAGCTATTTTAAAGGGTGAGTATTCTTATGAGCAGGTGATGAAAATAGCAGAAGATTTGGTTGCCGAAATGGAAATTGTTTACGAACAATCTGCCCTACCTAACAAACCTGATTTGGAGCAAATTAATGAGTTGTGTATGGAATTGGTAGAAATGCAAAAATGGAGTCATTAGTCATTGGCTGTGAACAAAGGACAAAAGACAAATAACAAATGACTAACTAGAGAGTGTACATTAAGTCAGCAAAGCCATAGAGGCTGATGATAAGCAATAGCGATGCTGTTAATTGGGTAATTCGTGTTTCGGGTGAGGGAGCGATCGCTTCCCGCACTAAGATGGAAATAGATGCCCCAACTACTAAGCTCAAGCCTAAGATTAAATAGGGCGGTTTGTCCGGTAAAATACTGGCTATTCCCAGCATAGCGATCGCTAATAAGAGCATCAATAATTCTACAAACCTGGGCGGGTTGTATTGGCTAGATAGAATAAAGCTGTTGAACCAAAAAGACCAAATTCTCATATTTCAGTGCTGAGTTAGGAGTTGTGAGTTATATAGTCAGTGCTAAGTGAAGAATTAAAAGTGTGAGATATGAAGCAGCTTTCCATTCAAAACTCTTAACTCTTAATTCTTCACCGGAGGCGGAGCATTTCCGGCTTTGCTCCTAACTTTTAACCTCTAGCCCCTAACTTTTGACCTGTGCCGTTCTTTTGTGCAGTATCACTTTCTGGAAGTTCAACGCCAAAGATGCGGCTAAAAACTTTGGCTACTTTGTAGCCAGAATCAATCGATTCTAAGGGGTCTTTCCGCAGCCTGTGACGCAAGCATAGTGTAATTACACGGTTAATATCATCAACTGTAACTTCAGTGCGTCCTTCATATGCCGTTAAGGCTTTGGCGGCGCGGTTACTAACAATGTCACCCCGCAAACCATCTACATCCAGTTCTGAGCAGACTTCAGAAATTTTTACCCGTAGTTCATAGTCAATTTTTACTTCTGGCAAAAGCTGTTGAGCATTGACAATTTGCTCTTGGAGTGCTTCTTGCTGGGATTTGTAGTTTTCGAGAAATGCTGGAGGATTTTGGTCAAAATCTGCTCGTTGTTCTACGATTTGCACCCGCAAGGCTGGTTCTTTTACGGTGTGAATTTCTGCGTGCATCCCAAAGCGATCAAGCAATTGGGGGCGTAATTCACCTTCTTCTGGATTTCCAGAACCCACAAGAACAAAACGCGCTGGGTGACGGATAGAAATACCTTCTCGTTCTACAGTGTTCCATCCACTCGCGGCAGAATCGAGTAGCACGTCTACGAGGTGGTCGTCTAGTAAGTTGACTTCATCCACATAGAGAATGCCTCGGTTAGCCTTTGCCAGCAGTCCTGGTTCAAAGGCTTTGACACCTTCAGATAAAGCTTTCTCAATGTCGATTGTGCCACAAACTCGGTCTTCTGTAGCTCCTAGCGGCAGGTCTACCATTTGGACTTTTTTGTGAGCTACGGGAATTTCCGCCCCTTGTTCTAACAGTTGGCGGACTTCATCGCTCATCAAGTCGGGGTCGCTAGGATCGCTACTGAAAGGGTCATTGGCAACCACAGAAATTTCTGGCAGCAGATCCGCCAGCGCCCGGATAGTTGTGGATTTGCCGGTGCCGCGATCGCCCATGATCATTACACCACCAATTTTGGGGTCAATCACGTTCAATAGGAGCGCCAGTTTCATTTCTTCCTGGCCCACAATTGCCGTAAAAGGAAATACCACGCGACGCGCACTTGCCGTGGATTGAGCAGTTGGACTCACTAAATTACCTTAACAATATTTTTCTTATTACAGTTCTCTATTGTGACACAGGTCGGGTCTGGGGGAGTGAGAAGATCGGGGGCAGGGGAGGCAGGGGGAGCAGGGGAAGATAAAGGAGAAATTTTACCTTGTCCCCTTGTCTCTTCCCAATGCCCAATGCCCAATGCCCAATCCCCATTCCTCATACCATATTTATTGGGCACAAATGCCTACTAGCTGCGTCAACTATCTTAATTTGTCTGCTTTAGTTTTTTTGGTGCAAAAGTTCCATCAGTAGAGAACAAACAACTACCAACTCATCAATCCTGTACTAAGCATAAATACTTGTAGACTATATGGTTAGTAGATTCAATCGTAAAAGCGAACAATGGCGTGTGTGGGTAGCTAATGCATCATTCAAATCTATGAAATCATCTTTTATTGTTCAGAATTGGCGACGACTACTCAAGTCTCTTTTTCCGATTCTCGTTTTAATATCCTTTATTACCGTATTGTTGGTGGACAGTTTTACCCCTGCTGTCGCACAGTTACCCCGTCAGGAAATTCGCGGGGTTTGGATGACTAACAATGATTTTGACACCCTCAAAAATCGGGAAAAAGTGCAGGATGCGGTGAGTCAATTACGACGGCTTAACTTTAACACAATCTATCCAGTGGTGTGGAATTCTGGCTATGTAATGTATCCCAGTGCGACCGCACAACGTGCAGGTATTCAACCTTTTGTCTACAAAGGTTCAGATGGACATGATATTCTTGCAGACCTGATTAACCAAGCTCATCGCAAAGGACTGCTGGTGATTCCCTGGTTTGAGTTTGGGTTCATGGCTCCCCCAACTTCAGAATTGGCACTGAATTATCCTGATTGGTTCACACAAAAGCGGGATGGTAGCCAAACTTCCATTAGTGCGGCTGGTGAGGTTATGTGGCTTAATCCGTTCCATCCGCAAGTGCAACAGTTCATCACCAATTTAGTGCTGGAAACTGTCACCCAATATGATGCCGATGGCATTCAGTTTGACGATCACATGAGTTTGCCCCACGAATTTGGCTACGACCAATATACAGTTTCTTTGTACACTAAAGAAACCAATAATCCTCCCCCAACTAATCCCCAAGATGAGGCATGGATAAAGTGGCGGGCAGATAAAATTACGGCGTTCATGGTACAACTTAACCAAGCTGTGAAGCAGATAAAGCCCCAGGCGATTTTCTCTGTTTCTCCTAATTACTATGATTTTGCTTACAAGTTTCACCTGCAAGATTGGCTGAGTTGGATGCGGCAAAATATTGTTGACGAGTTAATTGTGCAAGTTTATCGTCCTGATCTACAAAGTTTTTTGGCAAATATTTCCCGCCAAGAAATTCAAGAAGCAAAACAAATAATTCCAACTGGAATTGGCATTATGACAGGGTTACGAAATAATCCAGTTCCCATGCAGCAAATTAAGTCTCAGGTGCGGGCTGCTCAAGAACGTGGTCTAGGCGTAACCTTCTTTTATTATGAAAGTCTTTGGAATGATGCTCTAGAACCCTTAAATGAGCGACAAGCTGGATTTCAAAGTCTCTTTCCATCTTCAGCACTCCGTGCCAAAGTTGAATAGCTTTTTTGTTGAATTTGAGTTCGGCGAAGTTAATAAAATTTACTTTCAGGACTCATATAGGAATCCGCTTTTATTTTTGAACTTATTTGCGTAGATAGGGAGTAGGGAATCAGCTTCTGAAGAAAGGGTTCCCTTCGACTTGGCTTAGAGAACACTCCCTCTGAATTTTCAGCATCCTTGTAAAACTTGAACAGCAGTCAACTTTAGATCAGCAAAGACCAGTGAAACGATGGCTGCGGCGGGCTGCGCCTACGCCTATTTTAAGAAGTGCATTGTTTGACCTTTGTAAACAGATCGCCCCGGAGTTTCCTGAAAGTACGATGGCTACGCCCGCCGCAAGCATTGCAGTAGCAGTAATTGATTTTTGGCTGCAAAGCTAATTGCTCTTAGTAGTAATGCCATCGCAGAGAGTGTGATCGCTGACATTGGGATTTGATTAGACTTGTCCGGAATATTCACTTAAGAAAAGAAAAATGGTAAAACATTTAAGTAAGTATCTACCATTAGTCTGTATTAGTTATGGTTTTTAATTATATCCAGAAGTATCCACACCGAACAAAAC
>JAHHHS010000089.1 GCA_019359215.1 Nostoc indistinguendum CM1-VF10 | reverse complement strand
CTAGCAGGGTGGGGATCATTAGTACGCCGAACCAACCGATGTATAAACGGTTGTTGGTGCTGGTGATCCACTCGCAAAACCGATCCCATACGTTGGCGCTTGAGCGACGTTGAATGGTAGCTGTCATTGTTTTATAAATGCAATTATTTGTGAATGAATTAGGTAGGTTTGACTACCTGTTACACATCTTAAATAATTTATTGCGTTTTGTAAAGTACTCTGAGAAAAAACATTTCTCTTGGGATTTACGCACCCGGAGTAGAAAATCCCCAACTCACTGAAAAAAGGGAGGCTCTGCGTAGTGAATAAGCAGGGGGGCAGGTGGTCACTGAGCGTAGTGGTAAAGCCTGCGGCATAGCTACGCTTCGGGCGCAGCCTCTCAGAGAGAAGTTGAGGAGGATCTATTTAACGATTAGCTATTAGCCATTCTTCACGAATAGTTGATGGCAGGGGCGGGCGCAAGCAAAGATAAACAAGTGGACCGAGTAGCGGGACAAACGCTACAGCCCAAAGCACCTGGGGATTATTCCAGTGGCGACGAGCGATATCATCGCCAAGGATTGTAGGGAATAAAAGACAAAAAAGGCAAAATGCCAAGCTCATGCCATTAATAAAGCGATCGCTTTGGAACTGCTGCCCAAAATCTCCCCAATCACCTAAAACAAACGCATAGGCGATCAAAGCAACAGTACTTAAACTCAAAACAATCCCAAAAAAACGAGAATCCAGCAGCCTTAAAAAAGCATCCTTGTGTCCAGAAAATTCTTGATTTGGTTCACGAAAAGCCAAATATGGTATAAGACCAAGCACTCCTGATGCTAATGATGCCAGGGCAAAAGGCCAAAAAGAAATGCGTTGCATTCTGCCATCAATGAACAACAAACCACTGTAAATTAGTAGCCAGATGCCCACTAGAGAAAATAAGGAAAGGATAATTGGATTTATTGCAAGCCACTGAAGAGTAAATATATTTTTCAGTAGCATTAAAGTTTCTTGTAAATGCAGGGGCGGTGCTAACAGTAAAATATAGGCTATAAATCCAAGCCATAGTAACCACAATGCAACTTTTCTATTCATCATTTTTAGATGGTATGCATTTAAGATAATTACTAATTTATAATTCGTATTTTTTGCATCTAAATCCCCCTTTCTATAGAACGCTGTCTTTAGCTTGCTTAAAAATAGTGGTAAATCTATACGTGATTTTTGTTTCAGTTGGGGATTTAGACCCCAACTGAAACTGTCTTTAAATTACGAATTACAAATTACTTTAATTTACAGCTGGCTGCTGATTGGGTACTTCCTCTACACTCACTTCTGTTAGAGGTGGACGCACACACAAATAAATCAATGGCCCGAATAGCGGTATCAACGCTATTAACCAGAACATCTGTGGATTTTTCCAACCACGACGCGCCATATCATCCCCTAGCAAAGCTGGAAATAATAGGCAAAGTAGACAGAAATCTAAACTCATTACATTGATGAAGCGGTTAGTTTGCCACTGTTGCACAAAATTACCCCAATCTCCTCCTGTTAAACCATAGGCAACTAGAATAATCGTGCCTACCGTCAAGATAACCCCGGTCACACGAGAATCTAGCAGCTTGAGCAAGGCATTCTTTTTACCGACAAACTTATTATTTGGTTCTCTAAGGGCTAAATATGGTAACAAGGCAAATGCCCCGACTCCAAAAGAGGCAGTAGCAAATAGCCAAGCAGGTATTTTTTGTCCTCTACCATCAATAAATACTACTGCACTGTAGATGAGAGGCCAGATGCCCATGAGGTTGAATAGTGCTACGACTAATGGGTTAATGCCTTGCCATTGGCCAGTAGAAAGGTTTTTAATTAACTCGAATGTACCAGGTTGCTCAGGAGGAGCGAGGAAAAAAGCATAGGTAGTGAATCCCAGCCACAGCACGCCAAAGGCAATTTTTCTAACCATGAAAGAGTTAAAAGGTATTAATTATTGATTTTGCCACTATAAATTAGCCTTATCTACCTGCTATGGTATTGTTCTTTTGTCTAAACCCGTAGCACGTTGTCTCTATTAGGGATTGAAATAACTGAAAGCTTCTGAAAGGTAATCAGCAGCAGATGCTACTATTGCGATCGCATTTTCATAATCTAAACGTGTTGGTCCCAAAACTCCCACACTTCCTACTGGTATTGAACCTCTGCGATAGGTGGAAGAAATCAACGTGCAGGTGCGTATTGGTTCTAGAAGATTTTCTGCGCCAATACGAACTGTTACCTTTGACTTGCCCACATCCTCAAGCTCTGGTTCCTCAAATATTAATCGCCATAGTTGGTCTTGTTCTTCTTCCAGCAGGTGGATAATCGTTTGTACCTGCTGTAACTGCGAAAATTCTGGCTGGCGCAAAACTTCTGACACACCCCGAACCATAATTTGGGTTGCAGTCGGTGCATGATTGCGACGAGTTAATTCAGCAACTGAATGTTTCAAAAATTCCCCGTAGCGTTGGAACTCCTGATCTAGTTCGCTCCAGTTGAGATTGGCTAATTCCAACAGACTTCGCCCCCGCAAGTGGGTATTCAAAAAGTTAGAAACAATCTGCAATTCGCGATCAATTACCTCTGAATCTCGTTGTGTCTCCTCTGCTATGGGCGACAAGTCCATCAACTTGGAATGTGTCTCATAACTATCGGTGACTACAATTAACATGATCCGCCCCGCTTCAATTTGCACCAATTGCAGATGTCGCAATAGTGCTGTGGTAGTTTGCGGCATAGTAATCAAGCTAATGCAACCACTCAAGGTTGCTAAAATTTGTGCGGCTCCTTGCAGTAGGGTTTCTAAACTCCAATCTTCCCACTGGAGGCGCTTTTGCAATGCCATTTCTACTTCTCGTCCTAAAGTCTCTGTACTACTTTGTGGAAGCAAGCTAGCAAGAGCGTCTGTCTGCGATACGCTGCGCGAACGCAGATAAGGTGTAATTAGCTGGTCAACATAAATGCGATAACCTGAATCTGAAGGGACACGTCCAGCAGAGGCGTGTGGTTGGTAGAGTAACCCGGATTTTTCTAAAACGCCCATCACATTGCGAATTGTGGCTGAACTTACACCCAGGTCGTACTCCTCGACCAAAGCTTTTGAACCAACAGGCTCTGCCGTAGCAATGTAGTGACGTACCGTTGCCCAAAGTATATGCTGTTGTCGATTTGTTAACTGGACTTCCATAGGGTATGTAATGCTTGGCGGCAAATTTTAATCAAAGTCTGGAAAAATTTTTGGATTTAATTGAAAACTAAGAATATTAATAATTTATTAAGATAACAAATTATACACTTATATTGTGATAATTAATCTTAAGGTTCACGTACACCATTCTTTTAACGGATCTTTGCAGCAAAAGCTGAGAGCTTGAATTTACAACATCCTATTTCTGGCTTATTTTTGCATAATTCTACACTTGTAAAAGTATTACTGTATACGTATTTTTGCGGCGATCGCAGCTAAGATTGAGGTCGAAAAGTCTCGTAATTATGTAACCAGTGGAGAAAGCTGTAAGCTTTCTGGGCAAGCCGCTAAGTTTTTATGTTCTGCTATTTTTAGCATAGCAAAAGCCAGATGGAAGAGTAAGTTCCATCTGAGTAATGTACTTAAACACAAGCTAATACTGGGGAATTGAATGGTCTACTAAGACGGAATAAGCATCAATACCACCTGAAATATTTTGCACATTTATAAAACCTTGAGCAATTAACCACTGGCACATCTGAGCAGAGCGGATCCCGTGATGGCATAGTACAAGGGTTTCAGCTTGGGGATTGAAGAGGTTAGGAACTTGATCTCCCCATTCGGCAAATTGGCTTAAGGGTAAATTGACAAAGCCCTCAATGCTAGCAATCTCCAATTCTTGTGGTTCGCGTACATCTACTAGCTGAATACTTGCATCATCAGAAGAAAGACGTTGTGCCAGTTCTTGTACACTTATGTGGTTCATGGGTTGACTAAAAGAATTCCCGATAAACAGTCCTAATACTATTGATGGTGACAGAAAATCTCTACCTTTGCATGAGTATCCATTCTCAAGAAGGTCGATAAATCCTGGTAGGCTTTCTGCTTAAATGGCTGTAAACCGTCTTTTTTAAAGGTTTAATGTGAATAGGCAAGGCTCATTTATTGGTTTCATCGTAGCTGGTGCGATCGCACTGCTAGTAATTGCGATCGCTAGCTTTTACTGGTTTTTTGCTAAAAGTCCGGCTAACATCACTGCTTCTACCGGACAGCCTAATGCAGCCATATTCGTGTCGAGACTTTCCCCGGCAATGGTTTCATTGCTGACGAATCCTGACCGTTTGCAGGCGTTGGAGCGTGAAGGAGAACTATCTCAACTCAAAACCAGTTTATTTGCTAAGAGTGGCATAGATTACAAAGAAGACGTTCAACCCTGGTTAGGGGACGAAATTACCTTAGCTATCACCACCTTAGATATTGATCGCGATCGAGAAAACGGACAGCAGCCAGGGTATTTGTTGGCAGTAGCAACCAAGCAACCACAGAAAAGCCGCGAGTTTGTCGAGTTGTTGTTTTCCAAACGGGCGTTAGGTGGGGCAAACTTAACTGTTGAACAATACAAAGGCGTAAAGCTAATTTATGACAATTCTCAACCAGAGCGGGACTTGCTTGCAGGTGCTGTTGTTGGTGAAGGCTTTGTGTTGTTTGCCAATGATCCGAAAGTGTTGCGAGATGCAATCAATAATGTTCAAGCTCCCGATCTGAATTTGACTAGCTCCCCCGAATACCAAAAAGCTATTAAAGAATCACCCAAAGATGGTTTAGCTGTAGCTTTCTTAAATCTTCCCGTTGTGGCAAAATGGCAAGGTTTAGAATTGCCAGAACAAACCTACGACAGCGAGATTATTTCTCTGGCGTTGAACCCCAAAGGATTGCTAGCAGAAACCAGCTTTCTAACTTCATCAGAAATTGTTTCCCCATCTTCACCACTATCTAAACCTGTAGGAGCATTGCAGTATGTTCCAGCGTCCGCAGGTTTGGCAATTTCTGGCTCAAATTTGAGTAATTTGGGTAACAGTGATTTAGCCAAACTCTGGAAACAAGCAACAGCAACTATATATGGTTCTGAGAAAGATGTAGTTTCTCGGTTAGCTAAACCTTTGGCGGATGTTCAAAAACGCTGGGGTATAAACTTACCAGAGGATATTTTTAGCTGGGTACAGGGAGAATATGCCGTAGCATTGTTACCTGAGAAAGAGCAAACAACCCCTCATTGGATTTTTGTAGTAGAAAAATCCGAGAGTGTAGAACAAGGCGTTGCTCGATTAGATGCGATCGCCTCATCAAATGGACTCAGCATTAATCCGCTAACTCTGTCCAAGCAAAAAATCTCTGCTTGGACAGAGTTAACTACGGCTACTAAAAAAAGTGATATTAAAGAGGGAGCATCTTTCAGCATTGAAACAAAAGTCCGAGGATTGCATACAACTTTAGGAAATTACGAAATTTTCACCTCTGACTTAGAAACGATGGATGAAATTATCACAGGCAAGGATGATTCCTTAATTGACAATCCCAATTTCCAAGATAGTATTGCTGCGATTCCCTTACCAAATCAAGGCTATATATATCTTGACTGGGCAAAGAGCCAAAATTTGTTAGAGCGTCAAGTACCGATTCTCAAACTAGTGGAAGTTTTAGGGAAACCGTTTTTTGATAATCTGCGATCGCTGACAGTCAGTAGTTATGGAACTGACACGCGATCGCTCAAAGGTGGTGTTTTCTTCCAACTCAATAATTCGTGATATTTTCACAGAAGATCAAGTGCAGAAGGTTAAAAATTTTTTTTACTTTCTGCACTTTTTTATGGGTTTTCTTTAAGAGAGAAGAACCTGCATCTAACAGAGGTAATTACATTCAAATAAAAATAATAAGTTAGGGAATTCTAATTGCTGTTTAGATCAATAAACAATCTAGCAACTAGCTGCTTGCTTTAAAAACCTTTAGTTGTGTCACATTTTAATGTGGCACAACCAACTGAAATTTTACTGGAGTTTTTTCATTAGAATATGTATATATCACTACTAATTAAACAGCCTGTTGGAGGGCTACTATGAAATACTGTCGCCCCCGACTTCAGTTTCGCGGCGGCTGGCTGTTGGCTTTAATTACCGCCATCACAGCTACGCCTGTAATAGCAGAGACAGTGAATTTTGGCACTTTCAAATTATCAACAAACTTTAATCCAGCACAAGGAACAGTGCAGGGGTTTACAGGTGGTTCTTATTCATTGTCTGCCATAAGTAACCGCGATCGCGATCAAAAAGCCTGTATTGGCTTTGCCGATCCTAATCCAGATCATATTATGGTTTTGGAAAATGAATTTTCCCAGTTAACAATCCAAGTCGATAGCAACAACACCGACACCACTTTACTAATTCAAGGCCCAGATCAAACTACGATTCGTTGCGGTGATGACACTGGTAAAAGTAAAGATGCTAGCGTTAGCGATCGCAACTGGAAAAGTGGTACCTATCGGATTTGGGTAGGTACATTTAATCCTGGGGTTAAGCAAGATTATACTTTGAAGGTTGAGCAGTAGTGAAGTAGCAAGTAGGGAGTGAGGGAGATGAGGGAGAACAATAATAACCAATGCCCAATGCCCCATTCCCAATTCCCAATTTTTAGGTATCACGCCTGAGAGGATAATATGGGAGAGTAGCTTGTTGTGCTTTCCGAGGGTGCTATCTCGTGCTATCTATACTGCGTGCTGACTTTCGTATCATATTTGAACGTGACCCAGCTGCTCGTAACTGGTTGGAAGTTTTATTTTGTTACCCTGGTTTGCAAGCCCTGCTATTCCATAGGCTGGCTCACTGGTTGTACACTGTTGGTCTTCCCTTTATTCCCCGCCTGATTTCTCACGTGGCTCGGTTTTTGACTGGAATTGAAATCCACCCTGGTGCAGTAATTGGAAAAAGTGTGTTTATTGACCACGGCATGGGTGTAGTAATTGGTGAAACTGCGATCGTGGGAGACTATGCCCTAATTTATCAAGGTGTCACCCTTGGAGGTACTGGTAAAGAATGTGGTAAGCGCCATCCTACTGTGGGTGAAAATGTCGTAGTTGGGGCTGGAGCTAAGGTACTGGGCAATATCCAAATTGGTAATAATGTCCGTATTGGCGCTGGGTCTGTTGTTCTAAGGGATGTGCCTTCAGACTGCACTGTGGTAGGCGTGCCTGGGCGGATTATGTATCGTTCTGGAGTTCGGGTTGCACCTCTTGAACACAATAACTTACCAGATTCAGAAGCCCAAGTAATTCGTGCTTTAGTTGACAGAATTGAGGCGTTAGAAGAACAAATACAAACTCTTCAGCGCACCAATTCTTCAGAAAAAACTCCTGTTTTAGTGGGTTGTTTAGCTACCAAAGAGGATGAGCCAACCCACGATACTCGCTGGTGCAACCTCAAAGATAAGACTATCCAGCAATTTCTAGATGGTGCTGGCATTTAGTTAAACGTCAAGGGTTAAGGGTCAATCTTTTGACTCTTGACCAAATCACGGATTAATTGCTTCGCTAGACCACTCTTGCTGGTCATTACGGCAGTAAAGCCATCGATTTTGTGGTTCGCCGCGTAATTCTAAATGGTCTACTTGCATCGGATCAAGTAGCAGTAGACAAAAATTAGGTACTGGCTCAACAGAATCGGGCGCTGGTGGCTCAAATGCTCCTACTTCTTGGATTCTGGGTTTACCAGGATAGGGCCAAGCAAACTGTAAACGTGCAGCATCACTCAGTTCTTGCCAAATGGAAATGCGGGCTGGCTGTAAATCCTGATGAGAATCATCATTACCTACCAGGGTCAAACAGCCAGTGATTCGGAATTGTTCGCGTGTATTGGGGAAGTACCAGCAAACTTCTGCCCAAGGTTGTTGCTGTATTTGGTCGGCTTTAGCGCTACGAGTATCAGTAATAAATTTTAGCTGATTTGTATCTTCTAAAAAACCGCGAAAGACTAGGGTACGATTAGCGGGACGACCATTTGGCTGCACCGTTGCTAGTTGGAGATAACGGGCATAAACAAGGCTGCGGTTGCGATGGAGTGCATGAGCGATCACGCTTCGCCAAGGAGCAAGAGTCATTATAAAGTTTCGTACCTTAAGTATTAAGTATACTACTATTAACAAAACAAAAACACAAACTTTCTAATTATATATAAATGCTTACAATTCCAATAATAGATTTAACTGCGTTTACCAATGGCGACACAATAACTCGGCAAAATATTATCAAACAAATTTATCAAGCTTGCCATGAAATTGGCTTCATGTACTTGCAGAATTCAGGAATATCAAAAGACTTAATAAAGCAAGTATTCAGTTACAGTAAATCTTTTTTCAATTTACCCTTAGAAGTTAAGCAAAAGCAAGCTTGGAGTGATGAGTTTAATAATACAGGATACGTCAGTCTTGAAAGAGAACGTCTTGACCCCAACAAACCACGCGACTTGAAAGAGGCGTTTAATGTAAACAAACAAGCGGCTATAGGAATAGATGTTTCTATTCTTGCCTTTTATGATATTTGCACAGAACTTGCTAACACAGTGTTACAAGCTTATGCTTTGGCGTTGGAATTGCCAGAGGATTTTTTTATCACAAGACACAATCAACAAAATCATACCTTGCGCTTACTCCACTATCCCCCATTGCAGACACCACCCAAATCTGGACAGGTGCGTGCTGGTGAGCATTCCGATTATGGCAGTATTACCTTACTTTTCCAAGATGACGTTGGCGGGTTGGAAGTACAAACAGCATCTGGAGAGTGGATTGCTGCACCTGCGATTCCTAATACTGTGGTAGTTAATACTGGCGATTTAATGCAACGGTGGACAAATGATATGTTTTGCTCAACCAAGCATCGAGTAATGATTCCCAGTGATAACAAGGTGAAGCAGTCGCGTTATTCTATGGCTTTTTTCTGTCATCCTAATGATGATACAGAAATAGCTTGTCTGGAAAGTTGCCAGAAAGAACAATCGCCTATCTATCCGCCTATCCTGGCGGGAGAATATCTTTTAAGTCGTTTACAACCAACTTATGGTAATTCGTAATTAAGAAAGACATTTAATATGAAAACCTACGACTGGATTGTGGTTGGTGGTGGAATTGCGGGTGCTGCACTAGCATACGAGTTAGTAAAAACAGGTTTTGCTATTCTTTTGTTGGAGCAATATGAAACACCACAGAATGCAACTCGTTATAGTTATGGTGGACTTGCTTATTGGTCGGGGACTACACCACTCACTCGTCTATTATGCGAAGAAGCGAGCGCACGTTACCATATCCTATCTCAAGAGTTAGACGCTAATATCCAGTTTCGGGAATTAGATTTATTACTTACTATTTCAGCCGCTAATGACCCAGAAGCAACGGCTGAATCATATAATCATTTTGCCATTCCACCTCGTTTATTGAGTGTTCAAGAAGCTTGTGAGTTGGAACCACTGCTAAATCGAGAGGCTATATCTGGTGCTTTAACTGTTAAACACGGTCATATCCACCCAGAAAAAACAGCACAAGCTTACATCCAAGCTTTTGAGGGTGCTGGGGGTGAAATGCAGATTACTCAAGTATTGCAAGTATTGCAAGATGGTGTAAAAACAACTACTGGAACTTTCCACAGTGCGAACGTTGCTATTTGTGCAGGTGGACTCAGCCGCGAACTACTAAAATCTGCTGGTATTCCCGTGAAGCTGTATTTTACTCACGCAGAAATTATTCAAACCCCACCTGTGGATGTGCAGTTACGCACCTTAGTTATGCCAGCTAATCTGCAACGATTTCAACTAGAAGCTGAATCTACTCAAGTTGATGAATTGTGGAATCAGCCAGGTAATGAGCCAGTACCGCCAATTTTAGATGCGGGTGCCATTCAGTTTCAAGATGGTAGCCTTCGCATTGGTCAAATTAGCCGTGTTCTCACAGATCCTTATGCCAAGGTAAACTCAGAGGCGAGTGAAAAATGGTTGCGAAAAAGTGTCGGTGAGGTTTTACCAGCTTTGGAGAATTTACCAGGAACTTGGCATGATTGCTTAGTGGAATTTAGTAGCGATCGCCTACCCTTAATTGGTACTATTCCAGAATTTGAGAGCGTTCATCTATTCTCTGGGTTTAGCAATCCTTTGGTGATTATACCACCTTTGGCAAAGCGGTTTGCTAATTTTGCATCTGGCAAGGGAGATGAGATTATTATCCAGCTATCTCTTCATCGCTGACAATAATTTCGCAGTACTAGGCTTAACAAAGATTAATAATATAAAGTTATTTTTTTATTACAAAAATCATACATTTTGTATAAGAAGTAACTTTTTCCTAGTAAACTATCGCACTATCATCACACTTTAAAGTTTAATATTGTCAGCTTTCTATTAAGTTGGTTGATTGATCAAGAGGAAAAATCATAAAAAGATGAGAAGACAATTTAACAGACGCAAGTTTTTAATCTACGGTTCTTTAACTTTTGGAAGCAGCTTTTTTCTGAAGGCTTGCGCGAATAATTCCCCAACTGCTACAGAGAGTCCAGCCGCGCCTCCTACTGTTTCTCCTGCTGCGGCTACTGCTGGTGACACCATCAAAGTAGGAATTTTGCACTCTTTGAGTGGTACGATGTCTATTAGTGAAAAAAGCGTTGTTGATGCTGAAAAATTAGCAATTAAAGAAATTAACGCTGCTGGTGGTGTCTTAGGTAAACAAATTGAAGCAATTACCGAAGATGGTGCTTCTAATTGGGATACTTTTAGAGAAAAAGCAACCAAGCTAATTGATCAAGATAAAGTTAGTGTAGTTTTTGGTTGTTGGACTTCTGCTAGCCGTAAGAATGTTAAGCCAGTATTCGAGAGCAAAAATCATATGCTCTGGTACCCTGTGCAATATGAAGGTCAAGAATGTTCTAAAAATATTTTCTACACTGGCGCTGCGCCAAATCAGCAAATCGAACCATCTGTTGATTGGCTGTTAAAAAATAAAGGAAAAGAATTCTTCTTAGTTGGCTCTGACTATGTTTTTCCCCGGACTGCTAACACAATTATTAAAGCTCAATTAGAAGCTTTAGGCGGTAAAACAGTTGGTGAAGATTATTTACCTCTTGGCAATACAGAAGTTACACCAATTATCACTAAAATTAAGCAAAATTTGCCAAATGGTGGCGTAATTTATAACACCCTAAATGGTGATAGTAATGTTGCTTTCTTCAAACAATTGAAAGGGGCTGGATTAACACCAGAGAAATATCCCTCCATGTCTGTAAGTATTGCTGAAGAAGAAGTAAAAGCAATTGGTGTAGAGTATCTCCAAGGTCACTATGCAGCTTGGAACTATTTTCAAACAGTAGACACACCTGCTAATAAAAAGTTTGTTGCAGCTTTCAAGAAAGAGTACGGTCAAAATAGGGTGACAAATGACCCAATGGAAGCAGCATACATCGCCGTATATTTGTGGAAGCAAGCAGTACAAAAAGCTGGAACTACTGATTTAGAAAAAGTGCGGGCTGCGGCTTATGGTCAAACTATAGATGCACCTGAAGGTAAAGTAACAATGGATGCCAATCATCACATATCTAAAATTGTGCGGATTGGTCAAGTTCGACAAGATGGATTGTTTGATATTGTCTATGCTACTCCGACAGCCGTTGAGCCAGTTCCTTGGAATCAATTTGTAAAAGAGACTAAGGGATTTGCTTGTGATTGGAATGACCCGGCTAAGGGTGGTAAATACAAGAAAGTTTAATTTCTTAGTCATTGGTCATTAGTCATTAGTCATTAGTGAATAACAGATGATACGTGACTAATGACAAATAGATGCTATGTAGGAGAAATAAGTGTTAGCAGGATTTTTAGAAGCTGTATTTAATGGTATTAGTATTGGCGCTGTATTATTAATTGCCGCATTGGGACTAGCCATTATATTTGGATTGATGGGCGTTATTAATATGGCGCATGGTGAGTTGATGATGTTCGGCGCTTATACAACATTTGTTGTGCAAAATGTATGTAAGCAATTGGGCGGAGTATGGTTTGAAGTCTATATATTTTTGGCTTTGATTATTGCTTTTATTTTCACGGCTGCTGTGGGATTAATTTTAGAACGAGGTGTAATTCGTTATCTCTATGGACGCCCATTAGAAACTCTATTGGCAACTTGGGGAGTAAGTCTAATTTTTCAACAGTTTGTTCGCAGTGTGAATTGGGTATTGATAATTGGCATAGCTCTATTTTCTCTGTTGTTTTTTGGAGGTTTATGGATTTTAAATTCTCGCACTGATTTAGGAAGAGTTCGTAACTGGATTGTGGCGGTGATATTTTTATTATCGCTGGGGGTGACAATTACAACGGGCAATTTATTGAGTCAAACTTATCAGCTAGCAGTTACTCAACCTTGGTTTGGCGCTCAAAATGTGGATGTAACCGCACCGACTTGGTTGCAAACAGGTATATCTTTGGGTGGTGTACAATTACCCTTTGCCAGGTTATTTATTATTGCTTTAACGATAATCTGTGTGGCGGGAATTTATTTATTTTTACAACGTTCTAGCTGGGGTTTAAGAATTCGGGCTGTGATGCAAAATCGGAGTATGAGCGCTTGTTTGGGAATTCCAACTCAAAAGGTTGATGCAATTACTTTTGCACTGGGTTCTGGTTTAGCTGGTGTGGCTGGATGTGCGATTAGTTTACTCGGTTCTGTAGGGCCAAATACGGGACAAAACTATATTATTGATACTTTTATGGTGGTTGTGGTTGGGGGTGTGGGGAATTTAGCCGGGACGATTGTGGCGGCGTTGGGTATTGGTACGGCTAATTTTTTAATTGGTTCTGGGACTTTGGCTTTGCTGTTAAGTCCTGTTAAGCCTTTGGCTGATTTGTTTACTTTTTTTGCGACGACGAGTATGGCTAAGGTGATGGTATTTGCGCTGATTATTGTGTTTTTACAGTGGAAGCCTGGGGGGATTTTTCCGCAGAAGGGACGTACTGTTGATGTTTAAAACGAACCGCGAAGACGCAAAGGACGCGAAGAAAGAATGAGGAAGAAGGGAGGAGGGTTAATTTTAATTGAGGTGGGGGTGGTGGTTACGATCGCACTTTTCCTCATTATCATTATGCCACTGTTGCTGACGGAGTTTCGTCTAAATTTGTTGGGGCGATTTTTGTCGCTGGCGATTGTGGCTTTGGGTATCGATTTGATTTGGGGTTATAGTGGTTTACTAAGTTTGGGACATGGTATTTTCTTTGGTTTGGGTGGATATGCGATCGCAATGTACCTGAAACTCCAAGTTCCTACTGGTGAGTTACCTGATTTCATGGGACTTTATGGAGTTACGGAACTTCCCGCCTTTTGGCAACCTTTTTATTCTTTTCCTTTGACAATAGCTTTTGTAGTACTCATTCCAGGGTTATTGGCGGGATTATTGGGATATTTAGTTTTCCGAAATCGCCTCAAGGGAGTTTATTTTTCTATATTGACTCAAGCCGGAACTATTGTATTTTTCAATTTCTTTAACGGTCAACAACAATTTTTCAACGGTACAAATGGACTGATAGATTTTACAACTTTGTTTGGGGCAACGGTCAGTGATGCGAAAACGCAGTTTGTTTTCTACACGCTGACGGTAGTATTTCTCGCAGCCACCTACGGCGTTTGTCGCTGGTTGACAACTGGACGCTTTGGCAGATTGTTGATAGCTATTCGTGATGATGAAAGTCGGGTAAGATTTTCTGGCTACGACCCTACAGATTATAAGGTGCTGGTGTTTGCAGTTTCAGGTGCGATCGCAGGTATAGCAGGAGCATTTTACACCATTCAGAGTGGTTCTGTCTCACCCAGAGCAATGGATATTGCTTTTTCAATTGAAATGGTGATTTGGGTAGCAGTAGGAGGACGCGCTACTTTAATTGGCGCAATTGTCGGAACTTTGTTAGTAAATTATGCCCGCACTTTTTTAAGTGAACAATTTGCTGAAATCTGGCTATTTTTCCAAGGCGCACTATTTTTGATAGTCGTTACAGTGCTTCCTGACGGCATAGTGGGATGGTTGCGTAGCCAGAATATATCTCTTTTCCACCACCGTCAACAAATTGCTACATATCCCACCTTGGAAGAAGACGCCGAAGTGCAACATGAACGCGAAAATATTGGAAACTGAAAACGTAACTGTTAGTTTTGACGGATTTAGGGCGCTAAATCAGCTTAACTTTAGTATGGATGTGGGTGAATTACGAGTAGTAATTGGCCCCAATGGTGCAGGAAAGACAACATTTCTGGATGTAATTACGGGGAAAGTGCAACCAACTGTTGGGCGAGTTATGTTCAAAGGAAGAAATCTGCGTTCTTTACCTGAATATAAAATTGCGCGGTTAGGAATTGGGCGCAAGTTTCAAACACCGCGAATTTACCTGAATTTAACGCCCCATGAAAATCTAGAAATTACTAGCAACCGCAATAAAAATGTCTTTTCTACTTTGTTTGGACGTTCTAATACTGTTGAAAATAATAATATTAAAGGATTATTAGAAACTATCGGTTTAACTGCTAAAGCTGACATCAGAGCAGGTTTACTTTCCCACGGCGAAAAGCAGCGTTTAGAAATTGGGATGTTAGTAGCACAGTCCCCTGACTTATTACTTGTTGATGAACCTGTTGCTGGTTTAACAGATGAAGAAACTTACAATATTGGCGAACTGCTTTTAGCACTAGCGCAAAGTCATTCCATTTTAGTAATTGAACATGATATGGAATTTGTGCGTCAAATTGCCAAGAAAGTAACGGTGTTACATGAAGGTTCGGTACTGTGCGAAGGAAATTTTGAGGAAGTACAAAATGACTCTCGTGTTATTGAAGTATATTTAGGAAAACAAGAAGACTAAATTTTTAGCTCTACAAGGCTTAGATATACTATAGTCACAAGCTTAGTGTATAAGGAAATATGAGGTTTAATGTAACGGTTGATCGTGATGAAGATGGTGCATGGATAGTAGAATGCCCCAGCATTCCGGGTTGTGTCAGTCAAGGTCAGACTAAGGAAGAAGCACTAAAGAATATCAAAGATGCGATAGCTGCCTGCCTACAAGTTTGTTTCTGCAATTTGATGCGGAGTGCATCCCAGTTTTTATTTTTCAATAAGATTCTATTCGCCTGGTAATTCTGGTCGCTTTGCACTGTTAAACACCTGCTCTACTGTTAGTGCCCAATCAGCAATTACCACTGATTCCATGCAAGCCGCACCTGTAAATACCTTATCCTCATACTGTCCCTCCACCCACTGGCAAATTGTAATTTGTTGCATCTGTGGGTCAACAATCCAATACTCTAATATTTCCCTAGCAGCATACTCCGTCCGCTTGTAGCGATAATCACGAACATGGTTTGCCGTACCCGGAGAAACAATTTCAATCACTAATGCAGGCGGCGGCATATCACGGGTGAGAGTGGCACGAGTAGCACCGATAAGGGCAGCATAAGATTCTTCTGTATGAACCATTAAGTCAGGTAAACGACATCTCGCCCGTCGCCCCGCCACCTCAATTTCTGTATCCTTGTGAGCAACTAAATAAAATGCGAAATGTTTTAGTAGTTCAACGAATAGAAATCTTGCCAGATTGCTATTTTCCTGACTTTCTGGTGGCATCTCGACTAGTTCTCCATCCACCAACTCATAGCGCGTGTCTGTACCATCGTCATAGGTAAGATACTCCTCAAAGGTCAGTAGTTTTTGGGTTTTCGTCGTTTGGGTCATTTGCTTTGCCTTCTTACCCTACACAGACTACCACTGAATATTATAAGGTTGTTTATCCTCGCCTAACTGTTGAATAATCCCATCTTGTACAAAAGTGTAAAAATTATAGTTTGCTAACCTACAATTATTTTTATTCCTCCAAAGTTACAAAAGAATAATATTAGCTATCTTGGACAAATCCCTAATATCCCATTCCTTAATCCCCTCGCCAAAGCATCAGAGAGGGGAAACAAAGCGTAGTTTTCTATGCAGTTTTAGCATTTTTATCTGATGCTTGTTCTGCAATGTTTTTTAAGCGGCTCGATCTCATTTTGCGGAGGCGATCGCTATTGCGAACACCACCCGCCATTTCATATTCAGCGCTGTCTTTGCCGTACTTGATAGCAACCACCATTAACATTTTCTCAGAAAGCTGACTCAAGTTTTTTTCCATCCCTTCAACTTCTGTTAAAGAAGAGTCAACTATAGCCAGAGCGCTATTATGAACATCAAGTTTGTTACGTAACTGTTCGATTGACTCAATCAGTTTTTCTAAAGTATAATCTTGTTCGAATTTAATGCTTGGAACAATCGATTTCATCCCAGATGCTCTTAATTCAGCTTTTTCTAAAACACGGGATGTACGTTTTTGACGAGACATAAATTTTCTCTTTTAAGATACTTCTAGAGCTAGCTTGCCTCAATTAAACCCGATTCCGGTTCAGCATAAATCGCAATTTCTGATCGTAAAATTTTTAGCTGATATCAGTAATATTTCGGTATATAATTAGACGAAGGCAAGAGGCAAAAGGTAGAAAACACGACAGTAGTCGCTACAGACTTGAGAGTAGTCGCTACAGACTTGAGAGAAGCCGCTACAGACTTGAAAGTAGTCGCTACAGACTTGAGAGTAGTCGCTACAGACTTGAAAGTAGTCGCTACAGACTTGGGAGTAGTCGCTACAGACTTGAGAGTAGTCGCTACAGACTTGGGAGTAGTCGCTACAGACTTGAGAGTAGTCGCTACAGACTTGGGAGAAGTGGCTTCAATATTCTAATAAAGCTCACTGGTATATCTCTTATCTTGCGGCACAATCCAGGGGCAGCGATGGTAAAGTCAAATATATGTGGAGGTGGTAACTATGACTCAAACCCTACCCAAGTTAGTAACCTTTAAAGAATTTATCCAGTGGTACCCCTCAAACGGGGCGCGATATGAACTATATAAAGGAGTCATTGTAGAAATGCCACCCCCAACTGGTGAACACGAAAATGTTGTTGGATTTTTGGCGGCACAGATAACTCTCCAGTTTTTGCAAATTGGACTTCCGTTTCGCATCTCCAAAACTGCCTTTGTCAAAATTCAGAGCAATAACTCAACCTAGTCTCCTGACATTTTGCTATTAAATCATGACAATCTCGTGAATGAACCTCTGTGGAACAAGCAATCGACTGTTATTCAAGCTGCATCTATCCCACTAGCTGTTGAAGTTGTGAGTCAGTGCGTTGCGCGGGTTCCCCGCGTTGAAGCAACTGACGAACCCGTAAGGGTTAGCACCAACTGAGGAGACGACTACTATGACAAGTTCAGGGATTACGAGGAAATGGGGATTCCTGAGTATTGGATTGTAGACTATGCTGCGATCGGTGGCAAAAGATTTACTGGTAATCCTAAACAAAAAACCATTACAATTTGTGAATTAGTTGATGGAGATTATTAAATGACTCTGTTTAGAGGAAATAATTTTATTGCATCGCCTTTATTCCCCCAACTAAACTTGACAGCACAACAAGTTTTTGATTCTGCTTTGTAAGCTTCCGTTTGAATACAAACTGAATTTTATTATGCTAAAAATCTCTAACCTCAACGTTTACTACGGCGAAAGCCACATTCTCCGCAATGTAGATTTAAGCGTACCATCTGGGCAAATGATATGCCTGATTGGACGCAATGGTGTAGGGAAATCTACTTTACTCAAAACAATTATGGGTTTACTCAAACCCCGCAGTGGTACTATTAACTTAGCTGGAGAATTAATCAACTCAAAATCTCCAGACCAAAGGGCAAAGTTGGGAATTGGTTATGTCCCTCAAGGACGAGAAATTATCCCCCGTTTGACAGTCAAAGAAAATCTGCTGCTGGGGTTAGAGGCAAGACGCAAACCAGTAAAAAAAGCAGAAATTCCAGAGGAAGTTTTTAGCTTATTCCCGGTGTTAAAAACTATGCTTTCGCGGATGGGTGGTGATTTGAGTGGGGGACAGCAGCAACAATTAGCGATCGCTCGTGCTTTAATGGGAGAGCCTCAATTACTCGTATTGGATGAACCCACTGAAGGTATTCAACCCTCCATCATCCTCGAAATTGAAGCCGCAGTTCGTCGCATTGTCGAAACCACAGGCATTTCGGTTTTATTGGTAGAGCAGCATTTACACTTTGTTCGTCAGGCTGATTACTATTACGCTATGCAAAAAGGTGGTATTGTCGCGTCCGGTTCCACAGCCGAACTCAGCCAAGATGTGATTCAACGCTTTCTAGCTGTTTAATTTTTGATATTTTTATATCAACAGTGTCGGAAGCAATTAAGTCTGCTGCTTCTTGTAAAAGCTCATGCTGTTCCTTTTGAATGGCTTCTAAGCGACTAGAAATTTCTGCTAATCGTTGTTGCTTACTTGGTTGAAAATTTTCAGGTAACAAAGCTGGCAGGTTATCAATTGTTTTAGTAGCTGTAATTTTTTGAATACCAAAACTGCCAACTTTAGCTAAGGATAGAAAACTAACTTTAATCAAAGCCAGAAGTAATTTTATTGGGACTTGGAGTATTGACCAACTAGCTGTTTCAATTAAGCGGACAATTGCTTTGATGATGCTCCAAAGCAAGGCAAGTGCAAACAGCAAAATCACTATACTAATAATTGGGTGATTAGTCGCCCAACCTAGTACTTGAACTAACCGAAAAAATATCGGGTGTTGTGTCAACCAATCATTTGCAGAAGATGCGATCGCATCTTTAACTGCGCCCGATGTTGTACTCTTAAATTTGTCAGTAGTTTGCCAAGTTTGTTCTAAGCTTGTCGTAACTGTATCAATTGCTTTATCAGTAGTTGTAGTTGCTGTTGCCTTCAAAGACTCGCCAACTTGTTGTGCTGAGTTACTTAGAGAGTTAACATTTTCACCTACAAAATCTTTTACTTTTTGCAAGCGTTGCAAAATTCCGTTAGATAAATGTATGTCTACTTGGGATGCCATAAAATATTTCACCGAGGTTGAAATCTAACCCGCAACCCATCTTTAGGGCGATTAGTGGGAACCGTAACTACCTCTAAACTTTGATTGGGTAATATCTCCCAATGATAATTGCGTAAAAGATGAGCAGCAACAATCTTCATTTCCATTTTCGCAAAAGCTATACCAATACAGATGCGTGGCCCACCACCGAAACCAACTAAACTAAAAGGATACTTTTTGTGTTCTTGGCGCTCTTGACTGAAACGCTCTGGATCAAAACGCTCTGGTTTAAGGTAGATTTCCTTTAGGCTATGAGTTATCAGAATTGAATAAAGCAACTGCCAACCAGCAGGAACGTGATAACCTTTAAACTCAAAGTCTTTGATTACACCACGAAACCCACCTCCGACAGGTTGGTGCAATCTTTCAACTTCCCACAAAACCTGCTCCAAATAGGGCATTTTACCCAATTGCTCTAAATCCAAATCACCTTTACTAGCAAGTTGCAATTGTTCAACTCTTGCTTTTTCGAGTACTTCTGGATGACGGGCTAACTCTGTACACAACCAAGTCAGCATCGAAGTAGTCGTTTCATGTCCAGCGAAGAGTAACAGCACCGCTTGGGCAATGATTTCTTTTTCACTTAAACTATTACCATCTTCATCTTTAGCTTGGATTAACAAGCTGATGGTATCTTTGGTTGGGTTTTGCTGACGTTCTCTGACAACTTGAGTTAGATGCTCTAAAATCTGATCACGAGCTGCTATAGCTTTACCAAATGTAGTAAATGGTAATGGCAACGGATTAATAGCAAACAGCCCATTCGTCAAAGTTGTAAACAACTGGCTGAGGCGCACACATTCAGCCCCATGACTCGTACCTAACAACAATTGACTGGCAATATCAAATGTTAGCTGTTTAAACTCTTGAAACCAGGTAAACTCCTGTTTTTTCTCCCACTTTTGGAGATAGCCGCGCGTAATATCTTCCATTGTGGAGACATAATTTGCCAATGCTGGGCCATGCAACGCCGGCATGATCAAGCGGCGGTTTCTGCGGTGTTCCTCTCCATCTTGCAGAAAAAGCGATTCACCCAGTAATGTCTTGAAATTATCAGGCCATCCCTCGCGCCAAGAAAAATTCTCCATGTGGGTTGACAAAACGAACTCTAATGCTTCCGGCCCTGCCATTACCACAGTTGGTCTGCCAAGAAGATGGGTTTTGAAGATAGAACCATACTGGTGATAGCGCTTTTTGACAAAATCGCGGTCGAAAACAAAGGACAGTGTTTCACCTAATACAGGTATACCAAAGCTTCCTGGAGGAATTTGATTACTTTTCATCTCTGGTTTAAAAACTACATATTGGCAGAAATACAATAATATTTATTTTGTCTGAGCAATCCGGGTATCCACAATCTACATCAAAATATTCCTGATGGAAGAAGAAAGATAAGTTTAATTTTTCTACTCTAAACTAGGAAACTGACAATTCTAGTCGCGTCGGTTGCTAAAAAACTGTATGCGAATTTTACTGGTAGAAGACGACTCAGAACAATTAGAGCCATTACAGAGTGTGCTATTAGAAGCCGGATACATTGTAGATGGCGTTGAAGATGGAGAAACTGCACAGTGGCTATTGTCCAAAAAAGATTATGATTTGTTGATTTTGGACTGGATGTTGCCCACAATTAGCGGGTTAAGTCTTTGTCATCAGTATCGACTTCTTGGCAAAACTACACCTGTGCTGATGCTCACTGCTAAGGATACCACGCCAGATAAAGTCATGGCTTTAGATGCGGGAGCGGATGATTATCTTGTCAAACCTGCTGATTTAGTGGAACTCCTGGCGCGGGTACGTGCTTTAGGGAGGCGATCACCTCAATGGGTAGGAGATATTCTCCAGGTTGCAGATTTACAACTGCACCTAGGTAATTTGACTATTGAACGCAATCAGGCAAGTGTGGAATTATCACCGCGCGAAGCTCAATTGCTAGAATACCTAATGCGTCACCGTAATCAAATATTAACCCGCGAACAGATTGAAGATGCATTGTGGCAATGGGGTTCTGAACCAGAAAGTAACGCATTAACTGTACTAGTACGCAAGTTACGTCATCGCTTGCAGTTAGTTGGCGCGGCAGATTGGGTTAAAACAGTTTATGGTATGGGTTACAGTCTCAAAGCACCAGATAATTAAAATAATTCGTAATCAATTTGGAATCAGCTTTTGGCACAAACAGTTGAATAAGGTGCTAATTTTTTATCCGATAGCTGACTAACATTCTGGCATTTTCACGAGAAAGCCCCAATTCTTGAATCATCATGGCTTTTATTTCGCTTAATTCTGTAACTGGAAACTCAAATTCTAAACTTTTCAGTATGGAGTTAGCAGTATTAACTTCAACTTTTGTAAATCCCGGTTTTTTTTGAATTTCAGCCAGAATTCCTAGTACTTGAACTGTAGACCGCACTTGCATTTTTGTATTAGTTTGCAGAGTTGTTATCTCATTAGACAGCCCCAATTCTTGGGTAATCATAGCTTTGACTTTGCTTAATTCTATAGCTGGAACCTTAAATGTTAACTTTTTAAGTACAGAGTTTTCTACACTAAGTTCAACTTCGGTAAAGTCCTGCTCTTTTTCAATTTCAGCTGCGGTTATTACCACATTAGCTGCTAGCCGTATTTTGACTGTTTCTATATTAGATTGCAGCTTTTCTACTGTAGGGTAAGAACGGCTCAACAAGAGGTTAGTCAATGATTCACCACCAACTCCAAAAGCAATTAAAAGCAATGGAAAAGGTAACAAATATTCTAACTTTAAATAATGCAGTTTTTCTAACAAGTAGGACAAAGACATATAGTAATAAACTTAGTTTCATAGCTAGCAGCTAGTACCGCTACGCAAAAGTAAAAATTCAAAAAGCCTATTATATAAGCTTTTGATTCATTTTAAATGGTTGTGCTATTTCAGCCGTACTGTACTAGATAAAAATTTCAATAAACATGGTACTACAACTATCTTTTAAAGACTTTTTCACACTTGCACTTAATTTACAATCTCACCTACGAAAGATATGGTGATAGACCTAGCTTTTCTAGTATAGGTAGTAAAATAAACAATAATTGTTATAAATACTTTCACAAATGCGCTATACCAAGACGTTAGCTATATCTGTGTAGTGTGAGTCTGTTGTCTAAATTTCATGTTTTACCGTAGTCGCAGCAATTTAGCCCTGTGGTTTACCCTAACGATGGGGAGCATTTTGGTCGGTTTTGCAGGGGTACTTTACTACCAAGCGGTATTAAACGAACTGGGGAATCTCGATCGCTTACTCTATAAAAAATCTAGAGTCATGGCGGTAAATGCGAAGTACGATATGCGTAATAAGCAGCTTGACCTAGAAAATGTGCCGCTTTTAGGGAGTAACGTAGCACCATTGGGTACTGAACTGGTATATGCGCGTTGGTATGATACCAAAGGGCAATTGGTGCAATTTTTCGGTATTATTCCAAGGGCACAAGTTACGGCAACTCCGGGATATCAGACTCTCAAGACTACGCTTTACTCCTCACAAGAAATACCCCCTGCGATCTGGCTCCGTCAGTTAACGCTGCCCGTCTATCAAAATAATTCGTTAATCGGTTATCTGCAAATTGCAGCACCTCTAGTATCGGTACAAAATGATCTGGCTCAGTTACGGCTGGTTTTGCTTTTGACAGTACCAGCAACTTTAGGGGTAATCGGTCTAGCTGGTTGGTGTTTGGGGGGTATAGCAATGCAACCAATTCATGACAGCTACGAGCAGCTACAACGCTTCACAGCTGATGCTTCCCATGAATTGCGATCGCCTTTGTCGGCGATTACTAGCAATGCCCAATACGGATTAATTTCTCAATCTAGTGATATTGAGGCGCAGCGTCAGCGTTTTGGCAAGATTTTCGATGTTGCCAAGTCAATGAATAATCTGGTAAATAATCTGCTATTTCTGGCACGTCACGCAGGTCGATTATCCCCTAAATCTTTCCAAGAAGTAAACTTGAAAAGCGAGCTTGTGCAGATAGCAGATGAATATGCAACACAAGAAGCTGTACAACATCTGAATCTCACTTATACTTTTCCAACTAACAGTGTGATTGTGCTAGGTGATGCCAACTTGCTGCATCAAGCAGTAGTTAATTTGCTCAGTAATGCCTTTAAATATACTCCTGCTGGCGGTCAAGTTCAGTTAAGGCTGTTTACCCAGTCATATTGGGCTGTAATTGAAGTTATAGACAATGGCATCGGTATCCCCGAAGCTGATTTGCCACATATTTTTGAGCGGTTTTATCGGGTGGATAAAAAGCGATCGCGTAAAACTGGTGGATATGGTTTAGGGTTATCTATTGTCCAACAAATCGTTTCTGCACATAGTGGTCATCTTAGTGTCAAAAGTGTAGTCGATAAGGGGTCAACTTTTCAAATCTTTTTGCCGATCAAATAGCCGCAATAGTTGGCGCTGTCACTTTCTGTTCACATTTGTTGGCAATACTGACCATAGCTAGGATCTGATCACTCCTTTTGACCTCTAATTATTGTCTGTAATGGGTTTTATACCTATACATATTGTGACTGATAAAGCAATGGGGAAAGTAAAAAGTAAAAACTACAAAATATTTTGATTTTTAGCTTTCTACTTCTTCTCTCCCTATCTATGTTTTTACAATCTTTAATGACAACTGGTATAAAACTTTGACCAGGGACAATATTTGAAGAATGTTGATAGTAAACTTCTTGCTAACTTGGCTAGTTGGCGCTCTATCGCTATTGCTTACAGCCTATTTTGTACCAGGCTTTGAGTTTAACGCTTTTAGTACAGCCGCAGTTGCCGCATTGATTTTAGGATTAGTCAATGCAATTGTTAGACCTTTTTTGGTGATTTTAACGTTTCCCCTTACCATTATCACGCTAGGCTTGTTTCTTTTTGTTGTTAATGCATTAATGCTTTGGCTGGTAGGATTTCTCGTTCCTGGTTTTATTGTTGCTGGTTTCTTACCTGCATTGTTAGCTTCAGTTGTTCTGACGATTGTTTCTACAGTGCTGGGATTTTTAGTTAGAAATGTAACTTAAGATTGCTCGGGTAAATTATTAAGGAGGTATCTTTGGCAGAGAATCGACCTTCTTCACGGCGACAGAGTGTGTCCCGACAAGAACTTGTAGAATTAGTGCGATCGCAACTCGAAGCATTACTACAACAAGATAACTTGCAGGGAGCGAAAGCTCTGTTAGTACCTGTACAACCTGTAGATATTGCCCAAGCTATTGAAGATTTGCCAAAAGCTATGCAAGCTATAGCTTTTCGCTTACTCTCAAAACAGGAAGCGATCGAAGTCTATGAATATCTAGACTCTAGTGTTCAGCAGTCTTTGATTGCAGAATTAAAACATCAAGAAGTTTTCGACAAATGACAGAAAGCATCTGACTTGATTATAGAATCAACACAACCTTCCTCAGCCATTCAATCTGAGAAGGTTGCTCAAACTTTTGAGCCTGGTAGAGCCACCCGTTCTGGTTCTAGCTATTTTGGTGTTGCTGGTAATATTGGTATAAGTGGCAATACACGAGTAGGTGAAAGTTCATTTGCTGTAATTAGCAAAATCGGGCTTACACGAAATCTATCTTTTCGTCCTGCGGCTTTAGTTGGAGATAATACAGTTTTTCTCGTGCCGCTCACTGTAGATTTCCCCCAAGAAAATTTAGAAATCACTCAACTGAATGTAGCGCCTTATATTGGTGGTGGTATTGCAGTTTCTACAGGTAGAGATAGCACTGTGGGCGCATTGATTTCTGGCGGTGTAGATGTTCCTCTATCCCCACAGGTTACAGCAACGGGTGGCGTGAATATCAGTTTTATTGATGAAACTGATGTAGGAATTTTACTAGGTGTTGGCTACAACTTCTAAATATTTTCAAGTCGCAATTATCAGAAAAAAACTGTGGTTCCTCTGCGCGATAACAACCCGACAACAATTACCCCGTATGTTACCTACGGGTTAATTGTTACTAATATTCTGGTTTTTCTTTATCAACTGAACCTAACACCGCAACAATTACAAAGATTTTTCTACACGGCGGCGCTAGTACCATGCCAACTTTCAACCACTTGTCCTAGTGGGTTGGAGGGTCAGGTAATACCAGAATGGATGACCTTGATTACATCTCAATTCTTGCATGGTGGTTTTTTACACCTAGCAGGAAATATGTGGTTTATGTGGATTTTTGGTAACAACATTGAAGACCGCTTGGGTCATGTGAAATATTTAATTTTTTATCTGACGTGCGGCGTTTTAGCAGCGCTGTCTCAGTGGTTCTTTTCCCAGAATTCTACGATTCCTTCCTTGGGTGCGAGTGGTGCGATCGCTGGAATTTTAGGCGCATACATTCTCCGTTTCCCAAGAGCCGAAGTTCTTACCTTAGTTCCCTTAGGATTTTTCTTAACCATTGTAAGAATTCCGGCATTTTTCTTTCTTGGGTTTTGGTTTGTCCAGCAAGCTTTTTATGGTGTCGCCAGCTTACAGGCTCGCTCTAATATCGGTATGGAAAGTGGGGGGATTGCTTATTGGGCACACGCAGGAGGCTTTGTTTTTGGAGCAATTATCGCTCCTCTATTTGGCTTGTATAAGCGGCGTTAGAAAATTTGGCGTTGCACAACAGTGAGATAAATTGGGGAAGGCAGGGAAGTAATTTTGGAAGTTGGTAAATCATCCTGCTTTCTCTAGAACGCTGAAAATTTAAATATCGCCGTTCAATTGAATTGCTATTAAAAATTAATTTACATTTTTATTGTCACTTTCTACTCACATTTGCTTTCAATCACTAAGAAAGCAGACTCAAAAGGTAATTAGTTTTGTCTTCCTCAATAGCCACCAAATTGGGCTGGTAGTTCTAGGTGTGATCGCTAAACAGCCATAATCATTTGAGTACGTATTAACGGAATATTACTATTGGCTTTTTCTAAATAAAAAGATGGATATATTTTTAATTTTTAAATTAAAAATATTTTTTCTCACTTCAATATTTAATCTTCCAATAGTTAGATACATATTTAATAAATTCTTTTTAAAATAGTAAGTAATAAATCAAAATCACAATACTGGAGAAACATCAAATGGCACTTGTAAAATTAAAACAATCCTACGCCGACTATCGTAACGATTCTTCTGGAATAGATGACCTAAACATCAATAACTTTGATGTTTATGCAGGGGCAAATGAAAAAGTTGGTTCAGTTAAGGACATTTTAGTTGATGAACAAACAGGGAAATTCCGCTATTTTATAGTGGATACAGGCATTTGGATTTTTGGTAAAAAAGTCTTGCTACCTGTTGGTCTTGCCGACGTTCATTATACTGAGAAGCGAATATATGCAAAAGGTCTAACTAGAGAGCAAGTGGAAAATCTGCCTAACTTTGATGACCTAGAAACGGTTGATTACGACTATGAAGAGCAAGTACGCGGTGTTTATCGGCCTGCGGTTGCTACTCCTGCTAAGACTCAGCCTGCTGCTTATGACCGCAACACTTACAAACATGAGCAAGAACCTTCGTTATACAATATCAACGAACAGGATGGTCAAACCTTAAAACTGTACGAAGAACGATTAGTTGCTAGCAAACAACGCCGCAAGACAGGGGAAGTTGCTATTGGTAAACACGTAGAAACTCAAACTGCCAGTGTTGCAGTACCAGTAGAAAAAGAACGAGTGGTAATTGAGCGTACAAGCCCCACAAATGCTACGCCGACTCGTCCAGGTGAGGCAACTTTCCGTGAAGGTGAAGTCGCTCGTATGGATATTTACGAAGAAACGCCCGATATTCGCAAAGAAGCTGTTGTACGGGAAGAAGTTAGAGTCAAGAAAGTTGTAGAACAAGAAACAGTTCAAGCTCAAGAAACTGTTCGACGCGAAGAACTTGATATAGATACTCAAGGGCGTCCTATTGCAGAGAAGTAAGCTTTTTTTCGCATCAATTAAAAGCTCTCATTTAAAGTCCCTCTTCCAACATTGAAAGAGGGAGTTTGAAATTATCTCTCCAGATAAAACAAAGATAAAAGCAAAGTAAATGGCACAATTAGAGCATTCCTCTCCTGGTAAATTGCTAGAGGCTGGTAGGTCAGGGCAGGTATTTTTAGTAGCTATTCAGGAAAATTTAATAGCAAGAAAAATATTTTATACAGACAAAATTGCAGGCATAATTCATTATTTTTTCTTCGGTTCTCCAAACCCTTATATTTGGAATGAAGATGCGATAAAATCTGCTTTTTATCGCCGTAAGATTCTTAGTGAGTTAGTCCAGTTTTGGTTTAATGATAAATTAAAAGTTGCAGAAGCGATCGCCACCTCTTGGAATCAAGAATTTAAAGCTTATCAAATGGATACAGAATTTATTTCTGGGAGGCATGTTGCGTTACGTCAGCCCTGTAGCCACGAGCGAATAGGTGAGTTGCCTGCCTTAGTTTCTAACATTATGCTGCCATTACAAAAAAAATTAATTGAAGCAGGTCTTGATGGACTAGTTTGGCAAACTGGCAAAGGAACACCTACAGCTTTAAATAATTTTTTATTAGCAAACGATACCCCAGGAAAGTATGTTTTTGCTTGGATAGATTTAGAATCGGGCGTACCAGCTTTATTTCCATTAAATCCTGCGGCACTTTTTTCATTTTATTTGCCTAGATCAATAAAGTTTGGCAGGGCGTTATTCGATGATGTAGATACAGATAAATTAAACCGATATCTAAACAGATATAGAGCAGAATTAGAAAAGAAGTTGGGTAGGCAAAAGTGTACTGAACTTCTAGAGTATCTTTTGGAATTAGAGTATCACCAAAAAAAATGGAAGTCAATGAGGAGGGTTGATCGTAGTATTCAATATCAAATTAAAAAAGGAGCGATTAATGAGCAACAAGCTCAATGGTATTCTGAACACCCATTGTTTTGGTATGGACGAGAGTTGCTGAGAATAATGGGTAAATTCATATATAATTTTTTAATTGAATTACCTATTTTTGTTATTAATAAACTTGTAAAGATTCCATACTTACAATCTATCTATCAATTGTGTAAATTTATTTCATCTCATCGCTATAGGTCTAACGTTGCAAAAAATTATATAGCTAAGATAATTGAATATTGGCGAGATAGAAAGCAGCTACTAAACGAAGAAGCTGACAGTCTACTACAACATTTAAAACAAGAAAGTACCAGCGATTATTTAAATGATTTCAGTATTCACCTTGGTATAAAAGTATTTATAAAAAATATCGAATACTTTTTAGTGCCACTCCTCTACGTTCTGGGGCTAATTGATGAGTTTATTTTCATTACATGGTTGATTATAGGAGGCCCAATTTATCGAACAATTTATACGTTTTGGAGAATCTTACAAACAGCATTCAGTGGTCATGAGATTCCTTGGATTGCCCTTTTTGTTGGCTTAATTCCTACTCTGGGAACACTTGCTTATCCTAGCCAAATTATTTACTCAGCTAAAGGAAGAAATAAAAATATTGCTCAATTTATAGTATATGATTTCTTCACTAGAATAGGAAAGAAAATTCCCGCTTGGGGTGGAGAAGATACACAGACAGAACATTTTTTCAATATGTTTGCAGATAAAATTGCTCACCGCAAAACAAATATAACAAAAGCTTTTTAAACACTTATACCTAATAAAGTGAGTTTTTCTTAAATAGGTATAGAAGTTTTATTTAACTTATAAGAATTGAAAAACAAGATATCTGACCTTACCAAAAAAGCCGGATATCTTGTTTTTCATAAATGGTTAAGTATGGCTATAGTTCAGTCAAGAGGGTCAAAAAGGTTGACTAAAGCGGATACTACAACCATTGGCGACCCTATGAGGAAGCAAATTAACCATTGATTCAAGTTTAATGGTGCTGTGTTAAATAAGGTGTTCATTAAACTCCATTGACTGAAAATGATTTGTAAAAATATCGTAGAAACAATTCCAATAATAATTGCAGAGACATCACCGATTTTACCTCCCTTACCACGTAGTTTACCTAGAAAAGCTCTTCCTAAGTGGCTAATACTTAAAAGATAAAAAACTCTGCCTGCTACTAAAGCCTGAATTGCCATTGTTCGGGCTAAATCGATATTTCCTGTAGTTTGTCTGATCCATTCAAATACACCAAAAATCAAAATCCAGTTAAAGATGGAAATTGCCAGAATGCGCTTGACTAAACTTTTTGAAAGTAATGATTCGCGGGGGTTACGCGGTGGTTGTTGCATCACCCGTTCAGACCTCGGCTCAAAGGCTAAGGGTACAGTCATGGCGATAGAATTAACCATATTTAACCACAGAACTTGTAAAGACAAAATTGGTAATTCTCTAGCAAGCAGTACGCTAATTAAAATCGTCATCGATTCGCCACCATTAACTGGGAGAATGAAGGCGATCGCTTTAAGCAGATTTCGATAAACAGTCCGCCCTTCCTCAACTGCTGCTTCTATGGAGGCAAAGTTATCATCGGTTAAAATCATGTCTGCGGCTTCTTTTGCTACTTCTGTACCAGCGCCCCCCATCGCAATACCAATATCTGCTTGTTTCAGGGCGGGTGCGTCGTTGACAGTTTTGTCAGAGCAGATAACTCATATCTTGCACCTGATAAAAACTATCAGTATTAACCAGGAACAAGAAAATGAAAGTAACATCTAACAAATAGAAATTCTTTTTAAATACTGATGTAATGAACTACATTGATTCCCAGGACATTTACTAGTCACATATACAAAAACAGGAATAATGTCATCTGCATAGAGATATTTTTATATGTTCGTAAAAAATGAGAAAAAAGGGCGTAGAAAACATTAGTAACAGCAAGAAATATGGAAGTCATTCTTGCCCACGCCCATACCCTAATGTATACGATTCTGGCATTGATGCCTAGCCGTTATCAACGAGACAACTTGGAAGCAATGTTAGGGCTGTTTCTGGCAGCAGATGGAAAACCTTTGCCACATTACAGCAAATCCAAGTCTGAAAGCGCTTTAAGTAGATTTTTGAATACCTATAAATGGCCTACTCGCAAGCTAATTCGTCATGTTCGTCAACAGGCAATTGAGCCTGGTTTTCAGTCATTGTCCATTGGGAAGAAAAGCATTTCTACAAGTAATAAT
>JAHHHS010000088.1 GCA_019359215.1 Nostoc indistinguendum CM1-VF10 | reverse complement strand
ATTACTTTCTAATTATCTAATTCAACAACTAAAACGTCCAGACGTTCATATGTGTTTGGTCTGACTTAAATTACAGCGTAGCGGGGCTGTGCTCCGCCCGCTCTTTGTGCCAGTTCCGTAAGTCCTGAAATTATAAAAGCCAAAAGTTTATCATTCTAATGATAAAACTATTTGACATATGACACTTCAGGCTTTTTCTTTAAAAAATCAGCTTTTATTAACTATCAAGCTAGAAGGTGAATTACAAAATAATCTAAATTAAATAGACAGTGAAACTCGCTCCTACTAAGATAAGTAGCTTTCTGACGCTAACAATACCCTATAATTAAAAATTGAACTTAAAGGGTAAAATATTCACAATGTAAGCAAAGTGTCACATGGATGACAATGTGTTAGCAGAATAAAAAACTCAATGTCAAAACCTGCCACTAATGTAGGGAAATTAGTTCGATTCCGCCCGGAGAAAGGACAAAAAGATATAAAAATTTTCTTAGTTTAGCCTAAGATATAAAAATCTAAACTTCTGTCAGAAGCCAGAATCGGATCAATAACCTTCCACAGCGTAATCAGTAGCAAAAATTACTTATTTGATCGACTCTTCAGAAGCTGTGGATTCCACCGTGACAGTTTTACTATTAACATCAACATCCATCTTGGCTTCAAGTTCCATAGGATGGATTCAGTAGTAGTTTTTACACATCCCTTATAAGCAATATTTGATACTTTCACTTTTAGTGCTATTTGTTACCCAAATATAGAAATTTTAAATCATTTCTTAAGAATTAATCTTAAGGATGAAAATGTGATGTCTACGACGGGCTACGGCTACGCACATCCTACAAAGTAAGGTATTAGTGCAAAAACATCCTAATAACTATATATATGCCAGCGACTGTCGCAATTCGCTGGCAGTAATATGAAACAAAATGCAAGAATATATAAAGCTATTTACGATAAATACACTTATCTAGTGCCGCTACGCCCAAGCCTTAAAGTCTAAAGTTAAAAACACCTATGTCTTCAAATCCCCAGTACCTAAGCGGTAACGAAATTCGCAACATATTTCTCGACTTCTTTGCCCAACGGGAACACCAAATTCTCCCAAGTGCCTCCCTCGTGCCAGAAGACCCAACCGTGCTGCTGACGATCGCGGGGATGCTACCATTTAAGCCGATATTCTTGGGGCAGCGCACACCAGAATTTAAGCGGGCTACGACTTCCCAAAAGTGTATCCGCACCAACGACATCGAAAATGTCGGACGCACCAAACGGCATCACACCTTTTTTGAGATGCTGGGCAATTTCAGCTTTGGTGATTATTTTAAAGAACAAGCGATCGCTTGGGGTTGGGAAATCTCTACACAAGTCTTTGGCTTCTCCCCCCAAAATCTTGTCGTCAGCGTTTTTAAAGATGATGATGAAGCCTTTGGAATTTGGCGCGATCAAATTGGTGTGCCGGTAGCGAGAATTAAACGCTTGGGCGAAGACGATAACTTTTGGGTATCTGGCCCGACTGGCCCTTGTGGCCCTTGTTCAGAAATTTATTACGACTTCCACCCAGAACGCGGTGACGAAAATATAGATTTAGAAGACGATTCCCGGTTCATCGAGTTTTACAACCTCGTGTTCATGCAATACAACCGGGATGCGTCAGGCAATTTAACGCCGTTGCAAAACAAGAACATCGACACCGGCATGGGTTTGGAGAGAATGGCGCAAATCCTCCAAAAAGTGCCGAATAACTACGAAACTGACCTGATTTTTCCAATTATCCAAACAGCAGCCCAAATTGCTGGCATTGATTACCATAAAAGTGATGAGAAAACCAAAGTCTCTCTAAAAGTGATTGGCGATCACGTTCGTTCTGTTGTTCACATGATCGCCGATGAAATTCGCGCTTCCAACGTGGGAAGAGGTTATGTGCTGCGGCGGTTAATTCGGCGCGTGGTGCGTCATGGGCGATTAATTGGAATTTCTGGCGAATTTACTACCCAAGTTGCCGAAACTGCGATCGCTCTTTCTGAATCAGCTTACCCCAATGTGCGCCAACGGGAAGCAGCAATTAAAGCTGAACTGCAACGAGAAGAGTCGAATTTTCTCAGAACTCTGGATAGAGGCGAAAAACTGCTAGAAGAAATTATCCAAGAGGTGAAACAGCAAGGGAACACTCAAATTAGCGGTGAAAGCGCATTTACTCTTTATGACACCTACGGATTTCCCCTCGAACTTACTCAAGAAGTTGCTGAAGAAAATAATCTGACAGTCGATGAAGCGGGATTCAATGCCGAAATGCAAAAGCAGGTGGAACGTGCCAAAGCAGCACACGAAACCATCGACTTAACTGTGCAAGGTTCCATCGACAAATTAGCAGAACACATCCAAGTCACCGAGTTTTTAGGCTATACCCAACCGACGGCGACGGCGAAAGTTGAAGCGATTTTGGTTGAAGGCGTTTCCCAAGAGGAAGTAGAAGCAGGAACACAGGTACAAATTATCCTTGACAAAACGCCATTTTATGCTGAATCTGGTGGACAAATCGGCGATCGCGGTTATATCTCTGGTGATGGTATTGTAGTTCGGGTGGAAGACGTGAAGAAAGAATCTGATTTCTTTGTTCACTTTGGACGCATCGAACGCGGGACACTGCGCGTAGGCGATAATGTTACAGCCCAAATTGATCCGGCTTGTCGGCGTCGCGCTCAAGCAAATCATACCGCAACGCACCTATTGCAAGCGGCATTGAAAAAAATTGTTGACGATAGCATCTCGCAAGCTGGTTCTCTAGTTTCCTTTGACAGGTTGCGCTTTGACTTCAACTGTCCCCGCGCATTGACAGCAGAGGAAGTCCAACAAATTGAGGAACAGGTGAACGCTTGGATTGCCGAAGCACATACTGCAAACGTGGAAGTATTACCTTTAGCAGAGGCGAAAGCTAGGGGTGCTGTTGCCATGTTCGGGGAAAAATACGGCGAGGAAGTACGGGTAATCGACTTTCCTAGCGTATCAATGGAACTGTGCGGTGGAACCCATGTCAGTAATACTGCTGAAATTGGCGTCTTCAAGATTATCTCAGAAGCTGGAGTCGCTTCTGGGGTGCGGCGGATTGAAGCTGTTTCAGGGCCAGCAATACTGGATTATCTCAATCTTCGGGATAAAGTAGTTAAAGATTTGAGCGATCGCTTTAAAGTTAAACCCGAAGAATTACCAGATAGAATCACAAGTCTGCAAAGCGAACTCAGAACCAGTCAGAAGGAACTAGAAACCTTGAAGGTACAGTTAGCGATCGCAAAATCTGATAGCTTGTTGCAAACAGCCGAAACGGTAGGCGATTCTAAAATCATCGTCGCCCAATTAGAAGATGTTGATCCAGAATCATTAAAAACCGCAGCCGAACGTTTATTACAAAAAATCGGTAACGGTGCAGTGGTGCTGGGTTCTGTTCCTGAAGAGGGGAAAGTTAGTATCGTTGCAGCTTTTAGTTCAGAAGTGAACAAAAAAGGTTTGCAAGCTGGTAAATTTGTGGGTGCGATAGCTAAAATCTGCGGTGGAGGTGGCGGTGGAAGACCGAACTTAGCCCAAGCAGGCGGACGGGATGCGAGTAAATTACCAGAAGCGTTGGAACAAGCGGAAAGTGAGTTAAAGTCCGCGTTGGGTTAACACAGAGAGAAGTGTAACGCACCGCTCGAATTGGTGCGTTACGGCTTCGCCTAACACACTCTACATTTTAGGTTATATCAGCCAAATTAAAGAACCCCTCCCCGCCTGCCTCTAAGGTGTACACACAAGTCTGAAATAGCTCCAGTTTTAATTTTTCTCTGGTTGTATGAAATCACCCTGCTTGTAGGGAAGGGGTTGGGGGTTAGGTTTCTATTAAACTCAACTGAAAGCCGTTATAAATTGAGCAATGCCCATTATAAGGTGGAATAGCCGTGAAATGACAGATAAATAAATGCACATCCAATCAAGAGAAATCAACCTGCTCACGCCATCTAGAAAATTACCTCTATACGGCAAGAGAATTTTAGTCACAGCACCGAGAAATTATGCTTATAGGTTATCTGAACAAATCATCAAACAAGGTGGTTTACCTGTTTTCATGGCTACTATCGAAACCTGCTATTTATCAAACTACACTAAGTTAGATACTGCTCTATACCAAATAGGTGAATTTGATTGGATTATCTTCACAAGTAGAAATGGCATCACTGCATTTTTTCACCGGATGAATGATTTAGATATTCCTGTATCTGTGGTACAAAAATGCCAATTATGTGCTTTAGGAAAAGACGCAGAAAGCTTATTATCTTTTTGTGGCAAAGTAGATTTAATTCCTACAGAATCTAGCCCAGGCGGGATTGTAGCTGAATTAGCAAAACTACCGGAAATTCACAACAAAAAAGTGCTGATACCTGCTCCAGAAGTTGTTGGTTTGCCTGAGCCTGATGTTGTACCCAATTTAATTACTGATTTGCAGCAATTGGGCATAGAAGTAACCCGCGTACCCGCATATATTACACAGGGCTTAAACACAAGTATCTACAGTATTGAATTAAACCTGATTCGCCAAGGAAGCATTGATGTAATTGCCTTTAGTAGCACGGCGGAAGTAGAAAGCTTTTTAACTATGGTAAACTCGCAAAACGATTATGAACGCTGTACAATTGCATGTTTTGGCCCTTATACAAGTGCTAATGCGCGAAAGTTGGGTATGAATGTCTCTATAGTGGCTAAGGATTATAGTTCATTTGAGGGATTTGCTGAAGCGATCGCAACATTTTTTTCTCACTGATTTTGATCTGAAGCTTTTGGTATATGTAAACTAGCCCCACTAACCGCTTGAGAATCTGAAACAGTCAACCATAATCAACTCTAGACTAGCAGCACATAAACCCGTAGTATCGAATATGGAGTTTATATGAGTTAGGAATTGTTACATGGCAACTTATAAGGTCACATTACGTACCCCAGACGGCGAACAAGTAATTGACGTTCCTGAAGATGAGTACATTCTAGAGATCGCTAACGAGGAATATGAGCTGGACTTGCCCTATTCCTGTAACGCTGGTTCTTGCTCTACCTGCACCGGTAAACTGATTTCAGGTACAATTGACCAATCAGATCAGAACTTCTTAGACAACGATCAAATGGACGAAGGATGGGTTCTTACTTGCGTTGCCCGTCCCACTTCTGATTGCGTTATCGAAACCCATCAAGAAGAAGCGCTTAATGCTTAACTAAGAAATGTGGATTTAATAAAGAGCAAGTTTTGGAAGGTGCGTTAGAACATTCATCCTAGCGTACCTAAAATCTGAGATGGTGTCGTACTCTCGGCGATAACATACTCTAAAAGATTTAAAATTTTGCACTTTTGTAATAAATCTGTATAGGCTGAGTAATTAACGCTAAAAAGCGCTCTCCTTATGGAGAGCGCTTTTTATTCAGTTTAATAGATAGCTAGTAGATATAAAGTTGAAATTAGCCAGATGATGCTAGATTAACTTTGACAACTTTATTCTTTTCTTCTTCAGCTTTAGGTAGCGTCAGGTTCAAGATGCCATCTTTATAATCTGCCGTAACATTGGTATTTTGAATTCGAGCAGATAAAGGAATTACACGTTGGAATTTACCGTAGTGGAATTCGGTTTTGATCAGACCTTTATCTTCAGATTTTGCTTCAGATTTTCGCTCACCACTCAGGTATACAGCATTTTCTGTAACTTGTAAATCTAGGTCTTTAGCTTCAATTCCCGGAAGTTCTACTTTCAGATGAATTGCATCTTCAGTTTCTTTTAACTCAGCAGCAGGAACTCTGGATAAACCTCTATTCAAAAATACAGTTGACAAAGTATCTTCATCAAATAAGCGATTGATTTGACGTTGTATCGCGTTAAATTCTTCCCACGGATTCAAATGCAAACGTACTAATGTCATATCTCTACCTCGTATAACCACTATTTTTTCTCTCCAATCATTGGAGATTTGATTCCTTGCTTTGTTCTCATAGTATTTAAAAATAAAAGTGGGGTAAATTCGGTTTTTATCACCTGAGTGATGATAATTGCCGAACCAGAAATCCCTTTACTATAAATGTACGGTAACCTAAACTATTGAGGTTCGGTAAATTCGACAAAAGCAGACTTGAAATATAACAATTTTATTTGAAATATCAGTAAAAGTGTCACCCGCGCCCCTGCTCTTAAAGCTTGCAACGCGTAGCCTATCGTACAAGTTTTTAGGAGGTTCATGCGAATAATGATAATAATCCGACTTATTATACTTTTTGATTTTTACAGAGATAAGATAATGGGAGATTCCTCACAAACTGCTGATAGCAAATATGTCAACAAGTTGGATTTACCTTATCGCCGCAATCCTGTTTGAAGTTTCAGGCACAACTTGCATGAAGTTATCACAAGGATTTACTAAAATAGGCCCTTCCATATTCATAGCTGTCTTTTATGTACTTTGTTTTACTTTTTTGACCCTTGCTCTCAAAAAACTTGAAGTGAGCGTGGCTTATTCTCTCTGGGCTGGATTGGGAACTGTCTTAATTGCTATTATTGGTATTATCTGGTTTCGTGAATCTGCCACATTAATGAAGCTCATTTCTATAGCCTTAATAATCATGGGAGTCATTGGCATAAATGCAAGCCAATAAATGAAATATGTATGAATCCAGAAAAGTATTTTGGGATTCTAAAATAAAAGCGTAGATACGCAACAGCTTGTTGTTATATAGCGTTTTTCATTTGAGTGAGGTACAACAACCCCACCTCCAACCCCCTCCCCGCAAGTGAGGAGTTTGGACATGATATTAGACATCGCCTCGAATAAAAAATACCTTGTCCATGTTAAAATAGAAGAGGTAAATAAACCAAAACTGATCATTCTGCTTGTTGCTGTTGTAGTGAATGCACCAGCAATTTTTATTGTTCCGTGAATAAAGCACAATGAGTAGACTTATCTAAATGTTCTTAAAAGTATAGTTAATCTCGGTAAATATAGCTACAAATAATTGACTTTTAATACCTTAGTAAAGACTATCAAAGTTATACAGCTAAATTAGCAAGTTTTTTGTGCACTGAAGCGTAAAAAACATTAGTTAATAGTATCAACTTCAGCCAAAATTATTTTGATTTTAACCCAAGTTTATTAGTTTAAAATTTATTAAACTCAGCAGAACGACGATAAAGTAACCAGATAAATAGCGGTGAACCCAGCAACGCAGTGACGGAACCTACTGGTAGTTCTACTGCTCCTAGTCTAGAGAGTAAATCTGCCAAAGTAAGTAACCATGCACCTGCAAGGGCGGAAAGTGGCAAAACAAAGCGATGATCTGTACCAACGATAAGGCGGACACCGTGAGGGACAACAAGACCAACAAATCCAATCAAGCCACTGATGCTGACTGCACCTGCGGCTAATAAAGTGGCTACACCACCAATTAATAGGCGCGATCGCGTCAACGAAACCCCTAAACCCACAGCCAAATCATCGCCCAAAGCCAGCACATTTACCGATCGCGCCAGCAAGCATCCCCCTAGCAATGCAACGATGATGTAAGGGCCAGCCGTCGAAATTTCTTGCCAACCCCGTCCGTTAAGGCTACCAACTAACCAACTGAGCGCAATTTGAATTTGCCCATCTTCAGCTAAAAGCAACAATGTACTTTGTACAGCGCCTAATAAAGAACTCACCGCCACTCCGCCTAAAATCAACCGCTCAACTGAAATTCCTGACCCTGCACGACCGAGCAAAATAACGATCGCTGAAGTTACAATAGCTCCCATCCACGCTGCTAAAGGAATTGCGATCGGAAATATTTGCCACACAATCATCAGAATCACAATTAATCCCGCACCCGCAGAAATGCCAAGAATAAATGGATCAGCAAGACTATTGCGTAACATTCCTTGTAGTAATGCTCCTGACATCCCCAAAGCTGCGCCGACAATGAGAGCAGCCGTAATGCGCGGGAGACGCAAATCCCAGAGAATTGTCTGTTTAACCGGATCGCCTTCGCGGAGTATGGCTTGCCAAAATTCCGACATACTTAAAGGTACTGCTCCTTGAGAAAGCGATAGCGCTAACGTTATCACCAGTGCTGCACTCAGGAGTAAAGCAGCCCAAAGTACGCGGTGTTCAGTAAAAATTGTCTGAAATGGTCTACTCAAATTCCGGTTTAGTATTTTCATTAACTATAGTCCGTCCCAAACAAAGCTGCATTTACCTTAAACAGCAATTCATCTCAACACTGACCCTACGAGTTCAGTATTGAGATGAATTGGGCGTGAGGACTTTGAGAGGTTTTGCCCCCCTTTTAAGGGAATCTAAGATTTTGAAAACACGCCCTAGTACTGCAAGGCAAAAGTCAAAAGTCAAAAGTCAAAATCAATACAGTGTAGGCGTTTCGTTGATTTGGAATGGGTTGTTTATTGCCGTCGCGCTGTATTAAACCTGTAATACCTTAAACCACTTATTCAAAACTGTGCTGATGGTTTTCTTTATCTGATGATTACGGCTCCACTTTTGGAATGCCATTTCATACTCTTCGCCTTTGATTTGAAAAGTATTCCAGGCATCCAGTCCTACAGGCAATCCGCAGAATAGCAAAATATAGAGTGACCAAGAAATTCCGCCACCAGTCATTAAATTTAGCAGTATAAAGAAGCCATTGAAAACTGCATAATTCCCTAGACGCTTTTGAAATCTTCTAATGCGGTAAGCGTCAAAAGCTTTTCGCTGTTGGACTTGACCTTGTTGTAATAGCCAATCGCGCTCTGCTAACTTTAAAGAATCAGGTGAAATTTCTAACTCAGCAGCAATTTCTAATATCTGCTCGTAAGAAAATTCTGTGTCTTTGTCGTTAGCTTGACGAGCGATCGCTAATTGCAGAATTTGCTGGACATCTTCTTGGCTATAAGAACGGATGCTCTTGGGTTCAAATGCCGTCATAATTCTTTCTCTTATATTAGTTTTAATAGAAACTCGCTGCCCGATAAATTTTAAACAGCTACGCTAGTACTATTTCCATTATCCCTCTTAACATTAGCAAATCTAGATGCTGTTCTGCATTTAATGTATTGGATTTTTAACTTTGAGTAAAACAGTTCATTAATACCAGTTTTTTAAACCCAGCCCGGTAAATATTTTCTCCCACTTCCATAATGATTGCCGTGAGAATTGCTGTGCTGAGGGTAATCGTACCGGGAAAGTGCCAGTGTTCGTTAGATTTGCCATAATAAAGATTAGGTAAAGCATAGGCAGGAATTCTGGTATCCAGCTTTTCCTAGCACCCCCATACGGATCGCAGCATCTACAATCAGTGGCAGATGAGGTCCATGTTGTTCAATTGCCCCTACTGGCTGGATGATCACCACATTTTCCTTATCTGGCATTGGCTGGATATCAGTCCAGGTAAGGTAAGGAAAAAACCGTTTTCGTGGAATGAAACTGTCCATATTACTTAAATTGTGCCATTCATATCTTAGCGGTATTGGACATTAGTCATTAGTAATTAACGGCCGTGTGCGACTTTATCTCAAACCTAACCCCCAACCCCTTCCCTACTAGCGTTGGGGAGCAAGAATCAAAGCCTCTCCCCGAAACGGAGAGAGGTTTGGAGAGGGGTTCCAAGAATAAGTTGCACATCGCCTTAATTAGTCATTAGTTATTTCTCCTCGCCTCCCCACTCCCCACCAAGTATAAAGACTCTCGAAATATCCGAATATGATCAGATGTAGCAGAGCATAATAACGAAGTAACAAGCACTAACTAAACAGTAAAAAGGATGTAAATTCAATGGTTGAAGAAAATGGATCGGTTCGTACCCTATCGGTTGATATTGGCGGTAGTGGCGTTAAAGCTATGGTTTTGGATATTACAGGCAATCCTGTAACAGAAAGGGCGCGTTTAGATACGCCCCAACCCGCTACACCAGAGGTTGTAATTAATGCAATTGTTGTGTTGGCTGCGGCTCAAGGTGAATTTCATCGCGTTTCAGTCGGTTTTCCCGGCGTGGTGCGGTGTGGAGTCACGGAAACTGCGGTAAACCTACATCCAGATTGGATCGGATTTGATTTAGAAACAGCATTATTAAAACACTTAAACAAGCCAGTACGGGTGATTAATGATGCAGATATGCAAGGGTTTGGTGCGATCGCTGGTAAAGGTGTCGAATTGGTGATTACTCTGGGTACAGGGTTTGGTTCAGCTTTATTTGTGGATGGGAAGCTAGTACCGAATATGGAAATGGGACATCACCCTTTTCGCAAAGGAGAGACTTTCGAGCAGCAGTTAGGGCGTGCAGAGTTAGAAAAAATTGGTGATAAAAGATGGAATAGGCGTTTAGAAAAGGCGATCGCATCTTTGCAACATCTATTCAATTATGATTACCTTTACATTGGCGGCGGTGAAGCCGTGAAAGTCAATTTCGAGCTACCGTTAAATGTAAAGCTCATCCCTAATATCACTGGTTTATTAGGCGGTATTGCTTTATGGCGAGATGAAAAAAGATAAAAAGTTCTTCAGCATTCACAACTGAGCGGTACTAAAAGATGTCTAAAGGTGTCCTCTGACGCTCTCTACTAAACGCTCTGCCTAGCCTAGCTTGCTTCCCCGGTACGAATACTCGCTATCAGCGTTGCGCTTTTTATTAAGGTGCTTCTTTCTTAATATTTACACGTAGTATAAAAAAACAACATAAGTTAGACAAAAGAATTGCACAGACATTATATTCAGTGGGTCTGTGTAATTTTGTCATGCATTACTCTAAACTCTAGACTGTGCAACAATGTTCTATAGTTTCATTTTATTGAGTTTGAAATATACGCTTTCCAAAAAGACGACGAAGCTTTATAACCCCTATGAAGGAAGAAAAATTATTTGGAATTAAGAGTTTATCATTATTGCTAAATGTTGTATTGATAAATACTTAAAAAACTGACTCTATGAATCCAGTAGTATTTTTACTGCCATTCTAAACATGAGAAAATCAGCATATCAAGCGCGATCTAAAGATAAATAGGCAAAATTGTTTGATGACATTCCCATATGATCATATAGTATGTTATTGTCTAAACCGTTGATTTAGATACCATATCTTACAAGTTCATGGCTTGATTAAAGATAAAGAAAGCACAAAACTAATGATAGTAGTCTGATTATATGGAATAGGAGGTGAGCAAATATGATTATGAAAATATTCTCTGAAAAAATTATTAGATGACTTTTTTATTTGGTCAGTATGTACTATCCCGAACAGCAGCAATGTTGTTGGTTAAAAGAAATATTGGTTGAAATAAAATGAACTACAATGACTGAAATTGGCCTGATGATGACGGGCGTGCTAGCAATAAGACAAGCATCTGGGGCCAATTTGCCAGAGCAGCAATTAGTTCAGGTGGAAAATGACGTAAAACAGTCAAAACAGAGTCAGTTAGAAATAACTGCTCAAGTCACACCACCTGAATTCATGCAGACAGATGGGATTTCTCAGGCTTCTTCCTCAGCGATCGCACCAGAGAAACAACATATACTTAAGAAAATCAGCAAAAAGAATCTGGGACTAGCTTCTTCTAATTTAGGTGAGTCTAATAAGTATTCTCAGTCTGGAGGTCAAGTCCGTACAAAGGCAAAGGCTACAGGACGGTTTCAGAAGTTCAGTAGCCAACCGATGCCGACTCTTTATTTCGGTAGCTCTGGTCTTGCTGTCAGAGTCTTACAACGGCTGTTAGTGTCTAGCGGTTACGCCGTTAGAGTGGATGGGATTTATGGCGCACTGACAGAAACTGCTGTCAAAGCCTTTCAAAATCAACAGGATTTAGCAACGGATGGAATAGTTGGTCAACGAACTTGGCGGGCGTTGACAATTTAGTTAGGAGTTGGGAGTTAAAAGTTAGGAAAATTTTTATTTTTATAATTCCTAACTCCTAACTCCTCACTCCTCACTCCTCACTCCTAACTTATTATCGGTACTTGTGCTGCTCTAATAGTTCTTGCGCTCTTGGCTTGTAAAGTAAATAGAACAAAGCCTCAATATAACGCAACAAATCTTCCCGATTCTCCTTCGAGGTAAAGTTCCAGAAGCCATAAATCCGAGCTAATGATAATAGCTTGCTAGTGTGAATTTTCCAAGTATAGGTGCTGTAAACTCGGTCAATTGCTCGCTTAGAAATTTCACCCCAGTAGTTAGGATTTTGTTCGCATTTAGTGATGAACTCCACAATTTTCGTGGCTGTCTCGTCTAAATTTGTCGGGTTAATCAAAAACCCATTAACCTTATCTTGAATAATCTCCAGTGGGCCACCGAACTGTGTAGCAAAAGTCGGTAATCCTGAAACCATCGACTCTAAAATTGTCAACCCAAAAGCTTCAAATAAAGCTGGTTGTACAAAAATTCCTTGATGATCGGCAATAACTCGGTAAATTTCACCAGAATCAGTTTTAGTCAGGCGCACACCCAGCCAACGAATCTTGCCGTGGAGATTGTACTCGTCAATGATTTGGTAGAGTTTAATAATTTCGTCACGTTCTTCGTTATCGCCTGATTCTTCGACGCGCAATTTACCCGCCACCAAAATTAAGTTGCAATGCTCCTGTAATTCTTTACTTTGACCATAACATTCAGCTAAACCTGTGAGGTTTTTGATGCGGTCAAGACGCGCCATTGAGAAGAGAGGACGCTTGTTAGGATCGTCAAGTTTACCAAAGATTTGCGCGGGATCTTCTAGAGTAAAGAGTATTTCTGCAAGGCGCTGGCGATCGCTTTCTACCCGGTCTTTAGCTCGGGTGTAGGGGAAGTAATTATTTTCGTTTACTCCAGGGGGTACGACATTAAATTTGGGACTAAATAGTTCAATCCCATTGGTCACATGGTACAACTCCGGCATGGTGAAGCACTTATAAGACTCGTACTGTCCTACACTATCCGGCGTTCCCACAATTTCTTGGTAGGTGCTGCTAATAACAAAATTGGCAGCATTCATCGCCAGCAAATCAGCAGTGAATTGCAAAGAAAAATGATACTTATCCTCTAATTCTTGCCAGTAGAGATTACTGAACAAGTATTTAGATTTTTCCAAAGCATGGGCAACATTGCACTGGGTAACTTTCAAACGCCGCGCCAGTAAGAATGCAACTAAGTTGCCATCAGTATAGTTTCCAACTATTAAGTCAGGTGTGCCTTGAAATTCTGCCCGTAATTCTTTCTCTGAATCAATGGCGAAAGTTTCTAGATAAGGCCAAAACTCAAACCGGGAAATCCAGTTTTGAGTCATATTAGGATTAAATTCTCGTAAAGGCACTCGCAAAATCCAGGCATTTTCGGTACCGTGGACTTTTTCTAGCCGTTGATTACAAAGAGTGCCATCACTATTGGGAATCAAGCGGGTGAGAATAATCACCTTTGGCTCGACATTCAATCCCTCTAAACCCGCAAGCATGACATCTTCTTGTAGCTGCTTCTCTAGGCTCTTTGCCTGGTCAAGGACATAAACCACCTGACCGCCAGTATCGGGACGCCCCAAAACTCCCTCTTGCCCAAACCAACCGTGAGCTGACACCAAGACGATTTTAAAAATCATCGGGACACGCGAAATGAAAGCTTCTAGGGTCTGGGGATCGGCAGAATCAATCAATTCATCGAGAATATTTAAAGTTTCCCGGACTCGCGCTGCGGTGTTACCCCAACCTGGTTCAAAACCCATTGTCTGCAATTGGAACCGGAATTGCTCGTAGGGTTCATCTTCGGGGCGATTGTTAACAAAATCGATAGCTTTCTTAACTTGCTCGGAAAGTTGCTGTTGTGATTGAATGCGATCGTTAATCAGCAGTTGGACACCGTTGTAGTGGTGCAGACGCAAGAAATTCAATAAGCTATCCAGCAATTGTTTGGAGTCTTGAAATATTTTGCTGGATAGATAGCGGTTAAGAAATTCTACCCCTTTACCAATATTTTTGGGGTCGCGGATGACTGGAGTGTAGTCATAAAATGGGCCGAAATCCAATTCTAGCAGATCGCCTTCGTTAGGATGAAATTTGTTCACCAAGCGATCGCGCAGATCCAGCAAATCCTGCACCGTCATCGGTTCAATGCTCAAGTCTGATGTCAACCAATAAACTTCTTGGCTGGCAATCTTAGAACGGATGATAAAACAGAAGTTTGATTCCTCCTGAATAATTTCCTGAGTATAGTAAATGAGTTTACCTAACTCAGAGGAAGTGTAAAATTCCTCAGGTTTCTGCGACTTGGAGCAATACTCACCATATACATTGAGTATGTCGTTCCGCAGCAAGTACTTCTTTTCTTGTTGGCGTAATTCACTTAGAAAGGAACGCAAGTCACTTTTTTCTTCACTATCTAAGACTGCTTGAAGCAATTCAGACATGGCAACTCCACTAAATGACGATGTTTGCATTGTTGACTTTTAAGGCGAGACAAATCAGCCTCTACCTTTTGTTAGACTATATATAAACACGAAATCACACAGATAAATTGTATTTATCTGTGTACCTACAAATATTAACTTTTCAGCAGGCACTTAAATCGTGTTCTTCTTTACTTAAAGTATCTATGACTCAGTATTTTTGGCTCTAACTAAAGTAATACAATTTTTATTTCTTTTGATAGATGTTAGTAAATAATTGCATGATTATATTTAGGGCACAACATTGCACGCCCTCAATCGCTTGAGCTAATTTTTACTATATCATTTATTTGGGTGTATCTGATTATCAGCACACCGATTAATGTCAAGATTTACCTGTCAAGCTCGGTAAGACTTGTAAATCAATACTTTTTTAATTCTTTCAGAGGGTTAATATTCATTTTAATAGTGAGTGTAAATGATTTATTCGGCAACTTTTATCATTGCTGATATTCTAGTAATTTGGGTAGCAAGTAATTATTTTGCTATTATTTATTTGCCAGGTTTTGATACAAAAATTAATAGCTTTGCTTTAAGCAAAACTATTAAGCTAAAGTTCAATAAATTAAAATAAATTTTTGTTCAAAGATATACTACTCTTTATTCGCCCTAGTTATAATTTAAGCAAAAGTTGTTTAAGTGGGGTGGATTTATATGGCTACCGATACACATAAATCAATAGTTTCCGACCACAGTATTGGCAACATTCTGATTATATCTATGCTTGCCTTCTGTGGGCTGACTTTTATAATTCTTCTAGGCATTTTCTGACAATTAAATGTGTGTACAAAAACTTCTGAGGCTACGATTCCCGGCTTCTTGGATAAGTTGGGAATCTTAATTGGATAGATAGCAATGGCTGAAAAAGCGATTGAATTTAGTAACAGCTTGAGGATTTTGCTTCAGAGGTTGTTTGAAAAGTGGTTGGCTGTGATTTTAGGCACTTATTGATCCCCCCTAACCCCCCTTAAAAAGGGGGGAACTGGAATCAGAGTCCCCCTTTTTAAGGGGGATTTAGGGGGATCTAAAACGTTTTGCTACCAAGATGAGAACTTTTCAAACATCCTCTCAGCAGTGCAATACAAATATTGGTATCTAGTAGATAGATTAGCCGTTATCCTAATTCTCAAGTGAGTCTATAGTTCTGCCTTGATAAGTATGGCGCTTTGCCTCCTCAATTTGCGGCAGAGCCGTTTTCTCGTTTCCAGCCAAAGTCTGGAAACAAGAAAGCCGAAACCCTGGCTTTTAGGTAGAGGCAATACCCTGCGGGTACTTCGTTGGAGAACTCGTAGGGTAGTCGCTTAGTTTGCTTCTCCGTAGGAGTACAGGTCTATATGAATTGCCTTTACAAGGTGTAATTTTGCGTAAGTCCTAATCTTGTACAGAAGTGGACATCATACATTTAATTTTATTGAGTAAGTAGATTAGCTTATATACATAAAGTTACTTTATAAGCTAATCTGATGAGTTAAAGTGGGTTTGCGATTTTTCCAAGTCCATGAACTCGTAGATAGCAGATCCTTGCTAAAGTAATGGTTATGAATCTTCAGAACCACAACCCATCTTCATATAGGAACTTACTGGATGACTATTAAATTATCTAGGGCGAACGATGGGAATTGAACCCACGAATGGTGGTACCACAAACCACTGCCTTAACCACTTGGCTACGCTCGCCATTCAACAATTTGAATTATAGCAATAATTTGGCAAGCGATCAAGAGTTTTTCTTTAAGGAACGGACTTAGTTGATTTAGAGTCTGTGGAATCTAACAATTACAATGTATATTACTTGGCAAACATGAAACCCTTAACGATCATTGCATATACTGGAGCAGCAGTAGGACTTGCCGCCTTGGGTGTGACAATGGCCAAGACTAATCCCAGTCAGGTTGAGTATGAAGAATATGCAGTGCAACGGCTTACAGAATACTTAAAAACCGATGTATGCAAAAAAACTACCAATTTTATAGAAAATTTAATCCGTTTTAATTGTGAGAAGTTGGTTGACTCAGCTAACCCGCAAATCCAAGAAATTATTGCTAGGACTACAGAAAAGCAAAATTATATTATTTTTAGCATTTACCGTACAGATTTAAAAATAAGCTCTTGGATACCTTCTTACAAATTTGAAACCGTGGGAGCTTTTGATCAATTTTATACTTACACTGCCGAAAAAGAGTAAGGAGCAGGGGGAGATGAGGGAGCAGGGGGAGCAGGGGGAGCAGGGGGAGCAGGGGGAGCAGAAGCTGATAGTCAATTTAATTTTTGGAGTTTCCGATAAAAATGATTAGAAATAGTTGTATTTAGTAATTGATAATAGTTTCAATAATTACCAGAGTACTTATTACCACTAGCTTAATATTAAGTAAGATATGAGAATTAGTCACTGAGAGTTCAAGCTTTGCCGATGTCATCTACGTATCTGCTAGTATCTCACGGAAGTCGCGATCGCCGCCCAGAAATTGCTATGCAGCAACTAGCAAAGCTGATACATAACAAATTGTCAGAAAACCACAACGCATTAAATAGCGAACATCTGGTTGGCATAGCTGCTTTGGAAATGAGTCCTCAGCCTTTACACGAGCAGATTCAAGAATTTGCCAAGAGCGCTTTTCGTTACCGCAAACCATCTCAAAACCATAATCGCCTCAAAATTGTACCGCTATTTCTGCTACCGGGAGTACATGTCATGACAGATATTCCAGCCGAAGTAGCACTAGCACAACAGGCTATTGGTCAAGATATCATGATTGAGGTGCAACCATATTTAGGCTCTCACCCTAATTTAGAGAAATTGTTGGCAAAGCAAACTGCTGCTATAAAAGCAGAAGCATGGATTCTCTTAGCACATGGTAGTCGTCGCCCTGGTTCTAAAGAAACTGTGGAAGCAATAGCGGCGAGTTTGTCAGCAGTGGCTGCTTATTGGGCTGGGCCTCCTAGTTTAGAATCACGGGTGACAGAGCTGGTAGCTGCTGGTTATAAAGAAATTGCAATTTTGCCATACTTTTTATTTACTGGTGGAATAACCGATGCGATCGCGGCCTCAATAGAGGAGCTAAAATTACAATTTTCTGCGGTGAATTTCCAATTGGCACAGCCACTGGGAGCAAGTGCAGAATTAGCCGAGCTAATTTGCGATTTAACAGATAGATGAACCGCACAGAAAAACAGGAGAACAAGTATTTGGGAAAAGTTTATTTAGTAGGTGCGGGGCCAGGAGATCCGGGACTAATTACCCTGAAGGCAAAAGGTTTGTTGGAATGTGCAGATGTAGTCATCTATGATGCTTTGGTAAGTCCGGCAATTCTGGCAATGATTAATCCCCAAGCCGAGCAAATTAATGCTGGTAAGCGCAGGGGAAAACATTCGCTGTTCCAAGAAGAAACAACTCAATTGCTGATTGAGAAAGCGCAGGATCATGCAATTGTGGTGCGGCTAAAGGGTGGCGATCCTTTTATTTTTGGCCGCGGCGCCGAAGAGATGGAAGAGTTAGTCGACGCTGGAATATCAACGGAAGTTGTGCCCGGCATTACATCGGGGATTGCAGCAGCAGCTTATGCAGGTATTCCATTGACTCATCGGCTGTATAGTTCTTCCGTGACATTTGTTACTGGTCACGAGGCCGCGGGTAAGTATAGACCGAAAGTGGATTGGAATGCGATCGCTCACGGTTCCGAAACCATTGTAATTTATATGGGAATTCACAATCTGCCTTATATTGTGGAACAGTTAAGTGCAGCTGGGTTGAATATAGAAACGCCCATTGCTTTGGTGCGCTGGGGTACACGTCCAGAACAAGAAGAATTGATTGGTACTTTAGAGACAATTGTAGAGCAGGTAGAGCAGACTGGATTTGGTGCGCCTGCGATCGCAGTCATTGGACAAGTAGTAAATATGCACAATATTTTATCTGGTTGTCGTCCAGTTTAATGGTTGCCACAAAATGAAATCCAGTGTCTTTAAATTTCTCTAATCCAAAATGCCAATCCTCCTCCACGACCGCGAGCTGCAATGAAATCTTCTGTCACCAAAAAGAAGGCAAAGAAAGGTAGTTTAGCTATGGGCTGATCGTAGAAATCTTCTGTTTGAACTTTACCAGAACGCATTGGTCTGTTGTAAATAACACGACTAAACAGACTAATAAGCATCTGGTTAAAGTCAAACGCCAATAAATTTTTCTTACTAAAATATTGCACTGGCCCCGTGAGGTTCAACAACACTGGGCCCAATTCAACCTGATTACAAATTCCGCCCCTATCTGAATCCTGCTCTAAAGTGGCATTAAAGGAAACATGGATTTTTATAAACTTGGGTACATATAAACCCTTGCCTAATACAATTCCCCCACGCTCTCTGACTTTCTTAGTGCCAGTGGCAAAGCAAAGTTGCCATTTACCCAAAAGAGACTCGAAAGGATCAGTTGACCGTTGCTGCTTGGCAGATTTTTCTGCTTTTAGCAACGCATCTACTAGTATTTCAGGACTAGGAACTGTACCTCTGTGTCCTCGATACGCAGCCGCAGTCTGGGATAGCAGGGTAACAGAGTCAAATGTCGCTTTAGATGTCAAATCAACGGTCATAATTCAACTTATTTGCTTTTCTGATAGATTGTACCGTTATGGGGAGTAGCGAGTGGAGAGTCGGGAAGAGGTATTTTCATAGTTGGTTGTCAGATTTTTTCGAGATAAAGCCTCTTCCATAAAGTAGACTGATCCTCTATCCGTAGGTGTAGCTGGCTTTTGAGTAGCATTATGGTAATACTACCTCCCCGACGAAAGCTCTTGTTAATGACCAAATTCTGTGACAATGGTTAACAATCTGACAATTTATGCAATGTGGAAAGTTAACGCAAAACCTAACCCTCCAGCTTTTGTAGGTAATGGGGAGAATTAACAGCTCCTCAAGAGCAACAGAGAGGAATAGAAGTGAGGTTTTCCAAATTCCGTGAAAAGTCAGGGTTAACAATAAGCCGGAATACTGAATCTAAGGTACTCATGAGCCAGAGTTCTCAAAACAGCCCTTTGCCACGCAAACCCGTTCAATCATATTTCCATTGGTTATACGCTTTTTGGAAATTCTCTCGTCCTCACACAATTATTGGTACAAGTCTGAGTGTGTTGAGTTTGTATTTAATTGCTATTGCCATTAGCAATAATACTGATTCTTTATTCCCTACTCCCTATTCTCTATTCCCTCTCTTAGGCGCGTGGATTGCTTGTCTGTGTGGCAATGTCTACATTGTGGGGCTGAATCAATTAGAAGATGTTGATATTGACAAGATTAATAAGCCTCATTTACCGTTGGCATCAGGTGAGTTTTCCCGAAAAACGGGACAATTAATTGTTGCTTTTACTGGGATTTTGGCGCTAGTTGTGGCGTGGCTAACTGGGCCATTCTTATTTGGTATGGTAGCAATTAGTTTGGCTATTGGTACTGCTTATTCTTTACCGCCAATTCGCTTAAAACAGTTCCCATTTTGGGCAGCACTGTGTATTTTTTCGGTGCGCGGCACGATTGTCAATTTAGGATTGTATTTACACTATAGTTGGGCCCTGAAACAAAGCCAAACAATTCCGCCTGTAGTGTGGGTGCTGACGTTATTTATCTTGGTATTTACCTTTGCGATCGCTATATTTAAAGATGTACCAGATATAGAAGGCGATCGCCTTTATAATATCTCTACTTTCACTATCAAACTCGGTTCGCAAGCTGTGTTTAATCTAGCTCTTTGGGTGATAACTGCCTGCTATTTGGGGATAATTCTGGTTGGGGTGCTACGCATCGCCTCAGTTAACCCTATATTTATGGTAATTGCTCATTTAGCGCTGCTAGTTTGGATGTGGTTGCGGAGTTTGGCAGTAGACTTACAAGATAAAACTGCGATCGCCCAATTTTACCAATTTATCTGGAAACTATTTTTTATCGAATATCTGATTTTTCCTATCGCCTGCCTTTTGGCTTAGACAATGCTAGAAAACTTTCCCACTAGTTCTATTATCCCTGCTCTTGTAGTTGTTCTCAGTCTGTCAATTCTCGGCTATTTCGCTTGGAAAACTTTGATTACCTCAAACCTGTTTCAAAAGGGAATCAATCTTGCTCAAGCAAAAGATTACCAAGGTGCAGAAGCAGCCTTTCGCAAAGTGATTTCCATTAATTCTACTAATGATGTGGTGCGCTTGTTTTTGGGAGATGTTTTAAACCAGCAAGGGCAAGTAGAGGAAGCAACAGAATTATTCCGAGAAGTGATTCGTCGCAGCCCAAAAAATCCTGATGCTTACTTGCGTCTGGCAAATATTCTCATCCAACAAGAGCGAGAAGAAGAAGCTAGAACTAACCTGATACAAGCTAAAGATTTATTGCAAAAACAACGCCAACCTGAAAAAGCTAAAAAAATCACTCAATTGTTAGATAAAATGAGTGATAAGTTAAGCCAATCTTAAGTTAAGCCAGAATTGCGGAGATTAAGTTTTCCGTAAATTCTCTTGATTTTTTCCATTTCCTTGATGATTGCGAGAATGGTTTTTGTTTTGGAATTTCCCAGTATCTGCCGTAACTAGGTCCCCAGTTTTCGCAAGTTTTATCACTTTATTTATAGCCCTTAGAATTCCAATCCTATGAGCTATAAGCTTCATAGCCACAATTAATTGATTTAGGGTTTACAGAAGGAATTTTGAAGATTTTAAAATATTGTCTTTTTACAAAAAATTTATACGAACAGTTCTTTTTTGTTTGTAAAGATATATTGATATATTATAGTCCCCTTAACCAGCAGTATAATAACTAGACCACTGCATCAGTAATATTTTAGGATTAAAATAATATAGAGATGATCATTTGAATGTTTACTTGATAAGCTAATACAGCCGTGCCTGCAACGAGGATATATGCTCATCTGTGTTTAATTGTTTTTTCTGTACCGTTATCTGTGCAGTTTAACAGCCAATCCGCTTTCGGTTAGCTTTTAATATCGATGTGCAAACAACTTGGCTAATTAAAAAAATAAATTTAGTAGTAGATTTTATAGATTCAAAAAAATCAAGTGTTTATGTCAGACATAATATCACAATTGTGGACTATTTTTTTTACATCAGGATCATTTATTCCACATGGACACTGTTATCTATGGCAAACGAATTTAGTTTGGTTACATATATTATCTGACGCGTTCATTGCACTAGCTTATTACTCAATTCCAGCTACACTATATTACTTTGTCCGTAAGCGGCAGGATTTACCGTTTGATTGGATTTTTCTGCTATTTAGTGCATTTATTGTAGCTTGCGGCACTACTCATTTAATAGAGATTTGGACACTTTGGTATCCAACCTATTGGGTATCAGGGTTTGTTAAAGCCATAACTGCCCTAATATCTGTAATTACAGCATTACAACTTATACCTCTAGTTCCACAAGCACTAGCACTTCCTAGTCCTGCTCAACTAGAACAAGCCAATCAAGAACTTCAAACACAAATAGCCGAACGCTTAGGGGTAGAGAAAGAACTGCGAAAATACCAGAATCATCTAGAAGAAATGGTTGCTGTTCGCACCAATGAAATTACCAAGACTAACGAGCAATTGCAACAAGAAATTATTGAACGCCAACGCATCTTAGAAATTCTCCGACAAAGTGAAGAACGCTACCGTTACTTGGCTGAGGCAATTCCTCAACTTGTATGGACAACTAATGCTAACGGTGAATGTGATTTTTTTAATCAAAATTGGTGCGAATACACTGGGCTAACATTAGAGCAGTCCTTGGGTTCTGGTTGGTTGGCTGCATTGCATCCAGATGATATCAAAAATGCTAATGAAGTATGGTCTAATGCTGTAAAAGATAGCACTATATATAAAAATGAATATCGCTTTAAACGGGCTTCTGATGGCTCCTATCGCTGGCAGTTAGCGCGAGGTTTACCCCTCAAAGATGAGCAAGGTATTGTAGTTAAGTGGTTTGGAACATGTACAGATATCCACGAACAAAAACAAATACTTGAAGAACGGGCGCACCTACTGGAATTAGAACAAGTTGCACGAGCGAAAGCAGAAACAGCCAATCGAATTAAAGATGAATTTCTCGCCGTCCTTTCTCACGAACTACGCACTCCACTAAACGCAATTCTCGGCTGGTCAAAGTTGTTGCAAGCCGGTAGGTTAGACCAAGCAAAGACATCTGAAGCACTAGCCACAATCGAGCGCAATGCCAACTTACAGGTTCAACTCATCGAAGACTTGCTGGATATCTCTAGAATTTTACAGGGCAAACTGACGCTGAATATTACGAAGATTAACCTAGAGTGTACGGTATTATCTGCACTACAGACAATGCATTTAGCAGCAGAAGCAAAGTCAATTGAGGTAAGTACAATATTTGAACCTCATGTAGGACAAGTCATGGGCGACTCTACTCGTTTGCAACAAGTTGTCTGGAATCTCCTTTCTAACGCTGTCAAATTTACACCCAAGGGAGGAAAGATAGCAGTGCGACTAGAGCAAGCTGATGGTTATGCTCAAATCATAGTTAGCGATACAGGTAAGGGAATTAGCGCTGAGTTTTTGCCATTCGTATTTGATTACTTTCGCCAAGCAGATAGCACCTCTACTAGAAATTTTGGTGGATTAGGACTAGGATTGGCAATTGTGCGTAATATCATCGGAATACATGGCGGCATCGTCAAAGCAGATAGCCACGGTGAAGGCAAAGGGGCAATATTTACTGTTAGCTTGCCGCTTCTGCCAGATGAAAGCCCAAGAACGACGAATGAACAAAAAGACCCTGCATTCTTAACTCCTAACTCTTTACGCCTTAGTGGTATCAGGGTTTTAGTTGTCGATGATGATGCTGATTCACGAGATTTTGTGGCTTTTGTATTAGAGCAAGATGGAGCTTGTGTTTTCACGGTATCTTCCGCATTTGAAGCATTACAAACCTTACCACAGGTAAAGCCAGATGTATTGGTCAGCGATATTAGTATGCCTGAGATGGATGGCTATATGTTAATACATCGACTGAGAAGTTGGACACCAGAACAAGGTGGACAAATTCCAGCAATTGCCTTGACGGCTTTTGCTAGAAATAATGACCAGTATAAAGCACTAAAAGCTGGGTTTCAGATGCATTTACCTAAGCCTCTTAACCCAGAAGAATTAGTTGCAGCCATTGCTAAAGTTGTCGAAACAAAAGTGTCACCAACTACTTAAAAAATTAATTTTTACTCGTAATAAAGTTCTATCTCTTGTGTACAAATGCACGATTATATAAAGGTACACTTGTATCAACTTAGGTTAATCATTTATAATTCCTGCTAGAACCACGCCAAAGTTACGTAACTCGATATTACATATAAACCAAGTAGGTAAGGTAATAAAGATGCTGAAAAACAAGAATCTATTGGTAGCAGCTATTATCTGCTTGTGTTTAAGTAATGGGAATACTGCCTTTGGTAAAGATGCTGGCGTTGTTTTATCAAAAATTCCAGGCTCAAATCAAGCAGATCCTGGGAATAAAAACGCAGTCGCTAACTTCGAGCAAGGAACGAATCTCTACAAACAAGGAGATTTCAAAGGAGCAGAGGCGGCTTTTCGGAAAGCAATTGAACTAGAACCGAACTTTACACAAGCTTATATTGCCTTAGCAAATACTCTCGACGATCAAGGTAAACCACAAGAAGCGATCGCACATTACAAAAAAGCCATTAGCCTTGATCCTAAAGACTCTAGAGCATACTTTAATTTGGGTTTGACTTTAGCAAGGCTCAATCAATTAGAAGCTGCGATCGCACAATATAAAAAAGCCATCAGCCTTGAACCCAAGTATGCAGACGCTTACTATAACTTAGGAAATGCCTTATATGCTCAAGGCAAGTTAACCGAAGCAGTCACCCAATATACAGCAACTATTCGCCTCAAACCTAATTATGCCCCAACTTACACGCGTCTGGGAAATGCTCTGTACGATCAAGGTGAGTTAGAAGAAGCTGTTACCCAATACAAAAAATCCATTAGCTTTGATCCCAAGTATGCAGATGCTCACTATTACTTAGGGAACACCTTATATGCTCAAGGAAAACCAACAGAAGCAATCGCCGAATATACAACAGCCATTCGCCTCGATCCAAAAAATCCAGCAGGTTATAACGCCTTAGGAAATACTTTACACGCTCAAGGCAAACTAGAAGAAGCGATCGCTCAGTATAAACTAGCCCTCAGCCTTGAACCCAACTATGCAGACGCTCACTATAATTTAGCAAGTGCTTTTTACGCTCAAGGCAAGCTAGCAGAAGCAATCGCAGATTATACCGAAGCGATTCGCCTTGATCCGAAACATGCACAAGCTTACACAGGTTTGGGAAATGCGATGGATGATCAAGGTAAACCACAAGAAGCGATCGCACATTACAAAACAGCCATTAGCCTTGTACCTAATGATGCATTCACTTACTATAATTTGGGAATCACTTTGGGGCGAGAACAACAGGTAGAAGAAGCGATCGTTACTCTCAAAAAAGCCAGAGATTTATTCCAAGCTGAGAAAAATAAAGAGATGGTTGAGCAAGTTAATCAGCTAATCGAAAAAATGAATACCCGAACGAATTGAATAAAGGGGATTGGGAATTGGGCATGGGGCATTGGGCATTGGGAAGCAATAATGACGTACATCATAAGCCCCCTCATCGCTTGCGGGGAGGGGGTTGGGGGTGGGGTTATTTTATTACGGGTAATTGGGCGGACATGATATGAGAACTGCTATAAGTAATGACAAATGACAAATGACTCAAGAAAAAGGTAAAGTCTACCTCGTAGGTGCTGGGCCTGGAGATGTGGCATACCTGACAGTAAAAGCTTACAATCTCTTAGCTGCTACTCAGGTTTTAGTCTACGATGCCTTGGTAGATGCTCAATTATTGCAGTGCGTACCACCTGATTGCTTGAAGTTAGATGTTGGAAAACGCGGTGGGAAACCCAGTACAACCCAAACTGAGATTAACAAGTTACTGGTAAAGCATTGTCAGCAAGGAAAACAAGTTATACGCCTCAAATCAGGAGATCCGTTAATTTTTGGGCGTTGTACTTCCGAAATTGAAGCGCTCAAAGCATCTGGTTGTGATTTTGAACTAGTACCAGGAATTTCCTCAGCCCTTGCAGCACCTTTGTTAGCAGGAATTCCCCTCACAGATCCGGTGTTAAGCCGCACTTTTGCAGTGCTTACAGCTCATGAACCAGAGGTTTTAGACTGGGAGGCACTCTCACGGCTAGAGACATTGGTAATTTTGATGGGAGGGCAACATCTGCCAGAAATTGTAGATCAACTAGTGCGACACGGGCGATCGCACTTAACACCCATTGCCATCATCCGTTGGGCAGGAACTCCTCGTCAACAAATTTGGACAGCGCAACTCGGCAATATACTCGAACAAACCACCGAATTATCCATTTCTCCAGCAGTAATTGTTATTGGCGAAGTTGTTGGGCTACGGAAGTACTTACAACCTGAGAATATATATTTAGACGAAATTATCAGGCAGGAGCCTGGAGAAAGGCATTCCCAGACGGAACCTGAGAGTACTCCCACACCCCAACCTATGTTAAGTAACTTCCCGTCATCTACTCTTCCCCTCACTGGCAAAACAATCTTGGTGACACGTTCAGTTGGACAGTCTAGCCAATTTAGCGATCACCTCATCGCATTAGGCGCAACAGTCATCGAAATGCCTACCTTAGAAATCGGCCCGCCCTCCAGTTGGGAAGGTTTGGATGATGCAATCGCTCATTTATCTGACTTCGACTGGTTAATTTTCACTTCTACCAATGGCATAGACTACTTTTTTGAAAGGCTAATTGCCCAAGAAAAAGATACTCGTGCCTTAGCTGGTGTCAAAATTGCCGTTGTTGGTGAGAAAACAGCCCATTGTCTCAAACAACGCTCTCTCCAACCAGATTTTATTCCCCCCAACTTTATTGCCGATTCTTTAGTGGAAAATTTTCCAGAGGATTTGCATGGTAAAAAGGTTTTATTTCCCAGAGTCGAAAGCGGTGGCAGAGAAGTTTTGGTTAAGGAATTAACTCTCAAGGGAGCAAAGGTGATAGAAGTTGCCGCATATCAGTCTTGTTGTCCTAGTGGTATTCCAGCTGAGGCAAAGTTAGCTCTCCAAAACCGCAAGATAGATGTGATTACTTTTGCAAGTTCTAAAACTGTGCAATTTTTCTCTCAACTTACTGACAAAATATTTTCCAACAACCCTGATACTAGTCAATTTTTAGAGGGCGTTTGTATTGCCTCTATCGGGCCTCAAACCTCCAAAACCTGTCATTTTTTATTCAGGCGTGTGGACGTAGAAGCCCAAGAATATACTTTAGATGGTTTAACCCAAGCATTGATAACATGGGCAACCAATTCTTAGATGAGGAAGATGAGGGAGCAGGGGGAGAATAACTAATGACAAATGACAAATGACTAAACGCATAATCGGCTTAACTGGAGGTATTGCCACAGGCAAAACCACTGTCACCAATTATTTAGCTAGCGCTTATAATCTGCCGATTTTGGATGCAGATATTTATGCTAGAGAGGCAGTATCTTTAGGTTCGCCTATTCTTGGTGCGATCGCTCAACGTTACGGCGAACAAATTTTACTACCAGATGGCAGCCTCAACCGCCAAAAGCTAGGCGAAATTATCTTTAATTGTCAAGATGAACGCAACTGGATAGACAATTTGATTCATCCTAATGTGCGCGATCGCTTCTTGAAAGCAATTGCTATATCTTCCTCACAAACACTAGTGTTAGCAGTGCCTTTATTATTTGAAGCTGGGATGACCGATTTGGTTACAGAAATTTGGGTAGTCCGTTGTTCCCAAGAGCAACAATTACAAAGATTGATACAACGAAACCATTTAAATAGAGAACAGGCACAAGCCAGGATCAACAGCCAATTATCTATAGAAAAAAAAGCGGCTAATGCAGATGTCGTTTTAGATAACTCTTCCACCCTAGAAGTACTGCTTAAGCAGGTAGATTTAGCTCTAAAAGCATAAGTAGAGACTAGTACCGCAAGGCGGAAGTCAAAATTCAAAATTCAAAATTCAAAAGTTTTATGGAATAAGCTCTTTAGGGCTTTTCAATGGTCTGCTTATTTACGCTGTGCTGTACTAAATAGTACTGAGCTTCAAAAATATACAGAAAATACATTCTAAAAACATAAAATGTTTATATATTAAATACTATTTAGTTAAGTAAAAAATACTAATATCTGACCTGATTTGTCCAACAATTCGGTGGTTTTACAGTGGAAGGTGTAGTTTAGGATAATGTAAATTTAAGTGGTTAGTCAATAAAAAACTGCTATATGCCTCAGATATTGTACTTAAAAATATCATTGTAATGATGCTCAAACTTCAAGTATAAAATGATCAATAGTTAACTTTTACCTAATATATGCGAAATTATGAATGACCTTAAAGGTTTGTTGACCAAAAGATATCATTGGTAAAAATTAAACATTAATAACCAATAATTAAGAATTAAGAAAACTTAATTCTTAAATCATCCTTCATAATTTAAAATTATTTTACTAGAGTACCCTGTCAACGAACTGCTTGTAATTTATTTTTTGCTACTTGTGGGTGTAGGCATTTAATTAGACATGGGTGATGTATTGGCTTTACTAGCTGTCAATGCAGTTGATTCCTAACTAGATTATCCACCTGTTCGATTCTGGATTAGTGATTAAAAGGAATTGTAATTCACCTAGAGTCCAGAACTTTTCGCTATAGATTTCTTCTTGGGGAGAACTCACTTATGTCTTTGATCAGGACAAGTATGAACTTAAGTTTTAGTTTTTTAAGTAAGTTAGCCCTAGTTAGCTTTCCAGCAAATGAATTAAAAAAGAAGCATAAAGTACACGATTATAGCCAACTAGTTTTGGGAAGCGACTACATATTTGAGCGCCTCAATGAAGGAATGATCGGGTATATGACTGGAATTGGGAAAGGTGTTAAACCCTGCGATCGCATTATTTTGCGAGAAGGTTGTGAATCTTATCAATATCAAGTTGAGGAAGTTGATTATTATTCAGATCCGTCTGATATGTGGATAGCTTTACTCAAGCAAGTGCCGATTGACTAAATATGAAAGTTAACCAGTGACTTAAATTCCATAAGTAAAGATTTTTCTAAAGAATAAGATAAATGATATATCTATTTTAGATTTATCAAAAAATTAGCTATTAAAGTATTTCTTTCGTGGTATATTAATTAATATCAAATATCAAAATAAAGTAAGCTACTTCTCTTCCTTATATAAAGTCGAATTAAGCTGTTGAAGAAACTCAGGATTCAAATCTAGCTTTTCTCCTAACCATAGAGAGCCTTCATGTAAATGTTCAAGTTAAATGCGTAACAGCTTATCTTCTTTCATAGCTCCACTTTTCGCTCTCAACTCTAATTTTGGTTAGCGGACTTTTCCTTTCTCACGAAGAAAAAAGCGATGTCTACGCTCAATTTTACCCCAATAGCGTGCAGTTAAGGATCGGTTATTGAGATTGACTCTACAGAGGTTATTAATTGAAGTGAGTAGGTAGGCGAGAATCAACCAAATTTAGAGTTTGGTTGACTATGATTTATGCAATGTTGGCAGTTAGTTAACGCTTAAAGTGCTTGCAGTTTCTTTGACAACTTCATCTGTTTTAAGAGTAACTGGAAGATGCATAATATGCACTGAACAAGGAGCATGGTGAAGAACGTAGTTACTCACACTACCGAGAAATAGTTCCGCCAGCCCAGAACGACCCCGACGCCCCATCACAATTAGATCAGCACCATAACTATGGGCTAAGTCGCAAATAATCCGACCAGGATTACCAATATTTTGTGTAAATTCAGTAGCTACACCTGCTGTACTAGCTTCGGCACAGAAAGATTGCAACATCTGAATTCCTTGATTTTTAAATTCGTCCCACTGTTTTTGGTATACCTCAAAGCTTTGACTACCAAATCCTGGGTAGTAGTCAAAATTAGACAGCATAGGTACGTAAGGACTACCCTCTTCTTCTGGAGATAGGACATGCAGTAGCATTAAGCTAGCTTGTGTTAACTTTGCTAAACCCAACGCTTCCTCAAAAACGCGTTGCCCTATTTGTGAACGATCTAATGCAACTAGAATTTTTTTAAACATCATATAGACCTCCGATGTTATTGGTAATTGGTCTTTACGGTTTCGGGTTTCCAGATGCTGGATTGTCAAAAATGACCAATCCCTCAACTATGTTTAGCTACTTGTGAATTTTAAATTTCTTACTTAAAGGTTTTCGCCCCATATTTATGTTTATAGCAAAATAATTTGAGGAACTTGTGAATAAAACAAATATTTATCTTTGATTATCAGCGAGCATCCCGTTTTGGAAGAAATGTTTTTAGTCCCTTAGCATAAACCCCTCTGCCCAAGTTGGGATAAAGACTTTGAAGCTAGCTTCCAGGGGCTAGGGGATAACGACGAATAGGTGCTTTCAGCCAATTCGCTGTACTACTTAATAATTTCACTCAGTGTCTTCCACTGCCAAAAACTCATGTAACTCTTCTATAGTGGGTGGAGCATAATAAATATCAGGTTCTATTTTATAGACTTCCAAAAAAGATGCGATCGCTTCTTTAAGTTGCTTGATTGCTCCTTCCTGATTTATCCCTTGCCCTACCAATCCATTTTCTAAGCATAAAGCAACCCAATAACCCGCACTCTTTCGCAAAACTGTTGTGTAAAAGTACATAAATGTTTTCAAATTGCCACATTTTCTTATTTTAGTGATTGATAATATTTTAGGGCTTCATCTTTTGATAGTGGTTTTTCTTCCTCTACTTCCTCCATGAGTTTTGCTAAACCGTAATTCTCAAGAATTTCTTCAATTTTTTCAAATTCAGCGATAGGAATTTGTACGGCAATAGGTTGTTGATTTTCGTCAAGAACATAATTTTTGTGAACTTCAAACATTTTAGTAATTCCTATGTGTAAAAATCCATTGGTATTCACCTGTGAAAATTTTGGTGTCAGGTAATTAGATTTTAATAGTTTATCGCGATCGCATAGATTGACCTCTCCCCCAACCCCTCTCCGAGACGGAGAGGGGAGCTGGATTTCTCCCCCTTCCCTGCGAGGGAAGCAGGGTGGTTTCATACAAGCAGAGAAAAATAATAATGATTTATGGAGGGTGGAGAAAAATGGATAGATAAAGGGTATGAATCTCATTGAACAATTGCAGGAAGTCCCAGATTATCGGCACATCC
>JAHHHS010000087.1 GCA_019359215.1 Nostoc indistinguendum CM1-VF10 | reverse complement strand
TTCGTTGCTCATCCATGTAAAGCAACTGATTATTATGTAATCCTTGCACAATATAATCTGGTATATAGCGTTTCTCGTCCAAATACTTGTGCAACACTTGCCAAACAACTTTATCCTCTGGTGGTGGGGTGAACTGAGGCTGTTGCTGTTTGCGTTCAATCTCTTGAAGAAACTTTTCTAACTGCTCAACTGGGAGTGGTTTAACAGGTTTGAGCAACAATTCATGAATAGGTTCATCATCACGTTCTGGTTGGTAGTCAACGCCAAGATGTTTTTGCAAACCGGGGAAGGTATAAGCTGCACCTAGTTGTGTGCCACTGAAAGCCTGCCCATCTTTCTCATAAGAAATACCTTTAGATTTACCGTTCCTAGTGAATCCTGTTCTCACACTGACACTAGCTTGTTGCAGCCGCATGATCAGCGTTGGCATTTGGGGATTATCAACACTAGCCCTATCAATTGTCTGCTGAATCTGCTCTTTAATGATGCGCTCTGGTGGGGTATCGCGCTTACCCGATGAATATTCTTCTTGCTCTCGTCTTATGCGCCTAATTTGTCCGGTGCTGGGTGTGCGATTCAGTTTCTCTCTACTGCCCTGCACTTGCACTAAATCATAGTCCTGTTCAATTTGTCGCAGGACTTTTTCAGAGCGTAAATAATCCCAAGAATCATGCACTACTAGCCCAGTATCCATCCTGAACCGGCTGGCTGCAATGTGGATGTGGTCGTCGTCGGTGTTATGGTGGCGAAAGATGACAAACTGATTGGCATCAAAGCCCATTTCCTTCATGTAGCGATCGCCAATTTCACTCCACTTTTCATCATCTAATTTATCACCCTTAGCTGCTGACAATGAGACATGGTAAACAACTCGGTCTGCATCAGAATTTAGTTGTCTCGACAGCTTAAACTCCCGCGCCAATTCACGGGCATTTCTCCCGCTCATGTTGCCGCCGATGAGTTTGGCATCTTCACGGGATTCCAAGTAATCTAACAGCTTGCGAAAACCTCTACCCTTCGTCTGCTTCCCAATCATCGCCTTCTTCCTCTTCTTCTTCCCAGTCGTCCAATTCCGTATCAGCTTGGGCAATGTCCCGTCTGCATTGGTGTAGCAGTTCTAAAAGTTCTCTTAGTAGTTCTGGTGAAGCTGGTAAAGTTCGCCCAACTTTTAGGGCTATGTTGGTTGCCTTAACAAGCTGGTTTAGATTGTTCCCGATTTGTCCTAATTCACAATATGTTTGTAAACTAATTTTACTCAATCGTTTTGGTAATGGACGCATCAACGCATTACGTCTCATCAGTTCACTCGCTGACATCCCCGCATCAAGTGATTTTATTCGCAGCAAGTCCAGTTCGATGTCGCTCAAGCGAACTGGAAAAATATGCTTTCGGACTAGAGCTTTTGACTGCTTGCGATTAGCCATGATTTAGGAAGATTTAGGGACATTGCGAGGGGGGTTTTTCAAGGGGGGTTTCCCCACTTGAACCAGTCTGCCGTTCGAGCGTAGCGAGACAAAGCGTAAGCTTTGAGGCATGGCTGCTTCTAGCCCAAATTTGGGGGTGGGTCAGGTGTCGAGTGCTACGTATGTACGGAGGCACAGCGAGAGGCTGGGGGCGAGAGTACAAAGGCGTAGCCGTGCTGCTGATCATCCTACAACTTACAGGGGAGGATAGCAACGGCATAGCCGGAATAGGAAAGAATCAAGTAGTCGGTAAATTCTGGTTCGGCGTAGCCACCATAGAGGAGATAAAAACGGCGTAGCTGCTATATGAAAATTCTCTTATTCAGCGAAGCTGCCACACAATATAATAGTCCGGCGTAGCCAGAATACGAAAAAATAATTCAGCGTAGCTGTAACAGTCAGATTTTTTAGCATTAACTTGAAGAAGAAGACCAGCGAAGCTGCCATACTAAAAAATATAAGGCGTAGCCGTAATACTAAAAGGTAATTCGGCGTAGCCGCAATAGGCGATTTTTGTAGGATTTTGAAAACCAATTGGTACAAATTATTTCAAATAGCCGATAATTATCAATTAATCGGTATTCACGAGATAACCATGAGTGAACATCAGAATTCAGAAGTAATTACGAAACAGAAGATTGATAAGGCCATCAATCTGCTGAAAGAACAGAAGCCGAAAGAACGAGAAGATGTATCGGACAGAGAGGCCATCAGGAAAATGAGACGGTACATTGAGAAGCTGACCTCTAATAAGTACGGCTACACTTACGATGAAGTATCGGAGATGCTGAAGGGTTTGGGTATTAATTTGGCTGGCAGCAGAATCAAATATTTAATGGGTGAGTTGAAGAAAAGCAGTCGTCGCCGTCATCAGGCATCTGATAACGGCGATAGTAGTATGTCAGATAATCTAGCTACTGAAACTCAGCAAGCAGTTGTTGAAAGCAGCGAAGCTGAAGAAGCACCTGTAAAGAATACGAGGGGTAAGAGTAAAAAACAACTACTTGCAGCAGAGGCAGCAACAACATAGAAACAATGGCATCCTAGTTTTAGTCTTTGAACGGGTCAAGTTAGCCACATAATAGGAATCAATATGGGAGAAGCTAAAAGGCGCAAGAAGTCAGACCCAAATTGGGGTAAATCGGGAGGATTTAAAAAGTCAGACCCCAATTGGGGTAAATCCGAAGGATTTAATCATCCCAACAAACCTAAAATCACCTACTTGACTGAATCACATCCCGATTATCAAACCGCCTCTGACATTAAAAATGCTCACTACGCTGGCAAAACTCGTGTTTACCTTGTCCGCTTAGATTATGCCGATGGTGAGTATTTTATCGGCGCAGTCAACACATTCTTAGTCGGTACTGAAATTACAGTCAACGCCATCTGGACTCCCTACCCCAACAGCCAACGCACAGGTCTAGAAATTCTAGACCTGATCCGTCGAGATATTGGTTTAAAAGCTAGAGACGAAATGTTTCAGTCCGATGCTGTTCTGATCGACTTTGAATCTGACTGAATAAATTAGGAGTTGGGTACTGGTGATGATTCTGATTCAGCAATCAACATCGGGAAGTATGTACGGGCTAACCACTTTTCATCCTCGTCTAAGTCAGCCAAATTTTTATTACTACCGCTATTAAGACTATCTAATAGCAGGAGTAATATTTTTTCAAACGTAGCCCAGCCCTAGAAGCATTACAATTCTCAAAGCTTTAGTTTAATTAGACTGATGACATTCACCTATTCTCTATACCCAGATAATTGGTCAGAAATTGCCACTTCAGTTAAGCAACAAGCCCAGTGGCGTTGTCAAAAGTGCGGGTTACACTGCATACCCCCTGGTGAAAAAACATCACATTTAACACGCTCAAAACGCAGGGTGTACACGCTACAGGTTCATCATTGGGACAGAAACCCAGCAAATAACCACAGAGGAAACCTTATAGCTCTTTGTAGTGCTTGTCACCTTTTATACCATAGAGGAGGAAAATCAAATGTTTCACCAGGGCAGCTATCTTTGTGGTAAATAAGTCATGGATGATGATACTCAAGAACTAATCGCAATTCAGCAAGAACTCTCAGGAATCAGCTCACGCCTGAGAAAGATTTTTCCGTCAACTCATCCCCAATTTGACAGCGTATTTGAAGACGTGGGTGCAGCTTCTTATTACATTCGGGAAGCAGGTTATCGTCTAGAATCAGTTCTTATGACCAAAACAAGTCGCAAGTCGTAAGTCGCAAGTCGCAAGTTAAAGAGGGTACAAGCCCCCACCATAATCTTCTCTTTCAGAGACGCTCTTGCGTTCGATTTGGTGGTCTTTAATCAGTAGTGGGTACAAGCCCCTACTGATTGTACTTGCGACTTGCGACTTGTCACTTGCGACTTGGCTTGACTGTTCAAGGTGATAGCGCAGGTTCTGCGAGTGATGCAGAGATTGAAGAAACTGAGATTGAGTAAACTTCGGTGGGCAGACAACTCAGTACAATCATCAGCAAGTCAGCCCTAACTTGGGGCGTGCAGAAATTCAAAACTCGCCGCATCGCCCTAGTACTAAAAACTTCGGCAACTTCCGCCACCCCCTCTAACAGGTGATCTGGTGATGACTCCGATTCAGCAATTAACATCGGGAAGTATGTACGGGCTAACCACTTTTCATCGTCGTCTAAGTCAGCCAAATTTTTATTACTACCGCTATTAAGACTATCTAATAGCAAGAGTAATAATTTTTTAAAGTGCTGCCAGCCCCCCCATCTCTGGGTAAATCGGCTCACCCAGGCTTGGGAGATTTCAGCAATATTCGCGATCGCGGGTTGAGTAATTTTCTGTTTTGACTGCCAAAGCGACTTTAGGGCATTGACTATAGCGTGACCTGTCTGTTCACTGGCATTACCAGCTTCGGGGCAGAGTTGGAAAGCATCAACGCTCTCTAATTTCACTCCTGGTAATTCACGATCGAGGAAACTAAGGTCATAGTCAGCGCAGAAGTAGAATGTTAGCTCCACATTGGGGCGACGATGAGCGCGTAATCGCCCAATCTCTTGGATGATTTCTGCACGGATCAGGTCTGTGAGATACTTTTGGAAAGCGCTGTTTTTATCTTCCAGGTTGACTGGTTCCCCAGTCATCACCTGATATTGTGCTGCTAAAACACCGATGTTTTGGTAAGGAATGCCAAAACTTGCGATCGCATCACACTCACTAAACCGATTAACACCACGCCCATCGACAAAGTGACCGTATTCTGTACGCCCCTCGGCTTGGGTTGCAATCTGTTTCCAATCGATAATGCCAAGGGTGGGGCAGAGTTTTTTCAAGGTTTCCTTGAGGGCATTAACACGAGCGCTTAGTGGAAGGGAGCGATTTTTAGGCAGTTTACCCAGCCCAGTGACGTTGACCACTTTTAAATTGTCGTAGTCAGGGCGTTGTTGCTCGATGACTAACACAGGATCATTGATGCCCAGTTTCAATTTCAACTGCTGAGATTTGAATGTGGCATCAAGGTAAATATTAAATTGGGCAGAGTGGGCCAATTCAGTATGCTTGGGATTTCGGCGGTAAATGCTGAGTACACCCCATTGAGATTGGAAACTACCATCACCTTTCCAAGCTTCCAGAAAGTCAGGCAACCAGTAATTAGGCAAGTCAAGAAACTCCCTCCCGGCTGTTCGTGCGCTGTCTTTAACTACCTTTTTGGCAGCATAACGAGCCGCAGAGCTTTTTTTGAGTTGTTTATCTTGGGTAATATCAATTGAGTCCAAGTCCTCTAAGAAAGTTAAATCAGGTTCTGAGGCTTGGCGAATCGCTTCGATATCTAAGCCAGTTGGGAAAGGGGGCAGCAGCGCACGGATGCTGGCATCATCAAACCCGTAGCGGTCAGTGGATTTAAGTTGTTGAGTTAACAGTTGGTGTAAAACTAAGAGTGCAGGTTGCAGCTGTGACATTATGTTTGGTTCTAACAGTAGCAGCTTGCCCACAGTGGTTTCAAAATCGCCTCGGTTCACATCAAGAGAACGGACGGGCTTGATGAGTGTGCCAGCTTCTTCCCATAACCGCCCAACAGTGAAAGTTTGTTCAGCAGCATTAGTTAAGGTAACTGGTGTAGAGTCTGGGTGCGCTCTGAGTTCGGAATAATTTTGAATAACTGTGCGTTTTTGAAAGCGGAAGCCAAAACCGTCACCACTAGCGAAACGGCACTGATTTTTAAGGGAACAACCGCCACAGATGGGGCTGATGCCGCTCTCTTCAAAATCAAGGCTGCTAAAATTCTTGTTGCGGAAGGCGTTAAATAAATAAGTTCTGTGACAATTGCCATCAGTGTCGGCAGTCTCACCCGCTTTAGTCCACAGTTTAAAATCCTCACCAGTAGGAGTTTTGCGGGTGGGGTCAAGTTTAAAGCCGTTGTGTCGCACTGGTAAGTCAATAAAATTCGTCTCAATGGGCAGTGTGGATGGGTTTCTGTGGTTGGCATCCTGGTAAATTAGTTTATCAACGCCGAATAGCTCCGCCGTCAATTGCCCAGCGTTGTAAGACTTACCGAGTCCAGGGTGAGAATTATCTAAGATTTGTGTCCAGCCCTTAGAAACAGCTTCCACCCAAGCGGTAATATGTTCTTCTGGCTGGCAGGAGATAGAGATATTGCCTGTAACTTCAGTTATGTACGGGATATTGCCGGGCTTGTAAATAACTACATTGGGCGGAGGCGTGTTAATTTCGGGTTCCGGCTTTGGTGTTGGTGGGGCTTTAAATCCTTTAAATATCGAAGTAAATGGAGCGATGGCTTGCTTTAATAAATTTTGGAAGCTGCTCAAGTCTTCTCTGACTCGCCCAAGCTCCCACTGTTCACGGCTAATTACTCCTTGGTCGCGTTCGTTATATTCATACTGCCGTTTAGGGAACCGAAAGCCATACTGTTTGGCAATGTGAAACAGTGTACCGATTGAGATTCCCCCACGCCTAAAACTGCGAATCTTGGCGTGGATGTTCCAAGTTGAGCCTTTGATGCTGGGCGACCACTGCTCGGCTATAATTTCCGCATCCGTTGCCCCATAATGGTTAACCAGCGCCATCAACACCTGACGGCATTCGTCATAGTTGCCGCTTCCTGGGGTGCGTGGTGGGATGAATGAAAGCGCGTTCTGGATTAGCTGGTCAATGTCCCAGCCTTCAGCGAGGGAAATCTCACGCCACTCTTTACGCCGTGACTCAATTTCCTGAATTCTTAGCTGATACTCAATACGTTCCTGTTGCGCGATCGCGATCGCTTCACTTATCCATTCTGCTGGTAAAGTGGCTTCAGGGTTGACTAGCGGGAATTCTGCTTCTGTGCTGCCGTAGAATACACGACTTGCATCCTTACAGGCTGGGTCATGGGGCAACTGCTGCATGAGGAAGCGTGTACAAGCTTCTACAGTATCAGCGCCTTGGACATATTCGGGGAGAAGGAAAACCAACCGGAATTTATGCCAATCTGGTCTGTGACTGGCAGTGGTGTAGAGTAAAGCACAGTGTTTTTTAATGAAGGGATGGGCTAGGGCTTCTTCTATGGTTAATTGGTGATCGTAAACTTTGATAGAATTTCCGTTTTCGTCCAATATTGGTTTGCCGTCAATATCACGGGCGACATCGGAATTATCAATATCGAGTAGTAGCCACTGAGAACCGATCACATTAGCCTTACTGCGCCATTTACCACCCAATAAGCCAGCACAGATGGCGTGACCTGCTTTAATGTGGTGCTGGACATCGGCTAGAGTGCCTTCTACATCAATGAAGTTGCCGGCCAGCTTCTTAAAGTCCCAGTCTTTGTTTTTTCCTGTGCCGTTAAACGCAAACTTGATTTTATTACTAGGTATGACTGGGGATAAAAACGCGCTATCGTAAATAGATTTTTTCCCTGATAGCGCCGTTCTTCTGCTCTCAACTACGGCGTTTGTCATTTATTAGTCACTCCTTTTAGGGAACCGCCGCTTATCAGCCATTACCCCCTCTGTTGGTACACACCAGGGTGCTTATTGTGGGAAGTAAGGTTTGAGGGCAGCTTAAGGTTTTCAGTAGCCAAAAAAGTTTTTGACATTTTTGGACACCAGGAAATAATGCCAGATTGGGCAAAACCACTAGGCAAAACTGATCTAATTAATCTAATTAATCAGGGCTGTTTTAAGAGGCTACAACCCTTATGCAGCAAGGATTTCAAAAATGGATTGTCCGGGGATTCTAGAGTTTTTGTCCGGGGATTCTAGAGTTTTTGTCCGGGGATTCTAGAGCCTTTGTTTTAAGAACCAAAGCCTTACAGGGCAAAGCTTTAAAGCCAATTTTTTTAATTATTTTTTTTAAAACAAGACTGCAATAGAAAACCAGCCAACCACAGCCGATCATCAACTCGTAGTTGGGAAATCTAGAGTAATAATACTTAGTCTTGGATATCTAGAAGCGTTTGGATCTGGGTGGCTAGCTGTGGATTGAAGGTGCGCTCACCCCGTTCAATCAGGGAAATAAGGTTTTGAGATACGCCGAGAAAACCAGCCAGTTTCGCTTGCGACCAGCCTTTAGCAATACGTGCTTCTTTAACTTGACTGCTAGTCAAGCTGATGTGTTGTTCCTGTGTGGGCTTGGCTTTTGGCTGTAACTGTTCTACTTTGGGTTTAACTTTCAATTGTGATCGTTCAACCGTGAGTTTAGCCTTGGATGCTATAAGTTCCGGGATAGGGGTTGGAGGTTTGATGGTGAGTTTTGCATCCAACAGCTTATCAAGGTAGCCTTTAGGTTTCTTATCCTTGGAGTCCGGTCTTAGCTCTTCGGGGTAAGTTTCGGGGTCAAATGCAATCTGCCAGCCCAGTTTTAGTAGTAGCTTTATGGCACTATCCCAGTGCTGTTTTAAGTCATAGGCTCGGCGGCGATCTAATCGAGCTTTATCTATAATCGGTTTGACAAATGCAATTTCTAATAGCTCCTGTACTTTGTAATTTCCATCAAGGCGAATTCGACTATCTAATGTTAGATATATAGCCAGCCTTAGTGCGAGTTCATCATGGTAGGGATCAATTTTCAAAACTTGTTGGGCTAAGTAGCCAAACTGATATAAAGCGTCCCTTGATTTTGCTCCTGCTCTGTTCAAAAAATGTTGAGTCCAAGCACCGGGTTGAATAATTAACTGAACTTCATTAGGCTCTTCTATTTTCCCTTGTAAATTTATCTGACCATAGGGCACAACTGTAATGTTCCACATTCGACCTACAGGGGTACTAGCATTTATTCCACCTTTTTTGTTCCTACCTTCTATCCATACTGCTTTAACTAATAAACAATCTAATGCAAACGCAGTTTTGGCTATTTCTGAGAGTTTTTTATGTTTGGGTAAATCTGTTCGCTGATCCCAACCCATATCTTTTATCAAGTCGCTGGCATTGAGAATAAATAAGCTTTCCCACGGTCTTTCCTGTTTCATTGCATAGGCAGCAAAGATTAAGTGCAGTTTGGCGCTGTTAAACCCAAATTTATCAATGATTTGCAGTGCTTCATCCCAAGGGAGCATGGAAATATCACCGGGGTTGGCAATATAATGCTCAATGAAGTTTTGAGAATCGCCCTTAGCTCTATGTTGTAAGTAGGCTATTCCATCTTCATTTTGCTTCCACAATTCTTTTTTGATTTGAGAGTCAATACTGGAAAACATAAGTGCTGCTGTTGGAATAGCTTCAAAGTCTTGGGACTTAAATAATTTTGATTGTCTAACTGTGATTGAAGTATTTGGGATGGAATTAGCCGGAGTTTCAAAATAACTTTCGTTTTCCTGAATACTATTTTGACATTTCTCCGTTTGAGATTTTGGAACCGGAGGATATAATTCATCTTCAGGATTTTCAAAAGAATTGTTTTCTATTTCTCTCAGATTGATGGCAGTTGTTACAGGAACTTCTTTGAAAGACTGTAACAAATGACTGCGTAAAGCTTTTAGAAATTGTTCTTGGTTAGGAAATAGAGTTGAATCAATTTCTATGATTAATTTACTGAGGTCAATGTTTTCCTGACCTTCTTGATTAATCAAGTTGAGATTTACTATTAATGGAAGTTGCGGATTTAAATCATTTGCTGCCATAAGACAACTCTCATCGAATGGAATTTATCTTCTAGGACTGTATGGGCAACAGCAGGCGGATTTCATCGATTGGTGTATAAGTTAGCCGCCATCTAACGCCAGCAAGGAAAAGTTTTCTCTGCCAATTAAGTGTGTCAGCTATTTCAAGCCGATCGCTTTAGTAATGGCAGGGATGGCAGAGTTACTGTTTGTATTCATTTGTCCTTCTTGTCTTTGCTGGATGATGAGGTTTCGTTTTGAGTTTCTTTATTGCTTTTCTCCAATATGCGAAACTCTCCTTTTTCTTTTGCCTCTCTGATTGCAGATTCGACCAGGTAAGCAGCAAGGTTTGCTGTTGGACGACCTTGATACTCAGCCCAAGCCTCTAAATCTTCGTAAATTACATCAGGAAGGGTTAAATTAACTCTTTTACTCACGTTTGGTTCTATTTGAATATTCTGTCTTTCGCCTCCATCGTACATTTCTCGCTCTTAAAGTCATAAAAAGTAACAATTTAGTAACTAATTAGCGTAAAAAAGTTACTCATAGTGTTATATTAGCATCAATGACGCATAAAGCGTCAACAAGTAACTGATTAGTTACTTGTTGACTCAATAAGGCGCAGTTTAGTATGGTGGCAAGCTTATGCAACCATGCTCACAGTTATGTCTGCAAATGTCTTACTTAAGGACTCAAAAATATGGCTCAAGCGCGAGTTGTGATTAGGGGTGCGGCGCTGGAAATGGGCGAACATCTTTTGAAAACTACCAAATTAGCAAGTTTAACAGAGCTAATTAATGTGATGTTTTCCAGGTACGGCAGGCATTTAGAAGCTACTTGGGAAGTTTTACCAGCCTTTGATATAGATGAACGCGATTCTTTGGCAAAATCAGTGCCCACAGTAGTTACGCAAATATCTTTACCAGCAGAAGATTTCACTTTTGATGAACCAATTAGCAGATTGTAAGCTACCCACCACCGATAGAAGCAATCAACGAAATACGTCTTGAGAGAACAATGCTTAATCAAAATCAATTACGAAGGTTAGAAGCAATAGATCGCTGGCTCAGAGAAATCCGAGATTCTGAAGAATTCAGCCAACTGGAATACTCCCCAGATGTGATGCTAGGGGATGCAATTCAAGCAGTAGGCGAACTACTTGATTTTCACGTTCCCTATGATTACAAGCCCACGAATTTTACTGATTCTGAGTGGCATTCATATCTAGAACAGAAACCAGTAATGCACATTCGCCGCGTGAAGACTTGGCGTGAAAAGATTAACTCATTCATACTCGATGCTGCGTCAGAAGTAGCAATTGTGAGCTTGGTAACTACTAGTTTTATGATGGTTGGTTCTATCTTTTGTCACGGCTTTGACCGCATCGAGTTAAGCAGAGGTGAGGAATATCAGCCCACATGGATTTACAACGCCAAAATTTTTGAAGGAAGTGCCATCGCATCTATAGCGGTCTTCCTGGGTGCAAGCTTAACGGGCGCGTGTGTTGGTGGAGGCAAGAAAGATGCATGAATTAATTCCTGTCTACGAACCTTCTACCCTGTCACAGCGCAAGGTGTATCAAATCAAGGGTACGCTGTATCGCTTTACGGGTAAATGCCCTTGGGCAAGGATTGATCATCCCCAGTGGACATTCGAGCCACTAGACGGACAGAGGAAGACAGCTACTCTCAAGCTAAATCAGAACAAGGTCAGACACGGGATTTATGAAGTCCCTGGTATGGTGGCCAACCGTAAATCTGAAGTAATGGGACAGGGGATACAGCAAAGTTTGTTCTAACGTGTTTGATTGGCGACCGCGTTGAATTCTCCCGTTGAGTGACGCGAACGCAAAAACTAGGCTTAGGGGGCGTAACTGCGGGGGTAAACGAGAAAGTGTCAGTATGTCTTGAAAGCTGACAAACCTTGTTATTACGTGGTTATAGCTGATAAAAACTCCAGTCTCACATTTGTCTAAAGTCCAAGATCCAAGGTTATTGATAGTGCCTAGCTAATTTGGTGTATCAGGATAACTGTTTCTAGCTAAATAAGCCTGTCAAATAACTGGAATTTACGGATAGTCGGTCAATTTTATACACACTCAAGTAATAAAACAGAGTTAATGTGGCAACAAAAAAATATGTAGCTAAGTATCGCTTGCTCAAAGAAACTTACGAGGGCATCACGGGAAAAGGCATTTCAGATATCACTTGGTATCGCACAGTCGCATCCTTGAAGCAATATTTCTCGCTCTCCATTGAATCCGAAAAAGCCATGAGCATTGTTGAAACCTATGCAGGCATGAAACGCAAGTGTCCAGCCTTTTCTTTTAGAACCTCTGATTTTAGCGAACGCTGGCAAGCCTTTAAACACTTCTATGATGCCGAAGAAGTTCAATACACAGGTCAGCAATTCCTAGTCGCGCTTGCAGACTATCTAAAAATCAATCTTGACGATGTACCCCGCAGCACTCGTTATTACTGGTTTAGCCAAGCAACTCTAAGTTATAACGCCCTTCACTCATATCAGAGCAAAGATTTAGCCCTTGTTGCGTTTGTTGCTGCTAAATGGGCAATCAACAGACGAACGCAGCCCATGAAATCCGCAACGATCTCAGTTTTAACACTAGCCCTCTAAGGAGCAATCACCATGTCTGACAAGTTTACTAATAACGTCCGCGCTCGTTTATACAAACAGGGTTATCAAGGATTTACCAAGGACGATTACACAACAGCAGCGCTTGCTGTTGAGTGCGATGACCTCGACAATCCGACCAAAGAACAATTGAGTCAAGCCGTTGATTATCTCAAAGGAAAAACGACTTGCCAATTATCTGTAGTTGATGAACCCGTTGAAAAAACGTTTCTAGTAGGGGCAGAAGATGCACAACCTGACGCTGAACTTGATAACAGTCAGCTTACGGTCGCTTCCCAAGAGATTAACAGCATCACTGTAACTAGTGAAGATAAGCGTTCCTTTGTAACAGCCCAATCATCGGCGCTGGGGTTTGAGTTAACTGAACAAGAAACATTGAGCATTGCTGAAAACGTTGACGACACCTTTACCGACTACAGCCAGTTCATCAGTACTGTAACAGATGCAATCAAGAACTACGTTGATCAGAAATTTGATGTCATTGAGCAATCATTTGAGACTAACGCCCAAGACTTGCGAGAACACGTCAGCAACAGAGCTTCTAGATTGAACCAAAAGGTTAACAACTTTTCAGGAGACATCAAAGCAGATATGGGAGTCATCCGCCAAAACATTAAAAGCACCCAATTCTCAATTCTCGCAAGGCTCAACGCGGCTCAATAGCGATAACTTGACGCTGCTTGAGTGCTTGGGGATTCGGTGGGTGAGAATGAGCTACTTCTCAAGAATTGCTGTTAGTTTAACTGCACTCGCTGCTGTGATTTTACCCTTGTATAGCTGCTTGTATCTGCCACTGCTAGAGCAATCAAGTTATCAGCAATATCTCAAACGAAAGTCAGCTATTGAGCAATATGTAAGGCGAATGGAGTATCACTGTAACCAAATCTTTACCCCATCAAAGGAATATCGCTGTGAAAAGTTCAATGAAGCTAAAAAATCTGGTAACTTCCAAATCACGCCACCTAGAACGCCAATTAAAAACTAAATTCAATGCATCTAGCAACCTAGTACTCAGAGCGCTAACAGGTGATAAATCAGCCCTGAAGCTGATAGGACAAATGGGTAATGATGGTGCGAAAATCAGCGAATTTGCTCCACAGGTAAGAGAGCAAATGTTAGCTGCTATCAAGGGGACTGAGGACTTAAACATAGTCCTTAGCGACATCTACAAACAAGCAGGTGTTAGCGGCGAGAAGATTGAAAGAGCAGTGCAGTCAGCAATTTTAGCTGACACTCATCTAGCAAATATCCTAGAAGAAATGAAGCTTGATTTCGCTTCATCCAAGGAGAAAGAAGCGCTGCGTCATCAACAAGCAACAGACCATCTATTGCTGAAGGCTTGGGTGGATAAACACATGATGCAAGTTGATGGTGAATATAAAATGTTGCAGGCAGAATTGCAGACAGACATTAGACAACAAACAATTGACCTGCAACACGATAGAGAACTGGGCAAGTATTACTTAGAAATGGGTGATAACGCTCGTGATGATTTCAAGCCGAAAAAACAATATGCGGGACGCTCAATTGTACAAAAAATCAAGGATGCCCTAATAGGTTTTTGATAGTTAAAGCCCGACACCACAGCCGAAAGTGACTGTCGGGCAAGTAAATATCCTGACGCTAATATGACATACGACATTGAAGACGGTAATGAGGAAGTAGTAAGCGAAATCGCCCCAGATACGCCGTTACCAAAAGACTTAATAGAACATTTAGAGTCGCGCAAGCAGCACCGCAAAGACGTTATCAATACAACTGAAAAGTTGACTAGGTTCTTTGTCGGTTGGTCGCTAAATTCTACAGGATTCTTTATAGCTAAATATCTCTTAATAACTGGCGGTGGCGTTAATCTCTGGTTGGCAATTTCGCTCTCGTTTTCTGTGTGCAGCGTTGGCTCTCTCGCTGGGCTAACGGGCTTGAGAGTTAATTACAACAGTGACGGACTAGAGGTAGATAATATGCAAAATGTTTTAAAAACAGCAGGTGGTTTGGTATTTGCAGGTGTCACAACTTGGCTAGCAGTCAAAGACTATCAATATTTTGAGAATTTGACTAAAGAAACAGTGTCCCAGATTAGCCAAGACATCCAAACCATTGAAAAACAGAATCCGCAATCAGACCCTTGGTTAAGTATTGCAGTCGCGTTGGCTTTATTCATTGGCTCTATTGCAATTATTTTTAAGGGGCGGGAATGAAACAGGGTGTTTTCGAGTTAGCGCTGGCTGGTGTGTGTGGTGTAGCCGCAATCATCGGGCTGGCAACATCGCAAACACGTCAGCCCTACGATTTGACACAGATTCAGTTCTGCCCAAGATCAGCAAACGGCGTACACAGCCAAATAGCTTTGGATAAGCGTTTTTGCCAGATGCCGCGTTTTGTCCTGACTGAAGAATGGCAACGCTACGGACTGTATGGCAGCATCATTCCCTACAAGGGCGATGCTATTCAATGGGTGCGTGATTTGCCTACAGATAACCCTAATCAGTTGCTAGGGTATGGGATTGCGGTTATTGGGCTATGGGGTGTCGTGGGTTGCTTGCTCGTGCGTTCGCAACGCCTCAAGCGCACCGATTATGAACTGGGCGAACTGGAAAAGACTGGCGACTATGCAATTTGGCAGCATAATAAGTACAAACGTGAAGTTAAGCAGCATTCAACCCAGCTTTATACTGAGCGCTTGAAAGATGGATTAACTGACCTAGACGTTCATTCTCGTAAAGAATTGGGGCTAACTGATGAGGATAACGAACGTGCTAAGGCTCGAATTCAGCTAGAGGACTTTATGAAAGCCCGTGCTGTTAATCATTCTGTGATGGATAAAACCATTGCTGAGAACCTGAAAGACACAGCGAAAGCGGAGCAAGAACGCGGCAAGATTGAGGGTAAAACCAAGAGCGCGATCGCAGACAGTGACAATCAGCAATCTGTTGATCAACAACGAGCAAACCAACTGATAGAAGCGCTCAGAGGTTATGAGGATGGTTGGCTGTGGAAGATTATCGACAATCAAAAGCCCGTTTGGGTGTTAGGAGAAGCTGGAAGCGGTAAATCAACCCTAGCAGCTTCAATTGTCATGCTCAGAGAATATCTGTTTGATATGCCCTTGTATCAGCTGATAGACGCTCACGCCGGGGAAAATCTCAGAAACGCATGGAGATACTTAAGCCCTCAGTTGATAGCTCAAACAGAGTCAGAGATTGGTCAAGCTTTTGATGATGCCCGTTCACGTTGGCTAGACAGAATTAACAATCAACCTGATAAGCAACCGCAACAGTTACTAGTTGATGAATTCACTAACTATTCTGAGTCAGACATCACCAAGGAGCCTGCCAAAAAGTTTGTTAAAGCGTCTCTTAGTGACCCTAGAAAAGCTGAAGAAAGATTAGTCTGTATTGCCCATTTCTTCACTAATACCGCCGTTGGTGGAAGTGATGGAACCGCAAAAGGTAGAGCTAGAGGAACTATTCAAATTGACCGCAAAACTGCTGATGGTAAGACACCTTTAAAAGTTGCAACAGTTAACGGTTTAAACAATGAAGAAGGGGATGCAGAAGTAGATAAAAAGGTGACAATTCCTGGTTGGTTGACTCCCGAAAGTATTCACAAGCATTTTAACGGTCAGCCAATTGATTTTGATGATTAATCTCTGAGAAACATTTCCTTAGTTTGCTGAGGGTGCGTGAGCGTATCGCCTCATAGTCTTCACACAGGTCAGTCTTGGTTAGCCCGTAAGTTATTCTCGTCTAAACCCAGACAACTAGCGGGTGTTATCTCAATCGTTGTTGGTGGTAGCAATTGCTGGCGCATCCAGGGAGAGCGATCGCTTTTAAAAGGAGATGGTTGATATTATTAATGCAGCAATTTAGGACATAAATTATGTCTGTTTTACGGGTTTTAATGGGTGTCTACGGCATCCGGCAGCAATCACGGCAATCCATACCCTGTATAGGTCGTAGCCTACGGCATGGTTACGGCATCGCGGACAGCCACGGCAGAGACACCAATAATTAATCAGCCGATAAATCAATGTTTTGTATAGCAAGTGGCACGTCAAAAACCGTGCTGAGGCTATCAAAAAAGGCTCAATGCTTGGTTATCTTGACTATGCTTCTGTTGTTAATGAAGCATTTCAGTGTGAGGAGATAGAGAAGATTAAGTCAGGTATCAGTTATAGTTAACTGTTTTCTACTTCTTTAATAAATCCATCAATCGAGAACTAGCATCATGAGAACAGAAAACTAGGATGAAATATACTATATACGTAGTACATCAATATTTAGTCGAACATTTTTGTAAGTAAGTTATAACTATAAAGATAGGATATAACTAAAACATTGCAGACCGTGTATATTCCTGATTACAAAGATAACCCCGAAGCTTACGAAATCGAAGAGCGTTCACGTCCCGACGAAATGCTAATGCTTACAACTGCCGGAGAAATAGCAGTAAATATACTTAATACTACCCACAATGCTAACGTACTTGACTTGTGTTGTGGGACTGGTCTTTCTCTAGAATGCATTATTAATCATCCAAGTGTCTCTTTTATAGTAGGTATTGATATCTCAAACCCCTATCTAGAGTTTGCTAAAAAAAAATATTCAAAGTACAAGCCACAGCCAGTATTCATTGCGGGTGATGCTGTAACTGAACCACTTCCATGTGATAAGTGGGATTTAATTATACTAGCATCCGCCTATCATCATATTGAAGATGAAAGGAAAGTTAAATTTTTAGAACGTGTACGCGATCTTCTTAAAGATTCGGGCTTTGCAGTAATCGCAGAGAATATTCTGCCGGAATACAAGGAGGGCGATGCAGAAGACTATGCTCGTGCCGTTAAACAATTCTACGCTGAAGTTTTGACTACAGCTAAACAAAAAAACCCCAACTTACATATATATGTCGAAAAATTAATTCAAAGGGTTGCTCAGTATGGTTGCGATGGAGATTATGAATACAAAGTATCTCTTCCAATATTTTTAAGAGATTTAGCTAAAGCTGGACTTCGTGTTGTTCAACAAAAACGAGTTTGGCCAGAAGACAGCGAAAAGCTAAGTAGCAATAGTGGAAATTTTGTTCTACAAATATGCAAGGAATAACTCCAATACTGCTTGGTTATGGAGTATCCCTGTTTGAAATTTATAAACCAAAGGAAAGACTACGACCTGGGGATAAATACCTACCTAACGAAACCAGAAATAGCAGCGATTATGATGAGAGAATTGCAGGCAATGCGTTTTAGATTCAATCTTCTCCTGCCCATTGGTCACAACCTTAACTTGTGACCAATGAGAAATTACACCCAAAGATGTTGGAAACTTTTATGGTTTAATAACTTGCATATAATATGGATTCAAGCAAAGTAAAATGAATGAAGTTGACCAGATTTCCGTTTAACTCATTATCCGCATAATCTGACTTGTTCAATTTTTAAAAACTTCAATATTCCTTAACGCTCTATTTTTACTCTGCCGAGAGTGAAAATAGAGCGTTAAGGAATATCATGGGTTGTAATTTTATTAAACTTAATGTAACTATCACGACCGTTTATATACTTATTTAAAGCATCAAAAGTTGCTTTAACTGCTCTAAATATAGGTTCATTGCTATCTCCAAACAACAGCATTACTAGCTCTTTACTCCGATTATAATGAAGAAAAATACTGTCATTATATAAAGCACAATCATCTACTTTTAAATTAGGTTCTACTCCCTGTAAACTGTAGAATGTTGACTCTGATATCCAATACGAGGTTACTTTATCATTTTTATTCCAGAATTCTCTCATGATATCTGGATCTTTGAGTTCTTGTTCATCCTTATTATTCAGTATAATTAATCTTTTTTTATTATTAATTTTAGAATTATTTAAGGTATCAAAATAATCAAACCCTGCTGGATCTAGAGGATTTTTCCCCAGTGTGCTAATTGGTCCGTGGTGAATACCATACCAAGAAAAGGCTAGGGGAATGCCTTCTGTAAGTATTTCATAAAAGTAACCAGGACGAGCATTTGGTATGTAACCGATATGATCCATTGCTCTAGTAATTAACCTGGCTATCAAGTCCCTCTTGTTTTTGTCAGAACCTAAAAGATGCTTAATAGTTTCATAATGATCAATGGATACTTCTGCTTTATCAGCTAAATTAGAAAACTTTTCAATTTCTATTTTAGAATTATCGATGAGTAAAGATAATTCTTTAAAGTAATAATCTTGCTTTTCTTTGAGATTTTTTAGTTCCTCTTCATAAGCTTGAAGTCCATCTTCATAAGCTTGGATCAGAGCAAATAACCACCCAGGAATTAAGCCAGCAGATCCTACTATAAGAGAAGCTATATACTTAAATTGAAGTTGACCCGTCTTTGGATCTTCTGTTACTGTTGTAGCTAATGACATTGCAAATGCAAGGATTGCACCAAAAATAGCGTATTTAATACCATTCGCTAAAGAAATTTTTGCTTTGCTACTCATTTATATTTTCTATCCTTAATGTTATGTAAACTCTAAAAAAGCATTATAATCCGTGCATCTGGCAATTTTTCGCCAACTAGTTTCACCCAATAAATTATAGTTGTATGATGAACGCCTTTGTTACGCCCTGCCTGTTTAATTAGTATTTTTAGTGAAGGAATAAAGCTAGGGAGGCTGGGGAGGAAAGAGGGTTATTGTCCGGTAACTCTTTCTCCCCCTGCTCTCTTCTCTCCCTACCTGCACACCTCGCCTAGTTCTCTTTTCTCCCGCAGCACCCCGCGCTTCTTTGGAATAAACGATATAACAATAAGACAGTCAGGGGTGTTGAACCCTAAAATTTTGGCAATTGTTGACATATCTGTTTTTACAGGATATATCACTCCTAACAATCTGTTTAACTCAATGGCAGCTTTTACAGTGAAACGAGATCCTCCGTCAACAGAACTTTGGATAAGAATTAAACCATCTCCCAGTCCTGCTTGAATTCGACAAGACTTGATAACTGAAAATCTATCTTGTTTTTGTCTGGCTTGATGCCTCGACCATCGAAATTCACCCAAATCAGACAGACCTAGAGAACAGACAGGATTAGACAGAATCCTTATGGAACAATGGAATTAGGCAGACAGGCTGCAAGACAGAACCCAAGACTAAGACAGAAAGCTCCCTCAGAATCACCGGGGGCTTTCTTGTTAGCGCTCACCTATCAAATCAAACAATGTCAGTAGATGACTATTACCACTACAACACAAGGGAGCAAGAAGAGAAAATTGAAAAAATAGCTGATTTTAAATAACAGTCTTTTCTTGTTCCTTAGAAACTGGTATTAAAAACAGTTTGGGGAATAAAAGCCCAGAACGATTTTTGTAGTCATCAAACTCAGAGTAACGAGATAAAGAAGAGTCTTTCTTAAGCATATTTGGAATAAATACCGTGCTGATAAAACCTCCGAGAATCAAGAATGGGAGCCAGTGTTGAGTCAGCATGGCGAAGGCAGTATAAATAAATATTTCCCCCAAATAATTGGTGTTGCGGCAACGAGCAAAGAACCCTTCTGTTATTAATCCCTTCTGATACTTCAGGGTATAGTATTTCTGGGCATCGCTTACAAAGTGTAGAAACACACCAAAGATATTTAAAGAAATAGCTACTGCCACTAATGGTAGTGGTGGTACTGTGCCACTACTAATAAGAATAAAAGGTGCTATCCAGTATAGATTCACCATAATAAAGATGAAAATCCCCTGTGGAATAGAAACTAATTGCTCCCATTGTTTGTCTGGGAATATGCGGTCTTTTAATAGCCACAGAAATCCATAAGTACTGTGAAGTGCTAAATACACCCAAGGCCCTAGAGTGAAATTCTGGTAAACAAACATAAGTCCTAGTATGAAAAAAAATGTTAGTCCTTTGTGGAGATTGATGGCATACTTGGCTTTCATGATCTGGATATTGTTCTCTAGATATTTTTATGTCTTTATTGTCAATTATTTCAACTTTTTTTGCTCAATACTCATAAAGTGCCTTGCGGGGTTTGGCTTAGTGACGCTTGGGCGTGGAATAATACTCCTATTAAAAAGGGGGTAACTGGCTGTGGAACTTGCGAACTTTCGCAATATCCCCAGCTAAGGGAAATTTTGAAATCAAATCTGATATCAAACCCCCATCAAGGTATGTATGACGGCGAGGCTTTTGCTTTGAAATCGGATACTCAGGTAATTTATGTTATTGCGATTGATGATTGAGTGAATGCCAAACAGCGATCGCCATGAATAGGTTGATATCCCTGGCTGATAGCAACGATTGATCACCCCTTGGTATAGAAGAAGTATAGATAGTTGAGACAGCCGCAACATGAGCCTCGACTATTGATGCAGATTATACCTGGAAGTGGTCATCACGCTGCAAGCATAAGCTAATTTTATCAGACTACGAGAGAATGCGGGTTGTAGCGATCGTGCTTGAGGGCTGATTCATAAGTCTGGGTTAACCCCCTCGATGACCTCACGAAATATATAGCTTTTCAGCCGTTTACATTGTGTTATTGCACAAAGACCATGTAAGCTAGACCCTATGAAAATAAACCGATTCGGCAGGGCAGAAATCCTCAGCCCTGACCAAATTAATCTCCTATTTAATGAGGGCTTTGTCAACCCGCGCGATCGCCTACGGCGGGCGGTTACGCCATCGCGCTTTGTTTGGCGTGTGCCTTTATGCTGCCTGCCGGATCAACGAAGCTTGCACGTTGGCAGTGAAAGATGTGTTTGGCAGCAATGGTGTCAGAGGGGTGTTAGTGCTGCGTAGTGTCAACACTAAAGGCAAGCGAGACACCAGAGAAATTCAAGTGCATCCCAAGCTCAGGGAGTATTTAGAAGAGTACAATCCCAACCGTCGCAAAGAGTTTTTGTTTCCTGGTCGGCATGGGTTAGGGCATATCCACAAGGTCAGCGCTGACAAAATCCTCAGAGATACCTGTGTGCGGCTCTTGATTGAGGGCGTTAGTACCCACAGTTTTAGGAGGACTGCGTTAACCAGGATGAGCGATGCCGGTATCCCCTTGCGCCACATTCAGGAGATATCGGGACATCGGACTTTGGCTGCTTTGGAACGATATTTGGGGGTAACTGAGAAGCAGAAGCAAAACGCGATCTCTGCTTTGGATTTTTGAATAATGTCGGCAATTTATAGAGCAAAAGCGAAAAGCTGTTTCGGTGATTGGGTTTTAGTATCGGTTCGCTCAGGAGTACCGAATCATAACCATACCTGTTGCTTCTATTGGAGAGATCCAGAAAATAAAATCGCCGCCTTGCGCTGATCAGTACGGGTGGCCGGAATTGAACCGACTCAACGCCTCTAATCTGGAGGACAGAGTTTATAAGACTCCGCTGACTACCAAGTCTCACCCGCGTAGAATCGTTACTACGGGAGAAGGTAGTTTTACCAGCTTTGCTTTAGTAAAATACTAAAATCCTTAGCCTACACTTACTCCCGTCTATTTTGGGGAGCTACATATTCGCAAGTGTAGAGGATAGCAGTTCATAAATAAATGCTTCTATACTGTGCGACTATCTTATCTTGCTTTGATAGCTACCGTCAACTAACCGACCTTGAGAACTATTCAAGAAATTTCTGGTCACAGTGACCCCAAGACGTTGCAGCTGCTTTTCAGCCTTGAATTGGGTCATCTGGTGGTGGATGCCGCCCAATTTCTCTATCAGCAGCGCGAATATTAATTATTCTGGCTCGGTTGAATGCTAATGCTACGACTGTGGCGCGTCCTGTTGGTGTCAAGCCGATAATCAAGAGTGTATCTGTTGACCAAAAAAAGTGTTCTGGCCAACTATCAGTGCGAGGATTGAATAAAGGTACTTCAGATAACGACTTTTCATCAAAGGATTTAAGTTTATCTGATTTTTGGCGATTGCAATGAAAACAAGCCAAAGCTAAATTATCAATTGAATTAGTACCACCTTTGGTAAGAGGAATTACATGGTCTACAGTGAAGGAAACATATTGCCATTGTTCCGATGCGTGACAATATTCGCACAGAAACTTGGCTCGTTGTCGTACTTGATTTTGAGTAGATTCGCTAATGTAACGATTCGCAGACAAATCTCTGATTCCCTATAATTCACTTTGGTTTTGAGTTAGCGATGAATTTCTGAGCATCCGATTCACCAAACTCAGATAATCGTCTAATTCTTCATATTCATCTAATTCTTTTTCTTCCTCTGAAGTCAGTGTAGATTCTTTTTGCTTAATTAATAATGCTTCAATTCGCCCCTGTACTAAGCTGGAAGCTCGAAATATCGGCACTCCTTCTACTAGCTCAATGCGGACAGCACCATCTAATGGTAAACTGTTGGGCAAGTGTGACAATTTCATAGGTAAATTGGTTGTCATAAATTACTTTATCCAGACTGTCGGTGAGATAATTTTAGCTGACTTGTCATCTAAATAGAAATTGTAAACAGGTTCTCCTGATAATTCACAGCGAAGCGGCTCAAGAATTTTAGTGAACGGATTCCAAACTGCTGTTACAGTCCGTTTCACTTTCTTTCGTTGCAACTCACACTGAATATGTACCGTAGGTAGATGGATAATCATTGCACTGTGCAACGAAGCTTCTACACTCATTGCATAACGCTCTTGGATGTCCAACAATTTTCTCTCTAACTCTCTATTAGTGGCTTCAATTCGTGCTAGTTCTTTATCTAGTTCATCACCAATCAATTTTTTTAACTCAATCTTGTTGCGAATCGAGTCGCTAATCGTGTTGTAATAATCCTTGAGTCTTTCTTCATCCCTAGCTCTAGCTCTTGTTAATTTAGCCTGCCAATTATCTAGAGATTTTCCAATCAATATTGCACTTTGATGTTCAATTAAGCTCAACAAATCTTCAATTGGAATCGCCAATGGTGTCTCTTGATGCTCCACAGTCATTAGGTCAGACTCCCAAAACAAAGCATCCCCAATTTCTACTGGTGTTACTCCTGTTATTTCATTGATAATGAACGAAACTAAACCAATCCTTTTTTCGGAAGCATTCGCTGTGTAAGCCACATTACACAAGATGTAACGAGTAATTTCTGGTTTAGCATCTAAAAAACGAATTAAGCCATTTTGAGGTGCGAGTCTCTCCAATAAAATTTTCTCAAAGCCTGTGTTTTTCAGATGTCCATCGATTTTAACACTCAACGCACTAATAAGTCCTTTAACAGCTAATAGTTCAGATAGCTTATTTAAGACTTCTGAATGATAAGTAACAAAAACACTTTGGGGTACATCAGCAATAGTAGTAAAAGTAACTTCTTCTGGGAGGGAAAGCAGCGATGCTATATTTTCTGTCAACAACACATTCAAAATGTGTTCCCCAGCAGGTTCTGCTATTCCGTCATGCAGAGAAACAATTTTTTCTAAGGTAGCAATAATTGGGTCTGATAACATATTTATTCAAATCAATCTCTCAAGCTTCAAAATCTTCGCCAAAAATCTGTTCATCCAGTTCCTGGATTTGCTGATACTGGTCTTTGGCTTTCAACAAATTATCTGCCAATTGCTCGAAGGCTGTATCTAATTCAGGCTTGACTTGATGCTTGAGCCAGATATCCATGACAATTTCACTAAAGTCAAATTCATCATCCACGTTCCCTAAAATTGTTTCAATCTCTCCGACCACTAGTTCAAACATATTAATTTTGTCATGCAAGATCCGCAGAATATACTCTTCGATACTGCCTTTTAGACAAAAGTTAAAAATAAAAACATCTTGGGTTTGTCCGATACGGTGGATGCGACCAATGCGCTGTTCTATTTTCATTGGGTTCCAGGGGAGGTCATAATTAACGATCGCGTTCGCAAACTGGATGTTACGTCCCTCTCCGCCTGTTTCCGATGCTAAGAGTACAGAAACAGTATCCCGAAATGCGGCGATCGCCTCATCTTTTTGTTTAAGGGACATCCCACCAGTAAATTCTGCAAAGGGTATATTTGCTGCAAGGAGAGTTTGGGCTAAATAAGTGCTAGTTGCTTTATGGGTTGTGAAGACTAAAGTTTTCTGGGAAGATTTTGAGAGCATCTCTACCAATACTTTTGCTTTCTCGACCTGCTTCACCTGGGCTGCTCGTCTTGCTAAAGACTTCAGTTCTTCATCAGGTAGGCGTTTGGTCAGTTGCTTGAGGGAGTCAGCCAAAGCACCAGGGGATGAACCAGCACGCATCAGCAAATTGGTGCGGGAGAGTCTGTCTAGCTTATCCTCAGAGTTACGTAGATACTCGCTCAAGTCCTGGTAAAGTTTCTCCTCGCCTGCTGCTGGGGTAACGGTAATTGTGGTGGCGAAGCGTTTGGGCAGTTTGACATCTACTAGGGCGCGGGTATTTCGCACCATGACTTCCCGCATCAGAGAGCGTAACTTTTCGGGATTTTTCGGGACTCGTCCATTCCTGGAATCGACATATTCTTTTTTAAAAGCGGCTTCTGTTTGTAGCAGTCCTGGCTTGAGGAGGGTCAGCAGATTAAACAGTTCAATAAGGGAGTTCTGCACTGGCGTAGCAGTGAGCATGAGAATAAACCGCTTATTGAGGGCATTGACCAGTTTCCAGTTTAGGGTAGTGCGATTTTTCAGGTGGTGGGCTTCATCGACAACAACCAAGTCCCAAGTGCGGCTGGTGACGTGAGGATAATGTTTAGCAGACTTAGCCGTGTTTAATGAAGCGATAATTCGTGGATTATTCGTCCAAAATTCGTCTATCGGTTGTTGCGGGTCACGGTTATCTGTAGTGATCGTAGCAATGTTAAATTTCTCACTTAACTCTGATTGCCACTGGGAAACTAGGGATGCGGGAGTTAACACCAGCATGGACTGTACCATACCCCTTGCTAAGTACTCGGCTATGATTAGTCCCGCCTCAATGGTTTTGCCCAATCCGACTTCATCGGCTAGTAATGCGCGTCCACCCAGTTGTCTAAGTACTTTTCGGGCTGTTTCAATCTGATACCAGTATTTGTCAATAGCAGTTAGTGTGGGCAGGCAAATTAGCTGATCATAGTCTGCCATTACGGAGAGGTTGAACAGGTTTAAACGCGCCTCGTAGAAGTTGAGCGGGTCGTATTTCCCAATTTTCAGGGCTGATAAGGCAGTGTCAGAATTGAATTTGAATGTATAGTTCTTCTCCATGATGCACCTCTACCAGCTACTTTTGACCACTCCGCGCACACCTAACAGTTATCTTCTCGCATAGTGACACTGTTAATCTACATACGGTGAAGTTATATAAAATCTACTGGAATTTCTATCCAAAAATAAACTTTTTTCATCTGATACACGTAAACTGGAAACTAAAACCGAGTCGGTTGACCAAACCTCAACGTATCTTTTAGGAATAATGCCAGTGTCAACTTCTGACCCTCCATGCCGCATTATTGCCCTGTTTAACCAAGCGGGTGGTGTCGCCAAATCGACACTGACCCAAAATTTGGGATACCACCTAGCACGACGAAAACATCGCGTCCTTCTCATCGACATAGACCCTCAAGCAAGCTTGACCAAATTCATGGGGTTAGTGCCATCTCAGTTACAAAAAACCGTTGCTGATGCCATTATCGATGAGCAGCCCTTACCGATTCATGAGGGCATTCACGGCATGGACTTGGTTCCAGCAAGCCGAGTCTTAAGTGGAGCCGAAATGCAGTTAGTCAGTGCTGCGATGCGCGAGTTGCGCCTTAAGGAAGCCATTGAATCTGTTCTAAATGAATACGACTTCATTCTTATAGATTGTCCCCCCAGCTTAGGATTGCTTTCCTATATCGCCTTAGTCGCGGCCACACACGTACTCGTTCCCGTCGAAACCCATATAAAAGCTTTTGAGGGAACAGACGAACTCTTACAAACTATCACCCACGTAAAAAATAAAGCCAACCGCAAAATCCAAATAGCAGGGTTTGTTCCCACGCGGTATGCTCAACAGAACTCAGCCGATAAACGCGCATTGGCAGCCATCCAAGAGCAACTTTCCGCTTGGGGTCGTATTTTCCCACCTATCCCCAGAGCTACCGCTTTTGTCGATGCGTCAGAAGAACGTGCGCCCCTAGCAGTATTTGACCCTAAACATTCTGTAGTCGCTATTCTTGAAGAAATCGCCAAGGCTTTGGAGGCTTTATGATCCGACGCAAACAAACAGACAAACCCTTTGGGGGTCAAATTACGACTCCACCACCTGCACCTTGGTTATCCTCCCCAGATGGCGAGTTGCCAGCCGCTACTGAAACTACTATCAAACTCTCAGATATAGTTCTGCCTCAACACCAGCCCAGACGATACTTTGATCCACAAGCATTAAAAGAATTAGTCTCGTCAGTCAAGCAGCATGGCATCCTCCAACCTCTGTTGGTGCGTCCAATTGGTGGAGGGAAATACGAATTAGTAGCAGGAGAACGACGCTATAGGGCAGGGCAGTCAGCTAAACTTGAAGTCGCGCCTGTGGTTGTGCGTGAGCTATCTTCGGAGCAAGCGTTTCAGTTGGCTTTGATTGAAAACCTGCAACGAGAAGACCTTAACCCTGTTGAAGAAACTGAAGGGATATTGCACCTATTGGCAATCCGGCTGCATTGCGATGTAGAAGCCGTCAAATCCTTGCTGTATCGAATGAAAAACGCTCACAGCAAGGGGGAACAGCCGTCAAAATCCTCATTAAATGAATCTAGGAAAAACGTTTCTCCTAACCCAGATAATCCACAATCTGAGGACAACGTTTCTGAGCATTTAGCCGAGAAAAATGAATCTAGGAAAAACGTTTCTCCTAACCCAGATGAAGAACAATCAAACACGGTACAACAGGTGTTTTTGAGCCTGGGACTCATGAATTGGCTATCATTCACCACCACACGCTTACCTTTGCTAAATCTGCCCGAAGAAATTTTAATGGCACTGCGTTCTGGTCAGTTGGAATACACCAAAGCACAAGTCTTGGCGCGGGTAAGAAATAATGAAATCCGAAAAAAACTTTTGTCCGAAGCGATAGCCTCGGATTGGTCTTTAAGTCAAATCAAAGAAAAAATCAGAGCTTGGACGGATGATGAACAAACATCTTCATCTAAAGCAACTAACCAAATACCAGACCGCCTTCAAAATATCACCCAGCGTATTAAAAAGCGTCAGCTTTGGAAAGAAAAAGACAAGCAAAAGCAGCTAGTAAACCTTTTAAACAAGCTCGAAGCATTACTAGGGGATGAGTGAATAGGTAAAGGCTTTAAGAGATGGCTTAGGATATATTTTCGTTAAATTTAATACGGTAGCTCTGTAAGGAGCAGTGATTTTTATCGCATCTTGAGGTGTGTAATGAATGCCGAAGAGTTTATTAGACGTTATGAATTAGGAGAACGAGATTTTTCTAAGGTAGTTTTGAAAGGTCTTCAGCTAAATCACCTTGATTTGAGCGGCATTAATCTAAATCAAGCTTGGCTTGAATCTACTTGTTTGATGGGAACCAATTTAAGCGGTGCAAGCATAAGCAATGCTAATGTAATGTTTTGCTACTTAGGTTCTACCAATTTAACCAATGCTAATTTAAGCAATTCACAAATAGAGGCAACTAACTTTAACGAAAGTAATTTAATTAATGCTGATTTAACCAAAACGTTTCTCTGTGATTCTAGTCTAGTTAAAACGAATTTAACCTCAGCAACGATACAGGAATGTAATTTATCAGGTTCTTTCTGTCGCCAAACAATTTTTCTAAGTGCTAATTGGGATTGGAATTACACTGACGTAATTTTTCATGAAGCCATATTACCCAATGGAGATATTGAAAGTTATAACTATCAACCTAGCGAGGCTGTTGAGTCATTACAAAAACGCTATGATTCAGGAGAAAGAATTTTTACATTAGAGCGTTCTTTGGATTTGACAGGAATCAAATTGAGCGGTAGTGTTCTACGTTTTTGGCTTACACAGTCTGAATTGCGTTATGCTGACTTGAGGAACTGCAATTTTGAAAAATCACATATACAAACATCATTTTTTGATTTCACTGATCTAAGTGGCACTATTTTTAAAGAAGCAGGTTTAGCTGACAATTCCTTCACTGGCGTAAACTTAAGTGATGCAAGTTTTGAAGGAGCGTATATGAAAGATGATGATCACCGATGTAGTTTTGATGGTGCAATCCTTTGTAGAACTATCATGCCAGATGGAAGTATTAGAAATCAAGGATGTTAACAGTTATAGATAAAAATGCAGTTGAAAAAATTGTAATAATTCTTCCGCAGTTATCATTATATTTACCAATACATACTGCTCTAAATTAGCCGCTTCTACCCCAATGTCGGCTAACCCACATTACCCGACATTGAAGGAGAAGCGATCGCACTCACCAGCCGCCCCAGCTTTTAAGCCGCGACCGCGCAAGGAAGTTTCGCAGCACTGGCTTCTGAAATCTTTAACAGCAATTACTTATAGGTATTGAGAAAAAATTTTTCTTAGCAATTTCTTACTTGATATTTTATAACAGGGCTTGTTAGGTAGTAACTGCTGTGTTTTGGAAGCTAAAGTTATGACTGCTGAAGAACTGTTGCAACGTTATGCTGCTGGAGAGAGGCGCTTCATTGAGATAGACCTCAGTGGTATTGATTTGAGCGGAGCTAACTTGCCAGAAATTGCTCTGCGTAGATGTAATCTCCGAAATATTAATCTTTCTGGGGCAAATTTGCTTGGTGGAAGCCTCATGGGTTCCGATTTGAGTGAAGCAAATTTGAGCAGAGCCAATTTGGAAAGTGTTGCTATGCAAGGGACTAATTTGGAAAATGCTACTCTGCTGGGTGCTATAACTATCGAAGCTGAGTTTGCTGGAGCTTTCTTCCAAAATACCACTACTGAGGAAGGGAGTATTATTGAAGGGCCTGAATACTTCGACTAACACCATGACCACAGCAATTAAAGATTAATTAGCTCAAAAGGTTTTCAGTGTGTTATTTCCAAGAAAAAAGAACTCGTTGTATATTAGGCAGCGATAGCGAAGTACTGGGCAGAGCTTTTATAAACTAGGCTGACCCACAAGGAGACTACTGCCCCGTAAGAACACGACAAGAGTTGAGCATTTTTCGGCAACGACGAAAGGGCAGCAAGCAACACGGCTCATCGACTAAAACTCCGCCCTGGTTGTTTGTGAGAGAGCATTTCTCTCTGCTGGGCTTCAATCAAGTATCAATCCCACAAATGCGACGGATGAGTTTCGCTTGTGCTTCCAATTGTTGAAGCGCCCAAATAGTAGGCAAGCGTAATTTTTCACCACGCACTCCCATTGAGTACAACACCAAAGGTAGCCAATGAGCTTTGAGAGTCACCATCACTGCATCAGCTAAAGTAGACCCAGGTGAGATAGGGTCGGTCTTCAAAAAATTAAGTATTTGGCCATCAATGTTGTTACTGTCTCGTTTAATAGAAAGAATTTCTTGCTTGGCATCGCTCATATAAACACCGATAAATACGTAGGATTAAGAGAGTTTTCAAATGAAAAAATGTAGCGTAAGTTACAAATTACTTGGAAGCTACCCATTTGGACTAAAATCCCAAGTTTTCCGCATTTTTGCTGCCTGTTAGCAGTCATTAGCAGTTAAAAGATGCAAATTGCAGTTACAGCTTTTAACAGTTTACAACTGCTGGTAACTGCAAATAGTAGTCAGATGGTAGCAATTGGACACCTGGGGGTTTCAGTTAAAATCGCCTCTAATCCTTATGGTGACTGCAATAGAACTACTTTTACCCTATAGGACAATTGCTGCTGTTGGGGATTTTTTCTCCAAATCGATAATACTGCAATGTTGCAAACGTACTTCAAAAAACTGTTTCAAAATTTTTTGTAGTCTGTTTCTTATTGGGTATCTTCAAATATTTGATGTGAGAACTCGTTGCGGATCATGCGGCAACGCGGAGTCTTCGGGGCGGGCTTGCGGGACTGGTCGGCCCAACGATTGATTACTCTGCCCGTCCCGAAGACCGCATGAGCCGAGCCTTGCGGCAACGAGTTCGGTCTACGCTCCGCGTGGCTCACAAGCTAAAACCACGCTCTTGCTGTCTGAGCTTTTGTTGCTCCTCCCTCAGATGAGCTTCTAATTCCTGACTCCAATCAGGATTATGGGTTTTGAGCCTTTTACCAATTGGCAACAATTCTAATACTGCACTAGCGGCTTTATTCCCTTGTTCATCATTATTGAATGCTACGACCACCCTATTGAAACTCCTGAGAAATTCCATAGGTAAGTTATTCGGGTCATCAGCTACTATCAACATAGTTCTAGTTGGTGGTAGCCCTTTGCAACTTGAGATTAGGTAGGTGGCTGCTGACATCGCATCAATTGGTGTAGAACACAAAAAGACGTTTTCTACCTTGTCCGTTGGTTGCCCTCCCAATCTCAGATAAAACCAACCTTTTTGTGTAGAGGTGTTTTGGTCGTACTCCACAGCACGATGATTTTCTCTAGGCTTTGACCAAATTAATGCGCCAGTTTTTTCACCATCTAAATCACGCTTGATAAACAAAATATTTCGTTGCTCATCCATGTAAAGCAACTGATTATTATGTAATCCTTGCACAATATAATCTGGTATATAGCGTTTCTCGTCCAAATACTTGTGCAACACTTGCCAAACAACTTTATCC
>JAHHHS010000086.1 GCA_019359215.1 Nostoc indistinguendum CM1-VF10 | reverse complement strand
GTTTACCGTTGTGGATGCGACCATTCTTAACCGTTTGAAAAGATGCACAAATTGGGCAGGTAGGCATGAGAGGAAACTATCACCAATAAATTCTACTTCTCCATCATTACATCTTTAGCACTACCCTGCCAAGATATCTGCTACTTCTGGAATTGTTTTCATACTTGCAACCGCTAGTTGAAAAGCACGACTATCGAGTAGACTATCGCTCAATTCCCAAACAGGTTTTAGGGACTTCCAACTGAAAAAATATCCTATCGCGGTGTAGGCAGGGGGGCACTTAGCTGGGGGCAGGGGGAGAAAGAAAAATATTATCTAAGTAAATTGGATAATTTATTTTCTGGAAGTCCCTAAAGCTCCAAACCAGTTTCTATAAATTGTTCAGAGGTTGACTGAAATTTTTCTTTGACCAGAGCCATGAAGGAATACTAATGTAAAGAATAGTTACTGGATGACCTTACTATGTACTAGATAATGATAGTTTCTTGAACTTGATATATAAATCAAAGTTAATTTTTGAAAAAACTACCTACTTTAAGGTTTATGCATAAAAAAATTGCTATTCCTATTTTAAGTCTGATGTTTGCAACGCTCATGCCTAATGTGGTAGGTGCTGAGACTGTGATGCAAAAGGTAAAAAGAACAGGGGTATTAACAGCTGGTACTAGTAGAGATGCGCTACCTTTTGCCTATGTGGATAGTCAAGGAAAGTTAAATGGCTATTCTGTAGATATGCTAACTCTAATTAAAGAGCAATTAGAAAAAGACTTAGGAAAAAAAATTAAATTGCAATTAGTTGGTCTTAGCCCTTCTGAGCGGATTCCTAAAATAGTTAATCAACAAGTTGATATTGTGTGTGATGCAACTAGTTTTACATGGAAGCGAGATAAAAAAGTAGATTTTTCTGTCAGCTACGGTGTGACTGGAACGCAATTATTAGTTAAGAAGGGAAGTAATATAGGTTCCCCTGAATCCCTTATTGGTAAGCGAATTGGTGTGCTGGCGGGAACTACAAATGAGCAGGCGCTCGCTCGTGTACAAACCCAAGCTAAACTGGTGTATTTTAAAACAAGGGCAGAGGGATACACAGCTTTGCAAGAAGATACTATTGATGCTTTCTCATCCGATAGCATTCTTTTAGAAGGATGGCTGCAACAGCAAAAAAATCCAGATGCTTTTGCAATCGTACCCGGTCGCCCCTATTCACGAGAAGGTATCGCTTGCATGGTGCCAGAAAATAACTCGAAATTTTTGGATACAGTCAACTATTCTCTAGTCAAGTTCATGCAAGGATTCGTCAATGGGGAGCAGCGATATGTCGCTATTTTTGACCGTTGGTTTGGACCTCAAGGCACTATAGCGCTGAATCGGGATTTACGTGATTTGGTAGTGGAAACTATGCAATTGGTCATAGAATTTCGTGAGGAAATTCCTAAGAGTGACCTGTGAAATAATGAGTTTTTCCCACCAAATCATCTAATTAACTATTCGTACCAGTTTTTTGCACAACTAAGCTTGAATATCAATACCCAACATCTCTGATCTACTCTGCTCTGTTATTCTTATAAAATTAAAGAAAATTTTTTGATTTTGAGTGTTTCTCCCACTTATTTCAACCAAGTATGTGTCGCAATGATATCGTAATTGACCGTGCCAACCTCAGCGATGTTACTGGAATTCTCAAGTTGGCGCAAGCCAATGACGCAGAACATGGTGGTATGTTGTTAGGCCATCTTGAGCCAGAGGGAGTGATGATGACGATATCCAAAATGCCGAGCGTTCTAGCCCGCAAAGATGGGCAAGTTGTAGGATTTTTACTCAGTTGGTCAAAGGCAACTGCTAATTTAACAATAGTAAAGGTGATGTTACAAGCCTACGCTGGTACAAAAGATGCTTACTTGTATGGTCCCATCTGTGTTGATGAAAATATGCGTGGGCAAGGTATTGCTGCGAAAATGTTCGCAAAATTGAAAGATTTTTTACCAGAGCGAGAAGGAATACTGTTCATCAAGGCAAACAACAAAGCATCACTTCAAGCACATCAAAAGATGGGTATGTGCAAGATGGCAGAGTTCATCTATGAAGGCACTGAATTTTTGGTATTCGCGTATAATGGCTAACTACTTGATGGGTTTGGGTGATTCGAGCGGCGCGATCGCTTTTAAGAGCGAGGGGCGTAATCCCAAAATCCAGGAGACGATGATAATTCGGGCTACCAAAGTGCCTGTATATTCTGCTTGTTGCAGTTTCGGAAAAGTTGCACCATTATTGGGCTGAGTGTTAAATCATAGATGTTACAGATAGCGATGCATCACAAAAATCAGTCGCAATCAAGAGATTTGGGAAAGTTTGTATATCTCTGGACAAAGTTATCTCAATTCTTCCTTGGTGAAAATGGCCAACTCCGGTAAAAAAGAATGAAAGCTGACACTGAGCTAAAAGTTAAAAAGAGCGAAAGAGCGGCAAATAATCGCTCCTCAACTACTCTGGTCAAAAAAATCTCAGCTAAGTTTTAAACAAGATTCAAAAACTGAGTTTCGAGCTTAATGTGTTGAGTTAGTGTATGCTTGTTAATGTATAAATTCAATCCTATTTTACTCCAAATGTCTATTCCTGAAATTACCCAGAAACTTTTAACAGCCAAAGAAAACAAAGGGCTGACTTTTGCAGAATTAGCAGAAGTTCTGCAATGTAACGAAGTATGGATTGCCTCTGTAATTTACCGTCAAGCGAGTATTTCACTTGAAGAAGCAAAGTTACTAGTTGATATGTTAGGGCTTGATATAGACGATGCTAGGGAACTGACTAAATATCCGATAAAAGGTAGTGATGCTGTTGTTCCAACTGACCCTTTTATTTATCGGTTCTATGAAATTATGCAGGTGTATGGACTTCCACTAAAAGATGTAGTTCAAGAAAAGTTTGGTGATGGAATTATGAGTGCTATTGATTTTACCTTGGATGTAGACAAGCAAGAAGACCCAAAAGGCGAACGCGTGAAAATTGTTATGTCAGGAAAATTCCTTCCTTACAAAAAATGGTAATTCTCTTGGACGTAGATACTTTTAATGGCTAACAAAGCGCCTGCACATATTTGTTAATGTACATTTAACTTCATAAAAATTGCTCAGAGCAGATTTCCTCTGTTGGAGAATCTTATTGACACTAGTAAACTCAACGAGGTTGTCACCAGCCCCGTTGGTCTTCAAAACCGTGCTTAATAGTTTCCCATTACACGGCTCCTCAATAAATCGGCACATTATCATGTGTACTTCACAACTGAACCATCTTCAGATGTCTTTTCATTGTGGCAGCGTCTGTGTAATATCTGGAGATTTTTGTATTCGTCTTTGCCTATTTCCTTGCTTTATGCTTTCAAAACGGTTTGTTCAACTTTCACCGACACTTTAAAGCTACAAAATGAGATGTTTGAGCCAAAACTATAGAAGTGGCATTGCCACTCGATACCCTGCTTTGGCTCCATAAATTAATCCTTTCTGTTCCAATCCTGGGAGAGCACCCTGAAAACCACCACCTCGTGAAAACTTAATGCATCACATTTTCGAGGTGCGTACACTATATTAATGCACTATATGAATTTAAGCTAATTTAAATAATTCTAAACATTCAATTTTTAAAAGGTCTTTTGTTACCTTAATTTTTCTAAATGATTTAGCAATAACCTCTTCACAAGATATATGAATTTGTGATTGGTTTAATGAAATTAAATCTTGAATTGAAGCACCATATACAATTTCTGATAAACCACTCCAAACACAGGCAGTGGCACACATGGGACAAGGTTCGCCAGTTGTATATATGCTATAACCTTCTAAAGAAGGGTTCTTAAGTTTGGCTGTTAAACTACGAATAACGTTAATTTCCGCATGGGCTGATGGATCGTTGTCTCTCTTTACAGTGTTATGAGCTGCGGCCATGACTTCGTTATCTTTGACAATCACAGCACCGTAAGGTGCATCTCCTTTTTCTGCTTCTGCCAAAGCTAAACGCATAAAATATTCTGGGTTCATATAAGCGGAGGTTAACATAAGGATAATGATTAATAATATCGTATTTCTAATGCTATAACTGGGAATTAAAATTAGTTAATGGTCGAATATGTTACTGAGCAGACAAGAAACAGAATTCTACTTAAAAGACCTGGAAACACCATTAGGTAAAGCGATTAATTTAAGCCTTGCCGCTATGGTACTAATATCATCAGGAATTTTTGTGGCAGAAACTTATAATATTCCTGATTCTGTGCGATTCCAATTACATCTAGTCGATACTGCGATCGTCATTATCTTCGCGGCGGAATATTCACTCCGTCTGTGGAGTGCGGAAAACAAAATTAAGTATATTTTTAGCTTTTATTCGATTATTGACTTAATGGCGATTTTGCCATTCTTTTTAGGAATGGTAGATATCAGCTTTATCCGCCTGCTGCGATGGTTTCGGATTTTACGATTAATCAGATTTATCGATAGGAAATTTTTCTTCGCCAGTATCAGCACCGAAGATGGAATGATTTTTGCGCGAATATTATTTACATTATTTGCAATTGTTTTTATTTATTCTGGTTTAATTTATCAAGTAGAGCATCCGGTTAATCCTCAAAATTACGGTACATTTTTGGATGCATTCTATTTTTCTGTTGTCACAATGACAACCGTGGGATTTGGCGATGTTACTCCAATTTCTGAATTAGGGCGCTTGCTAACAGTACTGATGATTTTTACAGGAATTGCGCTGATTCCTTGGCAAGTGGGAGATTTAATCAAGCGAGTGGTGAAAACTACTAATCAGGTAGAAACAGTTTGTTCTGGTTGTGCTTTGACTTTCCATGATATAGATGCTGGATTTTGTAAAAGGTGTGGGGCTAAGTTAGCTAGTCGCATTGATTGAGAGAGTTAAGTCGTGGCGCTGACGGAGGGTAAATTTTAGTGCGTGCTACAATCTTGTGGTAAATTAGATGACAAACCTGAGATGGGCATTGATGTTTCAATCCCTAATAGGGATTTTAGGTAATTGCAATTTGCCCCATGATAAAAAAACTGGTCGAGTTTTTCTTGTGTTTCAATCCCTAATAGGGATTTTAGGTAATTGCAATAGAAAATTGTAAAAAATATTGCGTCTATCAAATAGTTTCAATCCCTAATAGGGATTTTAGGTAATTGCAATCACTGGCTTGTAAAAGTCTTGCCTTATTTGGTTTTCAAGGTTCGATTGCGCGAATTTAAGGATCATAACACGAGGAGTTATAATTTGGCTAGAGGCAAATGGCTGAAAACTAGTCCCCATAAGGTGCGCGGATGGTTTAGAAATGCGAACACTCTCAAGTTATTGCATAGAGGGCAATTCAGCCATTTTTGTAGTCACTCCTTCCCGAACACCTACCTATCCGCGCATTCAGCGAAAAAACTAACTAATCTGATGGTAAAGCTGCTTACTTAATAAATTCCTACCTGATTAGGTTAGCTGACTTCAAGGCCATACCTGGGTTAGGCTACACCTATGCAATACCAGCACCCTCGTGACCAACCTTACTTAGCAACGTCTTCAAAGTCTGTTATTGCACAAGCAAACTCTGTAAAAGCTGTTTTAATCAGAACCTCTTTCGTTCCCCTTTCTAGCGAAGAATTGCGTATGAGGTCTGTTAATTCTATGAACAGCAGAGAAAACATAAAACGATCTTGGCGGTCAACTTGTTTCAAGCAAGACGATATAAACTGATAAAGCTCTGTTTTTCTAGGCTTAGTTTGTTCTTCCCATGTTTGTAACCCAAGCCGAAAAGTTCTCAAGCGGATTTCATTAGTGTTGAAGGACGCGTCTTTGTAGCGGACTGATACGCGTTGAGGTATATCCATGAGTTTTAGCTATACATATTCGATGTAAAGTAATTATTCACTTATATTTTCGCTTAACCGGAAAAATCTGATATTTTGCACCAATTGCAACAACTGCCATAGGTTAGAAATGAATGACTTGCATAGAAAATGAACAGTAGGGGCCCACAGGCGTGCGCCCTTACTATGATCAATTTAGAGGATGCCCCAGAAATGGAGTAAGCCTTGACCAGAAAAAGCTTCAATCAAAATGGCAGATAGAAAACCAATCATTGCAAGACGACCGTTCCAGTTTTCACTCTGAGGAGTGAAGCCAAAACGCACAGCATTAGGATCTTCTGAAACAATAGGCGCAGGATTCTTAAAACCTGTCATCAGTAAAACTCCAAAGTTCAAGTGTTGTAGCAGTTGTAACTGTCTGTAAAGTAATGTAACAGATGTTTGAAAAAATGCAACATTGAGTAAATAAAGAAAATCTGAACACAAAACTGCTTGACTAATGTTTTGGCAGCAGATTGTGTGGGAGCTAATTTAGCTTTCTGGCGATCGCAGTAATTAGTGAGTTAAACTGCGTTTGATTAAGAAAAATCGCATCATATTATACTTAGGTAGTACTTGAACTTTTATGCCAGTAGCCTTGTTCTAACAACCCAAGTTTTACAACAATCTGGATGGACTCCAGCAGTTATTGAGCAGCAACAAGAAGATTCTCTCCAAAGCCTTAGAAAAATATGGCGGCTGTATAGAGGTTCTCAGAGGCTATACAACATTACATCGCAAGGTGTAAACACGGCACGGCAGTGCCGTGCCCTTACAGGTATACCTCACGAAAAAGCATTGACATTGCAAAAGCCAATTTTCTGAAAATGAAAACACAAATAGAAATAGATAAACGCTAATGATTTACCTATTTCTACCTGTGATTATCTGGTTTCAATACCTGGGAATTAAACGATTAAGCTTGTTGTATTTCTGGACGACCATCTTCAACCACAAATGAAGCCCGTTTACTAATGGTGCCAGATGGGGTTGTGACGTTTGACATAACTAGATAATCTGTTTTCCAAGTTGTAGGAGTCAGCGCACAGCGAACATAGCCCCGTTGACCGTTGAAAAACTTAATGTGTGGGTTATCTGGTAAGTAAGCTTCAACGGTGGGATTAGTATCTGCTCCATCTCCACCGGAGCTAATTGAGGAACAGACGAATTCACTACCAACGGTGGCGGATTGTGGGTTATCAAAGTTAACCTTCAGGTTCATCGCCCAGTGGGAATGTACATCGCCTGCCAAGGATACTGGATTAGAAGGGCGGCGCTGTCCGAGGAAAGCCATGAGGCGATCGCGCGAAGCCACATAACCATCCCATTTATCCATGCTGTAAGTTCCGCCAGGACCTGGTGTCATGTCTCGTTGAGCAATAGGAACCTGCTGCGCTAAAACATTCCACTTGGAGTGTGAGCTATTTAGACCGTCGAATAACCAATCTTCCTGTGCCTTACCAGTAATTGTTGCATTCGGATCTAAATTTTCTGGGCAACGTTCTTTAGTGCCATCATCACAAGGCTGATCGGTGCGATATTGGCGGGTATCTAAGACATGGAAGGTGGCTAAGTTACCAAAGGAGAGCCGACGATAAAGTTGCATATCGGGGCCAACAGGACGCGAGAAGGGGCGTAGTGGCATATGTTCGTAGTAAGCCTGATAAGCAATAGCCCGCCGTTGGAGGAAAATTGCCCGATCCTGATCTGGTTCGGTATCAACTTGGGAGATGTCGTCGGCGTAGTTGTTTTCTACTTCGTGATCGTCCCAAGTGACAATCCAGGGAAACGCTGCATGAGCTGCTTGCAGATTGGTATCGGTTTTATAGAGGGCGTGACGGTTGCGGTAATCCTCTAAAGTAAAAATTTCTGAACCATTGTGTTGTCTGGGGCCATTGTTTGAGATTCCCCCTTCATAGATGTAATCACCAACATGCACTACTAAATCAAGGTCTTCCTGTGCTAGATATTTGTAGGCGGTATAGAATCCCTGTTGATAGTTTTGGCAGGAGACTAGACCAAAGTTAAATTTACTCAAATAGCTATTTGCTAGAGGTGCTGTCCGAGTACGACCAATGGGGCTAGAGTCTTGTCCAACAAGAAAACGATACCAGTACCAAGTATCAGATTGGAGTCCTTCTACTACAACTCGAACTGAGTGAGCTAGTTCTGGGGTTGCCAGTACCGTACCTCTGGAAACAATGCGCCTCATATCGGGATCAGTTGCTACTTCCCAACGAATTGGCACATTAACAGGTGGCATTCCGCCTCCGTTTAATGGTTCAGGAGCAAGACGAGTCCAAATCACTACGCTGGTAGGATAGGGTTCACCCGATGCTACACCCAAGGTAAAAGGATAATTGGAAAATCTGCCTCTAGCGATCGCTCTTTGAGGAGAAAATTGGTTAGCGATCGCTAAACCAGACAACGCTCCTGCCCCGATAATTAAGTTGCGTCGTTTCATTCGACTGTGCAGGAACTGCTCAAAATTCCGGTAATCTACCATTCTCTACTCCTGAGTAACAGGTAACTTAAAGCACAGCAACAGCTAACACAAAGAAGGCAGGGTAATCGTAGGCAAACTTCATAACTAATTCCCTTACCAAAATCAGGTTTTAATCCCCAATTTTTCTTTTATTATCAATGTGTTAGATGTTATGTTGCTACATAAAAGCCTACTAATAACAGATTAATCCTTGGCAAAGAAAGCGTTAATATCACCTTAACCAAGCTTAGATTTTAAGCTTTCATTGATGTTACTTTTCTCTTCATCATCCAGCCCAGGCTACAAGCAAAAAGAGCGCCAACTACAGGTGTAGGTTCAGGTACTTGTGTATAGGAAACTTTACCTAATATGGGTTGAGCATCTGCAGAAGTTCTAGAGAAAATTGTAAAATCCTCACCGATGATTTCGTAACTGATAGAACTGGAAGGATTAGATTTATCGTTGAACAGATAATCTAATGCAAAATTTGTTTGTCCTGTTAAGGATGTGGTTTGAAAGACAACAGGAAATTCTGGATATTTGTTATCATCTTGTTCAGTGTAAACGGTAGAATCACCGTCAAATTGAAAAGAGAGAGAATTAATAGTGGCTACGGGATTAACTTCATTACTGAAAGTTGAGTCATCAAAGCTAAAAAAGCCATTTCCCTTCTTTTCCATGCTCTCAACTGTGAAAGCGTAATTAATAATTGCAGCAGATACAGATTTTGAATCTACAGTAACAAGGCCTAAGGTAAGACTAGCAGCAGCAAGAACTAATTGGGGAACCAATTTCATCTCAGTTTTCCTCACAATAAACTTCTGTAACCAATGCACACTTCAAAGTGGAGAAATAATTTGTTTATAAATTACTTCTTTCTTAAATTAGTATTTATCACTGATTAGAAAAGTGATCTTAATCAATGATTTTCCATTTTTTAAGAACAAGAAACAAGTTTCCAATTAATTGGAATCATCCTATTTTATAGTTAGGAGTTTAAGCAGACTTTAATTAAAGGTAAAATTGAAGAATAATGCAGAATTCAGAATCAATCAGTATGGCATTCAGATCCGCCACTACAAAAAACCCCCACCAAATTGAAAATTTGGTGGGGATCTTAAACGGGACATGGCATTGCTGTGTCCAGCGTTCAAATGGAAATCGTTATGTATACATTGGCTTTTAAAGCATCGGCCAAAAGTATTAATTACGGAACATAATCTATGATCAACGAAGGCAGGAGGCAAAGGGCAGTTATTACTGGAAGAAAGCTGCCCATCGTACTTTCTTTAACTCTTTGAATTGTCGCTTGTAGAACAGGGAACAGATTTTTTACCTGACCAATCTGTAAAAGTATTTTCATCTTTATAATGTCGGGGAGTTTGCAGCAGCAAGTTCCAAGCCTCCCCAGCATCAAATAAATTAAAGTCTTCAGAATAGTGAGTTTCTAACAAATCCCTAACTATGAAGTAATAGTCAGAGTTCATTCCTGGAAAAATATGATGTTCAGTATGGTGAGAGAAATTTAAATGCAACAGGTCAAATATTTTATAAACCCGGAGAGATATACTATTAATAAGTGGATCATTAACGCTAGTCATCCTACAAAGCATATGATTGGTATAAATATAAAACATTACCCCACCATAGCCAATTCCAATAGGTAAAAAGTAGCCGAGTATGAGTTTAAGGGGTTCAAACTGTAGATAGGCAAGGATGCTCAGATGAATTGTTATCATCATCAATAATTCCCCTGCGATCGCTCGACGATCTTTGGCACTAACTGTAAATGCAGCAGGAACATAATCGACAGATTCACGATTGAAAAATAGCACAGATGTGAGATTACGAAAAGTATGTACTCCCCAAGCTGATGTTAATCCGACTACGAGCCATATAGGATTGACTTCACTAGAAGGCACAAATAAATCCTGAATCCATTTTCCCCAGGTTGAAGACTGTTCATATAAGTAATTGCGATCGGGATCGCCAAAATCATTAGTGTGATTATGATGTACTCGGTTATGAACTGCTTTCCACAATGTTGGTGGCATCCACAACATTGTTAGCCCTAGAAAACTAATGATATAGATTAATCGGGCGTTTTTAATCACGCTACCATGCATCAGATCGTGGGTGCTAAATAGTAAGACAACCACGCTATTACCCATAATGATGCTTAGAGGGAGATAAAGCCATAAAAGAGATGGCGACCAACAATCTAACCGAGCCGCTATCATCCACCCTAGTATCAAAATTGCCAGATTAATGGACAAGATAACTAACTTACTTGGATCTGGGATAAATGCTTCAGGTGGAATGAGGGAACGTAATTCTTTCGCATATATTTTCTGGTGAATCAGTGTTTGATCAGTACTAACATTCATAAATGATTGTCACTCACGTAAAGAATTGAACTAAATACAGTTTTGCGGTAAATCGTAGCGTTTTTAAACGCAGAGTCTTTCGTAATTTTATGGATTACGAACTTATGAAAGTGTATACTAAGACATTCCAAAAGCTAACTGATCTCCAAGACCTTCGCAAAAAAAAGGATGGAGAGATAGGAATAATGTAAAAATCAACTAGAGAAGGGCGATCACAAAATCAAGGGAAGCAGTTCTTCAGTGTGAAAAGAATGGAAAACAATCTTTTGTTGCCTATGAAGTTACTTCTGTTTTCCACCAATTGGGTGAATTTTGCGGTACTAGTTTCTTATTGTTCTAACATTTGGAAGAATCGAGTAAAGTAATCCGGAAAGGTTTTCGCTGTACAGCCAGGATCTTTAATTACAATCCCTGGAACCTTCAAGCCTGTGACAGCAAAAGCCATCGCCATTCGATGATCGTGATAGGTTTCAATCGCCGCCGGGGTAATGGGGCCAGGCTCAATTTTCAGTCTATCTGCAAATTCTTCAACCTTGACTCCCAACCGACGTAACTCTGTGACCACAGCTTTAATTCGATCGGTTTCCTTATATCGAATATGTTCCACGTTACGAATCGTAATCGGTGAACTGGCAAAGGGGGCGATCGCTCCTAATGTTTGCACCAAATCTGATATATCATTCATATCAATGTCGATGCCTTGCAATTGCTTCGGCCCTGTCACTTCGGTGTAATCATCCGAATCTTTAATTTGGCAACCCATCTGTTCTAAAACATCCAGCCACAGAATATCACCCTGGCAAGATTGTTTAGTCAAATGTTTGACGCGCACCCGTCCACCCGTGACGGCGGCGGCGGCAAAAAAGTAAGAAGCATTTGACGCATCGGGTTCTACTGTGTAATGTCGAGCTTGGTAACGTTGACCCGCTTTAATCTGAAATTGATTATCACCGATTTGATTCACCTCAACACCAAAATCCGCCATCAGACGACAGGTCATTTTGACGTAAGATTGAGAAACTAATGTCCCCTCAACCTCAATGTTCGTATCTTGTTGAGCATAAGGCGCAATCATTAGCAGTGCTGAAAGTTGCTGACTTGTTTGGTTAGCTTTTAAACTAAAATTTCCGCCAGCGAATCCCTTACTATAGACGGTGTAGGGCATAAAGCCGGAGTTTCCTTCAAAGTTAATGGTTGCTCCGCCTGCTTCTAGTACCGTTAACAAGTCACCCATCGGCCGTTCTCGCATTCGAGGAACGCCATCTAGACGATATTCACCGTTACCCAATGCCACCAGCGCCGAGATAAACCGTGCTGCTGTACCTGCCAAACCCACAAATAAATCTGCCTGTTTAGCTGGGATGTCGCCTCCTCTTCCGGCGACTTGAATTTGTGCTTGATGAGGATTCAAAGTAATGGGGATGCCCAATTGCTCTACGCATTTGGCAAAATACTCGCTATCTTCACTAAATAAAGCATTTTCTAAAACGGAGTCACCTTGTGCCAAAGCAGCGACAAGCAGCGCCCGATTGGTAAGACTTTTAGAACCGGGAATTTCTACCGTGGCATCCACTGGCCGATCTAGAGCAGGAATTGCAATGGTATCCACGTTAAACCTCTAAGTAGGCGGTTAGCTACAACTTTATATATTGACATATTGTGGCCAAAAGGGGCAGGGGAAGCAGGAATATTGAGATTAACCCATGCCCAATGGCTCGTAGTTGAGTGGAAAATCTGACTCTGCTTTTGGGAATACTTGATTTATTCACCTGACTAATCTAGAACTCAGGCATTATCAATATGAAATGGAGCAAATGAATTTCTCAATCCTCGAAATGGGAATCGAGATTAATACAGGTGAGGCCGTAGCGGAAAATGTTGGTTCTCAAAAACGCGCTCAATATACAGTTGTTGGCAGCCATGTTAATTTGGTTGCTCGAATTGAGTCTTATACCGTGGGAGGAAAGATTTTAATTTCTGAAAATACCTGTAAAGATGCCAATATTGACCTCCAAATTGCTGGACAAGTACAAATAGAACCTAAAGGAATAAAACACCCTGTGACAATTTGTGAAATTCATGGCATTGACGGGAAATATAATTTATTCTTGCCTCAAGATGATGAAATAATAGTCAGTCTTAATCAAGAACTCCCTGTGGAATACACTATTTTACAGGGAAAACATACAGTGGGAACAGAATTTATAGGAGCATTGATTAGCCTCTCGGAAAAAGGGGTGCAATTGCAATCGCCACATTCTTTAAAACTTTTGAGTAATATCAAACTCAAGTTATTGATTGAGCCAAAACTGGCTATAGAAGAAGAATACATCTATGCCAAGGTGATCTAACAATCTCATGTTGACGAGCATCTTTTTCTGCTTCGGTTTACAGATGTTCCCCCGAAAATGATAGCAATTCTCAATGCGCTCCGTCAGTCTGGGTGAGATTAAAGCATCTTGAAATGTAACGAAGGGAGGTCTATGTAAATACGTCGAAATGTAAAAATAGGTAGTTCAGCTTTTTTCAAACAGTAGCAATTGTTGCTGATAGAACTAAGCGATCGCGGTAAGATTTTGGACTTAAGCCTGATTCATCTCCAATAACTCCTTAATAATTCGTAATTCATAATTTGTAATTTATTATGCTACGGAGCAACTCACTTGAGTTATGGAGATAAAAATATGATTTCTTCTAAAACTGAGATTCAATTACATCCAAGGACAAATGACCAACGTAAACAGATTTCAAAAACTAGTAGAACTTGCAAATGAATATGGCATTATTTGCCAACCAACGCCAGAAGAATGTTTGATTGCATCTTTGCCTGGAGAGGACGATTTTTTATTAGCTTTTACTTGGTCTGGTGCGATTGAAGGAGAGCCGCCAGAGCATGAGTTAATAGCAATTAGTGTACAGGATATAGTCAAAGAAGTTACGGTTGCAGCTTGGCAGATTCCTATTTATTTATTTGGAAACGTTTTAAGACAAGCTCAGATGCTTGTTGCTGCCCATAAAGATTTTGTTAGCTAAAAGACGAGCTTTAGGCAAAAACTACTATCCCTGTCTACTGTGGCAGGGATTTTTATTTGAACTACTGTGTCTAGCGTCCTTATTAAATCCCCTAAATTTATTTATGGGGATTACCTCCAGCAAGAACTGCCTTCGCCCTCCTGCCTCCTTAAAAACGTTTTAGCAAACAGTGGAGGTTTAGTGAGTACGACAAGCCTTGGCAATATCGACGCTGCACACCTACCGTTGCCGTATACGGTGACAATGAAGTTGCACTATGGCGATTTCACAAGTAACTATCTATCGTTAGGATCGGCTCATAAGTTGTTACCAGACTAAGTGCTGTAACTCAAAAAATTAAAGCTCTATTAACTACAACTTCTTCAGTATTAACTACAGCTTCTTCTGTAGTTAATAACGTTTCAAGTGTGATAAGTAACGCTTAAGTTGTTGTTACTACGGCTTAAACAGTAATTATCAATGCTTAAGGTGTTATAACTAATGCTTAAGTCGTTGTTACTACAGTTTAAAGAGTACTTATCAATGCTGAAGCTGTAGTTAATAACGTTCCAAGTTCTATAAGTAATGCTTAAGCTGTTGTTATTACAGCTGAAGTTGTGCTTATAGATGTTCAAGTTGTCGTTAAGAGACAAGAAACTTATTTTCTAAGTTTTCATTTCCTTTGTCTAGATTTTTAACTGCCTGCTACTTAAATGCTACTTAAAACGGTAGCCTTAAATAATCCAGCAACTCACACACACTGCATCATGTTACCTAAACCCAAAAAGCACTGGACACCCTCAAACTGGGCAAGTTGGAAGCCTTTCGGGATTGGCGGACAGTACCCCAACAACTATTGGGAGGTATTTCGGGCAATTTGGCTGTCTCGTGACAAACTACCTTATGCATGGAATATTCTCGATAAAGGTGTCTGTGATGGTTGCGCTCTCGGAACAACCGGGATGAAGGATTGGACATTAGATGGTATTCATCTCTGCAATGTTCGGTTGCGGCTGTTGCGAATGAATACTATGCCAGCTTTTGACCCTGTGCTATTGGAGGATGTTTCGCAGTTACAAAAACAAAAAAGTGCCCAGTTACGAGACTTGGGGCGGTTGCCTTATCCGATGATGCGTCAACGAGGGGAAAAAGGCTTTCGTCGTGTTAGCTGGGATGAAGCTTTAGGGGTAATTAGCGATCGCATTCGCTCCACAATACCAGACCGCCTCAGTTTTTATATTACCAGTCGCGGTACTGTCAACGAAACTTATTATGTTACCCAAAAAGCTGTGCGGGCAATGGGAAGCAATAATGTTGATAACGCTGCCCGCATCTGCCATTCTCCTAGCACTGCGGGACTGAAAGCTGCTCTTGGTGCTGGGGCTACCACCTGTTCTTATAAAGACTGGATTGGAACCGATTTATTAGTCTTTATTGGCTCCAATGTTGCTAATAATCAGCCTGTTACCGTTAAGTATCTCCATTACGCCAAGAAAGCTGGCACTAGGATTGTAGTTATTAATACTTACCGCGAACCAGGAATGGAGCGCTACTGGGTTCCCTCAATTGTAGAAAGTGCGGTTTTCGGTACAAAGTTTGCCGAAGACTTCTTCTTAATCAACATGGGCGGGGATATAGCATTTTTAAATGGCACAATTAAACATATAATTGCTAACAACTGGGTAGACCAGTCATTTATAAATTTACACACAGTTGGCTTTGCCGAACTAAAAGCATCGTTAGAAAGCCAATCTTGGGAAGAATTAGAGCGGCTTTCTGGTACATCCCGCGAGTCAATGTACGCCTTTGCCAAAATGGTTAAAGAAGCTAATAAAGCCGTATTTGTTTGGAGTATGGGCATTACCCAGCATGAATGCGGTGAAGATAATGTGCGAAGTATCATCAATTTACCTCTCACCAAAGGTTTTGTCGGTCGGGAAGGCTGCGGTTTAATGCCAATTCGCGGCCACTCTGGGGTGCAGGGTGGTGCAGCAATGGGATGTTACGCGACAGTTTTTCCCGGTGGTAAACCTATTACCTCAGAAAATGCTGCCCAATTGAGTCAACATTGGGGCTTTGAAGTGCCAGCAAACAAAGGTTTAATTGCTCCAGAAATGATTAATGCTGCACATCAAGGGAAATTAGATGTGTTGTTTTCTGTGGGTGGGAATTTTTTAGAAGTGCTGCCAGAACCAGAATATGTGGAAGCGGCACTAAAGCAAATACCCCTGCGGGTACATATGGATATTGTTCTCTCCAGCCAAATGTTGGTGGAACCTGCTGATACTGTGGTGCTTTTACCTGCGACGACTCGCTACGAAATACCGGGGGGAGTTACACAAACTAACACCGAACGCCGGGTAATTTTCAGTCCAGAAATTCCGGGGCCGCGCATTGGGGAAACGCGCCCTGAGTGGGAAGTGTTTTTAGAATTGGCAAGACGAGTAAAACCAGATTTGGCAGATAAGCTGGCTTTTGCTAACACAGATGCTATCCGTCAAGAAATTGCTCAAGTTGTTCCTCAATATGCTGGTATTCAACATTTACAGCAGGCTGGTGACCAGTTTCAGTATGGCGGCTCACATTTATGCTTTGGTTGGAATTTCCCTACAGCAGATGGGAAAGCACACTTTGGGGTATTATTGCCACGCCAAAGAGAATTACCAGAAGGTTATTTCTTATTAGCAACGCGCCGAGGCAAACAATTTAATAGTATGGTGCAAGAACGCAAGGATGCAATTACTGGGGCAATGCGAGAGGCGGTGCTAATGAATGCTGCTGATGCGACACAGTTGGGTTTAAAAGATCGCGATCGCGTCCTTCTTAAGAATGATTTAGGCGAATTGTTCTGTCAAGTCTATATTGCGCCAATTCAGTCAGGAAACTTACAAGTACATTGGCCAGAAGGGAATGTGCTACTAGATAAAAGTAAGCGATCGCTTGAAGGTGTACCTGATTATAATGCGATCGTGCGGTTGGAAAAAATCTGAATCAAGTCTCATTTTTCCAGCTTGAACATTTCCAATATATCCATTAACTTGCATCAAAACTACCGCAAAGAGGAGCATCTCTGCGGTAGCTCTAACTTAGTCTATTAAAGGAGAGCAAAAGGAGCCAGGTCTAACTTAATTTGCTACTTTCACTTATCCCCAATTCTAAAAAGCTCTTGAAAGTTCTTGGATTTAACTAACCCATCCCTTGCACAACACTCAACATGAAATTAACGCGCTGCTCAAACTCTAGTTTTTTGATCATTGCGACAAATTCATCCGTTTCACCAGGAAGTTGATAGTCAGATGGTACTTGGATGACGCTTCCATTGTCCATTCCTTGTGCCAGCAGCAGCCAAACGTCTAATTTAGCATTAGGACTTAGAGCAGTATAGCCTTGGGTGATATTGTTATTTGCACCATTAATAATGTCGCGTTGTGCTTGCAGTTGTTCTTCTTTAGACAAGTCCTGGATTTGGTCAAACACTGCTTTAGCAAGAGCATCAACGCTTTCAGGAGGTGCCGGATTTAGCTGCTCTTTAAGATCCAAGTAACCGAACCAAAGTAAGGCTAGCTGAGTATCTACATCAAAGCCTTGAAAAGTTTGTAAAGCTGGTTTTGTTGCTTCATCAGCTGTGTAAGTCATAAAAAACTCCAACTAAGTTAAGGTTATTTTGGTTTTCTCAGTTACTTTCTGAGAAAGTTTGCTTTCAGTACTTCATATAACTTAACGAACAAATTCAGATAGATAACCCTACTTAAGGTAGGTATAAGGCCCACTACATAAGACAGATATAGATAACCCAAGTTGCTAGTTACAAAAATGCCTACTTCAATGTATGGGAAAGCAGAGGTAAATGTTAAAACTTTAAGTAACGACTGTGACTAGAAGCGATCGCGTACTATGAGCATAGACGCAGAGTCACTGCTCCTGAGACATCGCAGCCAACACCATCCGTAGCTGCTACCCTAAACTTAATGTCACCCTAAAACTTGCCCTCATGTCCGCCGCCCAAGATTTTGAACTCCCAAAAGATGTAATATTTCCTCCAGGAGACTTATATAGTGACGAACCGCCTTTGGAAAGTGAATTACATCTACGCCAAATAATTCTGCTATTACAATGTTTAGAATTATGGTGGCAAAATCGTAATGACTTTTATGCTGCGGGTAATCTGACAATTTACTACAGTCCACGCCAGCACAAGTCAGAAGACTTCCGGGGGCCAGATTTTTTTGTAGCCTTGGGATGTGAGCGCAAAGTTCGTAAAAGTTGGGTAGTATGGCAAGAAGACGGCAAATATCCCAATATCATTGTAGAGCTTCTGTCTGAATCCACAGCAGCGATTGACAAAGGTCTAAAAAAACAAATTTTTCAAGATATTTTTCGCACTCCCGAATATTTCTGGTTTGACCCAAATAATTTAGAATTTGCTGGGTTTATCTTAGTTGGGGGTACTTATCAACCGATAGAATCTAACCCTCAAGGTTGGTTGTGGAGTCAGCAACTAAGTTTGTACTTGGGTGTTCATGAAAATAAATTGCGTTATTTTACCCAAGAAGGACAGCTAATTCCTACACCTGAAGAATTTGCCGAACAACAGGTGCAACGTGCCGAACAAGAAAAACAAAGAGCCGATCATTTAGCAGCAAAACTGCGAGAATTAAATATTGATCCAGAAAATTTATAAAAATTGATCATGCCTAAAATTTTGTAGGTGATGAATACACAAACTGGCAGTAAAACCAAAGCGCAAGTTTGGGTTGTGGAAAATGGTAAAATGCGATCGCGTTTAGACCAACTCACCACCGAAGAACCTTTAGAAATTCGCCTTGCTCTTTTCCAGAAGACGGTAGCTGTAACCATGCGGACACCAGGGGCAGATTTTGAACTAGCTGCTGGTTTTCTCTACAGTGAAGGAGTCGTTAACAGCAGAGAAGATATCCGACGAATCAGCTACTGTGTGGATAAATTGGTAGATGGTGAGCAACGCCATAACATTGTAAATGTAGAACTGCGGGATGGGTTGATTCCAGATTTACAGCCTTTGGAGCGTCATTTCTACACTAGTAGCGCCTGCGGGGTGTGTGGTAAAGCTAGCCTTGAAGCTTTGCGTCTGCGGGGATGTCCAGTAATTCCTTCTGGGACAATAGTAACACCTGAGATCATCTACAGCCTACCTGATAAGCTTCGGGCTGCTCAAGGTATCTTCACTGCTACAGGGGGTTTGCACGCTGCGGCTACCTTCAATACTCAAGGACAACTGTTAAACCTGCACGAAGATGTTGGGCGACACACTGCTTTGGATAAATTGATTGGTACAGCTTTGCTCAGTGACGAGTTGCCTTTAAATAATTGTATTGTTTTAGTAAGCGGACGTTCTAGTTTTGAGATTTTGCAAAAGTCTACAACTGCTGGAGTTCCCATTGTTTGTTCTGTTTCCGCTCCCAGTAGTTTAGCGGTGTCTGTTGCCAAGGAATTTGGAATTACCTTAATTGGATTCCTGCGCGGAGAACGGTTCAATGTTTACACTGGTTATAACTATACCAATTTGCACCTAATGTTAATTAGAAAAAAAGATTGTGTGCCATCACATATTTATTAACAAAAAATAGAACAAGTAGGAAATGAGCAAAATAAAGCTTTGGAGGATTGAGGTGAATGATTTATAACTTTGAAATTGCAGTAAGAATAGCAAAAGTTAACTATTATATTGACAAACTTAACGGTAGCTAGCTGAAGATAGAATTGGATAACATTTTGTTTACAAAATCATTCCTTGATAAATCCGGGTGTAAGGCAATTACAGTAAGTATTTGAAGTTAATTAATACTTATTTATAAAAATATAACTTAATAAAAATTTAAATAAATAATTCACATCTTGCAGCTAAAAATATGAATGTCAAAACCCGGATCTATCTTCAAGGGTGTAATATTGACGGTTTAAATTTGCCAATATATCTTTTGGGGAAGGGGTAAATTTAAACCTTTCCTCCTTAACCCAAACAATAGATACCTTCTGCTGCCGCATGGCTGCCGCTTTGGCCACCGTCCCATTTTCTTCATCATCTCTGTTTGCGTAGGTATTATTTTTTAGACAAGTTTTTTAATATACGTAATGGCTCAAGTACGGTTACACTACCGACATAGTAATTAATGTTGGTGGAATACTGAGCGATGTATAGAAATGCTAAAAGATTTACTGCTATTTTTCTGTTGGTTTTTCTGTTGATTGTTTCTATCAACTTTGCAGTAATTGCTCAAGATAGTTCAGATGGCCCTGCTGTAAATTTTGCATCGCCTCAGATATGTTCTGTGCCTCCCGGACTTAAAAGTCAACAAGTCATTGCCGACAATGGCCGTAATCGAGTTAAGATGGGCGATCGCATCAGGATAAAAGTTGAAGGATTATCAGCAGCCACTAGAAATGCAGCAGCTAATCCCACCAATTCATTTGATCCTCGACAATTAGTCTTGTATTTAGATGGCTATGAACTAGAAGATGTCCACGGAGAACCAGTCATCGTCATGGTTCCGGGTAAAAATCAAAGTAAAATTGTTGATGATAACTGATTAGCCTTTCGACTTGAACGTACCGACTCATCCCAACCTGCATGGAATGCACTTCTTGGTAGAGCAAGCAGATACAGTATTAACGTGATAGCAGGTGTAGGCTGTCCCAGAAAACTGGCGATTCCGGTGAGCAATCCTCTATCACCTCCTCAATTAAAAATAGTTCTGTTTTCCTGGCGATTTTGGCTGTGTTTGCTTCTACTTGTGGCTATTGTATTAATATTCATTAGGTATTGCCGAAATACTCTTCGTAGCCCTGGAATAGAAGGAGTTTACTCTAAAAAAGAGGTGATTGCCGGTCAGGAACTATTGATCGCAGAAAAGGCTGATCTTGAAAACGAATATCGCAAAAGCCGAATTGCTAAATTTTTTCTTGGTAGAAAAAAATTAAATAGAAATCCGTTCAGTCTATCGATATCTCAACTTGCTTTTTGGACATTTTTAATTTTTGGATCTTACCTGATTATCTACGGCATAACAGGAGATTATACCAATATTTTGACTGAACAATCACTAATATTATTGGGAATCAATTCTATAACTGCGTTTGGTACTTCGTTAATTGATGGGCACGGTAATGAGAATAAGAGAAAAGGTAGTCAACGCGTTTCTGAAGGTTTTTTTTACGATATATTATCGGATATTAATGGAGTCAACTTTCATCGGTTTCAAACATTTATTTGGACAGTTGCAATCGGACTATTTTTTGTTTGGGAGGTCATTAAAAATCTGGCAATGCCGGAATTTGATGAAACACTTCTTACACTACAAGGAATCAGTGCCGCAACATATCTTGGGCTTAGAGGACAAGAGCAGCATGGTATGACAGAAGAGGCGAAATCTACATCCATAGAAGATAATTCATTTGAACAACCGATTCCACCAGAACAAGACAATCCACCGGAGAGCGATTCATCGATTTCTGCTGGCTAAATTCTAGACAGTTCTTAATAAGGAGTTTAGTGCTTAGAAAAAATAAGGGCTAAACTCCTTACTACGAACTTGCTAGCAAAAGCAATAATTTCAGATGTTAAGATCAGCTAGATTTGCAAGCATACTTTGTATGGTAGTTCTGCACGCACTTTCAGATTTCATCGACTGCGATTTTGCTATCACCGACTCATCTCCTAGTTATTGGTACGAAGGGCGTTGTCTCCAAAGTGGCGCTCGCCTGAGATTACCCCGCACCTCAATATCTGAAGCGATCGCCCACGGGCTAATGCAACAACTCGCCGACAATGACTGTTATTCTCGTGAAGGCAAGATGTATGGAATATTATTAGTTGAACTGCCTAATGGCGAACAAAAGGTACTCAAAGCCTTCTCCGGTCTTTTGAATGGTTGCAGTGTCGTTGAGAACTGGGTTCCATCAATTCCAGGACGAGACGAAGTTGCTTTAGAGGAAACCCGTACTTTAGCGCAGTTGGACGCGATTAAACAGGAAATTATTACCTTAAAGCAACTGACAGAACGCCAGCAGTATGAAACCCTGTCTGATGAATTTAAGCAACAGTTGCAAACAATGAGCGATCGCCATCGCCATTGCAAACAGCAAAGACAGGAAAAACGTCAGCAAATCTGCAATACACTTACTCCAGAAGCAGTTAAAATTGCTCTTGAACAACTTGACGAAGAAAGTCGTCGGCTGGGAATTGAGCGACGACAACTTAAACGTCAGCAAAATGCTGTATTACATCCTCTCCAGCAGTTAATTGCAGCGACAGATGCGCGAATTAACGAACTGAAACAACAGCGTAAAGCACTGTCCCGGCAATTACAAGCTCAGATGCACGCTACCTACAGCCTGACTAATTTTTCTGGGCGATCGCTATCATTACAGCAATTGATGCCAGGAGGCTCCCCTACTGGCACAGGAGACTGTTGTGCCCCAAAGCTGCTCCATTATGCGGCAACACATAATTTAAAACCATTGGCAATGGCGGAATTTTGGTGGGGAGTGTCTTCAGTAAATCAGGATAAAATTCAGGGAGAATTTTATGGAGCGTGTGCTGAACGATGTCAGCCATTGATGGGGTTTTTGCTCTCTGGGTTAAGGTATAACCCCCCAGCCCCCTTACCTGCAATGGAAGGGCGAGTAAGAAGCCCCTCCCCTGATAGTGGAGGGGTTTGGGGAGAGGTCATACCCATTATTTATGAAGACGAATGGCTGATTGCTGTGAACAAACCGACTGGATTACTTTCAGTACCTGGGCGTTATAGCGATCGCCAAGATAGTGTCTTGAGTCGCTTTCGTCATCTGTTACCGGATGGGATGACGCTTGCATCTGTGCATCGCCTAGATCAGGAAACTTCTGGAATTTTGTTGTTGGCACGCGATCGTCAAATCCATCGACAACTCAGCCAGCAGTTTCAGCAACGTCAGGTTCACAAGGTTTATGAAGCAATACTTTCCGGTGCTGTGACAGTTGAACAAGGTGTGATTGAATTGCCACTGTGGGGAGATCCTGAAAATCGCCCTTATCAAAAAGTTAATTGGCAGCACGGTAAACCCAGCTTGACACACTTCCAGGTTATAGCGAGGGAACAAGATTACACCCGCGTAGAATTCACGCCCCTCACAGGACGCACCCATCAATTAAGGGTTCATGCGGCTGATGCGCGAGGGCTTGGGGTAAGTATTTTAGGCGATCGCCTTTATGGATGCTGTGCAGTTACCAGTCGCTTACATCTGCACGCCAGGGAACTTCATTTCAAGCATCCGCAATTAGAAAAAAACGTTCATTTACAAGCAATTACACCCTTTTAACGCTCAACGAAGAGGACTTGGGGACAAGAAAAATTAGGGACAAGAGGAAAGACTTGTTGCAATTACTCATACCAATTTACGAAAGAATTGATACAAATTTTTTTGCCTCCCCTGCTCCCCCTGCTTCTCCTGCCCCCTCTCTTGCCTATAAAGGTGGAGCTGGAAGTGGCTTTGCTGCAACTGCAAAAGGTGAGCGTCCGCCCTGTCCCACTTCAAACTGATTCATCATATCGTGGTCTTCGTGAACCGCATTGTGGCAGTGTGACATATATTTACCTGTATTAGGGCCAAACTTACCAATTACTCGTATAGTTTCGTTTTCCCCAACATAAAAGACATCTTTCAACCCACGCTCGTAAGGAAAAGGTGGTCTCCCATTACGGTCAAGCATTAGGCAATCAATTAGGTGAAGGTGGATAGGATGAAACGCACGACCTGATGGGTTAGACAATTTCCAGATTTCAACATCGCCTAATCTAGGATTAGCATCAATTCGGATGTTATTCCAGGTTTTGCCATTGATCACCCACAGATTATTAGAGCGCTCATACTTAAATTCTCTGGTTCGCACTGCTGAAGATTCTGGGATAGGCTGGATTGTACGTAACCTAGAGGGAATAGAGCTATTATCTGGTTCACGCCGCACAACATCAAAGCGCATAATTTGATTCGTACCATCGTAATTTGTGTTGTTAGGAAGTACGAGATTTCGCAGCACTACCTGAGAGCCGACTGGGTATTTAGAAAAGTCAATAATAAATTCGTAACGTTCTGCCGTCGCCAACCGGAAATTTTTGACTTTAACTGGTGCGCTCATTAATCCAGCATCAGTGCCAATCATAATAAAATCATCGCCGTTGCTCAGGGCAAGATTATAAGAGCGCGAAATCGAACCATTCAAGATCCGGAAACGGTACTTACAGGTATCTACCTCCATGCGCGGCCAAGGCGCACCATTGACCAAAATAACATCACCATATTGACTAATTTCACCTTGGGTATTAAAAACTAACCTGCCAGTATTAGTAAACTGCTTATCTTGGATAAACAGTGGTACGTCGTATTTACCCTTGGGTAAAGGTAGTCCAAGCTCAAAGTCATCTTGAACAAAGTACATACCTGCCAAACCCATATAAATATTACGCGCAGTATTATGAATGGCGTGGTCGTGATACCATAACGTAGCCGCTCGTTTGTTCGGATAGACGTAATCTTTGTAGAAACCCGGTCGTGTCAAATCTTCAGCATAGCCATCGTACTGCGGTAACGATGCCATGCCATGCAAGTGAACTGATGTTGGTGTGTCGACACTGTTATTGATAAAGCGAATAATTGATTGTCGCCCTTGACGTTGCTTAATTGTGGGGCCAGGAGCAATACCGTTATACGCCCATATCTGCGTTGTTAGCCCAGGCAAAATATTGACCTGAGCTTTTTTCATCGTGATCTGGTAGTAATCTGTGGTCGCATTACTCCGCACTGGTTTAAGTACTGGCGGTATGGGAAGTTTAACACTAAAACGAGTAGGCTGAGGACTACCAGCAGTTGCTGCTTGTCCACGAGATAGCAAGCCTATAGGAATCAGCAAAGAACCACCTGTAAGCGCTCCTAGCTTCAGGGCTTCTCGTCTAGTTATTTTTATCACTTTTATTTCTTTATTGGTGTATTGCGAAATTGGCCTGAATGGTTCTAGCAATCAGTAGATTTGAAAAAGTTTGAAATCCTAAGATTTACGTACTATACAAACACATCATCTTGTGTATTAGCGTAAATAGGTCATTTGACCTTTTTACAAACCATCTTTTATTAGTTGCATAGTATTTTTTATTTTTTGTAAATTTTTGTTTGTTTGTTAAATTTACAAATATATTCACAAAAAGTCAACCAGTTAGTAATTAAATTAAACCTTACACCACTACAAGTGACAGAATTCCTGCTTCACTGTTTGCATCTCTACTTGTTTTTAAATTTAGGAAAGCCAACACCTTCTTCACTGAATTTTTTAAGTCAGTGAAAAAGTTTTTGTACGCTGGTTATAAATTTTTAAGTGACTTCTGGAGAGGAAACTTATCTACAACGTTCAGCCATTCAATCTATTTTTTTAGTACAGTTAATTGCTGACTAAAACCATTATAATTTAATGCTTTTCCTTGATGTTAAGTCACGAGTGGTGTAGAGCAGAAATCAAGAAGAAACAGTCTATCGCCGTGTAGATAACGGCTATGCTGAAGGACACGCACAATTACAAACAACTGAAGTGCGTAGGCGTAGCCAGCACTACATAGCAGTCCTAAATAATTTGTGAAAATTATATATCTCTTTCTTCCCTTGGCGTTTTGATCGCAGTCATCATGTCATTCTTAGTCATATCATATCCACATAATTAGTTACGATTACCTACAGCCATTGCACCCCACCCCCAACCCCTCCCCGCTCTTCGGGAGGGGAAACAAAGCGTAGCTTTGGCGGGGTGGGGTTCTTAGGGTTTAATAAGTAATCAAGCGGACATGATATCAGTAGCATATTTAAAAACATTGCTTCCACCTGGAACTCGTGACAATCGACTTGATTTTTAAATTTGTATGTGATAATTTCTGCTTGTAGTCATTTAAACGGTTATCCGGCCGATTTACCGTATATAAAGGAATTAATATCGCGGTTAAGAGACTTCCCAATAAAAAATATCCAAGTAATGCTTGTGAAATTACTGCACAAAATTGGATGATTTATTCCTTGAAAATCCTTAATGAGCGGTAAAGACAGGAGTCCTGGAGTTTACCTATAGGCTCTCATTCTTATCTTTTCTCTAATCAAAGGAGTAATAAAAAAGTTGCTGAATCGATTTTAAAAAATCTTATTTCTATTGCCAGAACGCTTAGTCAATTCCTTTAGTGTCTTATTGTATGGGGTCAATCCAAAAAAACTCATACTCCTGCTCTTAAAGCTTTCTTGGCACAGCGTGCCATTCTGCCGACTCTGGTAAATCTAAAATTCAAAATTACATGACTAAAGTATTGATTCTCGATGCCAACCAACAACCGTTGTATCCAGTACGCATCAGCCGTGCTAGGCTGCTATTATCACAAGGTAAAGCTACTGTCTTCCAGCGATATCCCTTTACTATAATTCTGAAGGAGTCCCTTTCTCATCTCACACTTGAGCAACTTGGCTTCAAGATTCACCCCGGTGTTAAAACTACTAATACTATTGTCGGCAAAGATAAAAAAATTTGATATTAATCTTAGTCGCCTCCCAAACGGAGGAATTATGAATAAACAGTCTATCGTCGTGTAGATAACGGCGATGCACAAGGACACGCACAATTACAAATAACTGAAGTGTGTAGGCGTAGCCCAACCTAGCCATCGCTTCAAACAGGGGATATTTACCGCCTGTTACCCCCAGATGGTGATATCCACGCCGTCAAAACCACATCCCAGAGCGCATTTGTATCCATCCATCTTCTGGATTAATGATATTGGTAGCATCTTGCATTCCCAGTTCATCCCAGAATCTCACAGCCTCAAATCCTTTCGTGGATATTCCAACGCTCCCTGCAAAGAGAAAGAAGAAAAAGAATATGCCCAAGTATCCTAGACCACAACCCCCTGTATTCGAACGAGTTGAAGACGAACGTCTGCACCGCAAGCAACGCCTAGCCGCAGCTTTTCGCCTATTCGGTAAGTTTGGTTTCAGTGAGGGAATCGCCGGCCATATTACAGCTCGTGATCCAGAGTTTACAGACCATTTCTGGGTGAATCCATTAGGAACTTACTTCGGTCACATCCGAGTTTCTGACTTGCTGTTAGTTAACAAAGAAGGCGAGGTGGTTAAAGGTGATGCTGAAGTGAATCGAGCTGCTTTCGCCATCCATTCTCAGATTCATGAAGCTCGGCCTGATGTGATCGCGGCGGCTCACGCCCATTCAATTTATGGTAAAGCCTGGTCTAGTTTGGGGCGTCTCCTTGACCCTTTGACTCAAGATTCCTGTGCTTTTTACGAAGACCATGCCCTATTTGATGACTTCACAGGTGTTGTTTTAGAAACTTCTGAAGGTCAGCGACTGGCGGAAACTTTGGGGACAAACAAAGCCATAATCCTTCGTAACCACAGCATTTTAACTGTGGGACATACGGTAGATGAAGCTGCCTTTTGGTACATTAATTTAGAGCGATCGTGCCAAGCCCAATTACTGGCAGAAGCTGCGGGTAGACCTACTACTATCAAACACGAAACAGCGCGTTTAACACAAACTCAAGTGGGGTCGCATACAAGTGGGTGGTTCGGTTTCCAGCCCCTCTACGACAGAATTGTGCGCGAAGAACCTGATTTGCTGAATTAGTGCTGTGTTTTTAGCACTGGGATAACAGGCAAAGAAGTATTGATAAACATAAATCAATTTACTATGACTAATTATATAGAACTGCTGCGATCGCGCTACGGTGAAATTCCCTTTAATCCCGAAATTGAATGGAACGATTCTCTAACAGCACTATTATCTCACCGTTCAATTCGGTCTTATCTATCCGATCCTCTACCACCAGGAACTCTGGAGTTGCTAATTGCAGCCGCCCAATCTGCATCTACTTCCTCTAATTTGCAAACCTGGAGTGTGGTAGCAGTTGAAAATCAAGAACGCAAGGAGGAGTTATCCAAGTTAGCGGGGAACCAAGCACATATTAAGCAGGTTCCTTTATTTTTGGTTTGGTTAGCAGATTTGGCGCGTCTAAGTTCCGTTGCTGATAGTCGTGGCATATCTCACGATGCGCTGGAATACTTGGAAATGTTTGTGATGGCAACAGTTGATGCAGCGTTGGCGGCGCAAAATGCAACAGTTGCAGCCGAGTCACTCGGTTTAGGTACAGTATATATCGGTGGAATTCGCAACCATCCGCAAGAGGTAGCAGAGATTTTGAATTTGCCCTCCTCTGTGTATGCTGTATTTGGGCTGTGTGTCGGCTATGCAAATCCAGAGGTAGAAGCAGCGATTAAGCCACGTTTGCCACAATCAGCTGTGCTGCACCGCGAAACTTATAAATTGGCAGATCAACAAGAAGCGATCGCTCACTACAACGACATCATCAAAGAATTCTATACTGAACAAAAGATGAATGTCCCTGGTGATTGGTCAGAACACTCAGCCCAACGGATTGCAACCGTAGAATCACTGAGAGGACGCGATCGCTTACGTGAAGCTCTTCATCACCTCGGTTTCAAGTTACTCTAAATAAGAAAAATCAAGATTATGGATTTGCAACTCCGTGGCAAAATCGCTTAGTGACAGCTGCTAATAAAGGTTTAGGCAAAGCTACAGCGAGGCAATTTGCCTGTGAGGGTGCAAAATTTGCCATCTGCGCCCGCAGTGAGCTAAGTAAAAGGGACTATTTATTGGGTTATAAAACGAAAAATTATGGAAGTTGCTCTGACCCATCCCAAATTTTTTGGGATGTTTCCCAGTCTCCAGTCCCCAGTCCCTAGTTCCTAGTACCGGAGCGGCGTCCCGCCACCAACATAGGGTATGGTGGGGGACTCCTCGCCGCGACCAGTTAAAATTCAAATTTTTTGTAAATACTCAGGTGGAACGTGATCCACTAACCAAACACCATTAGCAGAACAATAGAAAATGTAACCAGCCTGATGCATTGCCGCAGCATATACAGCAAAAACTACTGCTTTTCCATATCTTGCACCAACAGCTTTTGCTGTCGCAATATCCTTCGACAAATGGACATGATGGCGTGACATTTTGCAAAGTCCTGTTTGCAGAATTGACTCTACAGATTTACGCGCCGTGCCGTGATAAAGCTCGTCTGGGGGAACAACAGCTTCTAATTGTAAATCGACTTTTACAGTATGTCCTTGGTTCGCACGAATCAGAGTACCTGTAGAATCAAAAGAAAAGCGTTGTTTATCGTTGTATTCAACTACCGTTTCTAATTCTTGACGGGTAATCGGAAACTTATTTTTAGCACAAGCGGTAAGTAGTTCATCAACAGCAACCCAGCCATTGGGGGTAAGTTTAATTCCAATTGCATCCGGTGTGTGTCGCAAATATTTGCTGAGATATTTGCTGATTTTGACCAGGCGAGAATCACTCATTTGATGAAGTAGTCATTGGTCATTAATTATTGTTTTTTGGTACATACCCCGTTTTTAAAGGGGGCGAAAAAAATTTATTATATTACTTATGTATTATATTACAATACATTAAAACTTTTATTGATGGTTTTAGTTTGTGTAAATTGACACAATTGGTCTTATCATCATGGCTAATGCTACTCCAAGCATGACAATGAGCGTCACCTTCCCACCAGGAACGAGTGATTGATTTATGCCATCTGAGTTGTCTTGTTCTTGACGTTGCTTCCAACTCATTAACACCGGAATAATTCCACCTAGAACTGAGATACTAAATGTTCCAGTGTAATCTAGAGCAGTAAAAAAGATGCTGGGATTGAGCGTTCCGAGAGTCATTGGAGGGAAAATAGCCAGCGAATAGAGGGGGAGGCGACTAGAAAGTTTGCGCTGTGCAATGAGGAAAATATCTTTGAGTAAATCTAGCAAGCCGTAGACAAATCCAATGAATGATGTAGCGATCGCAAACTCTGAAAAAATGGATACTAGCACTCCTAACCATTCCCCCGCACCACCTGCTCGGAGAACTTGCAGTGGGTCAAAAATAATTTTACCGTTAGATGTACCATGTAGCATATCAGGACTGATGCTTCCTAAAATTACGGTATTCCATGCCAAGAACATAATTAGAGGAATCACAGAACCAATAAAGATGGACTGACGAATTTTGTGGGCATCACCTTCGAGTTGCGTCACAACTAGAGGCACAACGTTTTGGAAAAATAGCGCCACAGACATCACAGAAATGGCACTACCAAGGGCACTCCAGTTCTGAAATAACAGTTGGGTACTCTGAATGTGTCCTCCTGCCAACAACAATAGTCCCAAGAAGGAAACGATAACAATTCCGACAAAGGCGCTGTTTAATTTCTCAATAAACTTTTCTCGCCCAAGATACATAATCCCACCAAATAAGAGCGTGAAAGCCATTGTCCCCACCCACGAAGGCAATATCTGCACACTCCAGATTTTTGCCGTTGCAGATTCTAAAATATCTCCACCTTCGGTAATGTATGCTACCAAGAGGGCATAGTGCATGAATAAATATACCCCGCCTGTAAGTCGCCCTCCCACCTTACCAAGGATCTTCTCAACAACTCCCAAAAAACCTATATTTGCACGCCCTTCTGTTCGCATCGTATTTAAGGTTACCTCTGCAACCAATAACCCTGAAACTAAAGCGTAGAGCCAAACAGCAATTAGCCCAGATGTGGATGGTACAATCCCAGATGGCAGGGTAACGGCTGGTAAGGCAAGAATCCCAGCCCCAATGGTGGTTCCCACAATTAATGCAGTACTTCCCAATACGCTACCCGGTTGATGATTGAGCTTTTTTCCATCAAATTCGAGATGAGAAAACAACCGTGTGACTTGCTCTGAATCTTGAAGAACAGTCTTTATGGGAACCATACTGAATAACCGTACTTAAACCCAAAAGTTTATATTAACATATGTAAATTTTATCAACGAAGGTAGTTCTTGCTGAGGGCAGTTATCAAAGAAGGCAGAGAGTAGGAGAGATTGCGGTATAGTTCCAGGGATATGCGATGAGATGGAACTGGTAAAACAAATAAACCTACTGCTTGTCACCACTCTCAATAAATAATCAGTACAGTTTAAGTAGTAAAAATAATAATTCTCAATAGATTTGGGTTTATAAGCGATTGAGTATATCTGGACTACGTAAGCTATGTCAATATATTTGCATTAACTATTAACAGCGATCGCTGCAAAAATAAAAATAATTGACAGAGACACTATTGAGTAATAATGTCAGGAGGAGTTTTAAAACTCTAACCAGTAAAAACAGCGATCGCACTGTTTGAAACACATAAAATCAGATTTCTCAGGTTTCTTAATTAACGTGCTAAAACCCTAATGCTTATTAGCAAAATACAGTTGTTTAGTCTTATGGGTCTAAAGCGTTTTCGCAGTGGACGCTATGTCATCAGAGTTTTTTCATTCTTACTCACTCTGATGTTTGTTTTGTTTGTAGGAAGCCAGAGTTTTGGTTCCCCACCTAAATTAACTGAAACTGAAATACTTTGGGACACCTATGGTGTACCGCATATCTATGCGAAGGATAACCAAAGTGCCTTCCAATCTTTTGGTTGGGCCCAGATGCAGAGTCATGGTAACCTGCTTTTGCAGCTCTACGGTCAAGCACGGGGACGTGCTGCCGAATATTGGGGAGATGAGTACCTAGAATCAGATAACTCAGATCTTGCACCTGGAAATATGAATGTCAATTCCATGACTAAGTGCTAAAGGTCGAAGCCGTTCAATATCCAGTAGTAATAAAGACAAGACTAAATGAGGTAGAAAAGTAGAGAGTGCAAG
>JAHHHS010000085.1 GCA_019359215.1 Nostoc indistinguendum CM1-VF10 | reverse complement strand
CGATTGGTTCGAGATTATGAATTACTACCTGAAACATCGGAGACTTTTATTTATATTGCCATGATCCGTATCATGGTGAGGCGTTTAGCATAATTTTTGACCTCTAAAAACTTTTCAAACAACCTCTTACATACTTAGTTAATGAATCTAGATAAGTAACTAACAAATCCTTAGATTCACTATAATTGGTAGAAATTTTATGGTTAAAGATTTTGTTTTTTGCTTACAAGAAGCAGCTTTGTACTTTGTATTCAAAAAATTTCAAACACATAAAGATCCTGCTGAGTGTTTTGTAAACCCTCCCTGTGGATGTACCAATCCAGGGAAAAATCCTCAGTGTGAAGATTGTGTTTATCTTGAGGTATGCTTATCTAATTGCAAGCTCGAAAAAATTTCATTATCTTCACGTTAATCAACTAAGTTTAATGCGAAATTAATTCTTGCGATAGAACTTTTATACTCTTATGGTAGAAGGCAGATAAAAGACTAGCAGCTATCTTGAATAGGGAATGGCAAAATAATTCACAATTAAGTAATTATAAATTAAGATGCAAGTGAATGTAAGTTTATGAAAAATAAATATTATTATTCCTTGGTTTTGTGAACAAGTGGGTTTGCTAATAAGTTCACAATCATATCATACAATTAATAATTACTGATTATGAATTAGTTTGAATATGACGAATAGTAAGTTGTTGTGGAAGCTTCAAATGCTTTCAAATTTTCCAAAATAAATTAGATGAAAGACTCTACTGTATTGTCAAAACTCCTCTAATTTAGCAGTGAATTGAGTAGACAATATCGGTTTTGAAAATCAATCAACCACGGAAATCTAAAACATAAAAGGAACCATAAGTATGAAGCCTTTCGATTTATCTAAAGCTGTTTTGGCTACTGTCTTTGCCATGAGTTTCGCTTCTGTATCCTTACCTCCTTCTGCTTTTGCCCAAAGCGGAGGCTCCGGCAGCGGAGGTGCTAGTGGTGGCAGTAGCTCAGGCGCTGGAACAACAGGTACTGGCTCAGGTTCTGGTTTAGGCACTGGAACCACAGGTACTGGCTCAGGTTCTGGTTTAGGCACTGGAACCACAGGTACTGGCTCAGGTTCTGGGTTAGGCACTGGAACCACAGGCACTGGAACCACAGGCACTGGAACTACTGGTAGTGGTACAACAGGTAGTGGTACAACAGGCACTGGAACTACAGGCACTGGTACAACAGGTACTGACACAACAGGTAGTGGTACAACAGGCACTGGCTCAGGTTCTGGGTTAGGCACTGGAACCGCAGGCACTGGAACTACAGGCACTGGAACTACTGGTAGTGGTACAACAGGTAGTGGTACAACAGGCACTGGAACTACAGGCACTGGTACAACAGGTACTGACACAACAGGTAGTGGTACAACAGGCACTGGAACTACAGGCACTGATGCTACAGGCACTGACACAACAGGTACTAATAGGAATACAGGTGTCACAACTGCCGATAGAACTAGCGATCGCGGTTTCGATTGGGGTTGGCTAGGTTTACTTGGTTTAGCCGGTTTAGCAGGTCTGACTGGTAAGCGCGAAAAAGTCCAGGCTTATAGAGATCCTAATGAAGTAACAGGCACTCGTAGATAATATTACCACACTGTAGATAGAAGCCGTACAGTCGGCATTTGTGACCATTTCAGGCTATTACAGTGCTTAATGAGACGCGTAGGGGCACAATATCATATTGTGCCCCTACAATGACACACCACCTTGCTCAAGTCGAGTTACTGCCTTGCCCAATGAAGATTACATTTGCCAAAACTTGTATTTTTGTTAACTCACGCACAAGACGTTGAGCTTGATGTTTATAAAGCGTTATTGGCAACACTCTAGGCAAATTATTCATCCATTGCCTAGCAGTAGCAAAACTACATCCCGTAATCAAGACTATTTCTTCAGCACCATAGATAATAGCATTTGCAGTCAGAGCTTTTTCAATCTGCACCTGCCAAAGACGAGGCAGCATTTCACCCCATTCAATTTGCTGCAAACTACTGCTTGTGGCTAATACAATCAAGCGATCGCCAGCGTAAAGCTTAACATCATACCAGGGCATCAGCGAGTAATTGTCTCGCTGATATTTCTGGTAAAGAATCGGTACAACATTGTAACCATAGGCTATTTCAGATAGAAGCAACCCGTTGAGAGTATCGCCATCTTCAATTTTGTATTCCGTCACCATGACTATTTGCTCGTTCAAGTGAAACAAGCTCAGAACATTTTCTCCAAAAGCAGCACAAGCAAAGACTTCTGCCGATAAAGCCGCGCCACACAAAACTTGAGCGTAGGGAAACAAAGGGGCTATATTATCACTAAAATGGCGATCTTGAGAGCGGATAATCAAGGTGGTGGCGGGGTTCATTGCATGAGCCATCAAACCAATTTCCAGATTTTCCATGTTATCGTCCCCAACTAAAACGATGCTTTTAGCACGAGGGAGATTAACTTTAGCCAATGCTTCGGCAGCATTGCCAACAATAAGCGGCATATCCGGTAAAGTGTCTTGGTCGAGGGTATTAATATGAATTCCTACTAACGACTGGTTGAGTTCTTGCAGGGTGATGTCAGGATAATACAAACGGTAAAGAACTATTCCAAGAAACCACAGGATGAGTACAGTAATTGCATAGATTGTCGCAATTCGCCGGATTTGATTTTGGCTTTGGTAATAAGATTGCCAAAATTGTATTATTTTCTGCTTAAGATTCTTTGCTGCGATGCCTTGGACAAACTCTTGCCACTGCCAACTTTGGCGATAAGATTTATTTAGATGTTGCTCAGATAAGGCTAGTTCGTATGCAACATCAATGTAAACGATTGTGTCTCCTACCTGCACTTCTGCTTCTGGGTCAAACCCAAACAATTCTCTGAGTGGATCAGATGAAACGGTTGTGTGACTCAAGATACGGCGAGTTGTAAGATTAAGTCTATGTAAGGGCTTGCCATTGCACCAGCTATCCTTCGCTTGTACCTGATGCTTGATCACTTGCAATAGTTGCCCCTCTAAAGTGAAATATCCAATAGCTTCAGAGCCGAGGGCTGTCAGAGCAAAGGCATGAGCTGAGAGATGGGTAGGCTCAAAGGCAACAAAATTGCCGAGATTTTCCCACAAGAGTTTGTTAAAATTTTGTTTGTCAGAACGGACAATTAGACGAACGTGCGGATTAAGTCGGCGTGCTGCAAAGGCAGCTTCTATGTTTATCCGCTCATTTCTTGTCACTAAAAGTATTGAACGACACTGGCTTATACCTGCTTGCTCTAAAACACTTGGCTGACGGCAGTCTCCTATGATTAACTTTTCTAGTAAACTTGGTACTTCTGGGACTTCCCAATGTTCGGGCTGGACATCATCAATGGCGCTGACTTTAACATCGTACTCCTTTAGGACTGCAACACAGTGTTGCCCTAAACTTTGGAGTCCGCATACTAAGAAAAGGTCTAGGGTTTTTTTTTTGATTGGTGCTAGGAGGGGGATGCACTTTCTGTTGATAGCAGCATTCAATACTGCTAACAATATGTGTTTATTAGGATTATATCTCACTATTTCCGTAATCCTAATTCTAGTCCCTAATCCATCTTCACGACAGCAAACTAGCAGAATTGACATCTAAAAATAATGTCGCTTGGGTTTGTTGACGCAGAACAGAAGCTGGACAGTCTGTATTTATAGAACCCTGCAACATTTCTTTCACTACATTCGCTTTACGTTTTTCTGGAGCGAGGCAGATAATTTTTTTAGCTGAACAAATCGTTGGGATAGTGACAGTAAAAGCATATTGTGGAACAGTTTCTAGATTCGGAAAGTGGCCTGTACTTACTTGTTGCTGACGGTTCACTATATCCAGTTTTACTAGTTTCACACTGTAAGGATCTTGAAAATTTGCTACTGATGGATCATTAAAAGCTAAATGTCCATTTTCGCCAATACCAAGACAGCATAAGTCTATTGGTTGTGCTTGCAATAACTTAGTGTAGCGATCGCACTCGTTGACTGGTTGCAGTGTATCACCTTCTATATAGTGAAATTGCTTAGGAGCAACCCGTTTCTCTACACGTTCTCGCATATAGTGCCGGAAACTGGCAGAATGGTCAGCAGTAATTCCCAAATATTCATCTAGATGGAACAGAATAATCCTTGACCAATCTACACCACCCAATGCAATCAAAGCATCGAGAAATTTGAGTTGGGAGTTACCTGTTGCTAACAATACAGCAGCTGTATCTTGTTGTTTGAGAACTTGCTGTAAATGCTTTTGTGCGATTTCGGCAACATCCTGGGCCATTTCGACTTCAAAGTTGTAAATCTGCACTAGTAAATCATCAACGCGAAAAAAGTTTGGATCGGCTAGCATTTGCTTACGTTGAAGGTTATCAATTATACGGCAGTTTGTTGAGAGGCTCTACCTGTCTGCGCTTATATGCCCTATCCAGTATAGATTTTAGGATTTAGCAGATTAATTTATAGCTTTTTACGCTGTATAAGGACAAAAAAACAATGTAAACTATTTAAATTAAGTTAACAATTATTTACATTTTACCCAAAAATCATGCTAGCTGCAATTCTCTTTGACCTAGACGGGACTATTGTCAATGCTGATCCTATACACTACCAAGCTTGGCAGGAAATGCTGTTAAATTACAGTATAGAAATTGACGAAACATTTTATAAATCCCGAATTAGTGGGCGGCTAAATCCAGAAATTGTCAAAGACATTCTGCCACAATTATCAATAGCAGAAGGGCAAAAATTTGCAGACGAAAAAGAGGCGCTTTTCCGCAAACTCGCCCCGCATCTCAAACCGCTAAATGGATTTTCTGAACTATTAAAATGGACAGAGACACATCAGTTAAAACGCGCATTAGTAACTAATGCTCCTAGATTAAATGCAGAATTTATGCTAGAAGTTTTGGGAATAAAAGAAGCTTTCCATACAGTTGTTGTAGCGGATGATTGTGTAGCAGGTAAACCTGACCCTGCACCCTACCAAGTCGCCCTGAATAATTTGGCGATTACAGCAGAGGAAGCGATCGCTTTAGAAGACTCTCCCTCTGGAATTCGGGCGGCGGTGGGCGCAGATATCCGCACTATTGGCATCGCCTCCACCCATGATCCCCAAGTTTTACAGGAAATCGGCGCATTTATGGCAATTCCAGATTTTACTGATTTGCAGTTGTGGACATTGCTCAACTCACTGATTGAGCCAGATTTAAGTGCGATCGCTTCTAACTTGTAAGTGCAAAATATTAGAACATCGAGAGTAGAGACATGAATTTGCTGACTCGTCTCTACTTATTTTTCCGCAAGAATCGCGTAAATTTCCCGTTTAACTTGCTCTAAAAGCTCACGCACCCGATTTATTCGCTCAACATTGCCACTACGAGCAACCTGCACCACAACAGCAGCTAATTCGGTTGCAGCATTCCGCAACTCAATAAACTCTTGGGGCTTACCTTTCACGAAGCTTTTGAAGGTATCCCAAGGAGAGTCTGAAGTATCCTGTTGGGAACGTTCTGCCAATAATTGTTTACCCTCATCGGTAATCGTGTAAATCCGCTTGCCACCTTCCTGTGCGCTCTTGAGATAACCACCTTCCTCCAGCAATTGGAGTGTTGGATACACCGAGCCAGGACTGAGGCGACGGAAACCACCATAGCGAGTTTCCGCATCTTTGATCAGGTCATAACCATGACTAGGATGCTCGGATAACAATTCCAGCAGGATGAACTTGATGTCACCCCGACGAGTCCGATATTCATCTCCCCAACCACGACCAAACATTTCATTGCCAAAGTGTTTGTCATGATCTCTACCATGATGCTTGCCATGCCCAAACCAAGACCTGACAAGCAATGAATCGTCTTCGCTAACTCCTGCCCATGCAGGTGCTCCAAAGCCTGACCGAAAGTGTCTAAACATAAATCAATCTCAAATCAACTTTCTCTAATATACGATATATCGAAATATATCACGATATATCGGAATAGGATTTTGATGAAGATTTTTGAACATATCGCGGCAGTCCCTAGCCTCAACTTTTAGTAGGGTAGGGATGGGTTAACAATGATAGCGGCTAGTAAGTCTGTGGTACAGGTTTAGCCACGTTGGCTTGGAAAAAAGAGTACCGGATACCAGCTAAAACGTAATAATTCAGCTGTAAAACTGGAAACCAACCATTCTTGGAGTTTACCTATCGTTCCTGAAGAGACTGCGATCGCACTAATATCACCCATTGCAGCCGCCTCTAAAATCTCGGTAACAGAGTATCCTTCCCGAACTTCTATCTCTACTTGTAAATTTATCCCCTCCAAATCAGCTTTAATCTGAGATAGAGTTTGTTCAGCCTGCTGTGGTAAGATTTTCCTTGGCATTTCTCGACGACCAGTATCTTCTAAAACCCAGCAAAGCTTGCATTGTTGTAGATATTTACCAGATTGTTGTTGAGCCAATTGCTTTACTTGTTGTACCAAATAATCTGCCTCTTGAGTACCATTGTAGGGAACTAGCAAAGAACGGAAAAGGTGCTGACAACGGAGTATTAATTCCTCAGAAGTATAAGCAGCGATTAACTGAGGGCGCAGTACCAGTAAGGGAATAGGTGTTCGACGAGATAAGTTAGCCATTGTACTACCCACCAATTTTTCCGTGAATAAGCTGCGGCTTTGAGAACCCAAGATAATCAATTGAGATCGATAGGTTTGGGCAACATTAAGGATAGTATCAACAGGCTTTCCCGATTGAACTTCTATTTTTACTTCTACATCAGTGGGGCTTTCGCCAACAGCTTCTGCGAATCGAGTTTGAGCTTGTTCTATTTTTTCACTATCGACTTGTGGAACAATGCCTCTTTCCGATAATGGAACAGTGTGCAGAAAAACTATTTGCTTTATCCCTGTAAGCGCAAGACTAGAAACAAAATGTCTTAAACGATGTAAACCGTCGGAAAAGTCTGTGCAAATCAAAACTCGTTGAAACATATGTAACTAATAAAAGGTATTTAGAAATCTTCTAATTTAATCCTAAAACTTATAATCAAGTTTGCTTGAATAGTTACAGCATATTTCATTTCGGTGATGAATCTGTAATTTTTTTTGCAGAATTTAGCGACAAGTCTAATGATTATTTCCATAAATATCTGAAATAAGTCTTTAATATTACTCTTTATGAAGATACGTATTATGACAATAGCCGCACCCAAAGGGAATATCTACTAGATCACACTTTTTCGAAAAAAGACTCTACCCATTGCAAATATTGCAAACCGGCAATTACTGCTGTGTCATTATGATCTGCTCCTGGAACCAACAATAGTTGCTTTGGTTCGGGAGCAACGGCATATAATTTTTGGCTCATGAAAGAAGGTACAGTCGAATCAGCAGCGCCATGAATGAATAAAACTGGCATTTTTAACTTTGGCAATTTTTTAATGGAATTAAACCGCTGTGTCAAGATTAAATCCACAGGAAACATCCAAAACACGTTTCGATAAGTTATTACATCGCGGATAGATGTAAAAGAGCTTTCCACGATTAAACCAGCCGCTTGTGGCTGTTTCACTGCTAAGTCGATGGTGATCGCACCCCCAAGAGAATGTCCATAAAGAAAAATTTGGCTGGGTGGAATCTCTTGTTGCTGCACTAAGTAATTCCAAGCTGTGAATGCATCTTCATAAACACGCTTTTCATTGGGAAACATCCCCTCACTGCGACCATAACCCCGATAATCAATCAGCAATACCGAAAACCCTAGCTGATGAAACCGATTCGCATGAGCTATATTTGCGCCAATATTGATACCGTTTCCGTGTAAGTATAGCAACACCTTAGCATTGGGTTGCTTGGCTTCTATCCACCAACCATGAATATGTTCTACCTTGCCCGCTTTAACTGGCACAGGTAACCAAACCTCTTTGTAAGGAAGATTAAAAATCTCTGGGGTCTTTTCAATGACAGCAGAGGGAAAGAAAATGAATCGAGGTTGCCCAATAAAAAGAAATATACAGATGGCACAGTACGCGATCGCTGCAATGATTCCACCCCAGAATAGCAGTTGGGGAAATACTTATATTATAAATTGCAGTTTATTAAATTTCATGCCCTAACTTTTTGTAGAATACAAAGTGTCTATATTAACAAGGAAATTACTTAGTAAAAGTAGCTGTAGCATTTTTATAATTAGATTTCAAGCATTCTCAAAAGATTTTACCCTAAAATCAATTATTCAGTAAAAATACGTATGCATATTTAAGTCTTCTCACTATATGAATAGAGAATTAGCCCATACAGGAGAAGACAGTGACGCTCTTAAACCAAGCTCAAGTAGAGCAGCTAAAAGAAATAACCACACAATTACGACAAGTAAGACAAGAAAAATCTATATGCATAGAAGAAATAGCCGCTCAAACGCTCATTCGAGCAGGTGTTTTGCAAGCTTTAGAAGAACAACGATTTGAAGAATTGCCTGAACCTATTTTTATTCAAGGATTCATCCGTCGCTATGGAGATGCTTTAGGACTGGATGGAAATGCTTTATCACATACTCTTATAAGCAATGTAGTCCGCCAAGACTCCCATAATGATCATAAGAATTCAGACAACAAATCAAATACATACATACCTCTTGTCCTCACGTACATTCTATTATTAGTAGCTGCATCTACGGGTCTTTTATATATACTTAATCCACCACAAATTGCATCTGAATCTCTGACTCCAGAAGTCAATGGTCAACACTCAATGGTCAGTAATCAGTGAGTGGGAGAGATGGAGGAGATGAGGGAGATGAGGGAAATGGGGAAGAGGAGGGAGAAATAAGCAGTGCCCAATGCCCCATGCCCAATTTCAAGATATTTGCGGTTTACGCAGATGCCAAGTCGTGGATTGCTCATAAGCGTAAGCTACTTGAAACAGTAGGTCTTCTCGCAGCACATTGCCAATTAGCTGTAATCCTATCGGTAGCCCCTGATCATCAAAACCGCATGGCAAACTTAAACTAGGTAAACCAGCAAGATTCACAGGGATAGTCATCAAGTCAGTTAAATACATACTCAAGGGGTCAGTAGTCTTTTCCCCTGCTTTGAATGCTGTAGTGGGGGATGTGGGACAAACTAACACATCAACTAAGCCAAAAGCCTTTTCAAAGTCTTGCTTAATCAGGGTGCGGACTTTTTGCGCTTTCAGGTAATAAGCATCGTAATAGCCAGCCGAAAGTGCGTAAGTACCGATCATAATCCGGCGTTTGACTTCTGTACCAAAACCAGTGGCACGGGTGCGAGTGTACATCGATAACAAATTATCGGCATCAGGAGCGCGGTAACCATATTTAACGCCATCGTAACGAGCCAGGTTTGCTGACGCTTCTGATGGGGCGATGATGTAGTAGGTGGGTAAGCCATAGCGAAAGCGAGGACAGGAAATTATATGGATTTCTGCTCCCAAACTTTGTAGTTGGTCTACTGCTTTGGTAACAGCTTGTTCCACTACAGAGTCTAAACCTTCACCAAAAGTTTCTTTGATTATGCCAATTTTTAGCTGACCTCTGGGTTTGAAGTCTGGTTTGAAGCTGGCGGCGTAGTTGGGAATGGCAACTTTGAGGCTGGTGGAATCTTTGGGATCATAACCTGCGATCGCACTTAATAATATTGCCGCATCTTCTACTGTGTTTCCAAATGGCCCAATTTGATCCAAAGATGAGGCGTAAGCTACCAAACCATAACGGGAAACCAAGCCATAAGTCGGTTTCATTCCCACCACACCGCAAAAAGATGCCGGTTGCCGAATCGAACCGCCAGTATCAGAACCGAGAGCAACTACACATTCTTGAGCCGCCACCGCCGCCGCAGAACCCCCAGAAGAACCACCTGGAACTCGTGACAAATCCCAAGGATTAGCCGTGACTTGGTAGGCAGAGTTTTCTGTGGAACTACCCATCGCAAACTCATCTAAGTTGGTTTTGCCTACCATTACCGCGCCAGCATCTGCCAGTTTTTGCGTCGCCGTTGATTCATAAGGCGGCACGAAATTTTCCAAAATCCGGGAGGCACAGGTGGTAGGGATTCCCTTAGTACATAAATTGTCCTTGATCCCCACAGGAATGCCTGCTAGCAGCCCAATTTCTTCTCCGGCAGCAATTTTGGCATCTACAGCACCCGCCTGCTCTAATGCCCGTTCTGCGGTCACACATAGAAAGCTGTGCAATTTCGGCTCTAACGCTTGAATGCGGTCTAAAGCTTCTTGGGTAATTTCAACGGCAGAACGTTCTTTCTTAACCAGCTGTTGGTGCAACTCGCGGATGGATGCCATGATTGCTCTCTTTGTGACTCAAGTCATTGATTTTAGTACATATTGGATGAGATTGGGAATTGGGCATTGGGAAAGAGGCAGAGGGGCAGGGTGCGGGGTGCAGAGGGGAAAACTCTTCTCCCTTGCTCCCTGCTCCCACCCACATTTGTATAAATACAACTAATACCTCCAAAGAACTAGGCAATTGTGGTGATGGAAAAATTGCCAAGCAGAAACAAAATAATAGGAGGGATTTAACATCATCCGTAAATAGAAGGACTACAATCAAAACGGACAAATGTTTCATGCTCCAACAACAGAGGATTACAAAGCTATGTCCGACTTAAATCGCGGAATTATGAAATTTGAGGGTGCAGATTCCCCAAAAGTAGTCACTATCTCTACCGTGTTGCTTCTGGGATCAATCGCTGCTCTGATAATTTGGGCGCTGCAAGCTGCCTATGCGCTAAACTAAAACCATTAGTAACCTAGAAGGACACTTGTCTTAAACGGTTTCCGTCGTAGCCAAGTGTCCATTCAGGAACTAGTAAATAAAAACGCCTTTATAACCATCAAAAATTTCAGAAAAACTTTAGATTTTAGATTTGAGGTTTTAGATGGAAAATTTAAATCTAAAATCCAAAATCCAGAATGTTTGAACCTTGGGGTGTCTTAGTTATTTTAATTGCCTGCCCCCTCTTGGGCGGATTACCCCTGATTGCATGGATAACTTACGCGCTAACGCGTAAGCAATTATCACAAGTTGGTACAAAAAACATTAGTGTATCAGCTGCTTTTTATCATGGCGGTAGGTTTGTAGGAATTCTGGCGGTCTTGTCAGAAGCTTTTAAAGGAATCGCAGCAGTCTTACTCACCCGCCTTTTCTTCCCAGAGGGATCGTTTTGGGAATTGATTGCCCTCATTGCTCTGGTAACAGGTAGATACTGGATAGGCAAAGGGGCAGGTACGACAAATGTCGTCTGGGGATTTGTTGTACATGACCCATTAGTGGCAGTATTTGTATCTTTCTTTGCAGGTATTAGCTTTACAATTCTGCAATCGAGACAGGTAGTCAAATTTGGGGTTTTGCTTCTCTTTCCTTTGTTTGTGATGATTCTGCATATTAGCGATTACCCCAGAATCTTCGCTGCTGTGGTCTTGGCTGGTTTAATGGCCTGGATTTATGCAAAAATTCCAGATGATATGAATCTGCCAGCCCAAGAGGCACAAACAGAATCTCTTGCGATGTTGGAATTTTTACGTGGCGATGTCTACGACGGGCTACGCCAACGCGCGGTGGTTTCTTTAGATGAAGAGTTGGATGCTGCCATTGTCGGAGAAAAGGCGGCTACATTATCTCAAATTAAGCGCTGGGGTTATCCAGTGCCGAAGGGGTGGGTACTTGCCCCAATCGACGATCCTGAAGGGTTGACAGAATTTCTCCAACCATCAGAATTATCTCCCTTAGTGGTGCGTTCTTCTGCCATTGGAGAAGACTCAGAACAGGCTTCGGCTGCTGGGCAGTATGAAACAGTTTTAAATGTTACCAGCCCAGAGGCATTGCAATCAGCGATCGCCCAAGTTCAAGCTTCCTATAATCATCCATCTGCCGTGCAATATCGGCGCGATCGCGGCTTAAATGATACAGCAATGGCTGTGTTGATTCAACAACAAGTCCAAAGTGTATATTCTGGCGTTGCTTTCAGCCGCGATCCTATTACTCAACAAGGTGATGCGATCATCATTGAAGCCCTACCAGGCAGCCCGACACAAGTCGTTTCGGGAAAAGTTACACCAGAACAATATCGCGCTTTTGTCATTGAAACAGAAAATTCTTCCTCTGTACAATTAGAGGGTCAAGGACGAATCCCACAAGCATTAATTAAGCAAGTTGCATACCTAGCCTACCAACTCGAAAAACGTTATCATGGCACTCCTCAAGATATTGAATGGAGTTACGACGGACAAACTCTGTGGGTGTTGCAATCTCGACCAATCACTACTTTACTGCCCATCTGGACACGCAAAATCGCCGCCGAAGTGATCCCCGGAGTAATTCACCCCTTAACATGGTCAATTAATCGTCCATTAACTTGTGGAGTGTGGGGGGAATTTTTTACTCTAGTTTTGGGCGATCGCGCCTTGGGGTTAGATTTTAATGAAACAGCAACTCTGCACTATTCCAGAGCCTACTTTAATGCATCCCTCTTAGGAAATATCTTTCTCCGTATGGGATTGCCGCCGGAAAGTCTGGAATTTTTAACCAGAGGAGCTAAATTAAGTAAACCATCCTTGCAGTCAACCTGGGAGAATTTGCCAGGGCTAGGAAAGTTGCTAAGACGGGAATTAAGTTTAGAAAAGGACTTCAAGGAAGATTATCACAAACGCTTCGTTCCTGGTTTGTCGGAGTTGGCGCAGGAAAATGCAGAGAACTTGGAACCAGTTAAGCTGTTGGCAAGAATTGACTCTATTCTAGAGTTGCTGCATCGAGGAACGTATTACAGCATTTTAGCTCCCTTGAGTGCTGCTCTGCGGCAGGCGATTTTTCGGGTGAAGGATGGGCAAATTGATAATAGCGTTACTCCAGAGGTAGCGGCATTGCGATCGCTGAGTGCAATAGCAACAGATGCCAAGCAAGTATTGCTTGAGTTTGAGCCACAGCAAGTATTTGAGCAATTAAAGCAAACCCCAGACGGAGAAAAGATCCTGCAAGAATTTGACGAGTTGCTTCAGGATTACGGCTATTTAAGTGAAGTGGGAACTGATATTTCCGTTCCCACCTGGCGGGAAAATCCCCAGATGATTAAGCAAATGTTTGTGCAGTTAATGCAGGGTAACGAACCACAATCAGGCGCTAAAGACGCGATTAATAGCATTTTTGCGGGTAAGCGCAAACGTAGATTTGTGCAACGGCGTGTAGATATCAAAGGACGAGTTACCGAAGTTTATTCCCGGCTTTTGGCTGAATTGCGTTGGAGTTTTGTAGCTTTAGAGAAAATTTGGTTAAAGTCCGGCTTACTCCAGAAAACGGGAGATATCTTTTTTCTAGAGTTTGATGAAGTGCGGCGTTTAATTGTAAGTGGAGATTCCAAGTTAATTGAGGAGTTGGATGAGTTAGTGGAATCAAGGCGATCGCAATTTGTCCAAGATAGCGAGTTCATTCAAGTACCCCTTTTAGTGTACGGTAATGCACCCCCTCACCCATTAGCTCCCTCTGCCCTCTACTCTGACCAATTCTTACAAGGTATTGGAGCTAGCCACGGGCAAGCTGAAGGCAGGGTGAAGGTGTTACGAAATTTACAAAACGTGCCAGACATTGATCGAGATACGATTTTGGTAGTACCTTACACAGATTCCGGCTGGGCCCCTTTGTTATTAAGGGCTGGAGGATTAATTGCCGAAGTTGGTGGACGGCTTTCTCACGGTGCGATCGTGGCTCGTGAATACGGTATTCCCGCAGTGATGGATGTTAAAGGCGCTACATGGCTCCTGCAAGATGGTCAACGGGTAAGGATTGATGGCTCTAGGGGTATTGTGGAATTATCCAATGATTTAAGACCCGAATGATTACCACTTCTCTGAAAAACTTGCCAGAAGAATCTGTTTCTCACAATGCCGAAATCAAGAAAAAGGTGATGCTACGCTTCGGCGATTTGCCTCACCTAACTAACTTTTCTCAAGCACGTTTTGCCCCTGGACAAAGCGCATCAGCACACGTACATCAAGATATGTGTGAAATATTCTTTGTAGAAGCTGGTTCGGGAGTCATTCACGTTGATGGTACAGAATACCCCCTGCTTCCAGGAAACTGTGTAGCTATAGAACCGGGAGAAGTACATGAAGTTGTCAATAGTGGTTTCACTGAGCTTGTTTTGACCTACTTTGGTTTGCGAGTGGAAAAATCAGCGTAATTATTTTGAATCCAAGATACAGTGAGGGCACAACATTGTTATGCCCTCACAAAAGTTTGCTGAATGTGGGTTATAAACAAAGATAAATTTGTAAAATCCTAATATACCAAGGGTGTCGCGCCGCGCATCTGACGTAAAGAATTTATACAAGCAGGACAATCGCAGCCAAATAAGTCGATTGCCACATTGCTTTCTTCGTCATTGAACTCCAGCATAGGAGCATCTTCTTGAGAAAACTCTATTTCACGCTGATAACTAGGGATTTGAGCCAATACGGAAGCTCTTGCACATACTAAACCCACTTTATGTTTATTGCGTATACAAGATAGACTATCTGTGGTTTTGGCTTCTGGTTGTGGCTCTATAGCTTGTGCTTGATTGAGCATTACTCCCATAGAGAGAATAGAGCTAATCATTACAGGGGAAGAAAGCAAACTCAGTATGAATTTGTTCATTGGTTTCCTTAAAAAACAATTGCGATCGCTTAAATTATCCGATTAAATCTTACAGTGCAAGTAAAGCGTATCAGGAATATCACGAGTTGTAGCATTTGGTGGCTTCTCCTCTGCTTCTTGATCAATCCCATAGCTAACTAAGGCTGATGCGAAATTAGACCCGTGTTCAGAGCCTTCCGCTTAACTTAGAAGCTCGGAAGTATCGCCGCAATCCAGCGCGTGCTGGTAGGCTGGACGCGTCTAAATACGACCCAGGAAAACCATAAGCTTCGGATGCCTCGCATCCAGATGCCTACACTTTGAAAGAGCTAATCTTAACTACAGCAATTCTAGTTAAGCTAATCGTCATTTAAATTGCACCACTTTCATGGTAATAAAAGCTGCAAACCCTCTCCCTTTCTCCCTGCTTCCTCTGCCTCCCCTGCCTGCCCCAATTCATCCCACTGTTCTGCAACGCCTACTTTCTGCGTCGCTGTTGCATTTCTTGCTGACGCATAGGCATAGCATCGATTTCATCAAAAATTGCTGTCGCTTGCACTGGTGTAGCATCACTTCGCTTAACACCACCATCTTTACCCACCAAAATCACGCGGAAATTTTCTTTGTCAACACCAAAGGAGTCGCGCAACTTGGCAGCAGAAGACTCATCTATTGGCTGTCTGTTGACATAGCTTTCATTTGTTGCCAACACCTGAACGAGAACTAAATCCCGCTCTGCAAAACCTCTGTTATGCTTTTGCAATAGTTGCATTTGCTGCTGATAGATATAGTTATCAACAGACGATGCAAAGACTATTAGCACACGGTTTTTCCATTTTTGGGAACTGAGGTTAAATGAAGACATTTTGATGGCATGATTGGTCGAGCTTTGGGCGGTATCAGCTTTGCTAACTGGCGACAGAACTATACACGCTAATACGGGAAGTGTAATTAATACTGAATTATTCACAATGGGTTTTTATTTATTTTCTATCGTCTCAACCTATCATTATCCCCACTTTTTCTGTATCTGTTGATAGTTTGGCATTAGGTAAGTAGCTTGGTGAAAATCACTCAAACTATAACAGACTGATGGTTCGTCAAAATCTAGCCTGAAGATCCCAAAATTTTCCCTTCAAACGGTCTGGATCTTCTCCTAATCCAATCAGCAAAGTACACACAGCCTGCATCATTTGGGCTTCTGTTACAGTTTGCTGTTGCCTAGTTGCTAAAGATGACAGTACCTGATCGGCAGAAGTTAGATCGGGACGAGTCGATAGAGTCATTTTGTAAGTTCTGTGGGAATATTTGGTAAATTAGCTTGTTGTCAGATGCCAGTTGCTCGCAACTCCTGACTCGTAACTAACTGTAACATAACTTTACACTTCTTAATAAAACCAAACATTTTGTCAGCTATGGTGAACTGCCCGAATGTGTAAATTGGTGTTGTAGTCTAATACTGCTCGATTAATGGGAAAAGGGAAGATGAAACCCCTTTTGGTGATAAGGGGCAGCTTGTATTGGGGACAGAAAAAAGCTTTATCCTAAACCCAATTGGGAGTTGAAAATACACAAATTCAAAAGTATTGAAACATAGAGGCGGGGCGCGTGCTTAGTTATTTGCTAACTCCCTAACCTCAAGTAGTTCCCGCTTTACAAGCAGTATCCCTAATTCTTTGCGTTGGCCCTTTGAGTCAATGAATGCAAACCGAGCCTGCACTGCATATTGGCAGGGGTGACTGTAGCGCATTTGCACCCCACGAAACTCGTACAGCTTTCCTTTGATGAGTTTTTTTGGCTCAATCATTTATAGTTCCTTCCTTTTGTTAAGTGATTTGTTTTACTTCATCAATCGCTTCAATCACTTCTCCCAAAACATAAAATGCATCTCCAATGTAGAGATAATTCGTAGCTAAACAACTCCCACTTCACCATTGAGACTGAGGTGGGAGTTGTTTATTTTCCATTCCTATTTTCCTGATCATTGATGAAAATTATCTCTGCTGATAGTAAGACTTGCCCCCAGCAAGGAAATACCCAAGAAGGTGGAAAAACTTTTCACCATAGTTCCCCATACGGTTCAGTTAAGCCCGGATTTCCCTCTGCTCTCTTCAGCGCTTATCATACCTGCGGTTCGGTATAGCGACGCGGCGTATAAACCCAGATATTATCATCGTTGCGCTTGATGGTTCGGGTTTTTGTGGAACCAACGAGAATAATTGTCCGCATATCAGCGCTTGCTGGTGCTAACTGGTCAAGTGTAATCACTTTTACCGCCTGTCCTGGTCTACCGAGATTCCGCGCCAACACTATTGGTGTATCCGGTGTTCTATGTCGCAGCAAAATATTTCTCGCTTCTGCCAGTTGCCAGGTACGCTCTTTAGAAACAGGATTGTAGAAAGCAATTACGAAATCAGCCTCAGCAGCAGCAGCAATTCGTTGTTCGATCGCAGACCAAGGTTTCAAGATGTCAGATAGGGAAATAGCACAAAAGTCATGTCCAAGGGGCGCACCAATGGCTGCTGCTGCTGCCTGCATGGCGGAGATGCCTGGTGCTACATGAATGTCGATAGTGTCCCATTCGGGTTTAGCATAGCGATCGCACACTTCAAAAACTGCTGTTGCCATTGCATAGATACCAGGATCACCAGATGAAACGACAGCTACATATCGCCCAGATGCTGCCAAATCAAGGGCCATTTTTGCCCGTGCTTCTTCTTCGCGGTTGTCAGACTCATGCCGTTGCTTACCATCAGCTAGAGAACCAACTAAATCTAAATAAGTTTTATAACCCACTAGGTCAGTTGCCGACTTGAGTATCTCCTTGACTTCGGGAGACATCCATTGCGATCCACCAGGCCCTGTGCCAATAATCGCTAATCGTCCTCGTGGCTGACCGATGGTGTTGGGGTCAATTGGTTGAGGGGCAATGGCGATCGCAATCTGAGGAGATGAGGAAGATAAAGGGGATGTACCTGTAGCTGCGATCGCTACTGCTTGGGCGCAGCTATAACCTTGTGATAACAGACTTTCTAGCTGATTTGGGGTAAAAAAGCGGGCAGGCACTCCGAAGGCGCTAGCTACGGCGTGGATTGCGGGATTGGCTGCGGTGGTGATGGGTGCAAATATCCCGGCGACTGATGCTTTTTCTAGTTTGGCATCAGCTAGTAGCTGCTGTACTAAAGTGACTGCATCATCAATCATGTCACTAATTGCGATCGCGATCGTTGCTGGGTGGTAGACAAGGCAGTTGGCTGTAGGAGCCACCAAACGTTCCGTAACTTGAATGGTCAAATCTCCCTGTGGATCTATGGGGAGTTTGCTATGGCTCAACCAAGGCGCTACTCCTTCTAATTTGACTTTTGCCCCAGCTAGTAAATCTGAGATAAATTTCTTCGCATCCTCTGGGTTTGCTAAATGGTATCCGGGGGGAGGAGATAACAGCGTTGTGCCCAAACGTAAGTCGCCAGTAGTCGTAATTGCAGGCTTGACATCAAGCGCTTCGGCAATGCGCCGGGCCAAATCGTTTACCCCACCAAGTCCGCCCAACAGGGGGACAACAGCACTACCATCTTCAGCCACAGCTAGCACTGGTGGTTCCTGTTGTTTATCCGAGAGTACGGGAGCTAGCGTCCTAATTAAAATGCCGGCGGCACAAATGCCAATTAGCGGCGTTCCTTGGGCAAATAACTCGCGCAACGTCTCGCCAAAGTTAGTAAAGCTGACATCAACTCCAGATGTGCGATCGGCTAGACCGTATAGTGTCGCCCCTGGCAGGACAGTGATTATTTTGCGTGCTACTGTCACGCTATTTTGACCTAGTATTACAATGGCGGGTGCTACGTTCATCATCATAAGTAGATATCTTGCAAAATTTTGATATCCTTCAAATGAAACCACAGATGTGTGCCGTTGCTTTGTGTGAAGTGCGTAGGCTTAGCCCATCGTAGACATGGCTTGACGGCACTTACGAATGACGGCTTTGGAAATATCAATACAATCAAGCTGATAGAAAACGTCATTGGTTCTCGCTTCAAAGACACCCTCATCGGAGATAGCAACGTCAACAGCATTCTTGGTGGCGATGGCAACGACATCATCGAAGGGAAAGAAGGAAGCGATCGCCTCTTTGGTGAAAACGGCAATGATGAAATCTTTGGCGGCACTGGGGACGACTACCTCATTGGTGGCACTGGCACAGGCTGGCCTTCCGATATCCTCGACGGTGGCACTGGCAATGATACCGCCTCTTACATTACCGCGACATCTGGTGTTGCTGCTAGTTTGGCTGAAGGCACAGGTTGGCAAGGAGATGCCACAGGCGATAAATTTATCTCGATTGAAAACCTCGAAGGTTCATCCTACAACGACTTCCTCATCGGCGATAATAGCAACAATATCCTCACTGGTTTAGCAGGTAACGACACCCTCGAAGGTCGGGCTGGGGATGATGGCATTGATCCCAGATCCTCGAACGCTGTGCATTTAAGCATTTGGATAATTAGGGGAGCGATCGCATATTTCAAAAAATGCGATCGCTTCTTGTTTCAATTAGCTTTACGCTCTTTAAGGACTTGATCTAGCAAGTTTCTAGCAGATTGCGCTTTAGCCAACGCTATTTGATGGTCATTATAAGCCCGAACAAGGCGAGAAAGACTGCTCACACCTGTCTTAAGTTGCTCAAGTTCTTCACCAGCAACCAGTTCACCATCAAGCATCCGCCCAATTAACGGTTTGATATCGCCCACTTCTTGCCGGACTTTTTGGAGCTTTTCTAGGCTACTCAGTAAGGTTTTGAGTGAGTTCAAGATGTCGTCAATATCCTGGATATCCTCTACTACTTCCGGCGAATCTTCAATTGTCTCTGTATCTTCATCTGAAATTGTAGGTAATTCCTGTGCAGACATTTCAGTTTTAACCCCGTTTGACCGTGCCATCAAAGCTTCCTCAAGGAATTTTTCTTAGTGTATCGCTGATTTAGCTTATGTTAAGCAATTTCGCCATAGCTAACCGTTGCAGTTTCCCAGTAGCACCACGAGGTAGTTGCTCCAAAATGTGAATTTGTTTAGGAACTTTGAAGTCTGCCAGCATGGTTGAACAGTGAGTTAAAAGTTCTTTTTCGCTGACTTCTCCTTTGAGGACAACAGCAGCATGGATATCTTCTCCTAAAGATTTGTGGGGGACGGCAAAGGCTAAAGCTTCAGCGACGGCGGGATGGCGCAGCAAGACATCATCCACTTCTAAAGGAGAAATTTTTTCCCCACCCCGGTTAATCAATTCTTTAATGCGTCCAGTCAAGCGGAGGTAGCCGTCTGCATCCAGTGTTCCCTGATCCCCTGTGCGGAACCAACCGTTTACAAAAGCTGTGGCGTTAGCTTCCGGGTTGTTTTCGTAGCCATCTATGACACTGGGTGCTTTTACCACCACCTCGCCCAGGCTTCGCTGAGATAATAAGTTGCCTTCGGAGTCCATAATGCCGACTTCCACACCAAAGCCATAACCGACAGTACCTGGTTTCCGCACTTTTGGCGGTAGAGGGTTGGTGGTCATTAAGTGAGATGCTTCAGTCATGCTGTAAGATTCCACCACGGGAGCATTGAGAGTTGCCTCTAGTTGTTCAATGATAATTGGGGGCAAGGGAGCGCTACTAGAGCGAATGAAACGAAAGCGGTTAGCTTTGACAATTTCTGTGTTGCGGCTAGCGCGGGCCAAAATTGTCTGATGCATGGTTGGCGCTGCGGAGTACCAGGTAGGTTTGTAGGTATCTACCAGTTTCCAAAACTCCAAGGCATTAAAACCATTAGGACAAATTAATGTGCCGCCCGATCCTAGAGTTGCTAGTAAACAGCCCACCAATCCGTGAATGTGGAACAGGGGCATTAGGCAAAGTGTAGTGTCATCTGCTGTGAGTGAGTAAGCACCAATGATGTTGCCAGCTGAGGCGATTAAGTTGCGATGACGAATCGGCACACGCTTGGGACGACTGGTGGTGCCGCTAGTGTGGAGAATCATCGCCAGATCATCAGACTGAGGCAAGGGAGCTCTTAGCTGGGAGCAAGGGGGAAGTTTCTCTTTGACTAATTCAAAACTCAGTGTACCGTCAGTATTTACCTTGGCATTAATCAGCATCATGTCGGGTGTGACGGCGGCAATAGCTGCTTTTGGCGACTCAGATAGCGTAATCAGTGCTTTTGCTTGGATATCTTCGTAGTAGAAAGTAAATTCTTCTTGTTTGTATTTGGGATTTAAGGGTGCAGCAGTGCCACACAGGGCGGCAGCCAAAAAGGTAATAGCCATTGGTGAACCGTTAGTCATGGCAATGGCAATGCGTTCGCCTCGTTTTAATCCAAAGCTGTTGAGTTGCGATACCAGTCCAACAATATTCTCGCGCAATTGCTTATAGGTTAGCGATCGCTCCTCAGGCGTAACTAGGGCAGGATGATTGTCTTCCCCTGCTAAAAGCTCAAATAAGTTCATTAGTTTTCCGCCCTGTCAACAGATAATTCAATCAGTTTTAAGAATAAAGTACACGCCACGGGTAAACAACGTTTAGCCCGGCCTTTGCGACATGGTAATCTTTATTACACTAAAGCTCTTAATGACTATCATTGACAAATACATAACTTAATCATAGTTTAAGTACAATGTGCTGTACATAAATATTTGATGAATTTATCTACCATAAATAAGCTCTTTTGTTATGAGTCCTATAAAGATTACTATGTTAGGCGAAAGCTTAGAGCGGCAAGGTGGAATAGTTTCCGTGCAAAAGCTCATCCTTGAAGAAGCCACTGAAGCTACTTCTGACATTGAATTTACACATATAACTACTTTACCCAATGGCTCTGCTCCCCAAAAAGTATTAGTGTTTGTGCAGGCAATAGGGGAGTTATTTTGGAACTTATTAAATAATAAAGCCGACCTAATTCACGTTCATGTTTCAGAGAGAGGTAGCGCTTTTCGTCACTCAATCACTAGTCTTATTTGTTGGCTATTTAAAAAACCGCTAATTATTCATGCTCATAGTGCTGACTTTCATTTGTTTTACTCTGAGCTTCCCCAATTGCTTCAGAAATGGCTCAGTTGGTCTTTTAGTAAATGTACCCGTTTTATTGTTTTATCAGATAGCTGGAAAAAATTTTATATTGAAAATCTTGGTTTGAAGCCAGAGCAAGTTATTGTTCTGCCTAACGCGGTAAGAATTCCCGCCCAAATTCCACAGCATGTAGATTCCAACGAGGTATTTTTCTTATTTTTAGGGCGCATTGGTCAGCGCAAAGGTGCATTTGATTTAATTAACGCATTCGCTTCTATACCTGCCGAAGAGAAAAGTAAAGCAAAGTTGACTATGGCCGGGGATGGAGATGTAGAAAAAGCTCGTAGTTTGATTCAAACTCTAAATCTTGTTGACCACATCACTATCCTTGATTGGGTAGACAAAGAAAAACGCGACGAGCTTTTAGGTAAAGCTGATGTATTTGTTTTACCTTCTTACAACGAAGGTTTGCCGATGGCGCTACTAGAAGCAATGAGTTGGGGTTTAGCTGTCATAACTACTAAAGTAGGAGGGATACCCGAAGTAGTTACTCAAAACCAGAATGGTTTATTACTTAATCCAGGTAATATTCAACAGTTGTCAGAGGCAATGCAATCTTTAATTGCAGATAAAAATTTGAGAATATCTCTAGGAAATAATGCACGGGTTAGTGTTAAACACTTAGATATCAACAATTATCTTGCATCCTTAAAATACATTTATGCATCAGTCGTAGGTTGAAAGCCATATTCTGAACATAATTGATTAACCATAAGCTTGTCTAAAGTAAACAAAAAGGAAATAACAATGGATACAAAAACTTTCCCTGAAATCAAGTTGTTTGATACAAGATTCCATCAAGTTAAAGTACAAGAACTAATCGATTATTTAGTAGAATCAGTCAAAACCCCCAAAAAGACAATTGTAGAAAATGTAAATATTAGAGCAATGAATTTTGCTTATGAAAAGCCTTGGTATCGAGACTTTTTAAATAACGCAGATTTAGTATTTTGCGATGGATTTGGTGTATTGTTAGCGGCTAACTTAAGCGGTTATTCTCTGGATTCTGCACATCGCATGACAGCACCAGATTATATAGAAGATTTAGCATTGAAATGTGAAAAAGAAAATATCTCATTATTTTTATTAGCTGGAAAACCCGGGGTAGTCGATGAAGCAATTACAAAGTTAGGATCAATTGCACCTAACCTTCGGATAGGCGGACATCATGGTTACTTTGATAAATCAGGAAAAGAGAATGATTTAATAATAGAAAAAATTAATAATTTTCGACCAGATATTTTATATATCGGTTTTGGTATGCCATTACAGGAAAGGTGGATTTTAGATAACTTCAATAAAATTGAAGCTCGTGTATTTTTACCTTTAGGCGCGTGTCTAGATTTTTATACTAACTCTACATATCGTGGCCCCGAGTGGCTGACGAATAATGGCTTCGAGTGGTTAACACGCCTAGTTACTGAACCTACTCGTCTATGGGATCGTTATATTATTGGTAATCCATTGTTTTTTTATCGTCTATTTAAGCAAAAAATTGCTCAAAAATTGGTAGCAAATCGCTAAGAGGTTGTTTGAAAAGTCCTGTTGTCGGTATAAAAGGTTTTAGATACCTCTAAATCCACGCCAGATGCAATAAGAGTGGCTCGCCTTAAAAAGGGGGACTTTAACTCCGGTTCCCCTCTAAAAAAGGTGAGTTAGGGGGGATCTAAAAGTGCCTATCACAGCGAAACACTTTTCAAACGACCTCTAAGGAAACTTTCTCGAAATAAGAGACTTCCAGTAAAAAACATCCCATCCCTGCGGGACGCTCCGCGAATGTAGGGGCGTACATCTGTCATAGGTGTCAACTTAACGTGAATGGCATTATACCTAGACGCACTGTATAAATGCATCGTGATGCGAATTATCTAAAATAAGAAGTTTTCAGGCTTTTCTTAATTATCCTGCGATCGCACTTTTATCAAAAAGCTGGCTTTAAATATCTGCTTTCTGAAAAAGAGTTTTGATTGTCTATAATATTACCATCATTCGACTTCTTTATTAAGTAAGTTGACGGCAGAAATAAAAAGTTAAAATTAAGTAAATAGCTAATCTAAACCGTGTCTGCCATTACCAGCAATCATAAAAATCTTTTTAATGGGTAAACCTATTAATAAAATATGGATCGTCGGAATTTTCTAAAGTATGTCACTTTAGCAGGATCTAGCTTTGCCTTAAATAGTTGCTCTCAAAGCAAAAATTCCAAATCGCAGGGTGAGGTATCTCCCTCAGCGTCGCCTGTAGCGGTAAACGAACCTCTAAAGGTGGGATTTGTTTATGCCGATTATGTAGGTGATTTTGGCTGGACTTATGCCCATGATTTAGGTCGCAGAGACATGGAAGCCAATCTTCAAGATAAGGTAAAAACTACCTTTGTGGAAAATGTCAACGAAGGTGTTGAAGCTGAAAGGGTAATTCGCCAACTAGCATTAGATGGTAACAAGTTGATTTTTACAACTTCCTTTGGCTACATGAACCCAACAATTAAAGTTGCCAAAGACTTTAGTGATGTTGCCTTTGAACACTGTAGAGGATACAAACGTGCTGCCAATGTCGGCACTTATCTAGGACGCTTTGAAGAACCGCGTTACTTAACCGGCATGATTGCTGGTAAGATGACAAAATCAAATGTAATTGGTTTTATTGGCGCATATCCAATTCCAGAAGTGATTCGGGGAATCAGTGCATTTACCCAAGGAGTAAGGTTAACAAATCCCCAAGCAAAAGTTAGAGTACTTTGGGTAGAAAGTTGGTACGATCCAGCTAAAGAAAGAGAAGCGGCTCAAGCTTTGTTCAATTTAGGTGCGGATGTACTGACGCAGCATACCGATTCTGGTGCTGTTGTCCAATTGGCACAGGAAAAAGGTATTTATGCTTTTGCCTACAACAGTGACATGAGTAAGTTTGGTCAAAAAGCCCACCTGACATCAGCTATTAATAAATGGGGCAAATTCTATACAGATAAAGCCTTGGCTGTAATGAGTAATACTTGGAAATCTCAAGAGGTTTGGGATGGGATTGTTCAAGGAATGGTAGATATTTCCCCGATGAATCAAGCGATTCCAATGGATGTGCAACAACTGGTGAATGCGAAGCGGGATGAGTTTATTCAGGGTACTGCACACCCTTTTGATGGCCCGGTGAAAGATCAAAAAGGGGTAGTACAAGTGCCAAAAGGTAAAGTTTTGGATGATCAGAGACAACTGGCGATGGATTGGTATGTTGAGGGAATTGAAGGGTCAATTCCCAAGGGTAAATTTTAGCACTTTTAAAAGTCTGAGCGGTGGCTTTTGCCTTTTCCACTAGTCGCGCAACTTGTCAAATAGCCATGCCAAAGCACCATCAACATCAGTAACTTGCTCACCTGGCGGTATGGCTGGACGATTTACCATAACAACCTTCAAGCCCAGTTCTCGGGCTGAAATAATCTTGGGCTTTGTTGCATCGCCACCGCTATTTTTACTTACGATGGTATCAATCTTGTTATGAATCAGGATTTGCCTTTCATTATTGAGGGTAAAGGGCCCGCGATCGCACAATATTACTCCTGGTGGCACTAAAGCATCATCTGTAGGAGGGTCAATCATCCGCATCAGAAACCAAATTTTCTCTAGGTGAGCAAAGGCGGCAAGTTCTTGCCTTCCAACTGTCAAAAATACCCGCTGTGCCTGGTTTTCCAGAGATAATGCTGCGGTTTCAATACTGTCAACTTCAATCCAGCGATCGCCACTTTCTTTTTCCCAAGGGGGGCGTATTAACATCAAATGGGGTACTCCGACTTCGGTTGCAGCATCTGCCGCATTGAAAGAAATCTGAGTAGCGAAAGGATGGGTTGCATCAATTAATAAGTCGATTTGCATGACTCGCAGATAGCTAGCCAATCCAGCCACACCACCGAAGCCTCCAACCCGTAAATCGCCCAACGGTACTGATGGTTCACGGGTGCGACCAGCTAAAGATGTGATTGTTTCTAGACCTTGGATATTCGCTACTTGGGCAGCTAGTTCTGCGGCATCTCCCGTTCCACCCAGTATCAAAACGCGCATCATTGAGATAAAGGTGGAATCTTTGCCAAAATGCCTTTTTTCAGGGCTTCTGGACGCTCTGACCAAGGCAATAAACCATCTGCTTTGACATAGTATTGACTAGCACATTCTAATACCGCAGATGCACTACCATCAACAGCTAAATCACCAAACAAATATGTTAATTTGCCTTTGGCAGCAAAGGCAACTACACAGGAACGATTACAAGCACTCATGCATTCAACTTCTTGAATTGGGAATTCATCTCGTAAGTCCCAATCTTGTGCAAGGTGCTGAAGTTGGGATAGAAGTTTTTGACCACCACTTTCACCTAAGCGTTGTCCATCTTGCCAAACGCTAGCACAAGTTTTGCAAACAAATAAAGTATGGTCAGCAATACCCAAGGGACTAGTCGGGGAAATATTTACAGTGGTAGTCATCTGTACCTCGCAGATATGTGGAACTGATTAATCTATTTCGGCGGGCATCCTGACTCACTCTATTTGGGATTTTAGATTACATCTCAAATTGGTTTACAGTTGCGGGACAGCGCCGGATTTGCACCGAACTTTCCCCGTTACCTCTGGTAGCTGTTCCCCACCAGAACCGAATAACCTTATCGATCATACACTAGGGTATCAAGGAAAAGGATATGACCAAAAATTGCTCAGGAGCGATCGCTCATCAACATATCCCAGACAGATATGAATTGTTGATTTAATTTTCTCGTAAACTACCCCAAGAAAGCTTAATGGCCAAGGCTGGGGACTCTTAATAATATATTGATTCTGGCTCAAATTACAGAATTTCCTTAATTTGCGCCTTTTATTTTGGCATTTTAAGCAAATGTATGCTAAGGTTATAAATGGTATGGTAAGGACGTATAGCTCAGTTGGTTAGAGCGCTACGTTGACATCGTAGAGGTCACTGGTTCGAATCCAGTTACGTCCATTTTTGTGCAGTGACTAATTATTTGTCATCGGTGACAGATTAATGTCGTTGAAACTAATTATCTGTCGTCGGGACGAATTGATGTCGTTTAAGTGTTAGTGACAGATTAATGTCATTTATTTACAGATATTATAGCGATAATGTCTGTCAACGTAGCGCTCTCTTTCAACCCTCCCTAATAAAAATTATGATAACCCACCCAGTAGCTGGAGGGTTATTGCGACCTTAATCCTGTCGCGCATTCGCGGGGCATTTTTCCACATGGCTTTCAACCCACCCAGTTGTACAGTGACTAATTATTTGTCGTTGCGCTATGGCGGCAATGGCGGGGTTGCGCTATGACGGCAATGGCGGTGCAGGGGCAGGTATTAGTTTTTACACTAAAAATAGGTGGAAGTAGGAATCTACCTTTTCCACCTATATAATTACATTACAAGTATTTTTGTAACTTAAGTTAAGTGACTTTCTAGCAAAGATGCGATCGCTTCAGGATGAATATTCTTGTATTTCTTTTTACCAAGCTGTAAAACACAGTTGGGAGCGCTACCACAGCATTTTTGGCAACTGGTACGTTCAATGGTAACTTTGTCTAACAAACCGCGATCGCACAAAGTTTTTTCTAACTCTGATAATAATCCTTTACCACCACGTTTAAGGCAACCGCCCTTTTGACATACCATAATCCTCGCTTTGATTTGAGGTGGTAAATCTTGCTTTGGACACCCATCAATTGGTGTCACCCGGTAGGCTTTAATTTTAATTTTACTTGTGCGCGAGTCTACCTTACTATGGCCACAAACGCGAATTTTCTGTCCAGGAACTAAAGATGAACTCAGAGAACGGCGCAACTCTTTAGGCAGTTTTATTTCTACATCTCCAGATGGAACTGCCAATTGCATATATTTATATTTTCCTGGTTCACCACCAATAAAACCTAGTAACTGTCCCTCAAGGTTTAATTCTGATAACGTCAAATACTTGTTACCCATAATTGATAAAAAGTTAGTAACTAGTCATTGGTCATTCGTCATTAGTTAAGAGTTAGAAGTTAAAATTTATAATTCATCACTCCTAACTCCTAACTATTTTTAAGCGAGCCGTTTAGCTTCTACTGTTTGAGGTAAATTTGCTGTGTCTGGCAAATCACGAAATTCTAATTCCCAACCATTTGCTAGGGTGAGAACTTTGCCATCATTTCCATCGGTTTGTTTGACTACTTCTTCTTCAAGGTCTTTTTTTGCAACGTAAACTACTAAAGTACCGGCATCATTCATCCGTAGCATTACTTTCATGAGATTCCTCAACAGATTCTAGTTCTTTTTTCTTACAGCCGACGACGAATCCTGTTTCCAAGAAATGCACAGCATAAATATAGGAAGTCTGCAAATATGTCCCTATACTGGCTATGTAGCCGATATCTCCTTTGTTCACTAAAACTTGCCCAACTTCTTTACCAGGGAAAGTACCATCGTTCTTGAGCAGTTTCCGAACTCTGACTTTTTCACCAATTTCAAAAGCAGGTGGCAAGTTTAGTTCTAATTCATCGCGTTGCATGAGAGTACCTCTGTTCTCTGACCAAATTCAATAGTTCTTCTGTCGTCAGGCTGCGTTTTTTCTGTACCGATTGATGGCGCACTGCATCCAAAACAGATTGGGTTTCTTGGGAGTTCAAGAAAATTCCATGCTGTTCTAGCAAGTTTGAAACCAAATGCCGTCCAGAATGTTTACCTAATACTAAACGCCGTTCCCAACCCACCTCTTCGGGAGCAAATGGTTCGTAGGTAATGGGATTTTGTAGTACTCCGTGAGCATGGATACCAGATTCGTGAGCAAAAGTATTTTCGCCAACGATCGCTTTCCAGGGTGGTACGCTAGCTCCTGATGCGGCTGCAACTAGTTGAGAGAGTTCCAGCAAACCGGGTGTGTCAATGCCCAAATCAACGCCGTAGATGCGTTTGATCGCCATGACAACTTCTTCTAAAGCTGCATTTCCCGCTCTTTCACCTAATCCGTTGACTGTGGTATTCACTGATAAGGCTCCAGCTTTGATACCCGCAAGGGCGTTGGCTGTTGCCAGGCCAAAATCATTGTGGGTGTGGATTTCTAGGGGAATCATCAAAGCTGAAACCAGCCGTTTGACCTTGGTGTAGGTGGTGAAAGGATCGAGAACTCCTACGGTGTCGCAGAAGCGGAACCGGGATGCACCCCATTCTTGGGCATAAAGCGCTACATCTAAGAGGAAGTTTTCATCAGCCCTGGAAGAATCTTCTCCGCCGACTGCTACCCAAAGGCCTTGATCGACGGCGAAGCTGATACAGTCTTTGAGCTTTTGTAAACTAACTCGCCATTGGCCGTGGAATTTGGCGGCGATTTGGATACCAGAGACGGGAATAGCAATATGCACCCGGTTCAGTCCGCAAGCGATAGAAGCCTTAATATCTGAGATGACAGCGCGGTTCCAGCCGAGGAGTTTTGCTTGTAAACCCAAGTCAGAAATTGCAGCGATCGCCCGCGTTTCTTCATCACCCATTGCTGGTATACCGACTTCTAATTCAGGAATACCAATGGCATCAAGAAATTTAGCGATCGCAACCTTTTCTTCTAGGTTAAAAGCAACACCTGCTGCTTGTTCACCATCACGTAATGTAGTGTCATTAATTATGATTTGATTCATTGCAAATATCCCTCTCTTGGAAGTATTCTTAATAACCTTTCTCTCTACAATCCCCTGCGATGGCAAATGCTAAAAATATCACAATTCATAATGTAGGATACATGATCCTTAATTATTGCCCCATTATTAGCATCACATCTGTATGACAGGGAACTAAAACCATGTATAATTTACTAATCGTTTTTACCGATGTCAGTTGGAATTTGTTCGAGTAGTAATGAACTAATATAACTATTAGCAAACCCTGAACAAAGTAAAACACAGAATCCAGCAATTAAGGATGTAATCATCTTAGTAACCTCAGATTTTCTAGAGCATTGGTGTGTAATTTCGGCAGGTAATGGTACTCAAAGTCAAAGGGTTAAAATTGGCTAACTTTGTTCTGCTAACCAGTCAAAAATCTTTCCTAGCTGCTCCAAGTCAACTAAACCATACTGCCAGAGGAGCATCGGTAGTGGCCCATTTTCTAATTCACGGTGTCGCAGAGCTACAGCAATATCGGCATTTGAAAGTTCAAGTTCGTTGTGCAAAAAAGTGAGGAGTTTTATATCTCTGTTACGAGTCGCCATAAATGATTGGACTTTCAATTTCTAATTTGGGAAAAGGATTAAAAATCATAATTTCCAGTTTCTACCTGGAAATTTTGCCTTTTTAATTGTTGCTATATGTCAGGGTAATTTTAGATTTACTAGCAGTAATAAAATCTAAACCCCATCTAATCCATCTCAGTCTGCAATAAATTCTGCAAGTATACAGTAGCTTCAAACTCTAAACCTATTTGAGCTTTGTGCATCTATGAACAAAAAGGATGAAGTACAGTAATTTCGTCATGAATTCAAGATTAATAGGGTCTGAATTAGAAGACTCATGACTCATCACTATAAAGCCAGCAACGCTCTAGCCACTCTAATAATTCCTGACGAGAAGCAAGAAGTTGCATAACTGTACTGCGAATTAGAATCGCTTCCAGCAAATTGTTCACTTGTACTCGTAAAGAACCATCGGGGGGACAGTAGCTCTTAATTTTTAACTCTTGCAGTCGGTGATAGATTCGCCAGCGATCGCTCAAAGGAATCTGCAAAACTTGATCGCCTAAAGTATTATTTGTCATTTGTCCTTTGTCCTACCCTGCGGGAAGCCGCAGACGCGTCTATGTCATTTTTCAGTGGTCTTTTGTCCTACCCTGCGGGAAGCCGCTGGTGCGTCTATGTCATTTGTCCTTTGCTAATGACTGATGACTAATGACTAATGACTCTTGCCTTAAAGTTTGCAGTTGTTTTTCGAGTTGCTCAATGCGCGAGAGCAAAGAACGAATTACGGTTGCTTCCATATCGGGTAGCTTTCCATGTTCTAAAGGAGAAAGGCTGGCGTTTTCATTCCGAGAAATAATTCGACCGGGAACGCCCACAACAGTGCAATCGCTGGGGATATCCCGCAATACAATGGAACCTGCGCCAATACGGACGCGATCGCCAATTTGCAGATTACCCAAAACTTTCGCACCCGCCCCAATCACTGCATTTTTACCCACTGTGGGATGACGCTTACCGCTTTCTTTACCAGTTCCGCCAAGGGTAACGCCCTGGTAAATCAGTGTATAGTCGCCCACGATCGCAGTTTCGCCAATGACAACACCCATTCCGTGGTCGATAAACACACCCTGACCAATCTTTGCACCTGGGTGAATTTCAATTCCGGTCAAAAATCGCCCCAAATGGGAAATTAAACGGGGGATAAAACCCACTCCTCGACCATGTAACCAGTGAGCAAGACGATGCAAACAGAGTGCGTGCAATCCTGGATAGCAAAACACCACTTCTAGCCAATTCCGTGCTGCTGGATCTCGCTCAAAGATAATGCGAAAATCACTCAATAATGGCTCAAAAAAAACGCCAGAGAGTAAATTTTTCAGCATGGATGTATGTACAGAATCCTGCGTTTTGGTACTGGGGGGATCGCTAATACTGTCTAAAGACTGTTGCATCGGTAATGTCTATCTGGTAAAAGAGTCATCTGCTATTTTTATGCTTATATCAGGTGACTTCCAACTCGATAGGAAACCCAATGCTGATTGGATTTATTGGATTGATTAAGGTTGTACTCAAACGCCGAAACCCCGACTTAACATAAAGTTAAAATTTGTCTGGGGTTAGGGGCGCTAGTATTTAACGATGGGGGTACTAGTATTTTTGGGGCAGGGGTTAAGAATTTCTGTTCACGCTACAAGAAACCTTACCCGTAAGCCTTTGCTAAGATTTCGTCAAGATATTTTGCAATATATTAAGCTGTACTCAGATGCACTCAAATATGAGTTAAATAAAACTACAAATGGATTTTTTGTATATGCTACTACTATTAGTATCCTATTATTTGGTTGAACGAATGGCAGGTTTCTTTATTTTCTTTTAGGATTTGCTGTCTGTATGCACATATACGTTTCAAAATATAGTTATAGCTCATAGTGACTGTTTTCTTATTATATAGATGTGTAGGAATAGCGATCGCAAAAACTTTTATAAATCTTGTTTTCAGGTAGAGGAAATGTAGTTCATTGCGGCTCTGCCGCGAATTCGGGGGGCGAAGGCTGCCAATAGGCATTTCCAGAGGCTGGGAACGAGGATGCTGTCTTGACATATCATAAACAGTCAAACTGCTAGTCATAAGACATCTCCAATAACTATCAAAGCTTTACTGCGGCTAGCTTATAAGACGCAAGTGCAAGCATCTCAAACTAGCTAGTCAATACGAAAAAATAAGGCTTTGAGATATTTCCTGATAGTAATAAGGCA
>JAHHHS010000084.1 GCA_019359215.1 Nostoc indistinguendum CM1-VF10 | reverse complement strand
AAATTTTTTAAACGAAAAGCAAAAAGAAAAGTTAAAGTCTGCCCAAGAAGTTTCTCCGATTCTGGCTAAAATGCACAGATTGAAAGAAGATTTTAGGGATATATTTGAATCAACTGTATCTTGGGGGGACAGCATAATTAAATTATTAGATTGGATGTATGATGCACTTTCATATTTTCCGAAAAGTATAGGTACAATGGTTAGATGGTTTGGTGAAATAGTAGGCTATTTTGACGGGAGAACCATGAGTGGTACTGTAGAGGGAATTAATAATAAACTTAAGTTAATTAAAAGACTTGGATATGGCTTTCGTAACTTTAGCAATTTTCGATTACGCAGTTTATTAAACTGGCATTTTAGTATTAATTAATTCTCCATAAAAGTAACTGAAGACCCCTTTATTGTTAAGGTTCCCATCTCAATACCAACAGACAACATTAATCCTGAACCCGTCCACAAATGACTTTCAGGGCTACGCCTACGCAAAACCCATTGGGCCTTTATATCCTGGGGTTGATTGTCATCGTCTGCCTACTCAATAAGAGCTAATACTGGAACAATGGGAGTAATGCTAAACCGACATAATAAACTATGAGTGAACTTCCAAATAGTCTTGAAGATGCGATCGCTCAATCTCGTGTGGCCGTCCAAGCTGCTCTTGCAGATGGTTGTACTCGCATACAAGTTGAGTTCCTGTTTCCAGAACTCAAGTTTATGTCGGTGGCGGAACAATTTCTGCCACTGTTTACAGAATATGGTTCCCGTTTGAAGATTTTCTTTGCTGACGCTGGTGCTGCGGCCTTAGCCCGACGCGATTGGGCTGATGCACCATTTCAAATTTTGGATATTGGTACGGGAAGGGCTGCTTCCTTGCAGACAAAAATTCAGCCAGAGGATGAAATTTTCTTATTCATTGCGCCCACTTCCGTAGAAGTACCGCAGTTAGAAAAGCTATGTCAAGAAATAGGCGATCGCCCTTTAGTTTTGTTAAATCCTCGCCTAGAAGATTCTGGAACTGTGGGCATTGGTTATACAGCTAGAAAAATCCGCGATCGTTTTATAAGTACCATTGAATCCACCTATTACCTCCGCCCCATAGACGATGAAACCGCCGTGTATCGCTGCTACCCAGGACAGTGGGAAGTTTGGCAGGAAATTGGCGGCGAATATCAAAGAATTGCCGAATTACCCAAAAAACCATCGGGTGATGAGTTGGATCTCATCCTCTTGAAGGGACAACCGCAAACAACAACAGATGCTGCACCTGTGAGAAAGCCCAATGTGTTTAAGAGTTTGCAACGATTTTTAAAGGCATTGAGTAGTTAGGAGAAAGTAAAGGTAGCAGGAGAAAACTTTCTCATCTGCTGCCTCATTTTGAGTTTTCTATACATAAACTTGATGCAGAAAACCCTGTATATTGTGCGACATTGCCAAGCTGTTGGACAGGAAGCTAATGCGCCTCTTACATCAGAAGGAAATCTCCAAGCGATCGCTCTTGCTGATTTGTTATTCGGTTTTGGGATCGAGCGGGTTATCTCCAGTCCATTTATTAGAGCATATCAATCAATTGCTCCCCTAGCGGAACGTCTAGTCCTCTCAATCGAAATTGATAACCGACTTACCGAGCGCGTGCTGTGTGCAACATCGCTTGCTGATTGGCGCGAACGATTGGCTGAGTCATTTACCAACCTTGATTTATATCTAGATGGCGGTGAGTCAAGTCGTGGTGCTATGGCGCGTGGGATAGCCGTAATTGATGAAGTATTGCAGCAAGAAGCAAGTAAAATTGCGATCGTGACGCACGGGAATTTAATGGCGCTGATTCTCAAGCATTTTGACGATCGCATTGGTTATGCTGATTGGGAAAAATTGAGCAATCCAGATGTGTATCGCGTACAGTTTCTCAAGGGTGCAACACATGTAGATCGAATGATATTTCTATAAGTAGTTTAGCAACAAGCCTTTATCCCACAGCATAATCTGTATACTGCCGGATGTAAGGCGGGTGAAATCCAACGACAATATCTTGTTTTGCTACTCCCATTGTCACCAGTTGCTCACCGACATCCTCTTCTGTACCATTCCACTGAATCCAAATTTTGCCGTTTTTGATATCAAAATGCATCACAGGGCCAAAAACCCTATGTCTATTTTGCCAACCAATATATATCAATTGGTAATGGTCTTGTTCTCTGTCAAAAATTGTTTGAGCTTCAATTTCATTATTAGAGGAGGCACGTTGAGCATATTCTGTAAGTAATTGACGAATACACTCTCGATATTTATCTAAATCTGCCATCGGATAATTTCCTCCGTTTCCAATATTTTGCCAAAGAGACGCGATTAATCGCGTCTCTACAACTTTTTTAATTCGCTTGCAACGGCGCATTTAATACTTTCTCGATGCGATCGCGTGTTTCTAGTAAGTGCGCTTTGGTATATTCATCATCTGAATTAACCTCCTTGAGCTTATCATTCAGTTGTCTAAGTTTATACCAAGCTAAAGTACGAGCATCTTCTGGCACATATTCTTTTCGCAACACCATACCAGTCAAAATGTCCAGGTATTGTCGCTGTAAGCCTCGCCGTAAGCTGGCAATCTTCATTGGTTTACCTTTTGGTTGGATTACTTCTGTCCAGATACCTGACTGCAAAGTTTCAAATAGTTCTGGTAGAGTCAGTGCATTTTCGAGCTTCGTTTTCAGTTCAATATCCTTGAGACGAGAAAGGCGATCGCCTGAGAGTAAATCCCGCAACACAGAACCCTGCATGAATAGCACTAAGTCATGAATTGGAAAATCCAAACGACCAACTTGCGGTGTACTACCCCAATGTCGCCAACGGGAAGGTGCTAATTTATTCAGTAGTTCTGGGGAAAAGCTCAGGGCATCTTCTGCAAATATATATTTTTGCAGCGTTGCTAAAGCTTGGCGTTGTTCTTCAACTGGTACTGGTTCAAATGGTAGTCGGCGTTGGCCGACTTCGGAGGTGTTCCCGGAAGGAGTCTCGCTAGGGTGAATGCGAGAGAAAGACTGTCCCCCAATGTATTTTGTCGTGTAATATATTTGCTGAAAATAGTTACCCAATACTGTACTAAAACGTTCGCTCACATCGCTGTAACTATCACCAGCCATTGGGAAACGCTTATCGAGACGTTCCCACATCACCCGCGAATTATTCAACTGCCACTGAGAATAAAGCAGGACATTGCCGCTGTTATCCCAAGCATCGGCTGTGGGGTCAAGGTCATACACATCTTCATCTGTGGAATAACTCAACTCTGGCTTGTAGGATTGTCCAGCAATTTCCTCTAAAATTGGCTTTTCTGCTATGGGAGTCGATGTCTGAATTGATAGATAGCCGTACTTAATCGCCCACTCATCATAAGGCCCCACCATACTGGGAAAATAATCTCCCTGTTTTGTCCCTTGAGGGGCAATATTTGGAGGAATATAATCCATCACCGAAGTTGTCAGACCTTTAGTTTTGGTAATTTCCGTATTATTCATCTCCTGTGGTGATAGCAGTGTACTACCACGGAAATTATGGCGCAAACCAAGAGTATGTCCAACTTCGTGAGCGATGATTAAACGTAAATATTCGTTGATATATTGTTTCATCTGGTCTGGAGTGGCCGTCGTCTCTGGCAGCAGTGACATTGCCAGTGAACCAACGGCAAACTGGTTAGCAGCTTCCATCCCGTAGCATAAATCGTACTCGCCTGCCATTTTCGATAAACGACTCAACAACCCTTGTTTTCCTTGCATCTGCTGGGGGACACCGTTATTTTTTGCATCTAAACCATTGGCGCAAAGTAGACGATTTTGCATCAAAGCTGATAAAGTGGTGCGATTTTCTGTTTGGCTAGGTTGGACGATTTTGCGATACTCACTCTTGAGTACTCGCACGAAGCTAGCATCTACAAGAATATCTGCATCCAAAATTTCCCCAGTCAATGGGTTAACGCGAGATGGTCCCATTGCAAAATAACCATCTACTGTGTTGATCCAGCGAATCGTGTTATAACGAATATCTGCTGGGTCCCATGTGGCATCATCTGGCATTTGGCGAACTTCAATTGCATCCTTGAATCCCGCTTTAAGAAAGGCTTTGTTCCACATTAAAACGCCTTCTTTGATAGGATCGCGGTACTCTAAGGGCACAGCGTTATCAATCCAGAATACAATCGGTTTTTTGGGTAGAGAAATTGCTGCTTTCGGGTCTTGTTTTTCCAAATTCCAGCGATTGATGTAGCGGACAAAAGAATCGCCGCGATCGTCTTTGGATAAATCTTGGTAGGCGGTGATGAAATAGCCGATGCGTTCGTCAGCAATGCGCGGGCGATAATTTTTATCGGGTAGTTGGGAGAGACTATAGTGGACGCGCAAAGTATAGCCACGGTTATCAGCTAGCGACGCAAAGCTTGCCACTTCACTGTCACCACTACTGCTACTAGAGAAATTTAAAACTGACTCAATTTCTAAGTTTTGAGGAAAAGCTTTAGCAGTACCAAAATATGACTGGTCTGTGGTTGCTGGGACTCCTAAACTTGCAGACAATCCACCTAAATCTGTGAGTAGCAAATCTCCTAAGTCGATAAGAAGAGTTTTGCGTTCTGGATGAATGCTTTTAAGGGAAATGCTGTAAAGAACAGAATCACTAAAAGACCGGGCTAGCGATCGCGCTTGAGGATCTCCCTCACGAGTGCGAAAATTAACATTACGGATGACAAAGTTTAATTTATCATCCACGCGCTGGAAATAAAACAAAAAATCTTGTAGAGGCATACCACTGTAAATACCTCGTTCGCCAATACCCGATTCCAGAGTTGCCGTAGCTAAGTAATTTTTGTTAAGTTGCTCTGGCTTAATTTCTAAATAAATTTTATTCTTTTCTTTATTACGATAAAGAGTGAACAATCCTCCTGACTTTTGCGTGTCTTTGATTACTTCATCAAACGGCTCTAAATCATCCTTTGCCGTTGATGTTGGTGTTTTGCTAGGTTTAGGTTTTTCTGCGGGTTTTGCAACTTGCAAAAATGGTTGCTGTCCTGCTTTTTTAGGATCTTCCACTACCCAAATAAACGGTTGAGGCTGTGCGTGTTTATTTTGATTAACCACCCAAACTTGCCCTGAAGGTAGCCTCTGCTTCTGAGAAATATTGATATTATTTAGCGATAATGCTGAGGTTTTAGTTGAAGAAGTTTCTATCTTTAACTGAGTATTGGATTTCTCTTTGCTTCTGGTTGTTACTACGACTTCTACAACCGGCGCAGCTTTCCGGTTAGCTGACAACTCTGTATCAATGTTAACAGACGGTGACTTGGCACTAGCTGTTGCTACTCCTAAAAATAAACTATGTAACAAAATCATATAAAAAGTTAATCTGTTCTTCATACCATGTATCCCCGATAGCTATCTCGTCATTAATTTTTAACTTTTGCAAAGCTATGTAGCCTGCTTTTTGCAGATTCTCTAAACTGCTTTATATCAAGCAGCAAACTTTAGACTTCAATTTTAGTTGCTATTCTTCAACAAGATTCACACTGTTGTCCAGTAGGATTTTTCCTGACAATTGCAACTCTCACAAACAGTAAGTATTATTTTTACATCAGACTAATAAATATCTTGGGAAAAAAGTATAACAAATTAGCCAAAGGTGGAAAATTACTTGATTTTTGAAATAATTTTTCTGATCACACTTTATTTGCATCAGCAAAAGAAGCTTAAGCTTACTACGGGTTAGCAAGAAGCCGACCTCCAGGAACACCGTCGGTATAGAGCATTGGAGATGTCGCCAACGGATGATATTTATCGTGTAGTATTTATTGATACTATTAACTTCCGGCAATGAAAAGCAAACCAGCATAGAAAAATTTTTAATTCAGAATTATCAAAACAGTAATTTAAATGTAACAACGGACACAAAAATGTCAACATATTTATCTCAAGTCTGGCAACTGCTGAGAAATTATGTGAGGGATATAAGGTTAGAAGAGATGCCAAAGACCACATCTGTAAAAACCGAAGCAGTTTTACCTCTAGGAAAAAGTATTAAAGAACCATATAAAAGCGTTAATTTTGCTCAAGATAATTTACAAGAAGATTTATGGTTTCAAAGACTGCAAAAAAGCTTACAAAAATGGACAATACCAAAGAGCGGTTTTACTTCTAAGATAGTTGATCAGACATCTGACGCACTAGCTTCTGGGTTCTCTTTCGGAGTGTGCGATCGCCAGATGCATGAAGAGATTTATGATTTACTGGGCAATCTGGCGCTAAAACCAGAAATAGTTAACCAAGTAATGGAATTGGTTGTGAATAGTCAAAAAAATCGCCCAGAACTGCTTTTTTGGCGGCTAGAAGATTTTTATCGTCGCTGGTGTCAGGGAGACTTTATCGATGAGACACCAGATGATAACCTACCTCAGAAAACAATGATAAAGCTAGCGGCACAAAATATTGCGATCGGGCTGAGGCAGGTAGACATATATACAGGGCTGAACGTATTGATTTTACTGTTAGAGTTACACCGTTACGCCCAAGAGCGAGATGAACTCAAACAAAAAATCACTTTTTTTCCATCTGCTCAACCAGATACAGACAATTTTTTCACATCCCAACTGCTGCGGATCATCAACTATAGTGATGCCCTGGAAATTGGTAATTTTAGTAATATAGTCGGGCAATTCCTCAAAGGCGGAAACTTTAGAGGTGCTTACCTGGGCGATGCCAACCTCATCGGTGCAGACTTTAGGGGGGCTGACCTAAGCCTTGCTTATCTCGGCGATGCCAACTTGACTGGCGTAAACTTCAGTGGTGCCAACCTTAGCGGTGCCAACCTCGGCGACGCCAACCTCAGCAGTGCCAACCTCAGTGGTGCTAACCTCAGTTGTGCCGATCTCAGCAGCACCAACCTTAGCGGTGCTAACCTTAGCTGTGCCAACCTTAGCCGCGCCGACCTCAACCGTGCTGACCTTAGCAGCACCAACCTCAGCCGCGCCGACCTTAGGCGTGCCGACCTCAACCGCGCTGACCTCAGCAGCACTAACTTTAGCCATGCCGACCTAAGTAACGCCATCCTTTTCGGTGCGAATCTAAGTGAAGCCAACCTCTGTAGCGCCAACCTTAACCATGCTGATCTCTGTCGCGCTGACCTCAGTGGTGCTGATTTGAGTCACGCCATCCTCAATGGTACTAACCTCAGTGACACAATTCTTTTTAGTACCAACCTTAGTGATGCCATTCTCATGGCCGCTGACCTCAGCTATGCCAAACTTAACGGTGCCAAGCTTAACAACGCCAGACTCAACGGTGCAATGTTCTTAGGCGCAGACCTTAGCGGTGTAGACCTGAGTGAGGTGATTCTCAACGAAGCCGACCTGAGTGGGGTGCTTCTCAGCGAAGCGGACCTCAGTGGTGCCGACCTCACCGACGCGATCCTCTTCGGCACAGACTTCAGCTATGCCAACCTTAACAGTGCTAACCTCAGTGGCAGTAACCTCAGTGGTGCTATGCTCAACGGTGCGGATCTCAGTCATAGTAACCTCAGCTACGCCATTCTCGGTGGTGCCGACCTCAGCGATGCCAATATGGAAAAAATGACCTGGGGTAAAAAGCAGCAGTGGGAAGGTGTGCGGGGATTAGAGACAGCAGTGAATGTGCCGGAGGCATTGAAGGAAGAATTAGGGCTGAATTGAGATGAGGGGCAAGAGGGACAAGGGGGAAGGTAAAATCCAAGCTTTGAACAGCAACTTTCGAGTTCTGAACATGACTTTCCGAGTTCTGAACATGACTTTCCGAGTTCTGAACACCAACTTTCGAGTTCTGAACACCAACTTTCGAGTTCCGAACATGACTTTCCGAGTTCCGAACACGACTTTCCGAGTTCGGAACACGACTTTCCGAGTTCCGAACACGGCTTTCCGAGTTCTGAACACCAACTTCCGAGTTCCAATCTCAAAAGATGGGGATCTGAGCTTGAGCAGTGATGAATACTAGCTCGAAGCCCGCTCTGAGTATGTCAACTGTACATAAGATGCCTATATCCCGCTTGCTAGAGTGTGAGTAGTTCACGTAAAATATAGTGCCATTGTTGCAGCAGTTCTCATGACCTCATCTGCGTCTTTTGACACATTAGAGTCTTTACAGGCGGATATCGCTGAATTGATCGTTCGCTTACCGACATTAAAAAATCGGCAATTTATTCAGCAAGCACTTACTACTATTGTTCGTCTAGCTGATACCGAAATTGAACGTCTCGATTGGAAAATCTTGTCGGCTGCATTAGTAGATATGGAGCGCGGTTTTCAGCTTTTCTATGATTACCGACACGTTCGCAAAGTCACTATCTTCGGTTCTGCTCGTCTAGCACCAGATACACCAGAATACCAAATGGCCCTTGAGTTTGGTCGTGCTGTTTCTCAATTAGGATTTATGGTGATGACCGGCGGTGGCGGTGGAATCATGCAGGCGGGTCATGAAGGGGCTGGACGAGAAAATTCTTTTGGATTAAACATTCAGTTACCCTTTGAGCAGGAAGCGAACCCGTTTATAGAAGGTGATCCTAAGCTAGTTCACTTCAAATATTTCTTTACCCGCAAGCTGTTTCTCCTCAAAGAAAGTGATGCTGTAGCCTTATTTCCTGGAGGTTTTGGCACTCAAGATGAAGCTTTTGAATGTATGACATTAAGCCAGACTGGTAAATTTGGGCCAGTACCTGTAGTTTTAATTGATCACCCTGGTGGCGATTATTGGCGATCTTGGAGCGAATATATTGATAAGCAACTAGTGCAAAATGGTCTTGTCAGTCCTGAAGACCCCAACCTTTATACGGTGACGGATAATGTGGATGTGGCTTGTGACGCTATTACCCGCTTTTACCAGGTTTATCACTCCTGCCGATATGTAAGCAATAAATTAGTCATCCGCCTGAATACAGATATATCAGATGCTCAGGTAGAGCAACTCAATGCTAATTTCAGCGATATTATTATTCAAGGGCGGATTGAAAAAAGTCAAGCATTACCTCAAGAAGCACAAGATGAAACTGTTGGACTACCCCGGCTCATTTTGTGCTTCAATCAACGTGACTTGGGGCGCTTGTATCAGATGATTGCCACAATCAACCAGATGGCTACGCCTTCACCAGAGGATGCAGCGCATCCAGAAAGGAAGTAGGTCTTAACTAATTCGTAATTCGTAATTCATAATTACGTACGTTCGCGGACTTATTTCCTACGAGAAGCTAAGAGCGAACGCGCTGCGCTAAGGTACTTTTTGGGTTTGAGTCCCGTACTAAATTCTAAAAATTGCTGCTCTATAATTAGTCGGGGTATGAATCCTTAATTAATTCAATTACGAATTACGAATTACAAACTATTTTGATTTTTATTGCGAATTGCGAATTGCGAATTGGATTTATGTGGCTATCTTCATGATCAATGGGCACTTTGACATTGTCAAAGGAGCCGTGAAAACAATATTATTCACCCTACTTACAGATTAGAAAAACAGCAGTTATTATGACTCAATACTGATTCTTGTAAAAAAGCTTGTATATTAGCACAGTAAACTCAAATCCTAACAGAGGAATAAAAAATGCTGGAATTATTGGGTTCAGGTTTAGTGTCGCTCTGGCTAGAGATGGCCGGGGTACAAATCAAACCTCTAGATGCCTTAGATGCTTTGACTTGGCAAAGTAGCCCTGGCTTGGTTCTTGCTCCTGATCCCAATCCAGCTGGGGCGACTACGGTGCAGCAATATCTGAAACAGTTAGTAACATCGAAACTAATAGCCCAAAATCTGGCTGAGAGTCAGGGGATTTGGATGCAGTCGGGGCCGATGCTAATGGCAAATCACCAAGGTACAACTCCTCTGCCGGCTGCCTCTTTAACCAAAATTGCCACTTCACTAGTTGCTTTGAAGACTTGGGGACCAGACTTCCAATTTGATACCTTAGTCAGTGCTACTGGGCGAGTGGTAAATGGGGTTGTGCAGGGCGATTTGGTGATTACTGGTGGTGGTGATCCTTTGTTTGTTTGGGAAGAAGCGATCGCTCTTGGCAATACTCTCAATAAAATGGGCATCAAGCAGGTAAAGGGAAATTTGATCATTAATGGCAGTTTTGCCATGAATTTCCAACGTCAGCCGATGCTGGCGGGTCTGATGCTCAAGCAAACACTAAATCGTGCTACTTGGGGCCGCCCCGCTATTTATATACACTCAATCATGCCCAAGGGAACGCCCAAGCCTCAAGTTGTGATTGCGGGTGCTGTGAAAGTTGAAGCGCAACCAAGCCCTCAACAAACTTTGTTACTGCGTCATCGCTCGTTGCCCTTGAAGCAATTAATCAAAGAAATGAATGTTTACAGTAACAACGAGATGGCAGAGATGCTGGCAGACTCAGTGGGAGGAGCCACTGTAGTGCAGTCAACTGCTGCTAACCTTGCTAGGGTGCCACAAGTAGAAATTCAGTTAATCAATGGTTCTGGATTGGGACCGGAAAATCGTATTTCTCCCAGAGCTGCTTGTGCGATGTTGATGGCTATTCAAAAAGAAGCAGCTGCCCATCAATTGAATCTGGCTGACTTGTTCCCCATGTCTGGATTTGATCAGCGGGGGACACTACACTCCAGACACATTCCGCCCGCAACTGTAATCAAAACTGGTACTCTTCGGGATGTGAGCGCTTTAGCTGGAGTGATGCCCACACGCGATCGCGGTTTGGTTTGGTTTGCTATTATCAACCGTGGGACAAATGTCTGGGGTTTGCGGACTGGACAAGACCAACTACTGCAAAATGTTGTAAAACAATTACAACTACCTTTGACTGTTCCTGTTAATCTCACTCCCCACTCAGCCATCAACTCTTTACCCCAGCTAGGCGCAGCCAGTCGAAATGAAATTTTATTCAAAAGTTAGTTCATCGTCTAGAATCGCATCTGGCAAGGTTTTGAACTAAAAGTAAGTATGGGTATGGGTGTCTACAATCTCTTATCTCCTTTTGATGTGTGCCACTACCTCAAAAGGTTTAGTACAGCACGGCATAAATAAGCAGACCATTGAAAAGTCCTAAAGAGCTTATTCAATAAACCTTTTGGCTTTTTATTTTTGACTTCCGCCTTGCGGTACTAGTATTATTTAGAAATCCAAAAGTTTTATTAATGGGTAAAAACCGAACTTGTAAAGGGTAAATGTCCATAATAGCTTTTGGGTTAAATTTTCAATTAAGTTGATTACAAGTAGTTCGCAAAATGCCTCGCTTCCTGCTCCCCTGCCACTTCGGTCACGACTAAGCAACAATTAAGCTTATAAATTAGGTTGTGATTATGCGATTTCCGAAATCATCCCGGTCTATACGTCAACTCAGTAGTCATGTTTTAGCGATCGCGCTAGGAGTTTTGCTAACCGTTAGCACATTGCAGGTTTTGCCCTCCCAAGCCGAACCCGCACCCACAGTAACTGCTGGAGATACTTCGCAACTGATTGCCCAACGGCAATCACCAGCCACTGCTGCGATCGGTAGCAGTAGCTTTGTCACAACAGCAGTAAATCGTGTTGGTTCAGCAGTTGTTCGGATTGATACTGAGCGCACAATTACTCGTCGCGTTGATCCATTTATGGAAGACCCCTTTTTCCGTCGGTTTTTTGGTGACGGTTTCTCTCAACAGATGCCTCCTGAGCAGCAGTTACGCGGTGTAGGCTCAGGTTTTATTCTTGACAAGAGTGGGTTAGTTCTGACTAATGCTCATGTGGTCGATAAGGCTGATAAAGTAACAGTCCGGCTCAAAGATGGTCGCACCTTTGAAGGGAAAGTTCAAGGTATTGATGAAGTTACAGATTTGGCAGTAGTCAAAATTAATGCTGGTAACGATTTGCCAGTTGCACCCTTGGGTTCTTCCAGTAATGTCCAAGTAGGAGACTGGGCGATCGCAGTTGGTAATCCTTTGGGATTTGATAACACCGTTACCTTGGGAATTGTCAGTACTCTCAAACGTTCCAGCGCCCAAGTCGGCATTAACGACAAACGCTTGGATTTCATTCAGACAGACGCTGCCATTAACCCTGGTAATTCTGGTGGGCCGCTATTAAATGGCCAAGGTGAAGTGATTGGCATTAACACAGCCATTCGTCCTGACGCGATGGGTATTGGGTTTGCCATTCCTATTGATAAAGCTAAAGCGATCGCAGCCCAACTACAACGTGATGGCAAAGTTGCTCACCCCTATTTGGGTGTGCAAATGCTAACTTTAACACCCGAACTTGCCAAGCAAAATAACACCGATCCCAACTCTCCTATTCAGATACCAGAAATTAATGGTGTTTTTGTAATGCGAGTTGTCCCCAATTCTCCAGCTGCATCTGCCGGTATCCAACGCGGAGATGTAATTCTTCAAATTGATGGTAAACCAATTACCAGTGCTGAACAATTGCAGAATTTAGTGGAAGACAGCCGCCTTGGTCAAGTATTACAGGTGAAAGTGCAACGGGGTAATCAGACACAGCAGCTTTCAGTCCGTACTGCTGAGTTGCAGAATGCTTCGTAGGGGCAATATAGCCGATTTTAATAGTGTGGAATAATAGCGGCACCATTGGTGTCAACTTAAGCTCAGATTTTACCTTCAGTTGACACCAATGTGCCGTACCCCTACCAAATCAGGCGATATCTACCAAGGGCTGCGCCTATGCGCCATTTCTCTACAGTTTTAGCACTAACTCCTGGAACTCTTTCCAAGTTGATGGCGATTTTCTAAAATATTGGCAAGACGCTGTTCGGAAAATACAAATAACGCCATATCAATAGATTTGGTTGCTGAATTTAAAGTTTTGCCAATCAAACCATTACTACTGTTACTCCAGGGTTGAGTTCGGGAAATAGGCGAAAATTGCACAGTAATTTGGGTGTTACCTAAAGTTATTTGTTTAGGTAAACGCATTGGTTTTCGTATACCAAATTGACTATCTGGCTTACCTCCTGGCCCATCTCCCCACATGAAGTTAAACTCTTCTGTAAATAAAGATGCTAATTCCGGGCTGTCAATCTGCAATAAGTTATTAGCATTGCCTAAACTGCTGGAATTTGTATAATCACCATAAGTATCACTCAAAGTAAAATTGGCAGAAGTTATAATTACCATGCGATTATCCACAATCACAAATTTGTGGTGCATCAAACTACTACCCGCAGAACCATCTGCTTGATCATCTATCCAAGGAATTTTGGCATTCTGCAAAATTATCAAAGCATCTCTTTGATTTATTTCTGTTGGACTAAGTTGATTATCTTGGTTAATATCGATAAATTTGCGAACTTCGTTGTAGCGTTCCTGCTCCCTTTTATCTAACTTACCTACTTCAGCAGATGTTAAGCTACTCCAAGGTCGGCTATGGGAATTTTCTAAAATTATCCTGACTTTTACCCCAGCTTTTTGTCTATGAACCAGTGCTTGGGCAACTTTGGGTAAACGTAATTCTTGCACCGCCACATCTATTGTAGATTTAGCTTGAGAGATAGCATCGACAATCTGTTTTTCTAAATTATCCCCAAGTCGGGTTTGCTGACGGTAAGATTCTTTGTATTCTGAAGACTCAGAATGGTTAAAGTAAACTTGAACTAACGGATCTTGTGGTAAAGCTGCTGGACGCTGATTGAAAGATTGCGCTCGTTGACAAGCAGCAAGGGGAAACATCAGTAAAAAGATATATAAAAAATACCTTCGTCTAGATAAAAGTTGCACTGTAATCTGTTAAAAGTGGATTGTGAGGGGACATATTTATCATTCCCAAAATTTGGTCTTCTGAATTAAGTAGAAAAATAACTTTCCAAGTAAAGGGAAAAATCCACTGCTAAAGGCAGAATTACAGAGATTTTTTCAGTATTTGTCCACTCAAACTGGATATGCTGACAAGATCGGCAGCCTACTACCAACGTGTGTTCTCACCATTATCGGTTATATGCAAATTTATCTAGATTACAGCGCTACTACTCCAACTCGAAAAGAAGCGATCGCAGTTATGCAAACAGTCCTTACCCAAGAGTGGGGCAATCCTTCCAGCTTACATGAGTGGGGACAACGGGCTGCAACGGTTGTGGAACAAGCCAGAATCCAAGTTGCTGGATTAATTAATGCTGTCGATCCAGCATCAATAATCTTTACCTCTGGTGGTACAGAAGCAAATAATCTAGCGATTATGGGTATGGCTCGGTTGTATGCTGTTCCTCAACATATAATTATCTCCACCGTGGAGCATTCAGCAATTTCTGAAACAGTAAGGTTGCTAGAAATGTGGGGTTGGGAAGTTACGCGCCTATGTGTAGATGTTAAAGGCAGAGTCAACCCCTTAGATTTAAAGGCAGCATTGCGACATAATACAGTTTTGGTTTCTATAATTTACGGTCAAAGTGAAGTTGGAACTGTGCAACCGATCACAGAACTGGGTAAAATTGTGCGATCGCATGGTGCTTTGTTCCACACAGATGCGGTGCAAGCTGCGGGACGCTTGCCCATGGATGTGCAACATCTGTCCGTAGACTTACTTAGCCTTTCCAGTCATAAAATATATGGCCCTCAAGGTGTAGGGGTGCTGTATGTGCGTCCTGGTGTGGAATTGATGCCTTTACTGGCTGGTGGTGGGCAAGAAATGGGACTGCGTTCTGGTACGCAAGCAGTACCTGTAATTGCTGGGTTTGGTATAGCAGCAGAATTAGCAGCGCAAGAATTGGCTACAGAAACACCACGATTGATTGAGTTACGCGATCGCGCTTTTGCCCAATTAGCTGAGATTCCTGGTTTAATCCCTACAGGACATCCCTGCGATCGTTTACCTCACCATATCAGTATGTGCCTAGAAAACGCCGATGGAGAAAAATTGAGCGGTAAAACCTTGGTACGACAGTTAAACCTTGCAGGTATCGGCATTAGCGCTGGTGCTGCCTGTCACAGTGGCAAACTTAGCCCTAGCCCGATATTGTTAGCGATGGGCTATTCCGAAAAAGCTGCCTTGGGGGGAATTCGCATCACATTGGGGCGTGATACGACGCAAGCTGATGTGGATTGGGCGGTAATGGTGTTGAAGCAAGTTTTGCAGAGGCTGACACCGCATTTATCTTTAGTTAAGCATTAAATCAATTGGGAAGCACTTTAATAATAGATGAGCCGTTTTTTTGTCGCCCTTTTACCACCACAAGACATTCAAGACTACGCCAACCAGATTAAGCAGCACTTTGCCGATCGCTATGCTAGTAGCGGGGCGTTAAAATCTCCGCCTCATATTACCCTGCAACCACCCTTTGAATGGGCAGATGCTAACTTGCCACTGCTAGAAGCATCTTTAAAGGAATTTGCTAGTGGACAACAGCCAGTAGCAATTACACTCAGGGGGTTTGATGCTTTTGTGCCTCGTGTCATATATATTAATGTAGTCAAAAGTCAAGAACTTTTGACTTTGCAAACTGATTTAATGGCTTATACAGAAAACAACTTGGGAATTGTTGACAAGGTTTCTAAAACTCGCCCTTTTGCACCCCATATGACGGTTGCGTTTCGGGATTTAACAAAACAGAACTTTAAAGCTGCTTGGCCAGAGTTTGAAAAGCGCCAGTTGGATTTTGAGTTTACTGCCGACAAATTAACACTACTGCTTCACGACGGTAAGCGCTGGAATACTAAATCAGAGTTTAGTTTTTTGCCTACTGATTAGTAAATAATATTTACTAAATAATTTAAAAATTAATACAGTCATTAGGCAGGATATCAACAGCTTATTGGTATTATTTTGATGCACTAACGCAATAATAATAAACCACAATGGATGAGAATCAGCGCCGTGCTTATTGGCGTGCTAATACTGCTTTAATTCGTAATCTTTTAATTGTCTGGGCATTGGTTTCCCTCGTTTTTAGTATTTTATTGGTTCAACCTTTGAATTCGATACGGTTTTTTGGCGTACCCTTTGGCTTTTGGATGGCGCAGCAAGGATCAATCCTGGTATTTGTGGCCTTAATTTTCATTTATGCCTTTCAAATGGACAAGCTAGACCAAAAATACAATCTCAAAAAGTGAGGAAAAACCATGTCAGTTGAAATTTGGACTATTGTATTGGTTGGACTTTCCTTCCTCGCCTACATTTATATAGGTTGGCAATCACGAGTCGAAAATAGTAAAGACTTTTTTATAGCAGGTCAAGGAATACCTTCAATTGCGAATGGTGCGGCTACTGCCGCCGACTGGATGTCCGCAGCCTCGTTTATTTCAATGGCGGGGCTGATTTCTTTTTTGGGCTATGACGGTTCTATTTATTTAATGGGTTGGACTGGCGGCTATGTACTGCTAGCATTATTACTGGCTCCCTACCTACGGAAATTCGGTAAGTATACAGTGCCAGATTTTGTAGGCGATCGCTACTACTCTAATATTGCTCGTTTGGTGGCAGTAGTGGCAGCCATTTTCGTTTCCCTCACCTATGTTGCTGGACAAATGCGGGGCGTGGGCATTGTTTTTAGCCGCTTTCTACAAGTTGATATCAATACAGGCGTGATCATCGGTATGGTGATTGTCGGCTTTTTCTCTGTGTTAGGGGGGATGAAAGGTATTACCTGGACACAAGTAGCACAATACTCTGTGTTGATTTTTGCTTACCTGATTCCAGCGATCGCGATCGCTTGGTTTCTCACTGGTAACCCTGTTCCCCAATTAGCATTTACCTTCAGTGATATTGCAGACAAACTCAATAAAATTCAAGTTGACCTGGGGTTTAAGGAGTATACTCAGCCATTTGTAAACAAGTCAATGCTAGATGTGCTGTTCACCACTATTGCCCTGATGGTAGGCACGGCTGGCTTACCCCATATCATCGTCCGTTTTTATACAGTAAAAAGTGTGCGTGCAGCCCGCTTTTCTGCTGGTTGGGCGCTGCTATTTATCGCTATTCTTTATACAACTGCTCCAGCCCTCTCCATGTTTGCCCGCTACAACCTGATCGATTCCCTGCACAATCATACGGTGGCAGAAGTACAGCAGCTAGACTGGGCGATTAAGTGGGAAAAAACTAAACTATTGGCTTTTAATGACATCAATAAGGATGGGCGTTTCCAGTTAACTCCGAGCAAAGACACCAATGAAATAAACATTGACCGAGATATCATTGTGCTTTCCACCCCAGAGGTAGCTAACCTGCCTCCGTGGGTGATTGGTTTGGTAGCGGCTGGCGGTTTGGCAGCTGCCTTGTCTACGGCATCAGGCTTGTTGCTGGTAATTTCTAGTTCCATCGCTCACGATATTTACTACCGCATCATAGATTCATCAGCCTCAGAACAAAAACGGGTATTTGTCGGGCGGATCATGGTAGGTTTTTCCCTCGTCCTCGCCGGATATTTTGGGGTGAATCCGCCGGGATTTGTAAGTGAGGTGGTAGCTTTTGCCTTCGGTTTAGCCGCCGCTAGTTTTTTCCCAGTAATTTTTCTGGGAATTTTCGACAAGCGCACCAATTCTGAAGGTGCGATCGTCGGTATGGTGACGGGTTTAATTTTTACGATAATCTACATTGTCGGCGTCAAGTTTGGAGGTATGCAACCCTGGTTTTTTGGGGTTTCTCCTGAAGGAATTGGTACTTTAGGTATGCTAATCAACTTCGCAGTTACCTTAGTGGTTTCGCGCCTAACGCCACCTCCTCCAGCAGAAATTCAAGCTATGGTAGAAGACCTCCGCAGCCCATTGATTGAAGAATAGGGAATAGGGAATAGGGCATTGGGCATTGGGTGTGGGGCATAGTTATTCTTCCCTCTCCCCCTGCTCCTTCATCCCTTCTACCTATTGCCCAAGTTCTTTGATGTTTTTCATCACTTGTTGGTATAAGTCATTGTTACCCTGAGTTTGAAAAATGCTTGCTGCTTGTTCCAAGTCTTTAAGCGCTCCCTGTTTATCTCCATTAGTGGCGCGAGCATTTCCCCGGTTATTATAGGCAGCAGCAAAGTTAGGGTTGAAGCGAATGGCTTGATTGTAATCTGCGATCGCACCCTGTCGATCTCCATTGGCAGCACGGGCATTCCCTCGGTTATTGTAAGCGATCGCATATTTGGGGTTGAGGACAATTGCTTGGTCAAAATCATCTAGCGCCCCTCTTTTTTCTCCCAAGGTGGCGTGGGCATTTCCCCGGTTGTTGTAGGCTTCGGCATAGTTAGGATTAAGGCGAATCGCTTCACTGTAATCTTTAACTGCTTCTCTGTTATTTCCTAGTGAGGCGCGGGCATTTCCCCGGTTGTTGTAGGCTTCAGCGTTGTCAGGGTTGATGCGAAGGGCTTCATTGTAATCTGCGATCGCTTTTTCCTTATCTCCCAAATCAAAGTAGACTAATCCCCGGCCGTTGTAGGCAGCGCCATATTGAGAGTTTTGCTCAATTGCCTTATCATAAGAAGCGATCGCAGCTTGCAAATCACCGTTTAAATGCTGATTCTTTCCCTGAAGATAAAATTCCCCACCAATAGAAGCTGTAGCTGAACGACGGCTAGGTGGAGTGACTTTTATTTCTGTTACCAAAACATTATCATTTTTACTGCAAGAAACACTGCTAATTGCACTCAATGTAGTAAAAATAGCTATGGTAAATAAAGTATTTACCCTTGTTCCCTTTTGCCTAAATAAACGCCGTCTCATAAGTTAATATAAACTGCCACAACGCCTGAATGAAATTAGTACCAAGCTGTAAATTTTAATTCTTTAACTCAATAATTCTTCTAACTTTTAATATAAGTGTAAAATTAATTGACGAATTTACCTGATATTCAATAGCTTTATTTAATAGTTATATATAGGGGCGTTCGCACAGCGTATCGCAGACAAGCCTCTTGTTCACGTTAGCGTCACCATTGGCGCAGCCTCTCGTAGAGAAAGGAAGGCTTTAGAGGTTGTTTGAAAAGTGGTTGGCTGTGATTTTAGGCACTTATTGATCCCCCCTAACCCCCCTTAAAAAGGGGGGAACCGGAATCAGAGTCCCCCTTTTTAAGGGGGATTTAGGGGGATCTAAAACGTTTTGCTACCAAGATGAGGACTTTTCAAACATCCTCTTACGCAGCGCGTCTAGGATAATTTTGATAATTCAAATAGAATTGCTATATAAATTTTGGTATTTGTAACTATGTAAACAGTTTACTCATTCTGTGTCTCACTATCTTGAGTTTTGGAAGCTAGCCGCCAAGAGGTAGTTTTTTCAATATCTACGGAGAGTTGCTCCAAATTTTGCCCTAAATCTTTCTGGAGTTTTTGAGTTAGTGTGATGGGAAAATCTAAATTAATATCTTGGGTTTGTGCTAGCCTTGCCAATTCTGAAAAAGTAGCTTTGACTGTAGTACGCTCATAACTAATGAGCTTGTGATCAGAAGTTTCGGATATATTCAGAGCTTGCATACCTTTTTTCATCCGTTCTTGCAAATGCTCAAATTCGGAATTTATCAACTTCCATTGTTGCTCAAGTTGTGAGTACCTATTACTTAGTAATATTAAGTCTTCCGTTGCAGGTTCGGGGCTGGCTTGGGCTTGTAAACCTAACAAATTTAAGTGGATTTGAGCAAGATAAATACAATCTAAGTAAGCATACTCTATCTGTTCTTCAGTTAAGGGGCGTTTTCCCCAATCGCTTGTTTGTTCTTGTTTATCGACATTGTTAAAGCTACAAAGTGCCGTAGCTATGGTTTTGAGTTGGTAATTAGGTAATGGCAAGAGATAGTAGGGAATTTTTTTTGCCAGATCCAAAGTACAAGTAATATTTTTAGCTTTCTTGTTACCGAGAAGTTTTATATCATAACTGGCGTTGTGAAAAACTTTTTTAATAGTAGGATTTATCATAATTTTTTCAATAAATTCAGCTATAATATTAGGCTGATCTAAGACATCTAAAAGGTAGACGCGATCGCCACTCATATCTTTGGGATCATCTAATACCTGAATTAGCGATAGTCTAGGATTACGACTTTTATAGTCAGCTACTTCTGTATCTATCCACAGCGTTTTAGCGTTGGTATATTCAGCAACAATGGCACTAATTTCGCGGGCGGAAGTAAGGTATGGCATTGGCTAATATTTCCTGATATTTAGGGCATTGTAAGAAAGCCATAGTTTTCTAAAGTAACATTTTGTTGGTAATTTTGCTGCCATAGTAATTTCCAAAATGCTGAAGTTTTGAGTTGGGTAGGCGTAAACATCGCCAAACTGACTTAAATTTGATAACATCGAGTCACCACTGTGGGATGGCATAGTCTACCATTGAAAGAGCTACTGGGCATCTACATCATAGAGAGCTACAGGCTGTATGCAGAGCCATCCTAGTTAGCAGCCGTCAGGAAAATTGAATTGGCATTTCTTAAAACTGGCAGCAAAACCTTAGCTTCAAGAAACCGTCTAAGTTTCAATTTTTAGTTAGTAACCTGAGCGATTGCTTGGGCACTTTTGCTACTTCACATTTAATTGATTTTTAACATCTTGCTCCTCACCATGACACACACTTCAATTAATCGCTTCAAATACTCAATTCGGAGAAGATAATGAAAAACCTAATTCCATTACTAGTTAGCAGCATTTTGGTAGTTGGTGCTTTTGGCTGTCAAGAGGCTCCTAAAACTGGTTCCGAAACTCCTAGCACTACAAATGAAGCCGCTCAAGTACTAGCAAAACCAGCTTCTCAGATAAATCAAACTGCTAAAATTCCAGGAAAAGAAATAACTCCTTTAGCAGCTAGCACAAATATTAAAGTTAAAACCGATTCTGAAAAAACGGCAACAACAAAAGCTAAGAGTGACTTAAAAACTGAAGTTAGCGAAAAATTGAGCAAAGGCTTACCAGATAATAAGTTAGTAGTTGAAAACAAAGAGGATGAAATTATCCTCAAAGGCACAGCAACTTCTGCTGAAGAACTCCAGAAAGCTGAAACCTTGGTTAAAGAAGTTCAAGGTGTGAAAACGGTAAAGGTGGAAGCAAAAGTTGAAGCTATGAAGCCATAAAAGAATAACTGAAGTTATCAGTTAACATCGGTATAAAAGCTAAACAGGGACTTACATTTGTGTAAGCCCTGTTTTTTTGCCTAAATAAGCGTGAGTTCATTAGTAAGCTGTTACGCATTTAACTTGAACATTTACATGAAGGCTGATGACTGATGACTGATAACGGTTAACCGTCAACAGTTAACACTTAACGATCATAAAGAGTGGTTTATAGAATTTAGGCGCGAATGATTTGATCTAGTTGCTTTTGAGCGCCTGTAATGAAATCTCGTGCTTGTGCTAACTCTATTGTGTCTTCTCTGAACGATAATTCTCCTACCTTCTCTGCGGTAGCCTGCGGCAAGCCGCTACACGTCTACAATAATCCCTAATTTTCCCCTACCCTCTTGCGAATTTTTAATTAGTTGATACACTTGTTCTTCATTAGCCCAGTTAACCAGCGCCTATGGTTCATATCAAGCGCGTGGAACTTACGAACTTCAAATCCTTCGGTGGCACTACCTCAGTCCCTTTGCTACCGGGGTGTACTGTCATATCTGGGCCAAATGGTTCGGGTAAATCTAATATTCTAGATGCACTGTTATTTTGCCTCGGACTCTCCAGTTCTAAGGGAATGCGAGCCGATCGCTTGCCAGATTTAGTAAATAACACCCAAACGTCTAAAGGACGCGCTTCTATTGAAGCTAGCGTCACAGTCACCTTTGATTTGTCGGGGGAAGATTTACCACCGAAAGCTGCACAGGCGCAGACTGAGGAAGCAGAGGAGGCAGGGGAGGTAGGGGAAGCAGGGGAGGCAGGGGAAGCAGGGGAAGAAAATCCAAAATCCAAAATCCAAAATCCAAAATCGGGAGAGTGGAGTGTTACTAGAAGGCTGCGAGTCACTCACCAAGGGAGTTACACGTCGAATTACTATATCAATGGTGTACCTTGCACGCTGACGGAGTTGCATGAGGAACTAAGTAACCTGCGGGTTTATCCTGAAGGCTACAACGTCGTGCTACAAGGGGATGTTACCAGCATTATCTCGATGAATGCGCGGGAACGGCGGGAAATTATTGATGAATTGGCTGGGGTAGCGGCGTATGATCGCAAAATCATCCAAGCCAAATCAACTTTAGATGAGGTAAAGGAAAAGGAAGATAGCTGTCGGATTATCGAGACAGAATTAACTGCACAGCGCGATCGCCTTTCCCAAGATCGCGCTAAAGCAGAGAAATATCAAAAACTCCGCACGGAATTTCTGGCGAAACAATCCTGGGAAGCTGTTTTATCATGGCGATCGCTACAAGCACAACAAGAAAAGTTAGTTAACGAAATTCAAACAGGCGATCGCAATTCTAGTGAACTCACTACCCAACTCACAAATCTAAATTCCCAAATCGTCCAAAAAACTGCTGAACTTGAACAACTCAATGCCCATGTCAAAGCATTGGGAGAAGAGGAACTTTTGGCGGTACAATCTACCCTCGCCACTCAAGAAGCAGAACGTAAACAACTCCAGCGTCAGCTAACCGAATTAGAAACGGCTTCTCAAGAAACTGCCAAGCGTCTCGCTCAAACTCAGCAAGAAATTCAAAAACACAGTCATTCCCTTGAAGAAATTGCCCAAACACAAGTTGTAGAGAGACAATCTATTGTCTACTGTCAGCAGCAAAGAGATGAGACGCAGCAAGCGCTACAAACCTCCCGCGAAGCAGCAGCAGAAATCGCCTCGGCTTCGGAAGCGTGGGTGCAGCAACAAACGGCATTCAACCGTCAAATTGAAACTTTGCTGCAAACTCTAGAACCGCAACGCACCGAACAAGCGCAACTCACAGAACGGAATAATCAGTTACAGCAACTTATTCAGGAGCAAACCCAGTTAATTGAACGCGATGAACCGCTATTAGCCCAAAAACAAGCCGAGTGTAGTCGAGTTGAAACCGAATTTAACGCCTCTAGCGAACCCATCCAAAATTTAGCTCAAAATCTCTCAGCCACAGAACAAGAATTACAAATCCAACAGGAAACCCAAAAGCGGTTACTTTCTGAACAACGCGAAAAACAACGCCAATTGGATAAAATAGAGGCGCAAACGCAAGCACAGCAGGAAGTCCAAGGAACCCAAGCCAGTAAAGTCATTTTACAATCGGGAATGCCTGGACTTTGTGGCTTAGTTGTGCAGTTAGCAAAGGTGGAAGCCCGTCATCAGCTAGCTTTAGAAATGGCTGCCGGTGGACGCTTGGGACATATTGTGGTAGAAGATGACAGCATCGCCGCAGCAGGAATTGAATTGCTCAAACAGAAGCGTGCAGGGAGGGCGACTTTTTTACCCCTGAATAAAATTCACGCTCCCAAATTTACTCAAGATGCAACGCTGCGTTTTGCTAATGGCTTCGTTAACTATGCTGTTAACTTAGTCGATTGCGATCGCCGTTACAAAGATGTATTTAGCTATGTTTTTGGTAACACCGTAGTATTTGCCAACCTTGAGGCGGCGCGGAAAAATTTAGGATTATATCGCATCGTCACCTTAGACGGGGAACTTCTGGAAACCAGTGGTGCAATGACTGGTGGTAGTAACAGCCAGCGTTCGGCGTTGCGGTTTGGCAATACAGAAGCAGCGGAATCTGATGAAGCGATCGCTTTAAGAACTCGCTTGGTGGATATTGAGCGAGTTTTAGAACGTTGTACAGAAGCGATCGTAACTTTGTCAGCTAGAGCCAAAAAACTGACGCAGGAACTAGCAGAAGCGCGTCAGGCGCGGCGCGAACAGCAGTTGCAATTGGAACAATTGCAGAAAGACATTAAAAATTTAACAACACAATTAGAGGGGACGCGATCGCAACTCACACAAAATAGCGAAAAGTTAGCCACTGCTCAATCCCGATTGGAAATTTTAGAGCAAGAATTACCGGGGCAAGAAAATCAGTTGCAACAATTGCGACACGCTTTAGCAGAGTTGGAAGCTTCCCAAACTCCAAGTGAATGGCAACAAATCCAAGCGACAATTAAAATTCAAGAGCAACAATTGCAACAACGGGAGACAGCGTTACGCGAAGCTGAACAAAGATTAAAAAATTTGGAAAGTCAGCAACAACGATTGCAAGAAAAAATCCAAGAAGGGGAGGAGCGAATTTCCCAATATCATCGTGAGCAAGAGGCACGAAAAAATCAACTAACTTCCCTCACTACTCAACACTTAGAACTCAGCGCTTTAATTGCCGAAACCCGCGCAACGCTGAGTCAAATGGAACAGAATTTGGGAGAAGAGAAGCAAAAACGCGACGCTACAGAACAAGAAGTGCGATCGCATCTTTTGCGCCAACAACAATTGCAATGGGAAATCGAAAAACTCAAAGAAACCCAAGAGAAGCGGCGGGAGGAACTAATTGCACTGCAAAGCCAGTTGCGGGATGTAGGAGCAGAATTACCAAATCCCTTACCAGAAGTTCCAGATAAAGTAGATTTGGAAGAATTGCAGAAAGAATTGCGATCGCTTACCAAACGCTTACAGGCAATGGAACCTGTGAATATGCTGGCTTTGGAAGAATACGAACGTACCCAAAACCGCCTCCAAGAACTCACGCAAAAATTAGAAACACTAGAAGGGGAACGCACTGAATTACTTTTGCGGATTGAAAACTTTACCACATTGCGACAACTTGCTTTTAAAGAAGCATTCGATGCTGTTAACGAAAACTTTCAATCAATTTTTGCCATTCTCTCAGACGGCGACGGCTATTTACAACTCGAAAATCCTGAAGATCCCTTTAGCAGTGGACTGAATTTAGTCGCGCACCCCAAAGGTAAACCTGTACAGCGCCTAGCTTCCATGTCTGGGGGAGAAAAATCGCTTACAGCCTTAAGCTTTATTTTTGCTCTCCAACGCTACCGCCCATCGCCCTTTTACGCCTTTGACGAAGTCGATATGTTCTTAGATGGGGCAAACGTAGAACGATTAGCTAGAATGATTAAACAACAGTCACAACAAGCGCAATTTATAGTTGTTAGTTTGCGTCGTCCGATGATAGAATCAGCCGAACGCACAATTGGTGTTACTCAAGCACGAGGAGCTTACACTCAAGTTTTGGGGATTAAGTTACAATCATCCAATACACCTGCTTGAGTTTTTGTTAATAATAGTGTATATATAAACCGGATTGGAGATCAGGACTCGGTATAGAATGACCTCTGAACAGATAATTAGACGTTCCGACATATTAAATACCCAGGTGATTACCCGCGACAACGGCAAGCGGCTAGGCATCATCAGTCAAGTCTGGGTTGATATTGATCAACGAGAGGTTGTGGCTCTTGGTTTGCGAGACAGCCTGATCTCTATTTCGGGCATACCGCGCTATATGTACCTCAACAACATCAGCCAGATTGGTGATGTCATCCTGGTTGATAACGAAGATGTAATTGAAGATATCGAAGTTGAATCTCTCAGTAATCTGATTAACTGGGAAGTAATTACAGAAACAGGTGAAGTATTAGGCAAAGTTCGGGGCTTCAAGTTCAACGGCGAAACCGGGAAGCTTAACTCCATATCCATCGCTTCTTTAGGATTGCCCCAAATTCCCGATCAATTTCTCAGCACTTACGAGTTCTCAGTCGATGAAATTGTCAGCACTGGCCCCAATCGGTTGATTGTGTTTGAGGGAGCCGAAGAACGAGTAAACCAGTTGACAGTTGGTTTGCTAGAGCGCCTTGGTATCGGCAAAGCACCTTGGGAGCGAGATATAGAAGAAGAATACGGCTATACTCCACCGCGTACAATTGCACCACCCAATCAACTGCCCCCTGGAATGCCATTGCAGCCACCCAGGCAAAAAGTTCGCGCCCCCGAACCCGTAGCGCGGGAAGAAGAATGGACAGAAGACTATGTGGAAGAAGAAAGGCCACAGCGTCAGGTAATGAAGGCGCGGCAGTATGAATCTATTCAATACGAAGAAGACGAGGAAGAAGATAACTGGAGCGAAGCAACGGGCAACGACAGGTATCAACAACCGCAACCGCTAAAATATGAAGCCCAGCCCTACAGCAAGCCATACGTTGATGAATACGATGATTATGACGACGTAGAGGGCGATGCTTGGGAGGATGTGCCGAAGCCTGTAAATATTCCCAAGAAAGTTAAAGAAAGACAGCCAGAATACGAAGAAGAAGGCGGATATTAGGCTAATCCTACCCCCAACCCCTTCCCCGCGCAAGCGAGGGGGGGGCTTTTTTTATGAAAAAAAGCAAAAAGCCCAATGGGCAATGCCATGTCCTTACGATAAATCTATATGTATCAGGCTTTTCGTGAATTGGTATAAGCACTTTAATGCAATGGTTTTTCGGTAACAAGTTACGTACAGCATCTCGTAGAGAAGCGACGGGGCTATTTTGTTAAGGGAACTCCAAAAAATAAATTATCCAATTTCTGGACTTCACTACGACTTTCCCCAATACTGCTCCCTGCCCTTAAAGCGATAGGACATTTTTATGTGGAAATCCCTAATGTTGCGTCATCCCAAAAAAATCGCAGTTAGAGATAGTACCCTCTAGGGTACTATTAACCTCCAAGTAGTCATACTACAATGTAAACAAGTTATTAAGCGGTTCAGTTATAGATTTAAGTAAGTAGAAAAACACAAAAAATATAGCTATGGAAAGGAAATTAACGGACTCAAATCGTCTTCGCTTCTGCACTTTTCATAACGGAAACGTTGCGCGAATAACAGTTGCTCATGAAGAAAATTTTTAAGACTATACTGCTTTACCTTTTGATAAATATTTAGTAGGTAGTCGGCTAATCAATTTTTGCATAGAGTAGCAAACTTCAAGTACTTTTTAAATTAGCATTTTGGCTTCAATTGCCCAGTAAACTTGTCTTGCTAAAATACTAGCCCTTACTTTATTTACGATCTAAAATGCCTAGCTTACTTCTATTTAAACTGTGGAATCTAGAAACAGGAACTCTCATCCGTACCCTTGATGGGCATAGAGACGATGTAGCAGCAATTGCTATGAGTGCCAATGGAAAATTGCTTGCTAGTAGCAGTGCTGACAATACTATTAAGCTCTGGAATCTGGACACAGGCAAAGAATTTACACTCCAGAATGTAGGCTGGGTAAAGTCTGTTGCTTTTAGCCCTGATAGCCAGAAGTTAGCCAGTGGCAGTAGAGATAACTCCATTAGAATTTGGCAGCTAAACACTCCTAGCCCCACACTCATACAGACTATGACAGGGCATACTCAAGAAGTATCTTCTGTTGCCTTCAGTCCTGATGGGCAAACCCTTGCCAGTGGCAGTAAGGATAAAACCATTAAACTGTGGCAATTGGGTGATGGCAAATTGTTGCACACTCTAACGGGGCATTCCCAAGCTGTATGGTCTGTTGCTTTTAGTCCTAATGGACAGACTTTAGCCAGTAGTAGTTATGACACAACAATTAAGCTCTGGAATTTAGCTAGTGGCAAACTCCTTGCTAACCTTGCAGGACATACCAAGTCTGTATGGTCTGTTGCTTTTAGCCCGAATGGGCAAACTTTAGTAAGTGGCAGTGGTGACGAAACCATCAAACTTTGGCCTATACCCCGCGATACTAACGCTCAAACTCAAACACTTCAAAGATATTCAACATTGAGTCGTAGCTAAATAAATGTAGTCCATCTCTAATGAAGAACGGAGAATTATCGATATATTCTGGTTTAGCAACGCCACTTTTTGTAACTAATGAGTTAACTGTTCAGAAACTCACCAAAAACTGATAGCGTCAAACAAAGGAAGATATCGTTGTGGACGTTCAAGCTTGAAAACCCGTTCTAATTATTGGCAACTGCTGCCTTATATCCGACTCCAGTGGAAAACCATCGCCAAGGGACTTGTTGGGAGCTTGGGATACGTGCTGGCAACATTAGTGCTGATAAATCTTGCTGGTAAATTGGCAACTCCCTTTGCACAAGGTAATGTAGTAGCGATCGCTCAAATAACTGGCAGTTGTGCTTTAGTATTTCTCGTTAGAGGATTGTTTCAGTCTATACAAGATATGTACATGGCAAAAGCTGCTTTAAGAGTTGCTTTTCATCTCCGTCAGCAAGTCTATGCACATCTTCAAAAGCTAAATCTCAGCTATTTTGAAACGGCAAAAGCAGGTGATTTATCTTACCGCCTCACCGAAGATGTTGACCGCGTTGGCGAAGTTGTAAATAAAGTATTTCACGACTTTATCCCCTGTATTTTGCAGTTGCTAGCAATTCCGATTTACATGATTTACCTGAATTGGCAACTGACGCTAGCAACAGTAATAGTTGTACCGCTGATGGGTATTTTAGTTGGCTGGTTTGGTGCACGCTTGGGCAAATATTCCTTAAAAAGTCAAAATCGCGTGTCGGGTTTATCAGCTATCCTCTCAGAAATTTTCACCGGTATTCGGTTGGTACAGGCTTTTGCTGCCGAAAATTACGAAATCGCCCGCTTTGGCCATGAAGCAGAACGCAGTCTTAAAGCAAAATACTCAGCCGAACGTCTGAAAGCAATTCAAATTCCCACCATCGGATTTCTGGAAGCCTTAAGTGCGTTATCGTTACTGATTGTGGGAGCGTGGCAAATTTCCCAAGGTAACTTGACAGTGGCGAATTTTTTCAGTTATCTGGCGGCGGCGGCGCTGTTAATTGATCCCATCGGTCATACTACTAATAATTACAACGAATTTAAGCAGGGTGAAGCATCTATTGACCGTGTTTTTGAATTGATGGCAATTCAGCCAACGGTGATCGAAAAGATCAATGCGATCGCTCTCCCCCCAGTCAAAGGCAAAATAGAATATCGTCATATTTCCTTCGCCTATAAACCAGGTGAACCTGTATTAAAAGATATCAGTTTATTAGTATCGCCAGGTGAAGCGATCGCTCTTGTGGGTGCTTCTGGTGCTGGTAAAACCACATTTGTCAACCTTCTCCCCCGTTTTTACGACCCAGAGGTTGGTCAAGTTTTGATTGACGGTGTTGATATTCGAGATGTCAAGCTGCATAGCCTGCGGCGACAAATTGGGATTGTTCCTCAAGAAACCATCATGTTTTCGGGGACAATTGCCCAAAATATCGCCTTTGGACAAGATGTTTTTAATATGGAAGCAGTTAAAGAGGCGGCGAAAATTGCTAATGCTCATCAGTTTATTACCCAACTGCCAAAAGGTTATCAGACTTGGGTGGGTGAACGTGGGGTAAACTTATCAGGTGGACAAAGACAAAGAATTGCGATCGCTCGTGCTGTTCTACTCAATCCCCAAATATTGATTCTTGATGAAGCGACATCAGCATTAGATTCTGAGTCAGAAGCACTGGTACAGGAAGCGCTGGAAAGACTGATGGAAAAACGGACAGTATTTATTATTGCTCACCGTTTATCGACAGTTAGGAGGTGCGATCGTATTTTAGTTCTCGAACAGGGACAAATAGTTGAATCGGGAACCCATGAAGAATTATTAGCGCTAGAGCGTCGCTATGCGCGGTTTTATGCCCAGCAATTTAGTTAGAGGCAGGGGAGCAGGGGAGAAATAACTAATGCCCAATGCCCCATGCCCAATGCCCCTTTGCTAACTAACTATCTCCTAGAACACCGATTCACTAATAAAACGCGAGGTTGAAAACCGGATTTTTAGGTCAGTTCAACCACAATTTCCTTCTAGCGCCTAAAAGAAACCCAAGTTTTTCGTCATGACTCTGAATACTGAATCGGTGTTCTAGACTGAATATCCTTGATTAAGTCATAAAAAGGTTGCCAATTATCTTCCTGAGCAATTGGTTCCCAAATAGATTCAATCACAGGTCTTAATAATGCCGTTTTGGGATTATGAACAGTTAGAGTTTGGGCAATTACATCAATGCGATCGCTCTCCAAATCATTCAAAATTTTATGATACAGTATGCACCAATCATCAAAAATTCCTGACGCTCCCGGTACTGGCACAATATCTGAATTATCTAGTACAAAACCTGGTTCATCTCGCCATTTCGATGAAAAAGTTCGAGCCATCTCATAGAAGAATTGGTGATAACCAACTTGGCTATCTTTCAAAAATTCAACCGTTAGATTCAACAGTTCCCCTGCTTGTGGATGTGGCAAATCCTCAAAACCTAACTTTTTCAACATCAAAGAACTGTATTCAGCTTGATAATACTCAGCAAACATTGCTAATCCAGCTTCCATTTCGTCTTTATCGATAATCGCCTTTAAAGGTTCCTGGAGCATTTGTAAATTTAACTGACAAATACTTGGTTGATTACCGTAACAATAGCGTCCATAATAGTCAAAATATGCAGCTATAAAGGATGGGTTATAAGTTGGGATAAACGCATAAGGGCCATAGTCAAAACTCTCTCCCGTAATCGACATATTGTCAGTATTTAGGACTGCATGACAAAAGCCAGCCGCCATCCACTGCGCTACTAGTTCTGCAACTCGTTTCACTAATTCGGCGTAAAACAAGGCATATTTATTTTGTTCAGCACTTAAGTGTCGATAATACTGCTCAATTACGTGGTCTAATAACTTCTTAGTTAAATCTGGACGCTGGAAAAAATGCAGTCGCTCAAAAGTGCCAAACCGAATATGAGAACTGCTCATTCTAATCATCACACATGAGCGAGTAGGCGAAGGTTCATCTCCCCGCCAGAGGGGTAAACCTGTTTCAATCATGGTCAGACAGCGCGAGGTACGTACACCCAAGTGGTGTAGTGCTTCCGCAGCCAGAACTTCCCGCACCCCACCTTTGAGTGTGAGCATACCATCGCCACCACGGGAGTAGGGCGTTCTCCCAGAGCCTTTTGTGCCAAAATCGTACAATTCGCCATCAGTGGCGCGTACTTGTCCGTAGAGAAAGCCTCTACCATCACCTAACTGTCTGTTATATTCACCAAATTGATAGCCGTGGTAACGCAGTGCCAACAAGGGTTTACGCCCCTGAAATTTGCCAAAGGCTGTGATAAAGTCTTCGTCTTTGACTACTTGGGGGTCTAAACCCAAGCGGGGTAATAGTGCATCGTTACGCCAACGCAGGAGGTGTTGGGGAAATTCCTCTGCTGCAACCTCGTCGTAATAGTCATCGCCTAGAGATTCCAAGGCGCTTTCATACTTGAGGGAGAGAAAAGGATTGTTAGAATTTTTGTAGTTTGGAGTTTCAGCCAGAGTCATTACAAGCAAAGCTTAATTCATTCTTCCCTTAATACTACCTCTGGCTTCAGCATCAGCATAGACGCAAAAAGCGGCCCATATCTAAAATATCGCAGCGTCACCATTAAAATCTAGAACGCATAATGAATAAAGTTTTGCAATTAAAGAAAAAGTTAGCTCAATTAGCTATTTTAGACGCTACATTTGAGGTTTTTGGCTCAGAATCACACCAGTATCAATTCAAACCTTGCTTGAGTAGCAAAGATATTCAAGTGTTTGAATCTAGATACAATATTAAGTTACCAAGTGAATATAAAAACTTTCTGTTGGAAATTGGTAATGGTGGTGCGGGGCCAGGATACGGCTTATCTGGACTATCGGGAATTGAATCTGAAGATGTCATCCCAGAAAAAGTATACCGAGATAACTACGAAATTCTCTCTAAACCATTTCCTTTGACAGAGGCATGGAATGATTTAGATTTAATTATCAAGGACAATATGGATTTTGTTCCCAACAATAATGCCTATTTCGACGATAAATTTATTCACGGTACTCTCACAATTACAAATTATGGTTGTGGAATTTATGGGATGTTAGTTATTACTGGTGAGCAGTCAGGAAAAATCTGGATAGATGATCGTACTAATGATAATGGAATATATCCTGCTTGTTTGAGTTTTTGCCATGCTTTCCATGACATCAACTCTGAAGATTCTTATCCAAATAGCAATGAGGAGCAGCCTTTAAGTTTTTATGAGTGGTATGAAGACTGGCTCAACCGAAGTTTAGAGCAAATCCGCCAGTCTTCTGAAACTTAATCTTAATTAAATAAAACTGATTTTCCAAAACTTGAAGCTGGCTATTGCAGAGGTATAAACCAAGCAATTAAAGCTGCTTCAATTTCTGATAGTGAAATACCTACACTTATCCGTCAGGATAACGTGAGTTCGACAGAACTAAAAAATAGCAGGAGGCAATGCAGGTAAGTCTTTTGGGTAAATGTCAATAGATGGTTTTTTGGGCAAATAGGTATAAGCAGTAAGCCCTGCCATCAAATTAACCAA
>JAHHHS010000083.1 GCA_019359215.1 Nostoc indistinguendum CM1-VF10 | reverse complement strand
TATTTCAAAAAATTAATTTTTTGAAAACTTTTTAGCGTGACCCTTTATTTTCAACAACCAATTCTTATTGAGAAAAGTCATGCTATTACTCACTTTTAGACTTTTTATTTACATCGAACTCAGGTAGGTACAAATAGGGAATTTCTGAAAAAAGGGGGTATTGTCTTGCTGCTGTTCGGACCTTGGGTCTTGGGGTCTTTCTGAGTACTCAGGGACTTTTGGCAGTCTATCTAAGTCTGCCTTTAATTGTTGTCGGAGCTTTGTATCTAATGGCAGCACAGATCCACTCAAATTGTTGAGAAAGTGGGCTTGACAACGCTGATGTGGTGCATTTGGCCAACTTGAATTCATTGCAGCGATGATTGATTTTTCTCCATCTGACAAAGTTGCCAGCACTTTATAAGGCAACTTCTGATATGGTTGCAGCCACTCAATTAACCGTTGTGTTTGTGCCTGGGGTAACTGAATTCCACTGACTAGTGTACCACTTAATACTTCATATAGTACGTATAACAAAGTCCCATGACCCTCTGCCTGTAGGGCATCTATTGCCCAAATCAAACCGCCATGTTCATCGGCTGTGGCAGCTAATTTCGAGTGCGTATGTGCAATCGTTCCACCCAACAGTGCCAGAAATTGAAGGGTTTTGCTTGCCTACGTTCCGCTCATTAATTTCGATCCCACGTTGGTTTAACTTTTCTTGGATCTCAATTAACTGTTGATGTTCATGTTCATGTTGCCAACCTATAAATGCCAGCACATCTAAACCATAAGTACTACTGGGCAAGCTATACTTCAATACGCCACTTGCGTAGTAGTGTTTATTAAAGTGCGTACAGATCTGATTCTTACATTCTTTGCTTTTACCTGCTACAAACACTGCTCCACTCATGGTTTGAACGGTTTTACGCATATGCCAGGCTCTGCGGTTAACTAAATTTTTGTTACAATGGATACACTTATCTAACTCACATTCCACAATTATACGTTGGGCATCAAGAAAACTTCGTTGTGGGCGATGACGTGGCTTCTTTACTATCACGCTTCTTTTGCTGCTGGTAGATTCCTTTTTCAGCTTACCTGCTTTACATACCAATTAGACAGCTAGGGGCCCGATTTCATCACAACTCTAACTATCTCACTAAAGTTATCAGACTCAAGTTCAAGTTTTTCGCGGAATTCAGAAAAAATTTCTAACCATTTAACTGTTCATACCAAATGTGGACAAGCGTTGGGCAATACTCTGATCCTGATATGGACTACTATGAGCAAAAGTACCAAATGATCCTCAAAAACCTTCGGCAAAAAGCTCAGGCTCTTGGTTTGGAACTTATTCCTATTTCTCACCCCACCGAATGTATTTCTTGAAAATGCACAAATTTAATATAAAATTTTGTGATAATAATTATTAATAAAAATATAATTTTATTTTATATCTACCGAAATAAGTATCAACAATTAATTTAGTTGTAGGAAATAACTAAATTTATGGTTACATTTTTACATCGAAAGTCCTACCACTGAAGCTGTTTTAGAAGTTTAATATAACCATTTTTATTTTTTATAAAATTATGCAACATTTATATCTAAAGGTAGAATAATAGCAAGAATTCATAAATTCTGCGAAAAATTTAATTTTCGGTACGACAACATAATAGAGGCAAAAAGCAAGGCGAACAGCAAAAGTTTATCTAGCAGCTTGCCACAGCTTTTGACTCTCAAAACAACGTTGAAATTTGAATTGTTCAGTTAGGAGAACTTTATGTCACAAGAAAATATCGATATTGTTCGCGCTTGAAAAGATGAAGAGTATCGCAACAGCCTAAGAGGATGTTTGAAAAGTCCTATTGTTAGTAGCAAAACGTTATAAATCCCCCTAAATTCCTCTTAAAAAGGGGGACTTTGATTCCGGTTCCCCCCTTTTTAAGGGGGGGGGTTAGGGGGGATCTAGAAGTACTTAAAATCACAGCCAATTACTTTTCAAACAGCCTCTAAGAGCTTGTCACAAAACAATCTTCTTTCTTTTTAGTTAAAATGCTTTCTCAGTAAGCTTTTTAGGCGGCAAATTGTAAAAGTTGTTTCTTGACAGACTCTAAGTGAATGTCCCAGGGGGCTGCTGGGACGACCAAAAACTCTGGCATTTTCATTACTGTCTGGAATATCGAAACAAATACCATCGATAACTATACTAAAAACGGCTGATTGCTGGACTTTTGCCTAGGCAAAGTAAATTTTGCCTGTTAATCTCTTAGGGATTTTAAAAGTAAAGCTCCAACCCGTTTTTAGTATACAATTCGTAGCCCATTTAAAAATGCCTCTAAGGTTTCAGTTGTGCCCATTGGTCTTACCAACCGATGAAATAAATCGCTCATTACTCTTGCTCCTAATCGCTGCCGAGCTTGTGTGAGCGCTGATTTACACGGGATACGCCAATATTTACCAACTTTACCCATACCTCTGACATCCCATCTATTAAATTTTTAAGTACATCACGCACAGTATGTAAATGGTAGGAGAGACAATGGAAAAAATTCTGGTGATTGAAGATTCGGCACAGAACCGAGACCTCTTTATAGAAGCCCTTGAGGCTGAAGGTTTCCACACTATCGGTGCTGAAAATGGTCTTGTCGGTGTCCAGCGGGCACAGGATGGGTTGCCTGATTTGGTGATTTGTGACATTATGATGCCCCAACTCGACGGTTATGGGGTTCTAAGTACGCTGCGTCAAGACCCTGTCACAGCGATTATTCCCTTCATTTTTCTCACTGCCAAGGGTACTAAGGCTGAAATCCGCCAAGGCATGGAGATGGGAGCGGATGACTATCTTACTAAGCCCTGTACGGTAAAGGAATTACTAGGGGCGATCGCAGCCTGCTTGGAAAAACGAGCCAACCTCCGCAAGTGGTATACTTCACAGTTTCAGTCAGTTGCAGAAGCACCGGAAGCTGAAACTACAAAACTGGCTGTCTCGAAGTCGATTTTTCCGTCCGAACCCCAGTTGAGTGAGGTCTTCCGCTTCATTGAGGCTAATTATCACCGCTCAATTACCCTGAGGGACGTGGCGCTTGCAGTTGATTACTCTTCAACTTACCTTACTAACTTGGTGGGACGCCAAACTGGACAAACTGTACAAAGCTGGATTATCTTACGCCGCATGGCAGCAGCACGTTCCTTGCTCTTGGAAACCGATGAAAAAGTGGAGGCGATTGCACAAGCATTAGGCTATCAGTGTGCGGTTCATTTCTTCCGCCAGTTTCGTCAACATCACGGGACGACTCCCCACGCCTGGAGAACGGTGGGTCGCAGCACAGTTCAGCAGATACAAGAGCCAAGGAAGTGTTAGCCCCATCAAAGGATAAGCTATTGGAACCACATCTTATATATTTTATTGTTCATTATGACAGCGTTCTTAGGGAGCTAGTTTTCTTTTAAAATCGTTCAAGCCAACTATTTATTACAAGATTTATTTTCCACTTTTCCCAATGTCTCAAATTCAATTTAAACAACTTGAAATTGATGAATATGTTGATTTGACCCAGTTGCAAGACGACGTAGCTGCTCTAGCCAAACAACAAAAGGAGCTAGCGGAACTACAAAAAGAGCAACTGCGACAGGCTCTAAAGGGTGAGATTGCTCAAGGAATTCAACAGCTAACTTCTCTGGCTGCTCGTATCAACGCTTTGGGTAATCAGCTAGAAGCTGAAATGCTTAAATTCAAGAAAATTGCCAGCGAAACTAACAAGGCTTATTGTGCTATCCAGGAGCCTCTAAACTTGAAGGCTATGGCTATAGAACAACCAATATCACACGGTTGGAAACCTCTTTGTATATGGCAAGTTCATCACTCAAGTGTCCCTACTGTGGTGAAACAAAGAGCAGTGTTTGTTTTAACCGCAAAAATAGTGGACTTGTTCCAGTCAGAGCGAGAAAGAGATGTCCAAAGACTAGCAGAATCAGCACGGTGTCGTAGAAAAGCATTGGAAAGTTGGCTGGCAGAACGACAGCGGTTTTAGCATCAACCATTGCGACCGCTGAATACCTAGGGGGAACTTTATCTCCTGAAACTCAAGGTAGGTAGCTTTTAATTCTGTAGGAAAAATAATATGTCCGGCTCTGTCAATAATTTTAAATTTTCCACACTAGTAGATATCCTGCGTTACAGAGCGCTATACCAACCTGCTCAATTAGCTTTTACCTTTCTGCAGGATGGAGAAACAGAAAGCTCAAGCCTGACTTATCAAGAATTGGATCGGCAGGCTCGGGCGATCGCTACCCAGCTTCAGAGCTTTGGAGCCACTGGCTCGCTTGCTTTGTTACTCTACCCACCAGGTCTGGAGTTCATTGCCGCCTTTTTTGGGTGTTTGTATGCCGGGGCTGTGGCAATTCCTGCTTATCCACCCCGGCGTAATCATAATATGTCTAGGCTACAGACGATTGTTGCTTCTTGCCAGGCAGCAGTGGGACTCACCACTACATCCCTGTTGACAAATATTAGGGAGCAATTTGCTCAGAATCCAGAATTAGCTGCGTTACGCTGGCTACCAACCGATAACATCGCCAGGGACCAGGCTTTAGACTGGCAGGAACCAACATTGAGCAGTGACACCCTGGCTTTTCTCCAGTACACTTCGGGTTCTACGGGGACGCCAAAGGGGGTGATGATCAGTCATGGCAATCTGCTGCACAATTCGGCTCTGATTCATCAGTGTTTCGAGGACACATGCAACAGCATAGGTGTATCTTGGCTACCACCCTACCATGATATGGGACTAATTGGCGGAGTGCTGCAGCCTTTATATGTAGGTGCCTCGATGGTTCTGATGCCGCCAGTGGCGTTTCTCCAGAAGCCTTTGCGCTGGCTCTTAGCTATTTCCCGTTACAAAGCGACTACCAGCGGCGGACCGAATTTTGCTTAGTTTCCGGGGGATTGAAAACAGCTTCACCCGTTGTTCACCATGTCAAGGGGACAGCACTTGAACAGAACCGGGTAGTTGCCACTGCCAGTGAGCAAGAGGGAGTCCGGGTGATCGTGGCCTGTGGTCAGACTTGGTTAGACCAGAAAATCGTTGTCGTTGACCCCGAATCCTTAACCCAATGTTTATCTGACCAAGTAGGAGAGATTTGGGTGTCAGGTTCGAGTGTGGCGCGGGGCTATTGGAGGCGATCGGAGGAGACCCAACAGACTTTCCATGCTTACCTAGCAGATACAGTCGGGGGTCCGTTCCTGCGCACTGGCGACCTAGGATTTTTGCATAACGGCGAGCTGTTTGTCACGGGGCGGCTAAAGGATTTAGTTATTATTCGGGGACGCAACCATTATCCTCAAGATATTGAACTGACGGTAAATGAAAGTCATCCGGCACTGCGGTCAGGTTACGGCGCGGCGTTTTCGGTGGAGGTAGAGGGCGAAGAGCGGCTGGTCATTGCTCAAGAGGTTGAGCGTAGTTACCTCCGGAAATTGAATGTGGATGAGGTGGTTGGGGCTGTTCGTGAGGCGGTTTCCCAGCAGCACGAGTTGGAAATTTATGCAATATTATTGCTCAAAACAGGGAGTATTCCCAAGACTTCTAGTAACAAGATTCAGCGCCATGCCTGTCGGATTGGGTTTTTGGATAAAAGTTTAGATATGGTAGGAGATTGGATCCAAAATCCTCAAAGCCAAATAGAGTTACAACAGTTACAGGTAAAAGCCCAATCTTTGTGGGAGCAGTTGCCATCTGGCGCGCAGCAACAGCCCTTTTCAGACGAGAACGAGCCCGACTCTCTGTCGCGATCGCTGAAGGCAGATCCGTCAGAGGAAGCTATCCAAGCTTGGATGGTTTCCCATCTGGCCCTATACCTGAAAGTGCAGCCGGATGACATAGACATTAGGGAACCCGTAGCCCACTACGGTCTGGATTCGTCGGTAGCAATCAGCCTTACAGGTGAATTGGCGGATTGGCTAGGCTGTCAACTTGAACCCACTATTTTCTGGGAGTACCCCAGCATCGAGGCGCTTTCTCAGCACCTAGTAGCGGAATCCCAGTTGTCAGAAGCAGCTTTTCAAGTTGGTGTTTCCCGAGGTGTGTGAAATGGAACCAATCGCTAATACAAACCAAGAGATTATTAATCCTGGAAAAACAAAAAAATCAGGGGCAGCAAAAGCATTCAAATTTAATCCTTTTGACCCTGAGTTTCGCGCCGATCCCTATTCAGCCTATCACCGCCTACGCTCAGAAGAACCCGTACACCGAGACTTCCTAGGTTCGTGGGTACTTACCCGCTACGCCGATGTAAAGGCAGTTTTGCGCAATCCTCGTTTTCAGAGCGATAACCTACCCCAACGGCTCAAAAACAAGAACCTTTATCTGAAACACCAGCAGAAAGATCTCAATGGATTGATAGAGACCAGCAGTAAATTGTTATTGCACTTAGAGCCGCCTGACCACACTAGGCTGCGAGGGTTGGTTAGCAAAGCCTTTTCTCCTGCAATGATTGAACGTATGCGCCTCCAGATTCAGGAGATTGTCGATGAGTTGATCGGCAACGTTCAGCAAAAGGGGAGCATAGATATCATTTCCGAGCTTGCACGCCCCCTGCCCGTGCGGGTGATATCCAAGATGTTAGGGGTACCAGTTGAAATTCAAAACCAGGTTTATCAGTGGGCGAATGACCTTTCTAGCATACTTGACCCGTTAAATTCGCTGGAGAATTTAGCTCACATGAACGAGGTGATACTGAAGTTTTCAGAGTGCTTCCACCAATTGATTGCAGAACGGGAAAAGAAACCACAACAAGACCTGATTAGCGCTCTAATCACTGCCAGAGAGCGAGATACAAGCTCAATGATGATGAACTTTTGTCAGTATGTATACTGCTCTTTGGTACAGGTGAAGAAACGACAGTCAATCTGATTGGTAATGGAATGTACGCATTGCTACGTCATCCGGAGCAGTTGGAAAAGCTGAAACAGGAACCAATAATCATCCAAAGTGCTGTAGAAGAACTGCTGCGCTACGATAGCCCCATTCAAAGAATTGCCCGGATAGCGATTGAAGATGTTGAAATTGGCGGCAAGAAAATTTCCGCAGGTGAGCAGGTAATTGTCTATCTGGGTGCCGCCAATCGAGACCCTGCTCAGTTTCCCAACCCTGATTACCTCGATCTCACCCGAAGCGAGAACCGCCATCTCGCCTTTGCTGATGGTGTTCACAATTGTTTGGGTGCTGCACTAGCACGGGTCGAAGGTCAAATCGCTATCAACACTCTTATTCAACGGCTGCCTAATCTGAAGCTGCATACAGACATTGTGGAGTGGCGAAAAAATATTGCATTAAGAGGTTTGAAAGCTCTTCCGGTAACCTTCATGCCCTGATTGATTGCCAGTTATTGATCGTGGCAACATATTAAGAATAAATGACAAATGAAACAGGATAAAGAACCGATTGCAATTATTGGAGTAGGATGCCGCTTTCCTGGTGCTGCGAATCCGGAATCCTTTTGGCAACTACTACATGATGGTGTGGATGCCATTACAGAGGTTCCGCCTTGCCGATGGGACGTAAATGCACTCTATGACCCAGACTCAGCGAAGCCAGACGAGATGAATATCCGCTGGGGTGGTTTCCTAGAGCACGTAGATCAGTTCGATCCTCAATTCTTTAGTATCGCTCCACGAGAAGCTGTAAGCATAGACCCTAAGCAGCGGCTGCTGCTGGAGGTAGCTTGGGAAGCACTAGAAGATGCTGGGCAGATTCCAGAACATTTGGCAGGTACACAAACCGGCGTCTTTATCGGTATCTCTAGCTATGATTACTACGAGCTTCTAGTTAGAAATTCCATCATTGATGCCTATGGTCCTACAGGTAACAATAACTGCATCGCTGCACATCGTATATCTTACGTATTTGATTTCATTGGGCCAAGCATGGCAATTGATACCGCTTGCTTCTCTTCCCTCGTTGCAGTTCATCTCGCTTGCCAAAGTCTATGGAGTGGAGAGTGTACCATGGCCTTGGTAGGAGGTGTGCATCTGATGCTATCACCGTGGGTTACAATGAGCTTCGCGAAAGGAGGATTCTTAGCTCCTGATGGTCGTTGCAAAACCTTTGATGCTAGAGCTAATGGCTACGTTCGCGGCGAGGGGGCTGGCGTAGTTGTATTAAAACCATTATCACAAGCTCAAGCTGACGGCGATTCTATTTATGCTGTTGTCCGAGGTAGTGCAATTAACCAGGACGGACGCAGCAATGGACTCACTGCTCCAAATCCACGGGCACAGGAATCTGTTTTGCGGGAAGCCTATCGACAGGCGGGAGTCGCACCAAGTCAAGTTCAGTACATTGAGGCTCACGGTACGGGCACGATCCTCGGAGATCCTATAGAGATGAAGGCTCTGGGAAAGGTGTTAGCTCAGGATCGCCTCCCTAAAAATTATTGTGCTACGGGTTCAGTAAAGACCAACATAGGTCACCTAGAAGCAGCAGCAGGAATTGCTGGGTTGATTAAAGTGGCGCTGTCACTTAAACATCAAAAGATTCCGCCAAGCCTGCATTTTCGGGAGCCAAATCCTTATATTCCTTTTAACAAGCTTCCTTTGCAAGTTCAACAGGTTTTAGGTTCTTGGCCACAAAGGGTTGGTCTAGCCTTGGCTGGGGTCAGTTCCTTTGGCTTTGGCGGCACCAATGCGCATGTGGTTCTGGAAGAGGCACCAATACAGACCCCAGTAACCAGGGAAATTGAGCGCCCCCTGCATTTTCTAACCCTGCGATCAAAAAGTGAGAATGCCCTGCGGGAGTTAGCACGCCATTATAAGGAGTTCTTGGTTAACCATCCTACGGTGTCGATTGCAGATGTTTGCTTCACAGCAAATACAGGGCGATCGCATTTTGACCATCGTCTGGCCGTCATCACTGAATCTAGTATGCAATTGCAAGGGGCATTGGGTGCTTTCGCTTCTGGGAGGGAGACAGATGGACTGCTTAGTGGCCAGGTTACCAGCAGAAAGCGCCCCAAGATAGCGTTTTTGTTCACTGGACAAGGATCGCAGTATGTAGGCATGGGACGCCAACTCTACGAAACCCAGCCCACCTTCCGGCAAACCCTCGACCGTTGCGATGAAATTTTGCGTCCCTATTTGGAAAAGCCGCTGCTCGAAGTTCTGTATCCAGCAACAGTCGAGAGTTCCCCCCTGGATGAGACCGCCTATACGCAACCAACTTTATTTGCCCTGGAATATGCCCTAGCTGAGTTATGGAAATCCTGGGGCATCGAACCCACCGTTGTCATGGGGCATAGTGTGGGTGAATATGTCGCCGCCTGTGTGGCGGGGGTATTCAGCCTAGAAGATGCTCTGAAACTGATTGCCGAACGGGCTTGTCTAATGCAGGCTCTGCCCCAACAGGGAGAGATGGTGGCGGTGTTTGCGCATGAGGCGAGGGTGAGAGCAACCATTCAACCCTACTTACAAGAGGTGGCGATCGCTGCCATTAACGGCCCTGAGGGTATAGTGATTTCCGGTAATCGTCAGGCAGTAAGAGCAGTCATTGCCACACTGGAAGCAGAAGAGGTCAATACCAAAAATTTGAGAGTTTCCCATGCCTTCCACTCCCCGCTGATGGAGCCGATGCTAGATGCATTTGAACAGACGGCGAGCCAGATTCCGTTTCAAGCTCCACGCATTCCGCTGCTTTCCAACGTGACTGGACAGATACTGCCGCCCGGACATATTCCCGATGCCAACTACTGGCGACGCCACACTCGAGAGGCAGTGAGATTTATGGCGGGGATGAATACCCTGTTTGAGCAGGGCTATGAGCTATTTGTAGAAGTTGGTCCGAAGCCCATCTTGTCAAGCCTGGGCAAACGGTGCCAGCAGGAAGCAACCGCCGCCTGGCTGCCTTCCCTGGTGCAGGGGAAGGATGATTGGCAAGTGTTGCTGGACAGCTTATCTGCCCTGTATGTGCAGGGTGCGGATGTCAATTTGATTGGATTTGATAAAGACTACTCGCGAAGTCGGCTGTCACTTCCCACGTATCCCTTCGAGCAAAAACGTTACTGGATTAAAGAAGGAGACTTCCCTATGGATGGAAAGAAATCAGGTGAAAAGGTATCCGAGGCACAGGTTGATGTGCCCTCCCAAACGTCGCGGCGGGATATGTTCCTTTCAACATTACATTCCATTGTGGCGGATTTGCTTCAACTAACCCCTTCTGAAGTAAGCGTTGATGCTCCTTTCACGGAATTGGGGGCTGATTCAATTGTCCTGATTGAGGCGCTTCGAGGCATTGAAAATACTTTTGGGCTTAAAGTGACTATTCGACAGTTGTTTGAAGAATTAGCCACGATTAACGCACTGGCGACTTATATAGATCAAAGCCTCCCTCCAGCGTTTGCTTTGGAAAATTCCTCTCCAGCTAAGTTTGAGCCAGTGGTGTTCTCTGGGCAGACAACTCAATCAGCGGAGAGAAATGCACCAAAAGAAACAAGCCAGCATCAGACACCGGATATTAAAGACGAGGAAGTAACGACTGAGGTTGGGCTAGAACACATCATGGCACAGCAGCTAGAAGTAGTCTCTAAGGTAATATCTCAACAACTAAAAGTCTTGAGTAATAGCCGTTTGTCGCCGGAGCGATCACTACCATTAAAGACACAGCCATTCGACTTACCCAATCACTCGATATCGTCAGTTGACGCTCCATTTCAGAATGTATTAGCCAATGCAGATCAAAAAAAAACGGCTGCTGAACCATTCGTCCCGTTCAGACCAATCAAGCCAGGAGCGAAGAAAAATTTAGCTCCTCGTCAGCAGCAACACTTGGAGGCATTGATAGTGCGTTATACCAAACACACTCAGGAATCGAAACGGCAAAAGCAAACCTATCACCCAGTTCTAGCGGACAGCAGAGCTGTGGCAGGGTTCCGCCTTTCTATCAAGGAGATGCTCTATCCCATCATTGGAGAGAGAGCGCAAGGCTCCAGATTAGTGGATGTGGATGGTAACGAGTATGTGGACATCACAATGGGGTTTGGGGTGCTTCTTTTTGGTCATGCTGCACCATTTATTACTGAAGCCGTAGAAGAGCAGATAAAGCTTGGTATAAAATTCGGTTCACAGTCGAATCTGGCGGGTGAAGTTGCTGATTTGATTTGTGAACTGACAGGCATGGAGCGAGTAACCTTCTGTAATTCAGGTACAGAAGCAGTTATGACAGCGCTACGTCTGGCACGTACGGTGACAGGTCGTACCAAAATTGCTCTATTTGCTGGTTCTTATCACGGTCATTTTGACGGAGTTTTGGCTTCAGTGTCCAACAGCCAAATCAGTGCTGTACCGATCACTCCAGGAGTATCTCAGCACACAGTTGAAGATGTTCTGGTGCTGGATTATGAGAATCCCAACTCCATTGATATTTTGCAAGCCCATGCTCACGAATTGGCTGCCGTGCTGGTTGAACCTGTGCAGAGTCGCCGACCCGATTTACAACCCAAAGAGTTTTTACAACAGTTAAGGCAATGGACACAAGCAGCAGGAACAGCACTAATCTTTGATGAAGTCCTCACAGGTTTCCGCATCCACCCTGGTGGCGCACAGACGTGGTTTGGCATTGAAGCAGACATTGCAACCTATGGCAAGGTTGTTGGCGGTGGAATGCCGATTGGGGTCGTAGCTGGCAAGGCGACCTACATGAATGGAATCGATGGGGGTTTGTGGAACTATGGAGATGCCTCGTATCCTCAGACGGAACAGACATTTTTCGCAGGAACCTTCAACAAGCATCCTCTGGCGATGGCTGCGGCACGGGCGGTACTTAAACATCTCAAAAAACAAGGTTCCGCCCTTCAGCAGCAGTTAAATCAACGCACATCGCAGTTAGCCGAAACTCTTAATACTTACTTTGAAGCCGAGGGTGTGCCCATCCGAATCGTGCATTTTAGTTCGCTGTTTCGCTTTACCTTTTCGGGGAACCTGGATTTGCTCTTTTATCACCTGCTTGAAAAAGGTGTTTATATCTGGGAAGGGCGCAACTGTTTTCTGTCCACCGCACATACCGACGAAGATATTGCTTATGTGATTCAGGCGGTCAAAAATAGCGTAGAGGAGTTGCGAGAGGGAGGTTTTTTGCCCGAACTGCCCTCTAAATCGCTAAAGGGTGGCAAGCGGTCAGAGAAAACATCAAACAATTTGACCAACTCACCCTTGTCTGTCGGCTCTATGCCTATCTCTACTACTTTATCTACTCAGCACACGAATAGTGAGATAACCTACAGTAAAGAATTTTTAAAACTAGTGCAACCCGTAAGCCCCCCTACTTCCGGAACAGAAGCTCCGGCAGCCCGGTCATTTACCAACGAAAATGCTTCAGGGAATGAGTGGACGTATGCAACCGAGGGCGCTTGGAGCCGAATGGGACTGAAGCCATCCTTGGCAAAGATATCTCCAGCAAAGGGAGCTTCGCGGAGTTCCGAACCGATTCAGCTTTCTGGTCTAAAGAAAGACATACAGTTCAGTCTCTATTATTTTGGAGCGTACGAAGCGGGATTTGATAGCGATAAATACAAACTCCTGTTTGAAAGCGCCCGCTTTGCCGACCGGAACGGATTTGCGGCACTTTGGGTACCCGAGCGACATTTCCATTCCTTTGGCGGGATCTCACCCAACCCGTCCGTCCTGTGCGCGGCACTCGCGCGGGAGACGGAACAAATCGGGCTGCGGGCTGGGAGTGTGGTTTTGCCCCTTCATCATCCCATTCGCATCGCCGAGGAATGGGCGCTGGTGGATAACATCTCGCGGGGCCGGGTGGGCATATCCTTCGCATCCGGCTGGCATGCCAATGACTTTGTGTTCTCGCCTGAGGCCTACGGCAAGCACCGTGAACTTACATTCAAGGGCATCGAAACCGTAAAAAAATTCTGGCGCGGTGAATCTTTGAATTTGAAGGACGGTTCGGGAAAACTCATTGACGTAAAACTCTACCCTATGCCCATGCAGCGGGAACTGCCGTGCTGGTTAACGGTAGTGAACAATCCGGAAACGTATCGCAAAGCCGGCGAACTGGGCACCGGCATTCTGACCAACCTGATGGGTCAGACGCTGGATAAACTGGCCGGAAATATCCAAGTGTATCGTGAATCCCTGGCAGCTAACGGACACGCTCATCGAGGCCATGTAACAATTCTGGTGCATACTTATTTGGGTAATGATCTGGAAGCAGTAATTGAAAAGGCCCGTCAGCCCTTTTATAACTACTTGAAGTCCACAGTCGGATTGTTTAAGAACCTGACGAAGAGTCTCGGAATGCAGATCGATTTCAAACGCCTGACGGACGATGATATGAATTATTTGCTGTCAGCGGCTTATGAAAGCTATCTCCAGACCCGAACTCTGATCGGTACGCCGGATAATTGTGCTCCGGTTGTTGAGAAACTAAAGGCGATCGGCGTAGATGAAATCGCCTGTTTTATCGATTTTGGCGTGGATGCTGAGTCCGTCCTAGCGGGCTTACATCATTTAAATGCGCTTCAAGAAAAATATTCAAAGTCCGTAACGAGTTCCGTACAGAGCGAACAGATCGGCAACGGAATTCAAAGGACACAGAAACCGGAGGAATCGGTTCGATTTGAAACCGCACCCATGAGTGCCGCGCAGGAACAACTGTTGCTTCAGGCAGATATTTCGGAGAGCGGCGGCGCCTCTTACAACGAATCCATCCAGTTAGAACTTCGCGGTCCTTTGCGTCTGGAGGCATTGCAAACGGCCCTTCAAAAAATTGTGGATCGGCATGAAACCATGCGAACGGCCATGGATCGCTTAGCCAGCAAACTGAAGATTTACGAAAAACTGTCTGTAGATATTCCCTTGCTGGATTTTACCGATCTGGCTCCGCCGGAACGAAAGCAGCGCATCTCTGCGTTTATCCTGGAAAAGATCGGCGAACCTTTTGATTTCGAAAGACCACCATTGTTGCGGTTTTACGTCCTCCGTCAGGAAAATCAGGAACATATCCTGCTACTGGTGTATCACCTTTCTGTGTTCGAGGGCTGGTCGGTCGGGATTCTATTTCAAGAATTAAGTCGCCTGTATAATGCGCAATGCCACGGCGAAGCCTGTAAACTGGAATCGCCATGGCAGTACCGCGATTATCTACGCTGGCTGGAGGAATACAACCGTGGTGCGAAGAGCAAAGAAGATGAGGCCTACTGGTTGGCACAGTTCTCCGGGGAAATTCCCGTCCTGAACCTGTCGACGGACCGACCGCGCCCCGCTATGTTGCCCCACAGGGGAGCGCGACACAGCCGAAAGCTGCCTGAAAAACTTTCCCAGAACCTGCGAGTGTTAAGCCGGATACAGGGAGCAACACTTTTCATGCTCCTCTACGCAGCCTACCTAGTATTGCTGCATCGCCTGACCGATCAGGATGACATCGTTGTTGGTTTCGTGGTCTCCGGTCGCACCTTTGAAGGAAGCGAAAGCATAATGGGCTACTGTGTCCATCATGTGCCGATTCGCAGCACACTGAACAATGACCCCATTTTTACGGAATATCTGGCCGGAGTAAAGCAACAGCTTCTGCAAGCCTATGAACATCAGGATTATCCCTTTGCACGATTGATAGAAAAGCTTAACCGCCCCGGCGGCATAGCCCAGTTTCCGCTTTTTATGACCAGCTTCAACCTGGAGCGTCCGAACTGCGCTTTAGAAATGCATGAGCTGCAGACTGCTCTTATGACATCGCCCGTACGCTATGCTAACTATGCCGTGTCCCTGAATATCACTCAACTGGGAGATGATCTGCTGGTTGATATTGATTACAGCGCTGATCTTTTCGAAGCCGCCACCGCCAGGCGCTGGATGGATTACTTTCAGAGCCTGCTGGAGGATATGGTGGCCAGGCCCATGGTGCGGCTTTCGGAGATCAGCCTCATGAGCGATGTGCAGAAGCGACAGGTGCTTGAGGAATGGAATCATACCGCGCTGGATGTGCCAGTGAACCGCTGCTATCAGGAGCTGTTTGAGAGCCAGGTAACGCAGACCCCCGATTCGATCGCCGTCATATACCAGAATAAAAAGCTAACATACGACCAGTTAAACCGGCGGGCCAACCATCTGTCCGAAATTTTGATAGAGCAAGGAGTTGGCCCCGATGTGATTGTAATAATCCTTGCAGACCGGGGTATCGATTTTTTAACGGCGATGCTTGCCATACTTAAAGCTGGAGGAGCCTGGCTGCCGCTGGATCCAATCCAGCCGCCCGGACGCATTCGTCAAATTCTTCACCAGAGCCGTTCTCGCGTTGTGCTTGCGGCGAGCAAGTATCTGGATCATCTCGAACAGTCAGATAGTGCGAAGGAACTGGAAAACGAACTGATCGTACTGGAGCTGGATACGCTTCTCAAGCGAAAGCTGAGCAAGAAACAAACAGCAACAAATCCGCCTCAGCGTCAGACATCCTGCCATCTGGCTTATGTGATCTATACCTCCGGCTCAACCGGCAGACCAAAGGGCGCCATGCTGGAAAATGCCGGGATGATCAATCATCTGTTTGCCAAGATCCATGATTTGCGGATTTCCGGAAACGATGTCATCGCCCAGACGGCATCGCAGAACTTTGACATCTCCGTATGGCAGTTTCTTGCAGCCTTGATCGTGGGTGCCGCCGTTCACGTGGTCGAAGACGAAATTTCCCGCGATCCAGCCAGGCTGGTCCGCCTTCTAAAGGAGCATTCGATCACGATTTTCGAGACCGTTCCCGTTCTGCTGCGGGCCATGCTGGAAAAATTCGCCCACGATACGGCGAAGCCACGGTTGGCTGCTCTGCGGTGGCTCCTAGTAACGGGAGAGGCTCTGCCGCCGGATTTGTGCAAAGGCTGGCTCGCTTTGTTCCCGCAGATTCCCATGATGAATGCCTATGGTCCAACCGAATGTTCGGACGATGTTACTCACTTCGTGATTGATCGCCGGCTACCGTTGGAAAGGGTGAACGTTCCGATTGGAAAGCCAGTATGTAATACCAAACTTTATACCCTGGATCGCAATCTGCAACCGACGCCAGTGGGAGTGCTTGGCGAATTGTGCGTGGGGGGAATCGGAGTCGGACGCGGCTATCTCGGTGATCCCGTTCAGACCGCAAAGGTTTTTATACCTGATCCATTCAGCAAAAAGCCTGGCGAACGCCTTTACAGAACCGGTGATCTGGCGCGTTTTCTGCCGGACGGCACAATTGAATTTTTGGGTCGTCTGGATCATCAAGTGAAAATACGTGGTTTTCGCGTGGAAATCGGCGAAATAGAGTCAATTATTCTGGAAAACTCTCATGTTCGGGAGACCGCCGTCGTGCTTCAGGAATACAGCGCGGGCGAGAAGGGTTTAACGGCATATGTGGTTAAAAACTCTGATCCTTCGACCGAGCTTGCCTTTTCCAGCCTGCCTGGTTCATCGCATCCATGGAGCAACCAGGCAAACAATTCCGCCGATGCCCACGATGAGAGTGATTTTTTCATTAAGTATCTGCGGAATTATCTCAAAGAACACCTGCCCGAATACATGGTTCCCTCCGCTATCGTTATCCTTAACGCTCTGCCGACCAACCAGAACGGCAAACTGGACCGCAATTCTCTACTAGTTCCGGATAGATCGAAAGGGGAACCAGCAGAATACGTGGCCCCGCGCTCCTCTGCGGAAGCCACGCTGCTTAAAATTTGGACAGAAGTACTGGCAGTAGAGCGCATAGGGATTCATGCGAATTTCTTCGATCTGGGCGGGCATTCCCTGCTGGCCACGAAAGTTATCTCCCGCATTCGTGATTCATTTCAAATAGACCTGCCGTTGAGTCACTTCTTCGAGAATCCCACGATTGTCGGATTGGCGGAGACCCTGGGAGCCCTGCCGGACGAAGAAACCACGGAAGCGCTACCTCTGAAAAAAGTTCCAAGCGAAGAGAGATTGGGCGTTGCTGAATCATGGGATGATTTCGCCCAATTTAGAACGAATTACCAATAGTTTCACCCGCCAATTCATCCCGCATTTATGCAACGCCAGAGATTGCTACTTTCGCATTCTCAGTTGCGTATGTGGAAAAATTATCGGCACGAAATCGGCAGTCCCGTCTACAACATACCGGGAGCAATTCAATTCAAAGGGAAACTGGATCTGGAAACATTGCAACGGGTCTTAGAGGAACTTCTGGAACGCCAAGAAGCCCTGCGAACCGTCTTTCCGGCAAAGGAAGGGGAACCAGTTCAGCTTGTTACCCAAAAGCAATCGCTGCTCTTTGCGGTAGTGGATCTGAGCCACCTGAGCGAAGAGGATCGGGAATCACACTTTCTGCAACTGAGCGTTGAGAGATCTCGTTTCCCATTCGACCTCCAGCGGGGTCCGCTGTTCTGCTTTACGCTCTTTCGCCTGGGTTCGGAAGAACACATCCTACTGCTTAATTTACATCATATGATCTCCGACGGCTGGTCTGTGGGCACATTGATCGAGGAAGTATTTGCTTTCTACGAGTCTCGGTGCACAGGGAAGGCGGCTGCCTTCCCTGATCTGCCGTTTCAATTCGCCGATTATGTTTGCTGGCAAAGAGGCTTTCTGCGGGACCGGGTGCTGGACGCGGAACTTGCTTATTGGAAGAGACGCCTGGGAAGCAATCCGCCCCTTTTGAATCTGCCCTTGAAACATCCCGGCTCAAAGGCTTTCAGCCCCGTGAACGCATACCATTCGTTCACGATATCAGAGGATTTGACGGAAGGTCTCAAAACGCTGAGTCGTCGCGAAAACGTCACCCTATATATATCGCTCCTGGTCGCCTTTAAGGTGCTGCTCTACGGCTGTACCGATCAGGACGATATGGTAATCTGTTCTTCTTTTTCCGGTCGCAGGCGGCGTGAACTAGACGGTCTGATTGGGTTTTTCGTCAAAAACCTGCCCCTGAGAACAAATCTTTCCGGCAATCCCGCATTCCTGGAACTGCTTCAGCGGGTTGGCCACGTGGTTATGGAAACCTACGATCACCAGGAGGTATCTCCGGAGCAACTGGCGGACGCTCTGTTTCCTGATTCTGATGACCCGGGACGAAAGGCTTTGTCGCAGGTATTATTTATCTACCACAATCCGCCCGTATCTCCGCTACAACTGCCCGGACTCTGCCTGAGCGAACGAGAGATAGAAACGCAGGTTTCGGATTACGTTTTAACACTGCATCTTACCGAAGATGCGGGGGCGATTCGGGGACAGTTTGAATACCATGCGGAATTCTGGGAATCGTTCCCGTGCCACGGGATGGACAACTGTTATCTTCCTTCGCGCAGCAGCGTCTGTGGTTTCTGGATCGGCTGGATCCGGGCAACACCGCGTATAACATTCCGGCTGCAACTCGGCTGACTGGCGCGCTGGACGTGAACGCCCTGGAGGCGAGCCTGAGAGAGGTCATGCGGCGTCACGAAGTGCTGCGAACGGTATTTTTGGAGGTGGGGGGCAGACCGACGCAGAGTATCATCGTCGATTTCGCCTTTGAAGTGCCTGTTACGGTTCTGGACGATCTCGCGCAAGAGAAGCGGGAAGCAGAGTTCGTCCGGCTTGCGAAAGAGGAATCTCAGAAACCCTTTGATCTGGAGCGAGGTCCCGTGTTTCGCTGCCAGCTCTTCCGTCTCGGCGAAGAGGAGCATATGCTTCTGGTTAACGTACACCATATTGCTTTTGACGACTGGTCGACGGGTATTCTGATTCAAGAAGTTGCGACACTGTATGGCGCTTTTCGTGCGGGTCAGCCGTCTCCGCTTGCAGAGGTGTCCGTTCAGTATGGTGATTTCGCCGTCTGGCAGCGACAGTGGCTGCGGGATGAAGCTCTGGAGGAAAGGTTAGCCTACTGGAAAAAGAAACTCGCAGGCGTGCCCGTGCTGAAGTTGCCGACAGATTGTCCCCGTTCGGTTCCGGTCAGCTATCGAGGCGCGAGATACGGTTTCCGGATGTCTCCGGAGTTAACCAAACGCTTGGAGGCGCTGTGCCGCCACAAAGAGGTCACGCCATTCATGTTGCTGGTGGCGGTCTTCAAGGTTCTGCTGTATCGCTATTCGGAGCAGACGGACATTGCGATCGGAACCCCCATCGCAGGCCGTAACCGCCAAGAGATCGAGAACTTGATTGGCTTTTTCGTCAACACCTTGGTGTTGCGCACCGATCTGTCAGGCAATCCCTCATTCACCGAACTTCTCAAACGCGTTCGCGAAACCACCCTAGGGGCCTACGATCATCAGGATCTGCCCTTCGAGAAGCTGGTAGAGGCCCTGCGGCCCGAGCGAAATCTGAGCCATACGCCACTATTTCAGGTCTTGTTCGTTCTCCAGAATGCTCCGATGCCTGCCTTGGAGCTTCCGGATCTGACCCTGACTCCCCTTGAGATCGACAATGGAACGTCTAAGTTCAATTTGGCTCTATTAATGAAAGAAACAGAGCAGGGACTTGTTGCGACCTGGAACTATAACGCCGACCTCTTCGACCCCACCACTATCACTCGCATATCGGGGCATTTTGAGACGCTGCTAGGCAGCATTGTGACGCAGCCCGATGCCCGAATAAACAGTCTAAAAATGCTCACTGAAGCTGAAAAGCAGAAACATATCATGGAAGAAGTAAAACACAAAGAGGGCAAGCTCAAGAAGTTCATGTATATTAAGCCCAAGGCTGTGAGCCTGCCACAAGGACAATTGATCAAGACAGATTATCTACAGCCTGGGCAAACACTCCCTCTGGTGGTACAACCCGATGTTGACGATCTCGATTTAGTCGAATGGGCACAAGGCAACCGGGAATTTATAGAAACCAAGTTGCTAGAGCATGGCGCTATCCTGTTTCGGAGCTTCAATCTCAATTCCGTGTCTGCGTTTGAAAATCTTGCTCAGGCTATTTGCCCAGAGTTGTTTGCTGAGTATGGCGGCTTGCCGCGTGCTGAGACCAGTGGCAAAGTCTATGGCTCCACCTCTTACCCGCCCGACCAAGCTATTCTGTTCCACAATGAAAGTTCTCACTTGCACCGTTGGCCCCTGAAAATTTGGTTTTTCTGTGTGCAATCGGCGCAGCAGGGTGGCGAAACGCCGATTGTGGACTGTCGGAAAGTTTACCAGCTCATCGACCCAAAGCTCAGAGAGCAATTCCAGCAAAAGCAAGTTATGTATGTCCGCAATTACATTAAGGGTCTGGACGTGAGTTGGCAGGAGTTTTTTCGCACCACTGATAGAGATGTGGTCGAGGAATATTGCCGCGAGGCTACAATCGATTTTGAGTGGCTCTCAGGCAATGGTCTAAGAACCCGCAAGGTAAATCCGGCAATCACCAAGCATCCAAAAACAGGTGAGATGGTATTTTTCAACCAGATCCAGTTGCACCACGTATCCTGCCTGGAATCGGCAGTTCAGGAATCCCTGTTGTCTTTGTTTGGAGAGGACAACCTGCCGCGCCATGCCTACTGGGGCGATCACTCTCCCATTAAAGACTCTGTGATGGAGAAAATCCGGGCAGCTTATCAGGAAGCCACGATCAGTTTCTCTTGGCAGCAAGGGGACGTGCTGATGCTGGACAATATGCTGATCGCGCACGGGCACAATCCCTATGTAGGCACACGCAAGATTATGGTAACGATGGGAGAAATGATTCGTAGCAAAGGCATCTAGTAAGCATTCAACCGTCAGTGGTCAGTTGCAAGGGACTACGGACAACAAATAACAGAATACGGACTACGGACAAAAAGAGGTATGGGAACAATCAATGCAAAATCAAATTATTGAGGGATTTCGGCTCTCCCCGCAGCAAAAGCGTCTTTGGTCGTTACAACAAGATGGCTTCGCTTATCGCACCCAATGTGCCATTCTGCTTGAAGGTAAACTCAAGGGAGAAGTCCTAAAAGAAGCTTTACAGAGAGTTGTCAATCGACATGAAATTCTCCGCACGACCTTTCATCGGCGATCTGGAATAAAAATACCCATTCAAGTTATAGCTGATAGCAGCACGCCATCATGGCACAACGTCAATCTGAGTGATTGGGATTTGAGCGAACAGGAAGCCAGAATCGAGGAACTGTTTCAGGAAGAGAAACGCTTTATTTTCAACTTTGAGCAAGGTCCACTCTTGCGTTCATCCCTGCTTACTCTGTCAGCCCACCAGCATATTTTGCTTGTTAGCCTGCCATCGCTGTGTGCGGATGGCTGGACGCTCAAGAATCTGGTTCAAGCAATCAGCCATGCCTATGCGGTATGTTTAAAGAGCGAAGAATTGTCTGATGAACCAATACAATACATCCAATTTTCTGAATGGCAGAATAAAATACTAGAGGGAGAGGACGCAGAGACTGGAAGAGCGTACTGGCGCCAGCAAGACCTCTGGGCGCAACATCCTCTGACCATTCCTTTTGAGGGCAAGCCTTGTGGACAAAAAAGATTTGAACCCGATGTTCACGCTTTGAGGATTTATCCAGATGTAGTTGCGAAGAGCGAAGCGATCGCTACTCTACATAACATCACAATTGCTGAGTTCTTGTTCGCTTCCTGGCAGACACTGCTTTGGCGGCTCACAGGACAACCAGAGATTGTCATCAGCACTGTCTACAGTGGCAGACAATATGAAGAACTGCATGGGGTGTTGGGGCTGCTTGCTAAATGGCTGCCGATTCGTTGTACTTTTAATAAGTACTTGAAATTTCCTGAAGTCTTTTCGCAGATTAGTGAGGCTATACGCAATACTCACAAATGGCAGGAATATTTTCTATGGAAAGAAAGCACAGGATCAGATGGTAATATTGTAAAATTTCCAATTAGTTTCGAGTTCGAGGAATGGCCTGACAATAATTGCGCTGGCGGGGTTTCATTTTCGGTTTACAACCAATACATCTGTTTTGATCAATTCAAGGTGAAGCTCACCTGTGTGCGTAGAGAAGAGTCTCTCATCGCAGAGTTTCACTACGACACCAACTTATTCTGTGTAGAGGATATCAAACGCCTAGCAAGACAATTTCAGACTTTGGTAGAAAGTGCCGCCAACAACCCAGAAGCCACAGTCAATGAGTTAGAGATTCTAAAGCGTAGCGATCGCCAGAAACTGCTCATCGACTTCAACAACACGCAAACCGATTTCCCAAAAGACAAGTGCATCCACCACCTGTTTGAAGAACAAGCAGAACGCACACCCAACAACATTGCGGTTGTTTTTGAAGACCAGCAACTAACCTACGCTGAACTCAACGCTCGTGCTAATCAACTAGCCCATCACCTGCAAAGGCTGGGAGTACAACCGGAGGTATCGGTGGCACTTTGCGTCAAACGCTCCCTCGAGATGGTCATCGGACTCCTGGGCATTCTCAAAGCTGGCGCGCTATGCAGAATGCACAGGGATTAGTGTCAGTATCACAACAATGCATCGTGCGGTAGAAAAATTAGGCTTACGTGTAAAAAAAAAGTCTTTATGCTAGTGAGCAAGATACCCCAAGAGTACAAGAGTTAAGGCATGACTATCGTCGTTGGTTAGATAAAATTGATGTCAGAAACTTAATCTTTGTCGATGAAGCGGGATTGAATTTATCAATCGCTGCGCGGCCTATTTGCCAGAGCCTTGGATGGCGAACGAGCAGTTGGTAGTATCCCCAAAAGTAAGGGTGGGAACGTTTCTTTGATTGCTGCTTTAAACCTCGATGGACTTGTTGCAGCAATGACTGTGCCAGAAAGTACAAATACTGAAGTATTTCTGACTTATGTGACTCAAGTCTTAGCGCCTCAGTTGTGGAAAGGGGCAATCGTGGTCATGGATAATCTTAAAGTTCATCATGCTGAACGTGTAAGAGTTGCAATTGAATCCGTTGGTGCTAAAGTCAAGTTTTTGCCCCCCTACTCTCCCGATTTATCCCCCATAGAACTGTGTTGGTCGAAACTCAAGCAATTTCTCCGTTCCTCTGAAGCACGCACATTGGCATCACTTGACCAAGCAATGGCTCTTGCTCTCAACTACATTACCGAAGATGATGCCTTCGGTTGGTTCAACCACTGTGGTCTATTTACCTGAAAATTGCTGTAAATTGGATAGTTATGAGCCACGTAATTATCACATTTTGTGTTTTATTAGGGTTAAAAATCTGGGCAGAGTTTTTAACAGTTGAAAGTTGTGTTAACCGGGGTAATAAAAATAAGTTGAAAGAACCGCATTTTTTGTTAATCTTTCCATTGAAACTGCCTAATATGCTGATTTTTTAATTGAAAATGGCTTGAGTAAAAAGGGGTTGCATAACTCCGTAAAGCCAGTCACGGGGCAGTATTGATAATTTTCGGAGATGTCTAAACAGAAGTACAGTTATGCCAAATGAAATCATTAAAGGCTTTCAACTTTCACCTCAGCAAAAACATCTGTGGTTGTTGCAGCAAGCTGATCGTAGCCTACCTTATTGTGCCCAGTGCGCCGTCCTGCTCGAGGGAAATCTCAATCGAGAAACCTTAAAGACAGCCCTAGAGAATGTCGTCAATCGACATGAGATTCTCCGCACCACCTTTTATTGCTTGCCTGGGATGACTACCCCACTTCAGGTCATAACTGATGGCAGCATACCATCGATTCATAACCATGATCTGAGCGGTTTGGAGCCCCAAGAACAACAGACCAGGCTCGAGGCACTTTTTCAAGAGGCGGGGCAGCTGAGTTTCGACTTTGAGCAAGGTCCACTGTTGCATATATCCCTAGTTACTCTGTCGCCATTCAGGCATGTATTACTTGTCAGCTTACCTGCTATGAGCGCGGATGCGGCAGGGATCAAGAATCTAGTGCGTGAAATTAGCCGAGCCTACGCTGCATGCTGGCATAACGAGGAACTATCCGACGAACCAATGCAATACATTCTTATCTGCGAATGGCAAAATGAATTGCTGGAGGCACAGGAGGCGGAAATCGGAAAAGAGTATTGGCGCCAGCAGAATATTTCTCATATTCTGACTTTGAAGCTACCTTTTGAAAATCGACCTTTGGGGAAACCAGAGTTTGAACCGCAACTTATAAGCTGGAAGATTTATCCCGATCTAGTAGCGAAGCTCGACGCGCTCGTCAGCAACTACGATACATCGATCCCTGCATTCTTACTAGCATGCTGGCAAATCCTACTCTGGCGCCTCACCGGACAACCAGACATGATCGTCGGCACTGCCTGCGATGGCAGGGTAGATGAAGAGCTAAAGGGATCGCTGGGACTTTTGACAAAATCCTTACCCATTCATTGTCATCTGGAAGAGAACTCTCAATTCAGTGAAATGTTGGAGCGGGCCAATGAAGCTAAACGTGCGGCATACGAGTGGCAGGAATGTTTTGCCTGGGAGCAAATTTTAAGAGCGGATGCTAAGGTCACGGGTTCGTCCTTCTTCCCCTTTTGTTTCGATTTTGAAGAACAGCCAGCGAAGTTTTCTGCCGCCGACATATCATTTTCAATTTACAAGCAGTACGCCTGTGTTGATCGGTTCAACCTGAAGCTCTCTTGTCTCCAGAGGGAGGATTCTCTGAGCGCGGAGTTTCACTACGACTCTAACGTATTCTCAACAGAAGACATCAAACGCTTGGCGGCACAATTTCAGACACTGCTAGAAAGTGCGATCAACAAGCCGACAGCCGTGCTCAGTGAATTAGAAATACTCAGCAATGTCGAGCGACAGCAACTGTTGGTTGAGTTCAACAATACGCAGACTGATTACCCTCAAGATAAGAGTCTCCAGCAACTGTTCCTCGAACAGGTAGAGCGCACGCCGAAAAACATTGCTGTTGTGTTTGAGAACCAGCAACTGACCTACGCTGAGCTTAACGATCGAGCTAATCAACTGGCGCATTATCTACAGAGGCTAGGAGTAGGACCAGAAGTGCTGGTGGCAATTTGCGTTGAGCGATCGCTGGAAATGGTGATCGGGCTGCTTGGCGTTCTCAAAGCTGGCGGAGCATACCTGCCACTGGATCCCACGTATCCAAAGGAGCGGCTGGCCTTGATGTTGTCGGATGCCCAGACGTCGGTACTGTTGACTCAGCAGCGGCTTGCAGGAGGTCTCCCCGAACACCGAGCGCAGATAGTTTGCCTAGACAGCGACTGGGAAATCATTGCCCAAGAGAGTGAGGAGAACCCAGTTAGCGGGGTGATAGCCGACAACCTCGCCTATGTGATCTACACGTCAGGCTCCACAGGCAAGCCCAAGGGTGTGATGATCTCTCACCGCGCCATTTGCAATCACATGTTCTGGATGCAAACGACCTTCCCCCTGACTGAGGCAGATAAAGTCCTACAGAAAACGCCGTTTAGCTTCGATGCCTCGGTTTGGGAGTTTTACGCACCATTGTTGGTGGGAGCGCAGTTGCTGATGGCCCGACCAGGGGGACATCAGGACAGTGATTATCTCGTCAAGGTAATTGCTGATCAGAAGGTCACTACTCTTCAACTTGTCCCATCCTTGCTGCGAATACTCCTAGAGCAGGGGGGGCTCGAAACCTGTAAATACCTGAAGCGCATCTTTTGCGGGGGTGAAGCTTTGCCTATCGAACTCCAAAAGCGTTTCTTTACCAATCTAGATGCAGATTTACACAATCTCTATGGACCCACTGAAGCTTGTATCGATGCAACCTACTGGACTTGCAAGAGCGGGATTCGTCAACAAGTTGTCCCTATCGGCCGCCCTATCTCCAACACGCAAGTCTATATTCTCGACCGTCAGCTCCAACCAGTCCCCATAGGGGTTCCCGGCGAATTGTACATCGGTGGTGTTGGTTTGGCTCACGGCTATCTCAACCGCCCAGACTTGACCGAGGAAAAGTTCATCCCCAACCCCTTTAGCCACAAAGAGGGGGCTCGCCTCTACAAAACTGGCGACCTAGCCCGCTACCTAAGTGATGGCAACATCGAGTACCTCGGTCGGATTGATCATCAGGTGAAGATTCGCGGCTTCCGCATTGAACTGGGAGAAATCGAGGCGGTATTGAGTCAACACCCAGAGGTGCGGGAGACGGTGGTCATCGCCCGTGAAGACCAACCAGGTAACAAGCGTCTGGTGGCCTATCTTGTGCCCAACCGGGAGGAACCCGCCATCAGCGAACTGCGCGGCTTCCTAAATGAGAAGCTGCCCGAGTACATGGTACCAAATGCCTTTGTAATTTTAGATACCCTCCCCCTGATGCCCAACGGCAAAGTAGACCGCCGCGCCCTACTGGCACCGGATATTGGACTCAGTCGAAAAGCCAGCTTTGTCGCCCCTCAGACTCCGACTGAAAAGGTCATAGCCGGCATCATAGCAGAAGTCCTCGGGCTTAAACTTGTAGGCATCCACGACAACTTCTTTGAACTGGGGGGTCATTCCCTGCTAGCCACCCAAGTCATTTCTCGAGTGCGGGAAGCCTTCTCTGTGGAGCTGCCCCTGCGCCGCCTGTTTGAATCTCCTACCATAGCGCAGCTAAGCGAGCCCATCGAAACTGCTCGCCGCGATTGTCAAAGCCAGCTGTTGCCCTTTATACAGCCTGTTTCCAAAGATGGGGAACTACCTCTGTCCTTTGCCCAGCAAAGACTGTGGTTTCTGGACCAACTAGAGGGTCAAAGTGCCACCTACAACATGCCATCTGCCCTGCGTCTCATTGGGTCCCTCCAGGTAACTGCCCTGGAGCAAAGCCTAAGGGAAATCGTGCAGCGTCACGAAGTGCTGCGCTCCAACTTCTCAGTCATGAATGGTTACCCAGCTCAGGCGATCGCCCCTGCCTTTACCGTGACCCTGCCAGTAGTGGATCTGCAACAGTGTCCAAAACTGAAGCAGTCTACCTTTGTGCGACAGTTGGCTATCGAGGAGGCTCAGCGACCCTTTGACTTGGCCAATGGACCATTGCTACGAGTCACCTTGCTACGGCTGGGGAAGGAAGAGCATGTGCTGCTTGTGACGATGCACCATATCGTCTCCGATGGCTGGTCGATCGGGATATTTCTCCGCGAGTTTGCCACCCTCTATGAGGCTTTCTTAAAAGGCGCGCCTTCCCCCTTGCCAGCACTACCCATCCAGTATGCCGACTTCGCTCACTGGCAGCGTCAGTGGCTACAGGGGGAGGTGCTGAAAACTCAACTCAACTACTGGAAACAACAGTTGGCGGGGGCACCACCGCTGCTGGAACTCCCCACCGATCGACCGCGCCCTCCGGTTCAGACCTTTCGAGGTAGCACCGAGCCGTTTCAGCTCAACCCCAATCTGACGCGGCGGCTATTGACCCTGAGCCAACAGTCAGGGGCTACTCTGTTTATGATCCTGCTGTCGGCTTTTGTGACTTTACTCTTTCGCTACAGCGGTCAAGAGGATGTTGTAGCCGGCTCCCCCATTGTTAACCGGAACCGCAGTGAAACTGAGTCAATAATTGGTTTCTTTGTCAATACCCTGGTGTTGCGCACCCACCTTCAGGGGAACCCCACTTTCCAACAGCTACTAGCTCGGGTGCGGCAGGTTGCCCTGGATGCCTATGCTCACCAGGATGTGCCCTTTGAGCAACTGGTGGAAGCCTTGCAGCCAGAGCGGGATCTGAGCCATACCCCCCTGTTCCAGGTGATGTTTGTCTTGCAGAATACCCCGATGGGGAGACTGGAACTGCCCGGTCTGACCTTAACTCCCTTGGAAATGGAGAGATCGGGTGCGAAGTTTGATTTGACTATGTCGATGGAGGAGACACAGCAGGGACTGACTGGGGAATTGGAATACAACACGGATTTGTTTGATGCGGTCACAATTACCCGGATGGCGGGGCATTTCCAGACTTTGCTGGAAGCGATTGTGGTCAATCCAGAACAGCGAGTTTCAGAATTCCCCCTGCTGACTGTCACCGAGCGACACCAGATGCTGTTGGAGTGGAACAATACCCAGGCAGATTATCCCCAGTCCAAGTGTATCCATCAGTTGTTTGAAGCTCAGGTGGAACGAACCCCGGATGCAGTGGCCGTGGTGTTTGAAGACCAACAGCTGACCTACCGGGAGTTGAATGCCCAGGCAAATCAGCTGGCGCACCACTTGCAAGCCCTGGGCGTAAGGCCAGAAGTGTTGGTGGGCATCTGTGTCGAGCGCTCCTTAGAGATGGTAGTGGGACTGCTGGGGATTCTTAAGGCTGGTGGGGCTTATGTACCATTAGACCCAGCGTATCCCAAAGAGCGCTTAGCCTTTATGCTGGAAGATTCCCAAGTGCCAGTGTTGTTGACGCAGGATCGGCTTCTAGAAACTCTCCCTGAACACGAAGTGCAGGTAGTCTGCCTGAATAAAGGCTGTGAGACTCTTGCCAAAGAAAGTGAGGAAAACCCGATCAGCAAGGTGACGGCTGACAACTTGGCCTATGTCATCTACACCTCCGGCTCTACAGGCAAGCCTAAGGGGGCTATGAACACCCACAGTGGAATCTGCAATCGCCTACTCTGGATGCAGGATGCTTACCAAATAACGGCGGCAGATCACGTACTGCAAAAAACCCCCTTCAGCTTCGACGTTTCAGTCTGGGAGTTTTTCTGGCCGTTGTTAACCGGAGCGCGTCTGTTTGTGGCCCGACCAGGGGGTCATCAAGATAGTGCCTACCTCGTGAAGCTGATCGCTAAAGAAAAGATCACCACGCTCCATTTCGTCCCCTCTATGCTGCAAGTGTTTCTGGAGGAGCAGGGGCTTGAGACGTGTGACTGTCTTAAGCACGTCATGTGCAGCGGGGAAGCACTACCTTTCAAACTCCAAGACCGCTTCTTTGCTCGTCTGGATGCAGAGCTACACAATTTGTATGGACCGACGGAAGCTGCTGTCGATGTAACCTTCTGGGCTTGTGATCGTGAGAGTCGCCAACACATCGTCCCCATTGGCCGCCCAATTGCCAACGCCCAAATCTATCTACTGGACGCTCAGTTGCAGCCGGTGCCCGTTGGCCTGCCGGGGGAACTGCACATCAGTGGTGTGAGCTTGGCACGGGGCTATCTTAACCAACCAGAACTGACTGCTGAACGCTTCATTCCAAACCCCTTCAGCGACGAGCTGGGCACACGCTTGTACAAGACCGGGGATTTAGCGCGCTACCGACCGGACGGCACCATCGAGTACCTGGGTCGTCTTGACCATCAAGTGAAGCTCCGCGGCTTTCGTATTGAGTTGGACGAAATTGAGGCGGTGCTAGGTGAACACCCATCTGTGCGAGAGACGGTGGTTATGGCTCGGGAGGATAAGCCTGGTGACAAGCGTCTGGTAGCCTATTTGGTTGCCAACGAAGAACCTGCTCCCTCCATTAGTGAACTGCGCAATTTCCTCGAAAAGAAACTGCCCTCATACATGGTGCCCGCCGCCTTCGTTCTGCTGGAGGTCCTGCCGCTGATGTCCAACGGCAAGGTGAACCGCCGCGTACTGCCTGTACCCGACACGGCAAGGTCCAAGTTAGAAGGGATCTTTGTGGCTCCTCGCAACTCTGTCGAGGAGGCACTGGCGGGAATCTGGGCGGAAGTACTTCGAGTTGAGATGGTCGGTGTTGAGGACAACTTCTTTGAGTTGGGCGGGGATTCCATCCTCAGCCTTCAGATTATTGCTCGGGCCAATCAAGCAGGCTTTCAACTCACCCTCAAGCAGATATTCCAGCACCAGACAATCGCCGAGTTGGCAGATGTGGCAGGCACGATCCGGACTATCCAGACCCAACAGGGCGTGGTAACAGGCCCGGTGCCCTTTATCCAGACCTGGTTTTTCGAACAGAATTTTCCTGACCCGCACCATTGGAACGTGACGACTCTGCTGGAGGTGCAGCCAGCCCTAGACCCTACGTTGGTGGAGCGGGTTGTGCAGCACATACTCACGCACCACGACGCGCTACGCTTGCGCTTTGTGTGGGAGGAATCCGGCTGGCGATCATTCATCGTTCCCCCTGACGAGGCGGTACCCTTCACACTGGTGGATGTATCGGCGTTGCCAGAGGCGGAGCAAAAAGCGACCATTGAGGCGGTTGCCGCCGAACTACAGACTAGCCTGAATCTGGCAGAGGGACCACTGGTGCGGGTCGCTCTCTTTGACCTCGGGCCCCAGAAGCAAAGCCGCCTCTTGATCATCATCCACCACCTGGCTGCGGATGGCGTTTCGTTAAGGATATTCTTGGAGGATTTCTATATGGTCTATCAGCAGTTCAGCCAAGGCGAAACGATTGCGCTACCGGCTAAGACGACCTCGTTCAAACAGTTTATCGAACGAGTGACGGAGTACGCACGATCACCAGAGCTTAAGCAAGAACTGGACTATTGGCTCGCACTGCCCTGGACCAAGGTCGTGCCTCTACCACTGGACTACCCGGAGGGGAGGGGCGCCAACACCAAGGCATCGACCCGCACCGTTCTGGTGTCATTGACCGTCGAAGAGACTCGCGCCCTGTTACAGGAGGTGCCGAAGACCTATAACACTAATATTAGAGATGTGTTGCTGACGGCCTTGGTGCAAGCTTTTGCGCGGTGGACCGGCGTAAGCACGCTATTGGTGGATCTGTTGGGTCATGGACGGGAGACGATTTTCAACGATGTGGATCTGTCGCGCACCGTGGGCTGGATCGCCTTCGGCACCCGCGTGATCTTGGATATAGGTGAAGCGGGCAATGTGGGGGATGCGTTGAAGGCAGTCAAAGAGCAAAACAGCCGCATCCCCAATAAAGGCGGCGGCTATGACTTACTGCGCTATTTCAGCGAGGATAAAGAAATCGGCGAGAAAATGCAGACACTTCCTCAGGCTGAGGTACTTTTCAACTACCTGGGTCAATTCGATCAGGTTCTTTCCGAGTCTTCTGTGTTTAGACTGGCGCCGGAGTCAACCGGACTAGCCCACAACCCGCGGTGCGTCCGCCATCTTCTCCTAGAGGTCACCGGGAGTGTCGTTGGGGGGCGGCTACAACTGGGGTGGACCTACAGTGAGAATGTTCATCGCGGTGCTACGGTCGAGTGGCTGGCTCAAGGCTTTTTGGATGCGAGTCGGTCGATCATTAACTCATTGTCAGACCCTCTGAAGCAAGGAGTCTACACACTTTCAGACTTCCCAGAAGCTGTTTTGAGCCAAAAGGGGCTTGAGTAGGTAAACAGTGAAACACTGGCTCAACATTATGCTGGCGATGAAACATTTCCTAACTATATGTGATTACAGAGATAAAATACGCGGGTTACTGCGCTATACAAACAGCTTGTTCGATTGTGAGACGATTCAACATCTAGTAAATTTTTACGGCAATATGCTGGAGCAGATAGTTCAACAGCCAGAGTTGTGTTGCTTTGATTTGACTACAGAGTTGAAGTTTTCATTACATACCTCAAAATAAGTTAATCCTGAAAATGACGGTTTAACGAAAATAGATCATGTGAAGAATATGTTGCAAGGTCTTGTATACCAAAAGCTTTTACCGTTTGATACTGTTTTAATGGATACGTGGTATGCGGTAAACAATTTAATGCTTTATATTGATAGTCTAGATAAAATTTATTATTGTACTCTCAAAGTGAATCGTTTAGTTGATGATACCTTTAGTAAAGAAAAGTATAAAAATATTGAATCATTAGAATGGAGTGATGAAGATTTAAAATGTGGTAAAATAGTAAAAATTAAAGCGTTCCCTGCTGAGAAGAAAGTGAAACTATTCCGGGTTACTGTCTCTACCGATAGAACGGATTATGTTTACCTTAACTCCTTCCCTCTCAGCCTTGCTACTGCGTCCAGGGCAAAGACCAGGCGGTTGGTTAGGCTGGTTTTTTGAGCGGGTTAACAGGTTTATTGATTGGACACGCAGACAGTATGAGGAAATACTCAAGCGCTTGACACGGGTGAAAGCGATCGTAGTGGGGATATTTATATTGTCCTTGGGGGTGACGGGCTGGCTTTACATCAGCATACCTACAGCGTTTATCCCTGATGACGACCAAGGTTATTTCATTACCCTTATCCAAGGGCCAGAGGGAGTTTCACTCAACTACACCAGCAAAGTGATGGCTCAGGTAGAAAAAGAAATCCTCAAATTGCCGGAAGTCACAGGTACTTTCGCCATCGGTGGCTTTGGTTTTAGTGGTAACTCTGCCAATAGTGGTGCGATCTTTTCCACTCTTGAGCCTTAGACATCTCCAAAATAGTAATATTTGATGGTAAAAGAATATTACATGATGTTTTTGGGTGCTAAAACATGAGTTCTATACTGAGCCATATTGAAAAAAATCCTCAAGATGCACAGCGCTTGATTG
>JAHHHS010000082.1 GCA_019359215.1 Nostoc indistinguendum CM1-VF10 | reverse complement strand
CTCGAAAAAGTCCTCTACCCGGTTGTGCGTCACTTAAAAAACGGGAGAAATTACAGACCAGAATTGAGTTCTCGAAAGTCACTGTTTTCTCTACTTGAAATTCAAAAAGTTTTCTGCACCACTAAGGAACTTTTCTGTTGTGGGATCGAGGCGTGAGGATGCTTCATCTAAAATTACTAAACCAGGGTCTTTGAGAAAAACACGGGCAAATGCTAACAATTGCGCCTGTCCTGCTGATAAGCCACTACTATCAGGCCCCAGTTCAGTGTCTAAGTCTTTGGGTAATGAATGTAGCCATGCAGATAATCCCAGTATCTCCAAGGTTTCATAGATGCGCTCGTCGCTGATATTTTGGTTAAAAAAGGTAAGATTGTTGCGGACTGTAGTTTGGAATAACTGTACATTCTGAGTTACTAACCCGACGTGCTTGGGTAAGTCTGTTAAAGGAGTCTGGTTGATGTTCACATTCCCCAAGCGAATTGTGCCTGATTGTGAGTCATATAACCTCAATAATAAACGTACTAAAGTCGTTTTACCGCTCCCTGTACGTCCTAATAGTCCCAATACATGACTAGGCGGTAAATGGAAAGATATATCTTGCAGGATCAATTCTGGTTTTGTATCTTGCTTGTTGATGCGATCACTTTTGATGCGATCGCTATAGCTAAATGAGACATTTTCAAATGTAACAGAAAGTGCGCCATTAGGAAGTAGCTCTTTGCCTCCTACATTAAGTTGTGATTGCACTTGAAATAAGTCTTGAATACGATAAATACTAGCTTCTGCCTGTTGAAGGTCTTCTAACTGAGTGCGAATTTGCTCAATTGGTTCGCTCAAAAGCGTAGTGTAGTAAAAAAATATGTATGCAGTTCCAATAGTGATCGCTTTTTGATTCCAAAGGTAAAGAGCTACAGCTAAAGCAATAATATTACCGAGCGTGAATATAGCGTTAGTTGTACCCCAGAGGATAGTATCAGCAAAGCGTGCTTTGTGATAGGTTGGCAACCAACGTTGCAGAATTTTGTAGAAGTGATGCATAACATAATTTTTTGCACCATTTGCCCTTATGTCTTCAATGCCAGTTAGTTGTTCACCCAAAAATCCGAAAAACTCTCCATTGACTTGGCGATAGCTTCCCCAATGAGGAACGGCGATAGAACGCAGACGAATTAGTGTAAATAATGCTGTGAGGGCGAAAAATAAAATAGTTATACCAGCTCGCCAATCTTCGGCGAACATTACCACAATCACACCCAAAATCAACAGCAAACTGCCTAAAATGTAAACACTAAATTTTGAGAAAAATTTTGAAAGATTCTGAATATCACCATCCACTCGTTCTACTAATTCACCAGGTGTCGAAGCCTTATGGAAAGATAAATCGAGTTTCAGGCAATGCTCAACTAAATCGGCACGTAAAGCATTAGTAGCTGTCCAAGCAACGTTTTCACCGTAGTATGTAGCCGTAATTGACATTAATTGCGTCGCTAAAGCTACACCAATAAATAGAAATGCGGCAATGAATAAGTTTCGCACTGAACCACCTGCTACAGATGTATCAATGAAATTACGTAGAATTTGCGGGTTGAGGAGTTGCAAGCCGATACTAGTTAACAGAGCGATCGCAAACTTGGCAACGCGCCCCTTTTGAGGCTTGAGATAGTCTATCAATAAATTCCCAAACTGCTTTAGACCAATTTTCATAACGTCGCCAAATCTTAGCCAGAATTGTCCTGAAAGTTATAATTCAATGAAAAGTAATTGAGAAAATTGTGCAAAAACAGTATCCTATAGAAATGACTACCAACCTAGCAATACTTCTTTTTATGGTGATTTTCGGTTGAGTGAGGTACAAGAACCCCACCTCCAACCCCATCCCCACAAGCAAATAGCTTGCTGTGATGTAACTCATTTGAGTAGGAAAAGCTATAAGTGATTTAGTGCTAATAAGTTTCAATAAAATTATGGTTTGCTGATAGCAGTACAAAGAAGTAAAGTACCAAAAATTAATTTATAAAAATCCGAGCGACTGTTGGAAAAATGAGCAATGGGCGATTCTTTTTAATTTTTTGTAGTGTATAGATCAATTGGAATATGGTAATCAATCAAACTCGTAACAAATGCCGTTTCTGTTCAGAAATTTCCCAAGCTAATGGTGAAGATCCTATTGGTTCTGCCATAGCCGTTGAACAATATTTAATTATTGAAGCTCCACAACTTTGGCCAGTTGAGATTTGGATTGAACCCGAACCTATGCCGCAAGGAGTGTTGGACGCATTGAGTTTTGTTTGGGAACATGGTAGAACAATTCGGCAACTAGCGATCGCTCCAGATCAAGATTACTCTATACCCGGTTATAAGCACGTATTTCACTATCGCCGGCCAGCAGGGTTATTTGCTGAGTATGATAAACAAGAATTTATCGTACCCGATGCTGAGATTGGTGCTTTAGCACTGGCTTTAATAAAAGAACCGGGAAACCTACCAGATTTTGAAAAGTATCGACAAAAAAGCAATCATATTAGAGAATTACTTGTTTGTAACCACGGTAACGTTGATGCTGCTTGTAGCAAATTTGGTTATCCTCTTTATAAAAAGTTGCGTTCTGAGTATGCTGCTATAACTAATAGCAACTTGCGCGTTTGGCGTTGTAGCCATTTTGGTGGTCATCAGTTTGCACCTACCCTAGTTGATTTACCTCAAGGACGCTACTACGGTCATTTAAAACCAGAAATTTTGGATTTATTGGTATGGAATCATGGTTCCGTCAAAGAACTTTATCCTTACTATCGGGGATGGGGTGGTTTATCCAAATTTGGACAAATTGTAGAAAGAGAAATATGGATGCAAGCGGGCTGGAATTGGTTGGAATACCAAAAATCAGGTCAAGTTATTGCTCATGATCAAATTAATCAAGAATGGGCAGATGTTCGGATTGATTTTACTACACCAGATGGAAGTAAAAGCGGTGCTTATGAAGCCAAGGTAGAAGTAAGTGGTTATGTAATGACCGCTTTTTCTTCGGGAGAGAATGAACCCTTGGAAAAAATTAAGCAATATCGTGTTAGTCATCTAGCACAAGTAGAGTAGCATTCATATCAGGAAATCCGTTTCCTAAATTGTATAAACACTGTTTACGGTTGTTAACTGTTGACGGTTGACGGTTAACGGTTATCAGTCATCAGCCTTCATGTAAATGTTCAAGTAAAATGCGTAACTCAGGCATTCCCATTTATACCAATCAGAGTTGCAATTGCCTTGACTAACTCCTCTGGTTCTACGGGTTTGGACATATGCTTTTGAAACCCTGATTCGAGTGCTTGTTGCTGGTCGATCTCTCCGGCATAAGCAGTTAAAGCGATCGCCGGAATCTGTTTAGCTTGCAATGCCTGCAATGCTTTGACTTGGCGCATCAGCATATAGCCATCTGTCTCTGGCATCCCAATATCACTGAGCATCATATCTGGTTCTGATTCTGCCAATGCTTGCAGTGCTTCTTTGGCTGATGCCACAGCAGTTACCCTAGCTCCAGCCTGCTCTAGCACAAATGTATGGAACTCGCGAGTATCATCGTCATCGTCCACAACTAAGATTTGAATACCTGCAAGAATTTCAATTGTAGGGGAAGCATTTAAGGCAGTAATTATCTCTGGTTTTGAGGTTAACTCTTTTTTGATGAGCGGTAGCCTAGCTGTGAAAATAGCTCCTTGCCCTTCACCTAAACTTTCTGCCCAAATCGTGCCACCATGTAATTCTACGAGATGACGGACAATTGCTAATCCTAACCCTAAGCCACCAAACTTTCGGGTTGTCGTACTATCAGCCTGACGGAAATATTCAAACACATGAGGGAGAAATTCAGGGCTGATCCCCTTACCTGTGTCACTGACAGTAATCTGAGCTTGAGTATTAATGCGCTCCAGTTGAATATCAATTTTTCCTCCTTCAGGAGTAAATTTAACAGCATTCGATAAAAGATTCCAGATCACTTGTTGTAAACGACCGGAATCACCCAAAACTTGGCCCAAAGAAGAATCCAGCATCGTCTGAATTTGGATATCTTTAGCTTCTGCTGCCAAACGCACTGTTTCTAATGCCGCCTCAATTACAAGCACTAAGTTGACAGGAAACATATTGAGGTTGAGCTTGCCTTGTAAGATGCGAGAGACATCGAGCAAATCTTCAATTAGTTGAGCTTGTAATTTAGCATTCCGCTCAATGCTTGCAATAGCTTTCTTCAACGCTGGTGCGTCAAACTCACGGGTTTGCAAGAGTTTCGCCCAACCAAGAATAGGATTGAGAGGCGATCGCAATTCATGAGATAGCACCGCCAAAAACTCATCTTTAATGCGGTTGGCTGTTTCGGCTTCAGTTCTGGCAGCTTGCTCAAGTTGCAAGAGGCGATCGCGTTCGGCTTCTGCAACTTTGCGTTCGGTAATGTCAATCACTGAGCCAATGTAACCTTTAAATTGACCATCCACCCCAAACCAGGGATTAGCAGCATCGATCACCCAGCGATACTCGCCATCTTTGCGTCGCAAGCGGTACTCGATACGGAAATCCTCGTAGCGCCTGTTAGCTTCCAGGAAAATACTCTTGCCCTCATTGTAATCCTCTGGATGCACGGCGTTCAACCAGCCAAATCCCACACCCATTTCCTCGCTCTGACCCGTAAACTCGTACCAGCTTTTGCTGAGATAGGTGCAGTAGCTATTTGTATCAGTTACCCAAACCATGAAGGGGGCATTATCAGCCATGTTGCGGAATTGTTCTTCGCTTTCACGAAGTGCTTTCTCTGCTTGTTTGCGATCGCTGATGTCTGTAACAAAAATGCTTACTCCAAAAGCATTGGGGTAGACGCGATTCTCAAACCAGCGCTGCCAAGCAGGATAAAAGTATTCAAACTGAACAACGGTTTGTTGTGCCAATGCCTGCTGAACCTGAGTATAAAACTCGCTTTTGGCTACATCTGGAAACACTTCCCAAATGATCCTACCTAGTAACTCTTCCTTTTGTATACCAACAACTTCTGCTACCTGGTTATTGACAAAGGTATAACGCCACTCTCGATCCAACACAAAGAACTGATCTTGAATGCCAGCTAAGACAGTCTCTAAGTGGGCTTTTGCGACCTCAGCTTCAATCCGTAACCCTTGCTCCCGTTGCATTGCCTTCTGGCGGAGACGAGCCATTTTTAGGGCTGCCTCTACCCGTGCCAATAATTCACGGGCAGAGAACGGTTTAATTAAGTAATCATCGGCTCCTGCTTCTAACCCTTCCACCCGTGCCTCTTCCCCTGCCCGTGCCGACAACAGGATGATTGGAACTTTTCTCGTCTGCGGATCAGCTCGTAATTCTTGTAGCAGGCCAAAGCCATCTAATCCAGGCATCATTACATCCGTCAGTACCAAGTCTGGGATACGCCCACGAGCAGAATCCAAAGCAGCTAAACCGTCCGGCACTGATTCCACCTCATACTGCTGACTTAACAGCCGCTTGACGTAATCGCGCATATCTGCATTGTCGTCAGCCAGGAGAATTCGGGGAGCAAAGGGGGCAGGGGAAGAATTTATATATGTATATTCTTGAACAATTCCTTCTCCCCCTGCTTCTCTTCTCCCCCTGCTTCCCCTGCTCTCTTCGGGTAGCCAACGCAGGGCTTCTTCTAAATAGGGTGTTGCACCTAATGCGGTTGAAGCTAAGGTTCGAGGGGCGCTAATCCGGTCTGGAGACAAATGAGCAGATCCTGTTGGAATTGATACAGTAAAGCAACTGCCTGCTCCTAAAATACTAGTTACTTGGACTGTTCCACCATGCATTTGCACCAATTCTTGCACCAGCGACAATCCAATTCCTGACCCTTCAAAAGTTCGTCCTTGCGACCCTTTGACGCGGTGGAATCGTTCAAAAAGGTGCGGAATCTCTTCTGCTGGGATACCGATTCCTGTGTCTTTGACGGCGAACTCAATATGGTCATTTGCCCGCTGCAAACTGACTGTAATTTCTCGGGCCATTGTGAACTTGAATGCATTTGAGAGCAGGTTAAGAACAATCTTTTCCCACATCTCTCGATCTACATACACTGGTGCTGGAAGAGAAGGGCAATTAACTGATAACTGCATCCCTGCCCGTTCTATCGTTGAACGAAATACACTAGCTAGTTCTGCGGTGAAGGTGGCAAGGTTTGTGGGTTCGTATGAGGCTTGAACCCGTCCGGCTTCAATGCGCGAGAAGTCTAGCAGGCTGTTGACCAGTTTCAGCAGGCGGAGTCCGTTGCGTTGCACCATTTCTAACTGCTCTCGTTCGTTGGCTGGAAGCAGGTTGGCACAATTGGCTATGGTTTCCTCTAATGGCCCCAACATGAGGGTAAGTGGGGTACGGAACTCGTGGCTGACGTTGCTGAAAAAGACGGTTTTAGCGCGATCAATTTCTGCCAAGGCTTGGGCGCGTTTGCGTTCTTCCTCGTAAGCTTGGGCGTTAGCGATGCTGGCTGCAATTTGAGCCGCAACTAAATCGATGAATCCTCGATAATTATCGTCGAATAGCCTAAAGGGATTCAAACCAGCAATTAATATACCAGATTTTCCCGTCTGACCGGATGGTGCAATTGGCACAGCGATCGCTTGATGAGGCGATCGCTGCCAAACACCACAAGGTAAACTATTAAAAGACGCTCCCAAATCGGAAATTAGTTTTGCCTGATGCGTTCTGATCACTTCTGCAAAGGGCCAAACGCAATCAGAATCGAAAGCGACTGTTTCAGGAACTGCTACATGGTTTTGCGCGATGCGGCACGTTCCAGCCAAAAAAACTTGCTGCTGATCTGGCTCAACTAGATAAATCATGGCGAAAGGCAAGTCGTAAGGGTTGCTCTCCAGACAATTCGCACTCAGTGTACAAGCTTGATCAAATGTCCGTGCGTCTGCCGTCCTAGCCGCTAGTTCGCGCAAAAGTGCCAACTGACGCTCACCGATAATGCGCTGTGTGTCGTCTGTATTGGCGCAGATAATCCCACCTGTGTCGCCCTGATCGTTAGGAACCGGGCTATATGAAAAAGTGTAATAGGTTTCCTCTGGGTAGCCAAAGCGCTCCATAATTAGCAGCAGCGCTTCGTCGTAAGTGCCCTCGTTCTTCAGCATCGCTGATTCTGCTCGAGGCCCAACCTGATCCCATATTTCCCGCCACACGTAGGAAGCTGGCTGCCCAAGTGCTTCTGGATGTTTGCCGCCAATAATAGCCTTGTAAGCGTCATTGTAAAGGTTAATCAGTTCTTCACCCCACCAAACAAACATGGGTTGACGGCAAGTCAGCATAATCCGCACAGCAGTCTTCAAACTCTGTGGCCACTGCTGTGGTGGGCCAAGGGATGTTTTTGACCAGTCCTGTTCTCGCATTCTAGCCCCCATTTCACCCCCACCGAGAAGGAAATTTACGTCGGCGTTGCTTGCTGACGTTAACTCGTTTTTCAATGATTCCTCTCGATTGGTCATGCGTCGGTTAAAGGCTACAACTGTGGTTGTCTGTTGGTCAAAATCCCTTCTAAATCTGAAACTTACGCCCTATACAGTCATTTTAGAGGATATTCAAGGGCATATACAGCATGAAATACCAACTTTACCGTTACTTTTCAAAGCATTAAAGATCCTATTTTAGACGCAAGTTGCTGTTTTGACGATTTTCTAAGCTGATGCCCGCGTAAACTGTATAAACACTCTTTACGGTCCTTAACTGTTGACGGTTATCAGTCATCAGTCAATTTTGCCAAAATGTACTAGTTATCAACTATTTTATTTTTTGAAAATCAAAAAAACTGAACCTATTGGCCCAAAATTTTCTACATAAGTTTTCTGATTATAATATAATCCTGGAGACATACCTCCATCAAATAAAATTCCTTCTTGAATCTTACCTAAACAGTTATTGCTAGTAATGCCTTCTAGGACATTATCAAACATATCTGGCAGTAATTCTTGATTAATTTGCGATAATTCAATATCTGAATTAGCTTTCAAATCATTAACTAATAAAATTACATAGCCTTGATTAGTGATAGCTGCCAGAGAACGATTGGTAGCATTTCTACAAGCAAATTGTCCTAAATCTTGACAGATATCTTTAAATTTACCCTGACGATAGAATCTGCCATTACCACCCACTAAATTGTAATTAAGAATATCGCTTTTTCTTCTACCAGCCTGGATAGTAGCCTGTCGTTGCTTAGGTGTACCTCCTGATATACCAAAAGAAGAACGTTTATTTTTAAACACTCCTGAATACTCGACACCACGAGAAACGTTTAAGCCTTGTGGTTTATCATCAGTACCTATATAGTCGGCATTAATTGCGGCAATAGGTAACTGTCCGTTTAACTTAGCATTCTCATCGCCAATGAGTTCACGAAACTGTTTTGGTACATATTCTTTACGCAGTTTCCCCCTAGCATCTTTAGCGTAGAGTTTATGAGATAGACCAACATTAACTTTGAAATCTAATTCTGCTGATTTGGGATTAAAAATAATCACATTGTTAATACCTTTTTGATTCTTTTTACCTTGATTATTGGTTTTAAAAAAATCAATGCTGAACTTAGGATCTTTGCCAGGGCAAGTTTTAGATGCTTTTGGGGCTGAATTTGCTTCAATCTCTTGACAACCTGATAATAAGCCTGCACCAATTATCAAGATAAATAACATAAATAATTTTTTCAGAGACATATAATGCAAAAAAAACCGCTACAGAATTACTATAGCGGGGAATAATTTAAAATTTCAGTTTGGAGTTAATCTGATAACCAAAATTTAAGAGAACCATTCTAAAACAGCTTCTTCTTTGGTATTGGTATTTCGGGATGGTGTCTGACGATTAAATTTCATCTGAATTGACCGGGTTTGCTCACCATCAGCAGCTACAGCCAAAATCGGATAGTCAATTAAACCATCTTGGAAGGACATCTGGAAGCGGAAGGTTCCATCTGGATTTAGCTGAATTGGACGACCGCCAATGGTTACGGTAGCATCGGGTTCGGTTGCACCGTAGACTATCAACTCAGCATCGGCAATTAACCAGAACTGGCGCGGACGCATTGGTACGGCGGAAGCCGAGAAGCCAACACCTGACATTCCTGCACCGGAAGCAGTTAAGCCTGACACGGTGGGAGCTGCCCACATACCAACACCAGATGGGAAAATGTAGGAGCTAATAGCTTCTTCAGGACGCGCTGAACCTGGTACTTGATGCTGGGAACCGAAGATAGAACCAGCAACCCGTAGCGCTTCGGCAGATTCGGCTAAACCAAAGATTTGATCGTAGATGGGGTTGCCGTTGGTATTCACAGCATTACCATTGGTGGTAGCTGCAATCTTCTTGGCAGGGGGAACTAGTTCGTACTGAGTCTGACCACGCAAATCTTCTTCAAAGTTGACAGTGATGAAGACATCTTCTATCCAGTCAGAAGGATAAACGGGAGGAATGTGTACTCTCGCAGAACGAGCTAGTACCAACCAGCGACCATCAGCAGCACGATAGCCGATATCAATCACATAATCGCGATCACTAACTGGAACTGGTATATACCATTCTCTAGCTAGTTCATCAGCAGGATATTCTTGAATGCTGTGGGGGCTTTGGAATTCGATATTTATGTCGGTGACATCATAAATCCGTAGTGCAAGTTGCTGTCCCCCTTGCCGACGCAGTTCCTCTTTGTGATCATTGGGAATATCCCAGTAAGTGTAAGCCCACTGAGGGTCACGTGGTAAGAGAACAATCCGGCTTTCACCATAGCCAGAGGGTAAATCTGCCAGTCCTTCATCAACATCAGCTAAAGATCCACCAGTGCGATCTTCCTGACCTAATTCAAACTTTGCAGCTTCCACGGTTTCCTGTGCCTCCAATGATCGAGATGGACTGAGCGAAATTTTATTGCGCTGGACTTCTTGAATTGATGCCAGTAATTGTGATTTACGCATTCGGCTATAGCGAGAGATGCTATATTCACTAGCAACTTTGCGTAGTTGGCGTAAGGTCATCTCCTCTAAGGGCGGGCGTTCTTTTGCCATTAATTTTGGCCTCCAGTAGTTTAAGCGGTAAATGATTTCCCCTGGTTAAAGAATGCTATGTAAAATCTCATCCACTCCAGATGAATTTCTTATTCCTGACTCCTGGTTTTGCCCAGTTTTAAGTTTTTTAATCTGTTTTTAAATTGGGGTCACTTCCAATCAATTCCTTCGTTATGCCAAAATCAGCATTTCTTTGGGATCGAGGAAGTCCTATTTGTTAAGTCAATATTAACCACTAAGCATATGTAGGGATCAAGGGGTTTCCACAGCTTTTTTGCCTGTATTACGAATTTATAAGCTTTTCTGGGATCGTAATGTCATAGTTTCATAACATCATAGATTGAGTAATGGCAATAATGTCAAGTTTTCATGACATTAAGCTGTGAGTTAGTCAAAAAGCCTAATCTACAAACAATACCTTGTCCTAAAGGACACGCTACGCGAACGCCAAAAAAAGACTATTTAAAGACATTCCAAGAAATAAATTATCCAAAAAACCAAAAGCAATAATTCGTGAAAAGTCTTTAACCTGGAGTATGAGAATGTTATCAAAGCAAACTATTCTCAAGGAGTCCAGCACTGATGGAAACAGCAGACGTCATTGTGATTGGGAGCGGTCAAGGAGGCATTCCACTGGCAGCTGATTTTGCTTCATCGGGCCGCAAGGTGGTCTTGTTTGAGCGGGATGCTTTGGGTGGCAGTTGCATCAATTATGGTTGCACTCCTTCCAAAGCATTCTTGGCAGCAGCTCATGCGGCGGGGCGTGCCCGTCAGGCAAAGAAATTAGGCATCCACACGGAAGTTGAGGTTGATTTTCCCGCCGTTATGGAGCGAGTAAGGGGAATCCGTAACAGCTTTAACCAGGGTATTCACAAGCGATTGGATAATGCTGGCGTCAAAATCGTTTATGCTGAAGCTTCCTTTGTTGCTGAACGTACCGTTAAAGGGGGTGATGTTACGGTTCAGGCTCCAATGGTTATCCTTAACACGGGCACATCATCGCTGATTCCTGATATTCCAGGTCTTGCAGGAACTCCTTACCTGACCAACCGTAATTTCTTTGACTTAAAAACATTACCACCTCGGTTACTGGTAATTGGGGCTGGCTATATTGGATTGGAACTGGGGCAGGGACTGGCGCGTTTGGGCAGTCAGACCGACTTAATTGTCCGGGGCGATCGCGTCCTTAATCGGGAAGAGGCTGATGTCAGCAAGGTCTTACCAGAAGCATTAAAGGAAGATGGGATTAAGCTCCACTTTGGGGTCAATGTAAATCAGGTTGCACACGATAATGATGTGTTTAAACTGACATTGAGCAGTGGTGAGCAACTCCAGGGAGAGGCGTTGCTGGTTGTGATTGGACGCAAACCAAATACAGGTGCATTTAATGCAGCCAAGAGTGGAATTGAGCTAGATGAGCAGGGGTTTATCAAAATTAACGACCAGTTCCAAACGACCTGTTCGGGAGTATATGCGATCGGAGATGCTGCCAAACAGCCTGCATTTACGCACGTGTCCTGGGAGGACTATCGCCGCTTGAAGGCAATTTTGTGTGGAGAAAAGCGCACGCGCAGCGATCGCGTCCTTGGCTATGCTATGTACACAGAACCTCAGGTTGGGCGAGTGGGGATGACGTTAGAACAGGCCCAGAAGCATGGCATTAATGCGCGTGCTGTTACATTACCTATGAGCCAAATTGCTCGTGCGATCGAGTGGGGACATGATTTAGGGTTTTATCGCATGGTAATCGACAGCGACACAGACAAAATCTTGGGAGCCACCCTGGTGGGCTACGAAGCGGCTGAACTAGTGCATGTTTTTCTGGATTTGATCGAAGCCGGAGCAACTTGGCAGTTGTTAGAGCGATCGGTTCATATCCATCCTACTTATGGTGAAGCATTACCTAGCCTAGCACGGTTGCTGCTTGGAGATAATATGCCAGGTTGTCCGAACAGGTGAAGAGGTTTTATTGATGCACAACTAAGCTATCGCCCATCTAAGTTGCACATTTTTTTGTGTTGACTGCTGACTGCTGACCGTTGACTGTCAGCAGTCAACAAAGCTGATGAGTTATTGTGTAATTTAAAGGCATAATAGCTTAACGTTGTGCATCAATAGAAACGTGAGATACTTAGCAAAACTAAAAAAGGCATAGGCGTAGCCTGTCGGAGATATTGTTCGCAATACCAACTAAGAAATAGTATAATATTTTACGTATTGAGCTAATATCGCCTCTGTATTTCTGGGGCTGGGAACAATAATATTTTTGATGTTTCTCTACAAATTAATTCTCTGCTTGTAAGGCCAATCCATTAGATTGTAGGGTTGAAATTTTTTGGCAATCCAAAATTAAATATTTAAAATTGGCACAGTCATTGCTTAATCACAAAGAACAAGGGACAAATGACTAACCTGATTCTAATTGTAGACGACGACGATTTAATGCGAATGCATCTGTGTGAGCAATTGACACAAGCAGGGTATCAGGTGGTAGAAGCGAGTAACGGTTTAGAGGCGATCGCTATTTATACTCATCTCCACCCAGAGATAGTACTGTTGGATGTCATGATGCCAGTGATGGATGGATTTAGTTGCTGCGCTCAACTGCAAACACTCCCCGATGGCAAGGACACACCAGTGTTAATGATGACGGATTTTTATGATCAGGCATCCGTAGAGAAAGCTTTTGCTGTGGGTGCAACTGATTTTATTAGCAAGCCGATTCAATGGCCAATATTACGTCAAAGATTGCGCCGTCTTCTGGAAGCTAGTCGAACTGTGCAGGAATTACGGCAGCAAACTGCACAGGCACAATTGCAAAAAGCCCAATTCAGGATCGCATTAGACGCGGGTGGCATGGTCATCTGGAACTGGGATCTGCTGACGAACAAAATTACTTGGTCAGATAATCTAGAAGCGCTTTTTGGCTTAGAGAAAGGCACTTTCAACTACACCTATGAAGCTTTCATCTACTGTATTCATCCCCACGATCGCGATTTTGTCAGGCGATCGCATCAGCAAGCTATTCAGGAAAAAGTTAAATATGACATCGAATTTCGAGTTGTTTTAGCCGATGGGAGAATTCGTGTTTTAGCAAGCAAAGGTGTTGTTTGTAGGGATGCATCTGGAGTGGCTGTGCAAATGTCTGGGGTATACATGGATATCACCAAGCGCAAGCAAGCCGAGGAGGCGCTAAAAGTTCATGCTAACCAGCAAGCAATGGTGGCAGAACTAAGTCAAATGGCCTTAGCTAGTACAAACTTGACTACGCTGATGAACTCATGTGTAACAATGGTTGCCCAATGTTTAAAAGTTCAGTCTTGCAAAATTTTGGAACTACTACCAGATGATCATAAATTGCTGCTACGCGCCGGGGTAGGTTGGCAACCTGGACTTGTGGGAAAGGCAACCGTTAGCGCGGGGATCAATTCTCAAGCTGGCTACACCCTGCTTTCTAAAGAACCAGTGATTGTTAATGATCTGAGCGCCGAAACACGATTCAATGGGCCGCCACTGCTACATGAGCATCAAGTGGTGAGCGGTATTAGCGTAGTGATTCATGGTAAAGAACGTCCTTTTGGTGTATTTGGGGCACACACAACCAAACACCACACTTTCACCAAAGATGACATTTCTTTTCTCCAAGCTGTTGCCAATCTTCTCGCTACAGCCATTGAGCGCCAACGGGTAGAAGACGCACTCAAAGAAAGCGAAGAACGCTACCAGTTAGCCGTACAGGGCAATAATGATGGCATTTGGGATTGGAACGTTAAAAATAATCAAGTATTTTTCTCAACTCGCTGGAAGGAAATGCTTGGTTATGAAGAACATGAGATTTCCAATCATTTAGACGAATGGGCAACACGAGTGCATCCAGATGATATTGGATTTGTCAGACAAGCGATCGCTGATCACTTTGCTAAAATTACTCCGTTTTGTATCAGTGAACATCGAGTCCGGTGTAAAGATAACACCTATAAATGGGTTTTAGATCGCGGTCAGGCAGTATGGGATAAAAATGGTAACGTAGTACGGATGACAAGTTGTCATACAGATATCACTGAACGCAAACGGGCAGAAGAACAACTGCGTCAGAGCGAAGAACGTTTCCAAATAGTCGCCCGTGCTACCAATGATCTTTTATGGGACTGGGATTTGCTGACTAATGAGGTGTGGTGGAATCAAGCTTTACAAACTCTCTTTGGTTACTCACAAGAGCAAATAACATTCACTGCTGATTGGTGGAGTGAACACATACATCCAGATGATAGGCAGAGAATCGCCACCCAAGCGCGGACACTTATAGATAGTGGTGAAAAATTCTGGCTAAATGAATACCGCTTTCGCCGTAGCGATGGTTCTTATGCCTACGTCTTCGCTCGCGGTTATGTCGTTCATGACCAGGCAGGCAAACCAGTGCGGATGATGGGTGCGATGATGGATATTACCGAACAGCGAGCCATGCTACACGAGCGCAATCGGGCACAAGCAGAATTAGAACGCCAAAATATGCGATCGCAACTGTTCGCTAATATTACCCTGAAAATTCGTCAGTCTCTACAAATCGATAGAACTTTTGCAACAGCTGGCAGATCAAATAGGCATCGCCTCCGCTCAGAGCCTAATTTTAGAACAAGAAACTTGGCAACGGCAAGAACTCACCCGTTCTAACGAAGAACTGAAACAATTTGCATTTCTCGCCTCCCACGATTTACAAGAGCCACTGCGTAAGATTAAAAGCTTTGGCGATCGACTCAAAACAACCTGTGGCGATACATTAACCGAGCAAGGGCGTGATTACCTAGAACGAATGCAGAGTGCTGCATCCAGAATGCAGACATTAATTGAAGACTTGTTGACACTTTCACGAATTAGTACCAGAGCGCAACCTTTTGTATCATTAAATCTCACAAAGATTGCCCAAGAGGTATTATTTGATTTAGAAATTTATGTACAGCAAACTGGAGGAAGTGTGGAAATAGGAGAGTTACCCACCATTGAAGCTGATCCTTTACAAATGCGTCAATTGCTGCAAAACCTGATCGGTAACGCCCTCAAATTCCACCACCCACAGATACCACCTGTGATCAAAATTTATAGCGAATTTTTGAACAATCAAGCAGATAACATTTTTGCTAATTCTCAACTTTGTCAAATTACCGTAGAAGATAATGGGATTGGTTTTGAAGAAAAATATCTTAATCGCATTTTCAATGTTTTTCAACGTTTGCATAGTAGCATTGAGTACGAAGGTACTGGCGTAGGTTTAGCTATCTGTCGGAAAATTATCGAGCGTCATCACGGAAAGATCACAGCCCAAAGCAAACTTGGGCAAGGAGCGAAATTTATGATCGTATTGCCAATTAATTCCCACACTTGATTTTTATTCCTAGAGAGGGATAATGCTAAACCCTAAAATTAACTGAATTGTACAACTACGTCCTGTAATCTGTCGCGCGTAGTTATGCAAATTGACCATGATGTTAATTATAAATGACATTCATTTCAGGTTATTGGCAACTAATACAATATGCATATTGTATTAGTTGCTCGCTGGTAACGAAATAATGGAGCTTTCACAGATAAACATATAAACTGCATATTCGATTATTTCTGTCAATGTAAAAGTTGCCATCTGTACCAAGTTAATAACTTTATTCATACTAATACAAAGGAGACGATGCATAATGAAAGGTCGAGAAACAAACGTCACAATCTTAATGGCTGATGATGATGAAGACGACGGCATCTTGGTTCGTGAGGCGTTGGCAGAAAGTCAATTGCCAATTGAACTATACATCGTGAGTAATGGTGAAGAGTTGATGGATTATCTTTACCACCGTGGTGGATATGCTAACAACAGCAGTTTACCGTATCCGGGTTTGATTTTATTAGATTTGAATATGCCTAGAATTGGCGGTCTTGAGGCGCTCAAAGAAATAAAAAATGACCCACAACTGCGGCGAATTCCAGTTGTCATCCTGTCAACATCACGACGAGAAGAAGATATATATAATACTTACGATTTGGGTGCGAACTCCTTCATTATTAAGCCAGTGACTTTTGCTTCATTAGTTGAGGTTATGAAGACCCAATTCAAATACTGGTTTGAAATTGTGAAACTGCCACTAGAAGCCGTGGGAGATAAACATGGACAACACCCCTATCAAAGTTCTGTTCATTGATGATGACGAAGATGACTATATTTTGACTCGTTATTGGTTGAGTGAATTTCAGGTAGCAAACTGCGAACTAGAATGGGTGGATAATTATGAAGCAGCAAAGAATGCGATCGCTCGTAACCAACATGACATTTATCTTGTAGACTACCGTTTGGGGCCAGACACGGGACTGGAACTTTTGCGCGAAGCAATTGCCAACGGCTGTTGTTCTCCGATAATTTTGCTGACTGGTCAGGGCGACTGGGAAATAGATATCGAAGCGATGAAAGCCGGAGCCGCAGATTATCTCGAAAAAAGCCAGTTGACCGCACCTTTATTAGAGCGTTCTATCCGCTATGCCATTGAGCGCAAACAAACAGAACAGAAAATCCGCGAACAAGCCGCTTTACTAGATGTTGCCACCGATGCAATTTTTGTGTGTGATTTAAACAATAAAATTTTATTTTGGAACAAAGGTGCTGAAAGCCTATATGGTTGGAAAAAAGAAGAAGCTATCAATAAGAAGACACAAGTTCTCTGGCATGAAAAAAATTTGTCTCAAGTTGAAAAAGCACTCAGTATTATGATGAAACATGGCTCTTGGCAGGGCGAGTTACATCAAAAAACAAAATCAGGTAAAGAAATTATTGTTGAAAGTCGTTGGACACTGGTGCATGAATTCGGTAATAAAGCACAATCTATTCTCATTGTTAACACTAACATTACACAAAAAAAACAACTGGAAGCACAATTTCTCCGCGCCCAGCGATTGGAAAGTATTGGTACCTTAGCCAGTGGTATCGCCCACGACCTGAATAATATTCTTGCGCCGATTCTGATGACAGCTCAACTGTTTGAGGCACAAGTCCATGATGAGCGTTCTCGACGACTGTTGCAAATATTAATTACAAACGCTAAACGTGGGGCTAATTTAGTTAAGCAAGTATTGTCCTTTACTCGTGGAATTGAGGGCGATCACACAATATTGCAATTAAAGCATTTAATAATAGAAATTAAGCAAATTATTAGAGAAACTTTTCCCAAATCCATTGAAGTTTCCACTCAAATTTCGCAAAATCTTTGGACTGTATCTGGTGATGCGACCCAATTGCACCAAGTACTGATGAATCTGTGTGTCAATGCTCGTGACGCTATGCCAAATGGTGGAACTTTAAAAATATTGGCAGAAAATCTCTTAATTGACGAAAATTACGCCAAGATGCATCTTGATGCTAAAGTTGGTCACCACATTGTTATTACTGTTACTGATGCGGGAATTGGTATTAAACCAGAAATATTAGATCGGATATTTGAGCCATTTTTTACTACCAAAGAACACGGTAAAGGTACTGGTCTTGGTCTTTCTACTGTACTTGGCATTATTAAAAGCCACAGCGGTTTTATCGATGTAGTAAGCGTTCAGGGAAAAGGCAGCCAATTTAAAGTGTATTTGCCCGCACAAGATGCCAGAGAAACTATAGAAGAACAAGAACAGCGATTACCTTCAGGGCAAGGAGAATTAATTTTAGTTGTAGATGACGAAGCTGCGATTAGAGAGGTGACAAAAACATCTTTAGAAAGCCATAACTACAAAGCAATCACAGCTAGTGATGGTATTGAAGCAATAGCCTTATATGCAGAACATCAAGATAAAATATCTCTTGTATTAACTGATATGCTCATGCCAGCTATGGATGGGATAACTACTATCCGCACCCTGCGAAAAATTAACCCAGATGTCAAAATCATTGCTGTCAGCGGGCTGACTTTGGCTGATAAAGTTAATACAGTTTATGGCATGGGTATCAAAGCCTTTTTATCCAAGCCTTATACAGCTAGCCAATTATTGCAAACTATTAGCACAGTCAAAAATAGTTAGGGATTGGGAATGGGGAATGGGAAATTGGGAATTGCTAATTTATTTGCCAAACTTGAAAGTTATAATTTAGTAACTCCTAACTTCTAACTCCTAACTATTTAACTCCCCATGACTAAGGATGAAGTCTTAGCGGCTAACGCAGCTTTTTATCGAGCTTTTGAAAGAAAAGACATTGAAGCAATGAGTGCAATATGGTCACAAGGGACTGGTAGTTTTTGTATTCATCCTGGAAGTAATATACTGCGAGGTTGGAAGGAGATTCGCACCTCTTGGGAGCAGATATTTAAAAATACCGCTTATATCGAAATAAACACAGACATAATTTCTACAGAAATAAACGATAATATTGCCTATGTTATACTGAGGGAAAATGTGTTCCAAGTAGTAAATGGGAGAAGACTTGAAGCACAATCAACAGCTACAAATATATTTCAGTTTCTTGGCGGGAAGTGGTATTTACTACATCATCATGGTAGCCCAGTTTTGCGGTAACAGAATGCGAGAGTGGAGAATGGGGAGCAGAGGGAGCAGGGGAAAAATAACTAATGCCCAATGCCCAATGCCCAATGCCCAATGACTAATGACTAATCAACTCTACTGCATCTCGTCCATCGCAATTTTGTAAGTAAACTTTGACAACTTCTTCTTTAGCAGTAGGCAACTTTTTGCCAATAAAATCTGGGTGGATTGGTAATTCTCGATGACCCCTATCTACTAACACAGCTAAACGAATTACCTCTGGTCTACCGTAGTCGTTGACTGCATTCAAAGCAGCGCGAATCGTCCGTCCTTTGAAAATCACATCATCCACGAGTACAACTGTTTTCCCTGTAAGGTCAAAAGGAATTTCGCTTTTTGCTGGAGTCCGCAATCCAATTTTGTCGAGGTCATCTCGATAAAATGTAATGTCCAAAGCGCCGACTGACACGGCTACATCTTCCAGCGTTTCAATTTGACGTGCCAACAATTCGGCTAATAACGCACCTCTGGTATAAATGCCAAGAAGCACCAGTTGAGACAAGTCACGCGTCCTTTCTACAATTTGAGATGCAAGGCGAGTCAAAGTACGACGGATTTCTTCGGATGAGAGAATTTCAACTACTTTAGCAGACATAGCAAGTTATAAGTTAGGAGTGATCAGTTAAGAGTTAGGAGTTTTTATTCTTAACTCCTAACTCCTAACTCCTAACTTTACATTTATCATTAGCTATTTGCGAGTATTAAGAATATTGCGATCACTATCCCTACCCATAGCAAAAAACAATATCGAGTCAACTGTAAAGCATTCTGAATAGAAGTTGCAGTAATGGGATAAATAGCATCTCCTAGCAGTGGTTTGTACTTAGCTACCCCACGATACCAATTTGTACCCCCCATCTGCACGCCCAAAAAAGCAGCATAGGCGCACTCACTCCACCCAGAATTGGGGCTAGGATCGTTAATGGCATCCCTACAACAAATTCGCCAAACATGCGTTGGTTTACCCGATAACAGCGCCAGAGTCACGACTGTTAACCGACAAGGTAGCCAAGTCAAACAATCTTCCAACCGCGCACAGAACCATCCCAAATAAGTATAGGGTGCTTCCCGGTAGCCCACCATTGAATCAAGGGTACTGCTGGCTTTGTATGCTAAAGCTAAAGGAGTTGGCCCTACAACTGGCACAAAGATACCAACGATTGCATAGAAAAGCGGAGCCATCACCCCATCGGTGGCATTTTCTGCAACCGTTTCTAAAACGGCTCGTGAAATTTCTGCTTGTGAAAGGTTTTGGGTATCTCGACCAACATAATTACTTAAAATCTTCCGAGCCTTCTCCAAATCTCCCACTGTTAAAGGTTCTAAAACAGCCACTGCTGCTGCTCGCAAACTTCTGCCAGCAAAACAACTAGCCAAAAGAATGCTATTTATTGTAATTCCCAGCAACGGATGAACCAATTTGGCACTTTGAATAATCAAAAAGCCAACAAGACCGCTACCAATTATTAGGATAATACCTAGTACAATTCCAGCTAGGCATTGTGTAAGAGAATTTTTACACAATTGGAGAGAAAATTTAGTCAGGCGAGAAATTACCCAACCCATAACTTGCACTGGATGAGGCCAATTCCAAGGATCACCAATTAAGTAATCTAAAAGTGCAGCAATTATTAATATATAGATGCTATTGGTCATAGTTACGAATCAAGAGTCAATCAATTTTGGATTTTGGGTTTTGGATTGACCCCAACCAAGTTAGCGTAGCGTTACGAAGTCCGGGTACTTGGCTCTGATAGTGCAGTGTTAGCGTACCCCTACGGGAATCTTGCTACGCACAGCGTCTCGTAGAAAGGAACGAGCGTCGGATTTTAAATTGAGGATTTTCAATTTGTTCCGCCCATGAAAGTGTTGTGGGACGAATTACCGGATGGGGTATCAACCAAAAAATCTAAAATCTAAAATTCGTAGTTAATATTTAGACTATTGACTATTGACTAAACCACAAAACTAGCTTCTTCTCCAAGGGAAGCTTGCCAGCTACGAGCATCGTAATAAAGGTCTGCCAAAGTAATACTGTACAAAGCTTCTTTAAGTTTTTGGTTGAGTCTCTGCCAGAGGCTAAATGTAACCCAATCTTCAGCTTGTGCAGGTGCTGGGGTGTGATGAGGTAAATGGCTAGTCTCGCCAACTGCTTCTAAAATTTGTCCTATAGATATTTGTGCAGGCTCTCTTGCCAATTGGTATCCGCCGATGCTACCACGAACTGATTTAACTATTGACGCACGACGCATTTCTATTAGTAGTTTTTCGAGGTAAGGAGCTGGGATATCTTGGCGTTTAGCGATCGCTCTCACAGATACAGGGCCATATTTTGGCTGTAAACTCAAATCTAGCAACGCCTTCACACTATAGTGTCCTCTGGTAGTTAGTTTCATTTTGGCAAGCTTTGTTGTTTGTCCTTTGTCATTTGTAAATAACCAATGACCAATAACCAATTATCAATGACTAAGGATCAGTTTTACTTATCGTTCTGTAACTCAGTTATCATCCTCAGCAAGTAAAGAACTTTTCGAGCGTCAGTTTAGAAAACTTAAAACAAGTATAGTCTAGCAGTGATTCACTAACTATATATATAGTTATCAGCATTGCCAGCATTTTCTAAAATAGATTGTCTTGACAATATTGTTAATCACATAACAATTGTGGCTACGAGTGTAATATACTTGGCTAGGTTGAGATAAAAACTAAAGGATTATGTTCCTATTAGCTCAACGTCAGCTAAAATAAAATCGATTCCAACACTTCAAACATTCATTTTCGACATAAGTTGATGCCTAAACAGAAAAAAATTGAACCCCTACTCGGTGAAGAACTGCTCAAAAAAGTCAAAGAGCTAGAGAACGAGAGCAAAGAAGACAAAGCCAAAAAGTGCGGCTACTATACCGTTACCAAAAATGGTATAGAGCGCGTCAATATGATGAAGTTCTTAAATGCCCTAATTGATGCCGAAGGCATTCAGTTGGACAGTACACCCAGTGCTAATGGGCGTGGTGGACGTAGTGCTAGCTATAGAATTAGTGTGCAATCGAATGGTAACTTACTTATAGGTTCAGCTTATACAAAACAGATGAATCTGAAACCAGGAGATGAGTTTGTGATCACTTTAGGTAAAAAGCACATTCGTCTAAGACAGATAGATCCAGAAGGTCGCGAAGATGATGAAACCATAGAAGCCACAGCTTAATAAATGGTCATTAGTCAATTGTCATTTGTCCTTTGTGAAAAGCAATGACCAATGCTTTGGCTTCCTTCGGCTCCACTCAGTACAAGTGACCAATGACCAATGACCAATGACTAATGATTAATAACTATATCTGTGGTAGGTAAGACTGGTAAATAGTGGCGAAGTGCCTTACGCGTAACTGCTAAATTGCAGGTTAATGCAATTTGCTCTCTTTCTAATAAACCCAAAATGCGATCGGGTTTATCTCGTGCTACCACTGGTAATTGATGCAAACCTCTAAGAGTCATCCGGTCTAAAGCTTCAGATAATAGTTCATCCTGCCATGCATAAAGAATTTCAGTAGTACAAATGTCTATGAGGGTTTGGCTGGATAAATTACCTGGAATTTCAGTCAGTGAATTTGGGTAAGTTTGCCAAAGAGCAAGGGCGCGGTTAATATCTTCCAGAGAAAGTATACCAACTAATTGCTCTGCTTCATCAATTACTAAAGCAGTTCTGACGCGATCGCGGATCATTTCCACAGCTGCATCTAACACTCCAAGAGTTGCAGGTAACTTTTTTGGATAGGGATGCATGGCATCTTCTACCAAAATTTGCTGCATAATTTCCGCTTTTTCATCTTTCAATTCCGAAAGACCAATCTGTTGTAGATTAGAGTTAGAGTTGAAAGTTGGTTTAATCATTTCCACTAGCCAAACACTCAAACCCACTGCTGCCATCAACGGTAAAACAATGCGATAGTCGCGGGTTAATTCAAACAGCATTAAAATAGCCGTCAACGGCGCTCTGACACTACCAGCCAGCACTGCTGCCATTCCCACCATTGCATAAGCTGGAGGAGCCGCCATCTGATTGCAAATTGCCGGGAATACCACAGCTAAAATTTTGGCGTAAGCTGATCCAAAAGAAGCACCTAAAAACATTGCTGGTGCAAACAAACCGCCGATAAAACCACTACCTGTGCTAATTGCAGTCATCAGTAGCTTCATCACCAACAACGCCACCAACAGGTAGAGTGGAAACTCCACATCTTGAAGCATTGCTTCTACGGTTTCATAACCCACGCCCAAAATTTGCGGGAAGTGCAAAGCAACTGCGCCAATTATCACACCACCAATAATTGGATGAATCGGTTCAGGGATTCGTCCGAAAAAGGCAAAACCTGGAACCTTCCCCGCAAAGCAGGCTTTTGCTCCCCGAATTGATTGAGTATAAGCCAGAGAAACTAGGCTGGCCCCTAAACCTAACCCAAGATAAAGAGGTAATTCCAAGGGGCTGCGGACTTGGTAAGCAGGTAAATCAAAAGCAGGTTGTGCCCCCAAACCAATTTGAGCAACTAATGCTGCTACCACCGCCGCTAGAAGCACTACACTCACAGCAGAAGTAGCGAAAGATGTAGCTCCCATCACCACCTCTAGGGCAAAAAATACTCCAGCGATGGGAGCATTAAATCCAGCCGCAAGTCCAGCCGCCGCACCAGCACCCAAAAGCAAACGTTGTCGTTCTTGAGATACATTCAGGATTACAGAGAACAACATCCCAAAATTTGCGCCAATTTCTACACTCGGCCCCTCTGGTCCCAAAGAAGCACCACTTCCCAAAGAAACAGATGCAGCCAGCATTTTCCTAACTGGTCGTAGTGGTCGCCTAATCTCTGTTCCCTGAGAAGCAGCGATGAGAGATGAAAGTCCAGGGCCAAAGTCTTGAGTGCGCCAGCGCATCAAGCCAATGATTAATCCGCCAAGGGTGGGAACGCAGGCTAGAGTCCAAGCACCCCAAACACCGATTTGACTCATTAAATTTTCCAGCATCAACTGGTGAATCAGCTGGATTAAATAGTGAAATGTGACTACACCCATACCAGTACCACCGCCAATGAGCATGGCTAAAAACAGGACAACGGTTTCTGGGGATGGTTGAAAACGATTAATTAGGTAAGCTAAACGAACGGAAGGTGTAGGAAAGGCAGGTTGTTCCGTTACCTTCCTGTGTTGAGTGGGAGGCAGGAGAGTCATTGAGAGGCGAGGTAAATGTAAGAAAAAATTTAAATTTTTATCTGTTACTTATCATTGTGAGCCATTATTTAGCAACCAGACAAGTAGACTTTATTCGCTTGATTTACAAAGATTTAGTAAAAAATGTCATTGTGCAAATTTTTATGGGGAGAATAGTTAAATGGGAGACAATTATTATTTAAGGGTTAGCAATGCCTAGTTTCGGCTACGCCTACGCTAGTGGGGTGCGAGCGAGCGCCAACGCTCATCTTTCTAAAGACAACAAGTTTTTGTGGGCTGGGTGGACGCACCCGCAAACAAAAACTTGGAGTCATCCTTGCCTAAATCTAGCTATACTCGTGTTGCGACCATTGAGCCATCCTTGGTAGTAATACAATATATGTGTGATTTATGGCTGATGTCAGACCATACTTGGAAGTCTGCTAAGTATTGATCGGAATTCAGTATAGCTATTGTTATAGAGCGAGTAAATGGACTAGGCGGACGAGGTAAATGAATATACACACCTTTGATAATCATTATGTTACTTGCCCAATTTGCCAAAGAAATGCTACGCCAAAGCCAATAAAAACGCGCATGGGCTTATTTTGCTGTCCCTATTGCCAAGAACGGCTAGTAGTTTGCCAAAGCGGTCATTATGTCCGTGATCCGTTTACTTGGAAACAATTGATGGTTGCTTCGTCGCTACGTCGTCAAAGCCGACCTTTAGCTAGGATTATCAGAGATTTTGTCTTGCTTAAGCGTCCTATAGTAGCCTTGGCTGTAGGAAGTGCCATTTTCTTTAGTGCGATCGCTCTGACTCAGGAAAATACAAGCTACGATCACCAAGGGGTTCCCACAACAGAGAAAATTAATAAACCAGAAAACAAATCTCAGTAAATGGATTACTTTGGTATAAATCAAATCTTACTTTGATTTTTGTAATATTATAACTAAATACTTTTATGAAACCGTGTCTTATGGGTATTGGTTATTCCCCTTATCTCCCTCATCCCTTCTCATGAAAAGATTACTGAATTGGTGTTCTACAACTTCCCCAACCCTATAGGAGCTAGGGTTTGCCATATACCCGAAAAGATACTTTCAGATGCTAAGGAAATTCTCACCAAATCTTCTTTCAGTAGTGGTGGCCAATCTATCCCGGCTTTACGCCCTGCAGCAAATACCTGTTGTGCCTTAACGCTTAACTGATAAAGTGCCAAAGCCAGTTCTCGGTCTAGGCTCTTTGCATCTTTGAGGGCTTCAAATACCACTTTCAATGCCAACAAAATCGAGGTGATCTGACCGGGTACCGGCGGTTTCCCCTGTTTCATACGCGTCAACAGCGCATGTGGGTTTTCCTCGGTTGTGATTGTCTGATCGATGAGGAGTTTCCGAGCTGTTTCGTAATTCATGTAGTCAGTTTAGCGTACATTTTGCTTCAGCAGTAATACTTAATTGAAAAGTCATAAAACTGGCTTTTGGTTATTTATAGTAATCTCATTTGATTTGTGAAAAGATAGGCTTGGGGAAGATGATAGATAATTGGCGATGCTCTAGGTTAACTAGATAGACTGACATATAATATCTTTGAAAAATACGCCCGTTTGGAATCAGAAGCAAAATGATGTCACCGAATTTACTAGAAATTGAGCGTTCCGTCCGTGCCTTATCTGTGGAAGAACAACTTTGGCTATTAGAAAGTATTGCTCGACAAATCCGAGAAAGTGAGTATAAAAAAGATAAATTGCCTGATTTGAAAAAATCAGAAGACCAACTGCAAGTGATGGTTAGTGAGGTAAAGATTCCAACAGAAATTGCTGCTATAAGTGATGAGTTTGCGATTTCTGAAATCCTCTGATATCGAAAAGTAGAAATTATAAATTTGCCAGATTTAAAAACTCAAATATACAGCTTTTATATATCTCTCGTTCCCAGCCATAAACTGGGAATGCGATATAGTACTTTCCCACAACTAATTTAGGATTGCTATAGTTGCCAATCAATAGATACCATAGATAATTTCTGTATCTAGTACGCCGCGGCGGAAATAGAGCAACCATTTAAAATTCCTAAAAAGCCCATGAATTTTGACTTTTGCTTTGCGGTGCTAGTCTTTTAGATTGACTTTTGTTTCATTAGTCTTTACGATTTAACCTCATTGTGGTATATCACTGGGGTAAATACGCTCCTATGATGTTGCTAATTAATAAAGCGATAGGGACTATCTCGTAAAACCACTTATCAAGGGTGCTCATTACATTGTTTGAAGTTATGTAGCCTTTTGATTACGGCCTATCAATCACTGCGGTAAACTATGCGTTGATTATGATTCTTTCGCAGAGAAGAACACCTCGAAAGGAGCGGTTTTTTCAATGTCTCATACCGTAAAAATCTACGATACCTGCATTGGCTGCACCCAATGCGTCCGCGCTTGCCCTACTGATGTACTGGAGATGGTTCCTTGGGATGGCTGTAAAGCTGCTCAAATTGCCTCTTCACCCCGTACAGAAGACTGCGTGGGCTGTAAGCGCTGCGAAACCGCTTGTCCCACCGACTTTTTGAGCATCCGGGTTTACCTGGGCGCTGAAACAACTCGCAGCATGGGTCTGGCTTACTAAAAAGCTCAGTGCTAAGTCACCGAACTTCTGATGGCAATGCGGGTGTACTGCCCAACCGTTCTTCCAGAACTGTTGCCTTGTATTCTTTGGACACAAGGGAGAGGCGCAAGCCTTTGCTTTGCTCAGAGTTCTCGCTGAGTTCTGGGTCTTGAGTCCTGAGGCAAAAGAAGTAAATCAAAAAACATTTTATTGATTCTTCACTCAGCACTCAGAACTCAGAACTCAGTGTTCAAAACTTTTAAAGTTTTTTAATAGAAAGCACCTTTAGAAATACCTAGTTGTAGAGGGAGTAATTTACTCCCTTTTTTATTTGCAAAACGTCGAGTTTGTGCTAAGAACTATACTGGATTTAATCATCCTGAAAAAAAGTGGTGTGAACAATGTGCGGAATCGTTGGATATATAGGCACTCAAGCAGCGACAGACATTTTACTGGCTGGGCTGGAAAAACTAGAGTATAGGGGTTACGATTCGGCTGGAATCGCCACTGTTTGGGAAGCTGAGGTTAATTGTGTGCGGGCGAAGGGTAAACTGCATAACCTGCGTTCTAAACTGGAACAAATAGAAACGCCTGCCCAAATTGGTATTGGTCATACTCGCTGGGCAACTCATGGGAAACCAGAAGAATACAACGCCCATCCCCACATGGATACGGCAAAGCGAGTGGCGGTGGTGCAAAATGGCATTATCGAAAATTACCGCGAGTTGCGCGAGGAACTCAAAGGAAAAGGACACCAATTTCTTTCTGAAACTGATACAGAAGTAATTCCCCATCTCATAGCCGAATTTTTAAAGAATGTTCCCCCCTCATCTCCCTCATCTTCCTTATCCCCCTTCCTAGAGGCAATTCGCCAAGCCGTTAACCGCTTGCATGGGGCATTTGCACTTGCAGTTATTTCTGCTGACTACCCGGATGAATTGATTGTTGTTCGCCAACAAGCACCCTTGGTAATTGGTTTTGGGCAAGGGGAGTTCTTTTGTGCATCTGACACGCCTGCGATCGTTTCCTACACCCGTGCAGTGCTACCTCTAGAAAATGGCGAAATTGCCCGTCTCACACCTTTGGGCGTTGAGATTTACAATTTTGCTGGCGATAGGTTAAAAAAACAACCCCGGCTGCTCAACTTCAATCCTGCAATGGTAGAAAAGCAGGGATTCAAACACTTCATGCTCAAAGAAATCCATGAGCAACCAGGGGTAGTAAGAGCTAGTTTAGACGCTTATTTTAATAATTTTGGAGAATCTAGCGAATCGCCGATCAATCTTGGTTTACCTGCGGATTTATATAACAATTTAGAACAAATTCAGATCGTCGCCTGTGGTACGAGTTGGCACGCAGCATTAATCGGAAAATATTTAATCGAACAACTAGCAGGAATTTCAACTCAGGTACATTATGCTTCTGAGTATCGCTATGCACCATCACCTGTGACGGCTAACACATTGATCATTGGCGTTACCCAATCAGGTGAAACGGCTGATACTCTAGCAGCTTTGGCAATGGAAAAAGAACGTCGCCAGGGAAAAGAACCCAAATATCAAGGGCCACTAGTGGGCATTACCAATCGCCCCGAAAGTAGCCTTGGTGATATGGTACCGCATGTCATCAGTACCCTAGCGGGAATTGAAATTGGGGTAGCTGCGACAAAAACTTTTACCGCCCAACTGATGGCGTTTTATGCTTTGGCATTGGATTTAGCTGCTCGTCGCCAGACAGTTTCAAAAGACACGTTAGAGAAAATTATTAATGGGTTGCGGCAGATTCCCAAAGAAATTGAGGCAACTTTAGAAACTCAGGAACGTTTAACCGAACAGCTAGCCCATGAATTTGCTGAAACCAAAGATTTCATTTTTATAGGAAGGGGAATTAACTTTCCTATTGCTTTGGAGGGGGCGTTGAAATTAAAAGAAATCAGCTACATTCACGCCGAAGGTTATCCGGCTGGAGAGATGAAACATGGTCCAATCGCACTTTTAGATGCGAAAGTACCGGTAGTTGCGATCGCAATTCCTGGTAGCGTTTACGAAAAGGTTATTTCTAATGCCCAAGAAGCCAAAGCTAGAGATTCTCGGTTAATTGGCGTGACTCCCGTCAACGATGGCGAAGCTGCGGAAATTTTTAATGATCTTCTTCCCGTCTCTCATGTGGAAGAATTACTCTCCCCCATCCTCACAGTAGTTCCTTTGCAATTATTGGCTTATCATATTGCCGCCCGTCGCGGTTTGGATGTCGATCAGCCAAGAAATCTCGCTAAAAGTGTTACGGTAGAATAATTTATACTCCTAAAGCAGTAATTGTTGTGGAGGAATAATTCGGTATTCAAGGGCATTGGGGCATCGAAAATCGCCTTCATTGGGTGAGAGATGTGACATTCAAGGAAGATTTTCCACCACGCCGTGGTGGAAATGCCCCTGTGAATTGGTCTATCTTACACAACTTTTTCATTACGATCGCACGCAAACTTCGTTTCCGAACTATTCCTCAAGCACAACGCGCCCTCTCTAATCAACTGCACAAAGTTTTTTCTTTCTTTGTATGAAACCACCCTGCTTTTTAAGGGGGACTTAGGGGGATCTAAAATTTTTGATACCGACAAGAGGACTTTTCAAACATCCTCTTAACTAAAGTTCAAGCTGTCCCTCTCCGACTCCGAGAGGGACGATTTTGCATAGAAAAATAAGGGAGAGGTCTTTTTGATTGAGCTAATTAAGCGGATACTATAAATAAGCCGTCGAATTCACGTTGAAATCAGTTAAAAGATTCCGACAAAAATAAATAAAATTTAGTAAAAGCTTTCTTGTTTACTAGCTCCTTCCTTATGCATCCAAATATGTCAAGCGTATTGTTCGAGTCTAGTTAAACTAGCAACCATAGAAGCTAATTCGTCTAAATCTATCGGCTTGCAACGGTATATATCATAACCTGCTAATAATGCACGATTACGGTCTTCGTCGAAAGCAGATGCCGTCAGAGCAATAGCTGGAATCTTTCTCCCTCGCTTTGCTTCTAATTTTCTGATCTTCGTAAGCAGTGAGCAGCCGTTCTCATCTGGTAAATAAATGTCACTAATCAGTATGTCTGGTTTAAAAAATGACATAATTTCTAGAGCATCACCTGCCGAAGCAGCTGTAATAATCTCTGCTCCGTCTATTTCAAATAGGAAGGTAAGTAAGGCTCTCGTATCAGCGTCGTCATCTACAACGAGCAATCGCAGACCTTTAAAAGACATCGACTGATTATTAGACATTATTCTCACCGCCGTCGAGCTAGAACACTTTGAGTAGCAAATGCAATGCATCAAATCGCATATATTTGTAAATGCCATTTGATGCCTACTTTACTAAATCTTAATGGAACTAACAGCAAGCGTCTGTCCGGTTGCGGACATAGTAACTTATAATTATTCACTAGCGATTTATTCACTAGCGATCGCGCTTTGGCTGATTCCCCAGCAACCGAGAATATTCGTTTTGAATGACTTGATAACACTCGCAGGAAGTTGCTTCTAAATCTTCCCGATTCAGGATGTTAATTTGACCACGCTGATAGCGAATCATTCCGGCTCGGCTGAGGCTGCTAGCCGCTACTGTCACACCGGAGCGCCGTACACCCAGCATTTGGGCAATAAATTCTTGCGTCAACGGAAATTCTTCTGATTCCAAACGGTCAGATACTGTCAGAAGCCAACGAGCCAGCCGTTCTTCTAGTGTATGAAGACGGTTGCAGGCACATGATTGTGTAAGTTCGGTATATATAGCTCGGAGATAGCGCAGCAGCAGGTTTTGAATAGCTCCGCCCCGTTTGAACTCGGTTCTCAAAACCTCTGCATCCATCTGCATTAGAGCGCCCGCAACTTGGACAAACGCTTTTGTGGTTGTTGTCTTGCCTCCTAAAATTACTGGGATACCCACCATGCCTTCATTACTCACTATCCCAACTTCCACTGTCGATCCATCTTTCATATTAGTGACTATAGAAATCACTGCGTGTTGAGGAAAATAGACGTGTGTGATGGGTTCTCCTGGTTCGTAAAGGACTTGCCGAGTGGAAAGCGGAACTAACTTCAGGTGCGGAACAAGGCGCTCATAATCACTAGTTGGCAAAGCCGCGAGTAACTTATTTACTTGCGGTTTAAGAAGGTTGTCGCTCACTGAACATTAAATGGAAAATTTGCTCATAATATTCTAATTTTAGTTACTTTTGCGAGTCTGTTCGGTTTCGTACACCTAACTCAAAAAAATTTTCTGGCTCGGTTACTGGGCTTTTTGCCCAGTAACCGAGCAAATTCCTTTTGTATGACTTGATAACACTCGCAGGAAGTTGCTTCCAAATCGTCTCGATTCAGGATGCTAATATGACCACGTTGGTAAATTAAATTTAGAGATTTAGTCTAGCAAAAGCAAATAAATGCTGATGTTAATTAAAAAAATTGGTATAGCTCGCTAAAGCATCTATCTAAAAATTGTTAGCAAAGTAATACAAATTGCATAGAAAAATAGTAAAGCTATTTCATTCTCATCTAGCCTGCCTCAGAATAAATCCACCAGTCTAATAGCGAAAGTCGTCTAAAGACGACTAAGAAAAGGTTATAGTCCGTTTTAATGAGGCTCCTGATAGATATTCTCATGCGGAGCATAGGAAGGAATTACGTTAGCGTTAGCGAGAAACGAGCGTCGGAACGAGCATCCTTATGAATTACTAATTACGACTTTACCAAAGTGAGCCGCACTTTTGAGGTAATGATAAGCCTCTCGTGCTTCAGTAAAGGGGAAAACTCGATCAATAATCGGTTTGATTTGATGCTGTTGCATCGCCTGATTCATCGCCTCAAACATTTCCCGACTGCCAACATAAATTCCCTGAACTGTTAAACTCTTAAAAAGTATTGGCATGGGGTCAATTTCACTTCCTCTACCTGACAATACGCCAATCAAGCTAATACGCCCCCCAATACGGACTGCTTGTAGCGATTTTGGCAGAGTACCTGCACCGCCTACCTCAACTACATGATCTACACCTATGCGATTAGTCAATTGGTAAACTTGCTTTTCCCAATCTGGTGTTGTTTTGTAATTGATTGTTTCGTCAGCACCAAGCTGTTGAGCTAGTGCCAATTTCTCATCACTGCTGGAAGTAATAATTGCTCTAGCACCGTGTATCTTGGCGAACTGGAGAGCAAAAATCGAAACTCCTCCTGTGCCGAGTAATAAAATACTATCACCTGCGTTAATGTTGCCTTTTGTCACCAGTCCATGCCAAGCTGTGACTGCTGCACAGGGTAAGGTTGCCCCTTCAATGTAGGATAGGTGGTCAGGTAATATTACTAAACCATCTTGGTGTAATACGACATACTCAGCCAGCATTCCATCGATACCACCTCCTAAATCGGATTTCATTTTCTCTTTGGTTAAAGAGCCATAAATCCAGTCTTGGAAGAAAATACCAGCGACGCGATCGCCTATTTTAACCCGTGTCACACCTTCCCCTACCGCCACAACTTCTCCCGCACCATCAGACAGGGGAATTAAGGGATATTTCTGTCCAGAACCGTAAGATCCTTCAATGACAAGCAAATCGCGGTAATTTAGGGATGTTGCTTTGACTTGAATCAGAACTTGTCCCGCAGTTGGTTTTGGTTCAAAGCGATCGACTAATGCGAGGGCATCAATCCCGCCGTTGCTTTGAATTTCGTAAGCTTTCATAGAAAAAGCAGTGGTTTAATGTCATATTAAACCACTGCTGTTGATTGTAATAAATAGTGACTACCCTAAGTTGATAGTCCTAACTTTTCACGTTATGTGGAAAAGTCCACGAAAACCTAACCCCCTAACCCCCTTCCCGTGTCGGGAAGGGCAGGGTGGTTTCATACAAAGAAAGAAAAAACTTTGTGCAGTTGATTGGAGAGGGCGCGTTGTGCTTGAGGAATAGTTCGGAAACGAAGTTTGCGGGCGATCGTAATGAAAAAGTTGTGTAAGA
>JAHHHS010000081.1 GCA_019359215.1 Nostoc indistinguendum CM1-VF10 | reverse complement strand
TCGGCATTTTTTTGTGACTTTTTTGCTGATTCTCAATCAATTGTAGCGATCGCTTGGCCCTGTCCAGTTGAGCAAATTCATATCTAGCAATCTTTTTGGGCTTTCCTATCCGTCTAACTCACGTTATGTTAGTCGAAGTCTAAATCCCCGTCACAAAACGTAATTGCGTTAGCGCAGCGTAAAGCCTTCTCTACGAGAGGCTACGCCAACGGCATGGCTTCGTTTAGAGCGACGTAGGAGCGTCATTGTGAATTGCGAATTGCGAATTGTTTTAACTTGTTTCCTGAATTTGCAAACGAACAGTGTGTTCAGTCGCACCACTAAGTTGCAATTCCATGATTTCACCTCCCAGAGGTTCCAAGCAAGTGAGGAGCGATCGCAAGTTGGGTGTACTTGCACCTGTATCTACATATAATCGATCTGCTAAATTACCGATCCGTTTCCAAGTCATGTACAGTTTAGCGATCGTTTGTTCAATCTGAGATGCTTGATTTACCAAATCAGCAGCAATACTCAAACAGCCGACTCTTTGCGCTTCTTCTAAGGCTGTTTCAATATCAATATTTTCCTGCGTTAGCGCCTGGACTTGAGCCGCCCCTTTGAGATATTTGGCCAAGTTACGCGCTTCGGTAGTTACCTGTTTTAGGGTATCCACATCAGGGTTAGCAGCAATTTCCTTTTGGATAAACTTTTGGTGCGATTCTGGCAGTTTTTCCATTTCCTTCACCAGTGGGGCGATGTAGCGTGGGGGAAGGGTGTTATCTGCTGCTTTTTCCTTGACTGCTTCGGGTAATAAATCTGAGGACATGGCTGTCCATTCATCACTGAGTTGACGCACTTCCCGCCTGGTGATGCGATCGCCTTTTTGGGCGGCTTCACTCACCATCTGTTGCACTTCTGGGACTGCTTTGGAAGTTTCAACAAATGCCCGTTTACTGAAGTTGTTCACAGATCCGGGATCAAGTTTACCGTCTTCGATGAGAGTATCGGCACTATTCGCCAGTTGAATCCAGGAATATGCTTGACTTTTGCTGATTTCCCGCTCTTTTAGCCATCGCAGAAAGCCAGTACCACGTCCGTCACCACCGACTTTCTCTCTGTCGCGGATAGCCCGTAAAATTCGCCCCCGCCAGATTTCAGTTTGCAAATCAAAGCGATCGCATACCTGCCAAGCTACTTCTAGCTGCTGTTGAAAATCTGACTCTAGAATCTGTTCATCTTCTGGATCGGGCAGTTCAAAGCTGATATCTGCTGGCTGTAGTAAAGCAGCAGCAAGGTCGTTGATGGAGTCGGTATCTTGCACGATTGATGACTAACGAGTGGATGCGATCGGCTTATTATGCCACAATCTGTGGACTCGCACTTAAGGGGGAGTAAGGTATTTTGAGCTACAACAAATATAGTAGGAAGAAATAAATCACCTTTGTAAAGTCTTTAATTAATCAGAGAGAATAAAAATAAAACGATGAACCAGGTAGACTACCTCCGCATTAGCCTAATTGATCGCTGCAATTTTCGTTGTCAATACTGTATGCCAGAGGGAGTAGAACTGGATTATATCCTCAAGCAACAGCTGTTGACTGATCAAGAACTGCTCACCCTAATTGAAGAGGTATTTATTCCGGTAGGCTTTAATCGGTTTCGGTTGACTGGAGGTGAACCCTTATTGCGTCCGCGCGTGGTAGATTTAGTAAGCGCAATCGCCTCTTTTCCTCAAACTCAAGACCTCTCAATGACCACCAACGGTTTTTTGCTAGCTCCGATGGCACAAAACCTCTACAATGCTGGTTTGCGACGAATTAATATTAGTCTGGACTCCCTTGATCCCGACATTTTTGATCAAATTATTGGTAATCAGGGTCGTTCTCGTTGGCAACAAGTTTGGCATGGGATTCAAGCTGCCCATCAGGTCGGATTCGACCCCCTAAAGCTGAATGTAGTGGTGATTCCTGGCGTTAATGACCACGAAGTTCTAGATTTAGCTGCTTTGACAATTGACAAACAATGGCACGTTCGATTTATTGAATTCATGCCTATTGGTAATCTGCATTTATTTGGCGATCGCGGTTGGCTATCTTCAGCCGATTTACGAGAATCTATCCGCGATCGCTGGGGCTTGACAGAATCACAAGTTCGTGGCGCAGGCCCTGCTGATGTCTTTCAAATTCCTGGTGCGAAGGGGACACTAGGATTTATTAGTCAGATGTCGGAATGTTTTTGCGATCGTTGTAACCGGATGCGTCTGAGTGCCGATGGCTGGCTGCGTCCCTGTTTATTGAATGAAACTGGTCAAATAGATTTAAAAACTGCTTTACGTTCTGGCACTACCACCGCTCAATTACAAGAGCAGGTAAGGCATTTACTTGGAATCAAGCCAGAAATTAACTTTAAAGGGCGCGATTCTGGCATTTTAGGTACATATACCCGCACCATGTCGCAAATTGGCGGATAGTCATTGGTCATTTGCCCTTTGCAAATAACTAAGGACAAATGACTAAGGACAAATGACAATTAGGCTTGTCGTGAGTAGTATTCCACCACAAGTAGTTCATTAACTTGTAGTGCCACCCATTCTCGCTCAACAACGCTGTTGACTCTACCAACCAACTTATTTTTGTCAAACTCCAAATGACTGGGGAGGTTGGCCAAACCGGGATATTGCAAGTTAGCTTCCACCAACTTCCGTGATTGTGCCCGATCCCTAACTGCAATTACTTCACCAGGACGGCATTGGTAGCTGGCAATATTAACCACACGACCGTTAACAGTTACGTGACCGTGATTTACCAGTTGACGAGCTGCTGGGATAGTCGGGGCTATACCTAAGCGGAAAACGGTATTATCTAAGCGCATTTCTAGCAATTGCAACAGCACTTGTCCGGTAGAACCAGTAACACGTCTGGCTTTACGCACATAGCGCAGCAATTGCTTTTCAGTCAAACCGTAGTTGAAGCGAAGCTTTTGCTTTTCCTCTAGACGGATAGCATACTCAGAGCGCTTCTTGCGGTTCTGACCATGCTGCCCAGGTGGGTAAGCGCGTCTAGCGCTTTTACGAGTTAATCCTGGTAAATCGCCCAAGCGGCGTACAATTCTGAGGCGTGGCCCTCTATATCGGGACATGAGTTTCCTTAATCTAATCCTGTTTAAACTTTACCCAAACATTCGATTTTGACATTCCCCTGATTAAAAATCAGTAGATTCTTGGTTCTTTGATGCCTCTACTTTGGTATGACGTATCCTACAAAAGTAGAGGCATCTTTTTTACGCCAGTTGCTTTAAGTCGGTAAAGCCGACACACTAGCTTCCAAGCTTGAATTCCGGTCTGTCACGCCGTACTCCTGCCAATAAGTTTTTTGTGTTTATTTAGTTTCGTAGGCTACTCAATCATCAGATTGGTTTACGCAGTATTCTTACTCTGAAATACTTTTTACGTTGCCTACTTATCTTTCAAACAGTTATATTAACACAATTTACGGCATAATTAATTATGTCTATAGCTTGCTACCGCCGAAATTATTTAATTACAGAGGATTTTTAAAATATTTGAGTTAGCATAACTTTGGGTGTTTGGAGAATGGCAACGTCAATGAGCAATAAAGCGGTTAATAGAGGTAAGAACAAACAAGCCAGTTCCACCTCCAGGATTTTAACAGTACCAGTTTTGGCTATAGCTGGATGCTTGGCAACGATCTTACCAAATACAGCGATCGCTGCCTCTTACAGCAACGATTATAGTGTCTGTGCGGGTCGCCTTTTGAGCGTGGGTGTAACAGCAGAAGCGGCATCACAAGGTTGTGCAGCAGCACTGCGTCCAAGGGATTTGGCTGCTTGCGTGGTTAAAATTGATAAGGAAACCCAAATTGCCGCGACAGATGCGCTTTCTACTTGTGGGAATGCCCGACGTCCTGAGGAGTTAGCTACCTGTGTAGTTGGCGTCAGCTTAAGTACTAAAGAAGAAGCTAATCCGGCAGTTTTAGATTACTGTGGACGTAGTTTGTTGCCTGTGCGTTTTGGCCAATGTGTAGTTGGCTTGCGTAGTCAAATCGACTTTCCCGCCACACAGGCATTAGATACTTGTATCAGTGCTGATGATAGTGTTATCGGTGCTTCATCTTCGTCTACACCGCAAACTATAATACCTGCGGGTTCAACTCCAAGTTTAGAGACTACCCCATTTCCAACACAACCGGTTATTCCAACACAACCGATTGTTCCAACGCAACCCGGCACGACGAATTAATTACAGTCCTTTGTAATTGACTGAGAATACAGGTTAAGTAGTAGGGTGGGCATTAAAATGTCCACCCTACTATGGTTTAAGCAAAAATATTTATATAAAACTTGCTACAATTACCCTCTGCTTGCAAATTATGCAAACTAAATATTTACAATACAAAAGTCACAAGCAATTTTGTGACTTTTGTACTACTAGTACAGTATTACAGTTTAAATAGACCAACAATCCCCCTACCTACTAAGCAAGGGACAAAATCAGTGAAAAGCTTACTTCATAAGCTTTTTGAATTTTGGGTAGTGGAACTCCAAAAAATAAATTATCTAATTTTTGGAATCAAAACGACTTTTCCTCCCCCAAGTAAAATATCCCCTGGACTAAAAGCGATGGGATATTTTTTTATTTGAAAGTCCCTAGCGCGACTAGTCTTCTCTTTCGCCAAAAGCTGTCTGTAAAACCACTGCAATACCACCGTCTTGGTGATATTTATCTGCCCAGGCACGGATAACTTCATCCAATTCTTCCATAGCCTGCTCCATTTTTTCTGGGAGGATATCGAGTTCTTCCAGTAAGCGCATGGCATTTCGTCGCCGTTCTGCCCAATTCTTCATCATGCGGAAATACCGAGCGGTATCTTCTACCATGATGTAAGTGCGTTCTTGATCGTCTGCGGGAGCATAAAAAGGACGGGTAAGAGCGTAGAAGGGCATTCCCCAAGGAGAATCAATGCGTGTTACCGTTCCTGAGTAGAGCAGACGGCGCTTGATATGCTCACCCAAGGCTTCACTCAAAGGCATTTGGTGTTCAGGCGGCAAGTCTTCTTGCGATCGCCTGTGCAAAAACTCAATCAAATCCAGAAACTCAAAGGAGCTAACTAATTGGGCATCAGGTAGATTACTTGGAAGTTTTTGCTCAATTTGTCTTTTTTCTTCACTTGTGAGGCTAGTACCAGGAACGCGCGATCGCCCCGGTTGCCAAGGATACTTTTCTAGCCAGACATAAGGCAATTGAATCAAATAACGCGGTTCCTGAGAACCCAGCATCTTTAATAGTTTGCCTTCTGTTAGAGCCTGTCTGACTTCTTCTACAATAATTTTTACCCGTTTCGGCTCCAGGTGGTGCAAATGCCCTGTCATCCGCAGGTTTTGCCCCTGCTCCAGATAGGTCATGTAAATTGCACACTTTGCTGCTGTTGCGGCTGCGTCTAAAAATGCCCCATGCCTGTGCCCACTCGTCCGCATGGCACTAAAAGCCAGATAAAGCATGATCTGATCCATCGCACTGGGGTCAAGACGTTTGATCAGATCTATGTCGTTACTCATATTACAGACAATTGAATAGCACGTTTACACAATTTTTAATCGAGTGAAAATAGGTAGTATACACCTGGCTGAAGGGAATGTCTTTACTTCAGACTATATTAATATGCGATAACTCTGAAATCGGTGGTAGTCCAAACTACTATTTTCGCATATTTTTCTCATATACAGGCAGATTCAGTTGTTATTACAATAACTGTCGCTGTATCTGACCGGAAAATTACATAGATCACCAGGTTTAGCTTGAAGGCGGTTTAAATCCCAAAAGTCAACTTTGTGTGTTGCAATTAATCTACAAAGCCTTTAAGTTCTCTGGGGTTTTTCTTATCTTTTAAGAGCAACAATATCAAGCTGCTTACGCCTAATTATGGCACTATGCCGACTCGGAGTAAAAAGTAATTGGCGCGGTTCATCTAGAATATGTATTACTCAAAAAATATGATTTTAATTCGGCTTTGACGAATTTTTTGTACTACACAAATCGCTAGAGAGCATTGGGAATAGCCTAAAAATAAATCGCTTACCAGGTGTAGAAACATTCAGAGGTTGAGTCATACAACTCGTTGCGAACTATCATCTTGTTCACAACCTCCAGTGATGTCTCGCCACTATAAGCCGTTGGCTTGAGGGAAGATAGTAGACATCAATTAGAGTAATTAATTCCAATTTCAAAAATACCTGTTGTTTCACATATCGTTCCTTATCATATCATTATTTTTTTTGTTTGCAATAAATTTGTGCCTTTTTAATTTAAAAATTATGCTTGTTTAAATAATTTGTATTCTTGTTAAATGAACATTTGATTATATTTTTATTTTTCGTTCTAAATCTAAATCTTAATTAGCTTTTTGTGCTGATAATTTGACACAGAAAGCCCCAATTTAGTTTGAATTCATCGTATAACCATCAAGCTTTATTGATCATGCTAACAGCCTAATAATTAGTTATTAGCCAGAAATATCATAAAACGTATTAGATTCAATTTGATGGTTTTTTAAATGTTTTTTCCCACTGAATTGGTATTGTTTGCATGATTTGACTAATTTATTGGCTACTTTCAAGTATGTTTTTACCTCGCTGTTTTATATATTTTCTTGGCTTGAATTGTGTAGAGAATTTTTTGCTAGAAAAGGAAGAGAATCCGTAGCAAGGTGCGATATAAACTTCTTCCTCTAGGCATCTAGGCGATCGCCCAGATTGACTAATACAGACTGACAAAAACAAATATACCATCTCAGCAAACACAATAAGCCAGTGGGCGTGAATAATTAAAGGTTTATTAAGCGGCTTCAAACCTTAGAATAGGCGTGAAACCCTTACTAAGAGTGAATCTAATCGATTTTACATTCCGTAACATAGTTTAATTTATTCTTACCCACTTACTGAGTCTACCACGCTTCAAAACCGGGTTACTCTAAACACTTCTGCTACTTTTTCATCTCCTAGTTCCAAAAGGTGCTGCAATGCTCTTAATTGTTTGCAAATCTCCTCCTTAAGCAAGTACTTGTACTCAATTGCTTGAGTTAGTACTACTCATACTGCTTATATATACGTGTTTTCCCTGCCCGTATCAGGCTAAATTCCTAAAAATATATTACAAGTCCAGTTATTCTGATTACTGCTGACTGATGACTGATGACTGATAACCGTTAACCGTCAACAGTTAACACTTAACGACCTGATTGAACTCGTCATTTAATTGGTAGGACTAGAGGGTTTAACCTGATTTTTCATTGTTTCAAAACTGAAAGCAGCCGCGCCAAAGGTTACTAACAACACTCCTAAGATTTGCACAATATCTAAATTTTCTTGAATGATTAACCCAGCGAAAATCACGGTTAAAACTGGGATGCTACCACCGATGAGGGCTGACCGTGAGGCACCTAGTTTACTGATACCAATATTGTTTAGCAAATAGCCCGCAAGAGTCAGTACACCCAAAATAAATGCGCTTAAAACGAGTTCCAGCATCTTAGAGGGGTCAACTACTAAGTTCCAGCTGCTTGGTAAAGGTAGCATCAAGCAGATAAAGCTCAACAGCAACATGGTAGCGAAGTTAATTAAAGTAAAAGTCACGGGATGCAGTTTGCTAGCACAAACCCGCGTCAGAATTATGTAGGCAGCAAAAGCCACGCCTGAAAGAATGGCGGTGCTGCTTCCTAATGAAGTATTACCCATACCTGTGCTGGGAGAACCTGCCAAAACCAACAATTCACCGCAGCATATCGCGGCGATCGCACCGATGCGGAATATGGTAGGGCGATCACGAAACAAAAACCACGAGAATAGACCACTAACCATCGGATAGATAAAGAACAGTGCGATCGCCATTCCAGTTGTGACTTGGGCGATCGCAGTGTATATGAGTACCTGAGACAAAAACAAAAAGCACCCACTCATAATTGAATACAGCAAAATCCGCTTGCTAGCTGTATTAGCAGCTGTGGGATTTCCTCGGGCTGAGTTAGCCAAGTTTTCTAAGTCTTGCCACAATGTTGGATGCAGTATTGGAGACAACAGTACCATCAGTGGTACCACTACCATAAACCGTAGGGTCAAAATTAACAGAGTATTGCCCAAAGTCGGCGGCAGCAAACGCTCTACCTCTAATACTCCAAAAATTTGAGAACCTTCGTGGAAAATTATCTTAATGGCTACGTTGTAAAGCGACGATAATACTGCCGATAAGACAATTAATAAGAAACCGATTTGGAGCGGCGATAAACCTGAAGAATTGCGCGATCGCGATTGTGGAGGTTTTGCTCCCGCCTGCGGCTCTAGCGCAGTAGAAGGCGGGGATTTAACTTTGCTCTGCGACACGTTCTTGCGGGTAACAGAAGTTGGTTCACCAGCGTTTCTCCTCCGTAAACGTTGTATTGCTTCCGTCGGTGGCACAGATACAATAGGAGGCTCTGATGTAGTTTCGCTTTCTGATAAATCTTTATTGAGGACAGAAATTGGTTCAGTAGGGTTTTCTTTTGGTGGCGGAACTACGGTAGCATTTGGCTCTGATTTAGTTTCCCTTGGGGACAAGTCTTTGCTGGGAGCAGAAATTGGGTTCGCGGCGTTTTCTCTAACAACAGTCGACTCTGATATTGTTTCCCTTTGGGACAAGTCTTTGCTGGGAGCAGAAATTGGGTTCGCGGGATTTTCTCTAACAACAGTCGGCTCTGATTTAGTTTCCCTTTGGGACAAGTCTTTGCTGGGGGCAGAAATTGGATTCGCGGCGTTTTCTCTAACAACAGTCGACTCTGATATTGTTTCCCTTTGGGACAAGTCTTTGCTGGGGGCAGAAATTGGATTCGCGGGATTTTCTCTAACAACAGTCGACTCTGATATTGTTTCCCTTGGTGAAAATTTATTAGGGATGGGGGAAATTGGCTCAGAGAAATTTCTTGCTACTTCGCCAACTTGTGGCGAGGATGTCCCAAAAGAACTATTTTTTTCTGGTTCCGTAAATTGCAAAACAGTAGGTGTACCTGTTGTTGCTGATTTACGTGAAGTTTCTTCTATAGTTTTTTCTAGTTCTCCATGCAGGCGATTAACAAACTCCGTCAAAATCGTTTCCCCTTGCTGCTGCTGGCTGTACATCCGTGACAACTGTTGGGAAAGATTACTTTGATAGTTCTTCAGCTCCTGTTGCAGGGAGTTAAAGGTTACAGTAACGGTGTCATCTAAGCTGTCAAACATATGTTCGACTTTTTCATTGATTTCACCTACTACATTGCTGCTTACTTCAGCGGATTTAAGCGCAGCTTGTTCATAAGACTTGCCGTCTATGGTTTGGTTCGCTAAAGTTGCCAGAGAAGATTGCAATTGTGAAGATATATGTTTTGCTAGAACTTCTGCAAGTTGCCGAATTAACACTTGCTGCTCAGTAATTTGGCGCACTTGTTGTAAATGCTCTTTTTCCTCTAGCAAGCTTTGAATGTCATCAGACAATCGATTTTTTTCTGACTGAAGCCGCTTTACGTCTTCTTGTAACCCTCTGAGGACATTCTGCTGAAGATTTTCTAAATCTTCAACTACAGCCCAAAGAGCATTTTCTGCTGCTCTGGATAGCTCGCCTCTGACTCTTGGGTTTTCTGGTTGCTTCTCGAATCGCCCCATTAGCTTCTAACCTCTAACATCTTGACGATAAAGCTGCTTCCGGTACACTTTATTAGCGCTCATACTAATTTCTTGTATTTTGTCAGATAAATTAAAAATTCTAACAGCACTTCCGCATTTCAGCGCAATTCTGTCATACTGAGCACAACTTGGCAAAGTATTAAATTTGTACTAATACTGAATACACAGTATTTTCTTCAGCATTGACAAGTGTTTTGTCATTGGATTTTAGATTTTGAGTTTTAGTTTGTCTGTATGGCTGTAAATGCCTTGAACTAAAACCTTTTTTTGGTCAGTTTAATTTACATCAACTATTTGCTAATGAGATTTTTACTTTTAAATAAATCTCACTCCAAATAGATATTTATTGTTGTGCTGCCGATAGTAGTTGTCAAAGATTTACAGATGCGTATGCGTAGGCGCAAAGCGGCTTGTCCCCAGACATCGCCACAAAATTGTCTGACTTGCAAAATTAGCTGTAAATTTTTGTGGAATGTAACTTGTGTGACAGTTTATATCTCTAAACGGAGATTAAAGTATCTTGTTGTAGAAATTCAAAGTTACGCTATCCCCTGCACAACATTCTAATGAATGAGCAGCAGTTCTGCAAAAACACGCTTTTTTGGTGTTGTTGCAGTCCAGGTTTACTTTGAGTAGATGCAGTAGAAGAAAAAGTTAGAGAAATATTAATAATTATTAGAGAAATAAAATCCTGGCGATGCTAAAGATGGCAGCGCTAAGGATAGCACTCACGGGGATTGTAATTAGCCATGCGGCGGCAATGCCTTGTAGTGTTTTAAACTTAATCGACTTGATATTTTGCACTAGTCCAATACCAACTACCCCGCCGACAAGAGCGTGGGAGGTGGAGACTGGTAAACCTAGCCGGGAGGCGATGAGGATGGTGGTAGCAGTAGCAAGTTCGGCACAAAATCCACTACTAGGTTGCAAAGCAATAATATTTTCGCCAATAGTGGCGATGACTTTTTTACCCCAGACAGCCAAACCACCAACAATACCAGCACCGCCAAGGATTAAAATCCAAATGGGGATGGTGATACCATCTGTAGGTACGCTACCAGTGCGATTGATGTAGACGATCGCAGCTAAAGGAGCGATCGCATTTCCCACATCATTAGAACCGTGGGCAAAAGCTACAAAGCAAGCACTTAGCAGTTGGAATCGAGCGAATAATCTTTCTACAGGATTGGGGATTGGGGACTGGGGAGTGGAGAGTAGTTCTTTGTTATCTCCCGTCTTCCCTAGTTGTCGCCAACTAATGATTGTGAGTCCAACTGCTGCTATAGCACCCGTTAACAGTGGGATGTCGTAAGCGGGGATGTTAAAGCCAAGCTCAATTACAAAATTGGTTAGCGGTTGAGTCAGCGATGGTAATACAATTACGCCAAATACCCCTAGCAGCGCAGCACTCAACCAGGGAATCCATTCTTGTAACTGCACTACTTGATTGGGTTGATCCAAAATCCAGTGCTTGATTTGACTGTAAAATAAAGCAGCGATCGCACCACTAATTAATGGCGTTAAAACCCAGCCAATGCTGATCAAGCCAATTGATGACCAATCAATTGCACCTACTCCCAAAGCTACCCAACTAAATCCAGCGATCGCACCAACAACCGCATGAGAAGATGAGACTGGTAAACCTCGTGATGTGGCAATTTGCAACCACACACCACAGGATATTAATACCGTTACCATTCCAGTTACGAATATTTGGGGTGTAGCTGCGAATAAAGCAGGATTCGCAATTTTCGTTGCGAGAGTTTCCGTTACCTCATGTCCAAACAATACAGCACCCGTAAACTCTAATATCCCGGCAATTATTATCGCTTGTTTGAGGGTAACAGCTTTGGAGCCTACAGAGGTTCCCATCGCGTTAGCAACATCATTTGCTCCGAGATTCCAGGCGACATAGAAAGCTAGTAGAGCTACGAAAAGTAGGGTAATAAGCATTTTGTTGGGGACAAGGGGAAAGTGAGAGAGATGAGGATGAGACTTGAGCTTTTAAGGGTGAACTTTGAACCTTTGAGCTTCATTGTTGAACCTTTTAGCTTTATTGTTGAACCTTTGAGCTTCGTCGTTGAACCTTTGAGCTTTAAAATTCTACTTTTAACGAACTTTGGGGGTTTAAGTCCCCTGCCTCTATAGGCAGCGCGTTTTGTGTCGGGGTCTAAATCCCCGGACGCTCGCAGACTCGCTAACGCTTCGCTAACACAAAATGTAATTGCGAATTGCGAATTGCGAATTGCGAATTGGTTTAACACTCCCCCATCTCCCTAATCTCCCTGTTACGGATAAATTAAGATTTTATAAGTATCGGGTGTAGGTGCGATCGCTTGCTCAACAGCTGCTGATAAATCTTTCAATGGATAGCGATCGCTAATCAACGCTTTTACATCTATTCGCTGATTAAATACAATATCAGCTGATAAACTCTGAAGCCGATAAGATGAGCTATAACTTCCTATCAAGTCAATTTCTCGACGATAGAGAATATTGGGATTAATTGGAATTTCCACCTCATCAGGGAATTCGGCGAAAAATAATATTTTGCCACCTTTGCGAGTACTATCAAGTGCTTGAAAAAAGGCTTTCTCACTAGGAACAGCCAGCAGAGTAATATCAACACCCAGTCCACCAGTTAGCGCATGGATTTTTGCTGTTAAATCGGGATCACGGGCATCAAAAGCCGCCTCTGCACCGATACTCAAGGCTTTTTCAATTCTAGAAGGTAGTAAATCGGTAGCGATCGCTTTTGCTCCGAAATACTTCACCAACATGATAAACATTAACCCAATTGGCCCAGCACCAGTAACTAATACAGTTTGTCCTGGAGCAATTTGGGCTTTTTTCACTGCCTTCAAGCAGCAGTTAGTTGGTTCTACAAAACTCGCTTCTTCAAAACTGATGTTATCCGGGATAGGAATCAACCCACCATTTTCCACAATATGTCCGGGAACCTTGACATAATCAGCAAAACCGCCACCACTGGCGTTAAAGCCTGCGGTAGTGGAGATGTTTTTGTAAACATCGCACATAGAGAAATTATCATTTAGGCAGTAGGCGCAACGCATACAAGGGATGTGGTGCATCACTGCTACCCGTTGTCCAACTTGCCAACCTTTGACATTATTGCCTATTGCTGCGATCGTGCCGGCAGTTTCATGTCCAAAAATGCGCGGTGGTTCATATAGTGGATAACGAATTTTTTTAATATCTGACTGACATAACCCCACAACGCGCACCTGTACCAGCACTTCATCTGGTTCTAGGGTTGGAACTGGGATATCTTCGTAAGAAAGTTGATTAACGCCTCTAAATACCTGTGCTTTCACGTTGGTTTTTTCCCGCTCAACGATACTAGATGTAACATTTAGTGGTTCAGGTTAGGTTATCAAGTTTGAGATTTAATATTAACTGCGGCTGCCATCCAAGCGGCGCAACGGGGAGCCAAAACTATTCTGGTGAGATAGTATTACAGCTTCCGTAACGCTGTATTATTTTCTCAAGATTTTTTTTCCGAGACGGTAGCAATGACTATTCGCCATGCCACTGAAACTGATTTGCCTGCAATTGTGGCAATTTATAATGCTGCAATTCCTAGCCGCATGGCAACTGCTGATTTAGAGCCAGTATCTGTGGAAAGTCGCCTTCCCTGGTTTAAGGCGCGATCGCCTTCACAACGCCCACTTTGGGTAATCGAAGTAGAAGGAGTAATCGCTGGATGGCTTAGTTTCCAATCCTTTTATGGACGACCCGCCTATAGTTCTACTGCCGAAATTAGTATTTATATCGCCCCTCGCTTTCAACGGTGTGGTTTGGGGCGACAACTATTAGCACAAGCAATTAGCGAAAGCCCTAGTTTGGGTTTAAAGACCCTAGTATGCTTCATTTTTGCTCACAATCAACCCAGTTTAAAACTTTTTGAAACATTTGGTTTTAAAGATTGGGGACATTTACCTAAAGTTGCCGAAATTGACAGCATTGAATGTGATTTGAACATCATGGGACTCCGAATTAGTCAACCTGTTGTTTGATTTGATATCAATAATATTAACAAGGCTGCAATTGCGTTAATAACACAACAATTTCATCAATTGCCTGCCGCAAAACCGTTGCAGGTTGTTCTGATTGATTGACGATAATACTAAAAACTAACGGCTCATATTTAGGCGCATTCATATATCCAGATAAAGAAACTACACCCGTTAACGTACCTGTTTTTGCTTGCACAATGCCCTCAGCAGATGTGTCTTGAAAGCGGTTTTTCAAGGTTCCACTTTTACCTGCTACGGGTAAAGATGCGCGATACAGATATGCTGTTGGTGTTCTTGCTATTCCTCGCAAAGTTTGGACAAAAGCTTCTGGTGTCACTAAGTTTCGACGTGATAAACCCGAACCATCCACTAAAATATAATTTGCTGGATCAACTCCCAATTGAGTTAAACTCGCTTTAACAACTTCCAAACCTAGATCAGCACTAGTTTGATTTTTCAGTCGGAGTTTTTTTACAGCTAATGCTCTCAGCAGGGCCTCAGCATAAAGATTATTACTATTTAGATTCGTTTCTGCTAATAATTCAGATAAAGGTGGCGACTCTACAAATGCCATTTCTTCTTGATTAACACCACCGCTTACGACTAATGTTTGACCCAAAGGAATTTTTTCTGTTGCCAAAGCAGTACGGAAGCGCCGTAAGAAGTAATAATTAGGGTCAACTACCGGCAAATCTATTAAAGACGGTTCAGAGTTTGCTGTTAATTGTCCTTGAATCCGTAATACTGTTCCTGATAATTCGCGGGTAACATTAACGTAGGTTGGTTGATTTTGTGCAACCGTTACAGACTGATTAATTGTCCGCCACTGTCTCGCCTCGTTAATATCAGTCCACACTACTTGTAAAGATTTACCTACAGCCTGCGGTACAAGTTTTAAGCTAAAAATATTTTGATTTAGAATAAAGCTGCTGACTGGTGCGCCATAGTCTGACTGCACATCTTCCCATTGCCAGGTGGGATTAACAATATCACCTTGAATATAACTATCATCAGCTATCAACTGCTGAATTTGCGTAATACCTTTCTGTTTTAACTGCTGTGCCAATGTTTGCAGTTGAGTATCACTTAAGCTGGGATCTCCCCTACCGACAACACGTAAAACACCATTACCATTCTGATAAATAGAAGTGCGAATCCGAAAATTAGCACCCAATTGCTGCAATGCTGCTGCTGTTGTCAGCAATTTGATGTTAGAGGCGGGAGTAAAATATTTTTGAGCATCCCGGCTGTAAAGAATTGGCCCCGTTGACACGGGTTGCACCAAAATTCCCCAACGCACCCGAGTGAATAATGGGCGATTGATTACAGCATCTATAGCTGTTCCCAGTTGCGTAGAGCAAATTGATTTTGTGGTAGTTGTTGGTACAACTGGGGTTTGTGCTTTAGCTGCTGGCTGGGTAACACCAACTTGAGTACCTAGAAACAGCAGCATCAAGCTAAGAGAAATTTTCCTGGTCATCACATAGTTCGTAAAACTACTTGATGATAATACCTTGGTGTGGCATTTTTTACGTCAATTCGACAAGAGGAAATTAATACTCTTCTTCCTCTTCCTCTTCCTCTTCTTCTTCTTCCTCCGCCCCGAATAATTCGTCTATAAGTTCTTGTGCTCGTTCGTCTGAAATCTTTAAGGCTTCTTGAAGCTCAGAGATATAATCTTGTTCAGCTTCGGGTACTTCCTCCTCAATTCCCACAACTAAAATAGCTGTGATGTATGCAGCTTCACGATAACCTTTATTTGGTAAGGATGCGATCGCCTGTTCGATTAAAACTTCAGGTTCTTCTTCTTCTAGCAAGCTGACAACTTTTTGGGTCAACTCTTCAAAATCTTCATCAGAGTAATCTTCAAATTGGGAAACAGCACCCAGCATTTCACTCAACGCGTATTCTTCTTCTATGGTTATGCCTTCACCGTCAATAGCTGCGGAAAAGAGTCCAATAACTGCGATCGCAACTTCTGGTTCTAAAGCAACTGAACTGGTGCTAAGGCCTTTGGGCAACTTGCGTTTAGACATAATTATCCTTTAAAAGTTACGTGATATTTCAGGAAGTAATACCTTGCGGTTTATCAACCCTCCTAAAATTTAGGGTTCCCAAAAGAATGTCAAAATATACATTGGTATAAATATTTATTTATAAAAAATACGCAGAGGAATGTATCCTCTGCGTATAAAAACAGTTAAATTGTCTTAATTTATCAAAAAGCGTTACAACTTCGTCCCACACTCAGCGCAGAAGTTATGGGTGGGAGCATTTTTTGCATCGCAGTTACTACAATAAACTGGCTCTGCTGCTGCTTTCGGCGGTTGCTTCTGCAAACCGACCATTTGAGCGTTGCTCTTGCCAGGAGCTACCATTGGATAGCAATTTTCGTCTCTGGTGACGTGGACATTCAAGATCACTGGGCCTTTGTGTGCCAGCATTTCGGCGATCGCATCTTTTAATTCACTGCGATCGCTGATTATCATGCCTTTAATGCCATAAGCTTTTGCCAATAACTCTACGTCTGGCATCCCTACTTCCATGTTTGAGCATGAGTAACGCTCACCATAGAAGGCTTGCTGCCACTGGCGCACCATTCCTTGCCAGCCGTTATTAATAATTATTGTCTTGACATTTATCCCATACTGTGCAAGCGTACCAAGTTCCTGCAAACACATTTGGAAACTAGCATCACCGCTAATACAAATAACTTCTTCATCAGGAAACGCCACTTTAGCGCCCATTGCCGCAGGTAAGCCAAAACCCATCGTTCCTAAACCAGCACTAGAAATCCAGCGTCTTGGCCCGTTCTTGAGGAATTGTGCTGCCCACATTTGATGTTGTCCGACATCTGTAGTGTAGTAAGCTTGGGGTGCTTGGCGACTGACTTCTACAATCACTTCTTGGGGTGAAATGCTGTCGGGATGCTGCGGCACTATTAGAGGATACTCATCGCGCCAACGGTTAACTAAATTTAACCACTCTTGGTTTTGATTAGGGGTGGCCTTAACGCCTGTTTCTTTGCAGCGACGCAACAAGTCTACTAACACATTCCGCACATCGCCGACGATGGGCACTTCAGGAATGCGGTTTTTGCCGACTTCTGCGGGATCGATATCGACGTGAATTACTTTGGCGCGGGAGGCGAATTCGTCTAATTTGCCTGTAACGCGATCATCAAATCTAGCGCCGACGCAAATCAGCAAGTCACAATCACTAACGGCGAAGTTAGCGTAAGCTGTGCCGTGCATCCCCAACATTCCCAAAGCTAGGGGATGATGTTCGTCAAATGCACCGATCCCCATTAAGGTTGTAGTGACAGGGATATTGAATAATTCAGCTAGTTCTTTGATTTCTTCATGAGCGCTAGCTGCGATCGCACCACCACCGACATACAGTAGAGGACGACGGCTTTCAGTAATCAACTGGATCGCGGCATGAATTTGGCGAGGATTTCCCTTTACGGTGGGACGATAACCGCGTAATTTTGCCGAACCTGGTTTCACAGGTACATAGTCAAATTCTTCTAATGCAACATCTTTGGGGACATCAATCAAAACTGGCCCCGGACGCCCACTGCTAGCGATGTGGAAAGCTTCGGCGACAATTCGCGCCATATCTTTGGGGTCACGCACTACATAGGAGTGTTTCACAATTGGTAGCGTAATCCCGTAAATATCGGTTTCCTGAAAGGCATCTGTCCCAATCGATGGACGTGCTACCTGTCCGGTGACTACAATCATGGGGATTGAATCCATATAGGCAGTGGCGATCCCTGTCACCAAGTTAGTTGCTCCTGGGCCAGATGTACCAAAGCATACTCCTACTTTGCCTGTGGCACGAGCGTAACCATCAGCGGCGTGGGCTGCGCCTTGTTCGTGTCTCACGAGAATGTGCTTCATAGCACCAGTTGCTTCCACCTTATACAGGTCATCGTAAATTGGTAGAATTGCCCCACCAGGATAACCAAAAATATAGTCTACGCCGTGGCGACGAAGGCTGTCAAGCAGAGCAAAACCCCCAGATGCACGTTTGGGCACGACTGGTTGGCTAGAAATACGAGATTCTTTGTGATTCTCGGTTTGTGGGAGACTGATTTGGGATAGCGATTCTCTTGCGGAGACACTTTGTGAACGCACGGTCAAACCTCAGACTATAGCTTAAGTTAATGCTGAAATTCTGTATTTAAGATTTCATTTTAATTGAAAACTTCAATCAAAATCTTATTAATTCTTATATTAAATATAAAGCTAGACTATTAGCCTACATTAATTAAATTACGTCTTGCAAGACATTGCGAGTATTTTTCCAAGCCCAAACACCGACAAGTACCACAACAATACTCATTGCTACAAGCACAGTTCGCAAGCCGAGAGCATCAGTTAATGGCCCAGTAATCGCCAGAGGTAAGGCCAAAGCGAGGTTGACGGCATGATTTTGAAAGCCAAACACTTTACCGTGCATGGTAGATGGTGTTTGCTGTTGAATTAAAGTTTGCATGGGTACGCCAATTAGGGAAGCACCTATACCCAAAACTGCACAGAGTCCTAGTGCCAGTAATAAGTTGTGCGTAAAAGTAAACACCCCTAAAACTAATGCGATCATCAAAAATCCAATTAAAGGTAAAGGCTTGTGATGCAATTTATCACCCCAGTGACCTAAAATCGCTGCGCCAAATACCATACCTACGCCTGCTGCTGCCAAGAAAAAGCCAAACTGTTTTTCTTTTAAGCCAAACTCCTCGGCTAATTGAATTGTCAGCACCGTTAAGGCTGCAAACACACAATATAAGGTTGTCAGTTGCAGCATGGCATTCAATATCAAACGGTTTTTCTTGAGATAGCGCAGACTCGCGGTGAATTCGGTCCAAGGGTGATTTGATGCCTTATCTTCCCCTTGAGGGTTGTGTTCTTTAAATTTAATTGGCTGCATGATCGCAGCCGACAATATGTATAATCCACCAACTACAATTTCTTGACCGTATTCTGCTCCCATCAAGTCTTTCGCCAAACTCAAAATCGGCTCTCCTATAGCAAAGCCAACAATTAAAGCTCCCATCATCGTGCTGCTAAACAGCGCATTGGCTGCTAACAAATTCTCTCGCTTCACCAACAAGGGAATGGCTGCTTGTTCAGCTGGTGCAAAAAACTGCGTCACTGTGGAAATGGCAAAAGTAAGTATTAACAGAATCAGGAATTCTCGTGGCAAAAGAGGAAGACACAGTGTTAACAGTCCACGCACAATGTCTGAGCCGATCATAATCAGCTTTTTTGGCAAGCGGTCAACAAAGAGACCACCGGCAGAGCCGAACAAAATTGCTGGTATTGTAAACGACAGCATCAAGGTTGAATACATAGAGTTTTGTGCCAACCCAGGAAGTGGTGAGTAGTTCTCCAGTAAAGCAATCATCAAAACGAAGAAAACTTTATCTGCTAACTGGGACACCAGTTGCCCAATCCACAGGAGCATAAAACCACGGTTTTTTAGCAGTGCGCTAAACCCGTTATTAACAGCAGCCGGTTCAGTTGGAAACATTTAGATACTTTGGGTAGATGGGGCATGGGGCTTGGGGCATGGGGCATGGGGTATGTCGCATTGGGCATTGGGCATAGTTTTTTTGGCTATCCCCTGTACCCTGTCACCTGTAACCTTCTCCCTTCCCCACTCCTAACTCCTAACTCATAATTCTATTGTCCGGACTAATTTGCTTCATAATGCTTTAACAGCATAAGCAAAAACTCAGTAGCTGTCAGATAACCTTTAGGTGGATAAATTCCAATGGATGAATCTACCCACCAGCCTTGTACAGTTTGGGGCGATTTCCAAATTGACAAGTGATCAACTGCTGGCTGTGCATAAAAGTTATTTTGCCCACTACCTAGCAAACATGAACTCCAATGAGTAAAATAATCATGGCTCATCCGATGAATAGGAAAATTACCCTGTAGAGGTACTCCCCATCCATCTATAGCAATAAACGCTTTGACACGACCACCTAAGAGTTGCCACAAATGCGCTGCTCCTATTGCCCCGACTACGCCAGCACTAAAGCTAATAAATATAATTGGTGATTTTAAAGAGTCGCTCAAGCTATACCTGCTGTGAGCTACGCTAACGCGCAAAAACTGCAAGATATGAAATGCTGATAAAACTAAAATATCTTTACCGGGATAAAGCAGTATATTTGCTGGATTTTGGCTGATAGTGCCATTAGCAACCATATCTAATAATCCGACTTTAAAGGTTTCACTTAAGTCTGGCTCATGAATTCCAGGGCAAATAATTATACTCATCTGTCTATTCTAAAAATTGGTTATTGGGTATTGAGCATAGAAAATTGAAGTTAAGTTGACACTAATGGGCACTGCCGTGCCCTTACAGGTGTACCTCACGTAAACGAGAACCGCCGCCTTAACACGATATACACAACCGTGCAAGCCCAAAGATTTTTTTTAATACCCAATCCCCCACGAAAGTCTTACTTTTGATGTATTGTTTTAATTTTCTCACCTATCCTATGCCCCTGGATGGGATAATAAGTTACAAGTAAGGAAGGGGAAATGTGTAAGCTATTCCCTTATTTTATATTTCTCTGCACTCTGGTTATATTGAGGAACTAATTGTGGTTGCCACGCCGGAAAAAGTACAACACACCCACGAGCATCTATCAGGTAAAGACCGTGTAGCCGTACTGCTTATGGGCTACGGCGAAGTCGAAAGCTACGAAGATTTCGCCAACTATAACGAACAGGCTTTAAATCTACTGACAGCAAAATTCGCACCAGTACCAACCTGGATTTATCCGCCTCTGGCAAAGCTTTTGGCGCTATTTGACCGCCATGAGTGGGGACACACACACCACGATTTTATCTCCCCACACAATGCCATCTTTGAACAGCAACGGGCTGGGATTGAGAAGCAATTACAAGAAAAATGGGGTGATAAGGTTCAAGTTTTCAAAGCTTTTAACTTTTGCGCCCCTTTTCTACCTAATCAAGTCTTGGCAGAAGTCAAAAACCAAGGCTTCGAGAAACTACTGATTTACCCACTGCTGGTTGTTGATTCTATCTTTACTAGTGGGATTGCGATCGAGCAAGTTAACAATGCTCTCGTTGAGTTGACTGATGGTGAGGAACACTGGGTTAAAGCACAGCGTTACATTCCTTCTTTCTTTAACGAACCAGCCTACATCGATTTAATGGCTCATCTGGTTGAGGAAAAAATTGCTGAGTTAGGCGCAGCTTATCTACCTTCTCAAATCGGTATTGTGTTAATGAATCATGGCTGTCCCCATAAAGCTAAAGGCTTTACTTCTGGGATTGCCGAAAGTGAAGCAATGTATGATTTAGTTCGGGATAAGTTAATTAACCGCTATCCGTTAATCTCGGTGGGTTGGCTTAATCATGACACGCCTTTAATTGATTGGACACAGCCAAACGCCGAGCAAGCGGCAAATAACCTGATTCAACTGGGTGCAAAAGTGGTAATTTTTATGCCAATTGGCTTTGCCACAGAAAACCATGAAACTTTATTGGATGTACACCACATCATCCATGCTTTGGAAAAACAGCATCCTGGTACGAACTACGTGCAAATGGCTTGCGTAAACGATCATCCAGAATTCTTGGCTATGGCGGCACAATGGGCTGATGCTCATATTGCAGAGTTGTTGTCAGAACAAACTTTAGCAGTTAATCCCCAACTAACTGGGGATAACCATCACCACCATCACCATCATCATTAGACATAGGAGTGGAAAAGAATGTAGAGACGTTGCATTGCAACGTCTCTACAAGGGTTTCAGGTAACGCATAATTAATTTTGGAGATATTTATTTGCTTAGAATACTCTATTAAGATTTTGCCAAAAACCGCTTTATCTGATTCATTTCCCGACCCTGCTCTGAAAAATAAGGGAATATCTTCATAACTACTTATTATTAAATTTAAGAGGATGTTTTAAGTCAGGTATATGATCACAAGAACACCCCTGTGTGATCAAGAAAGGTAGTATTGCAATGAGAATCTTGCTGATCGAAGATGACGAAGTTTTAGCAAGTGTTTTGTTGCAGTCTCTTAGCCAACAACATTATGCTGTTGAACTCGCACAAGACGGACAAATTGGCTGGGAATATTCTCAAGGTACTAACTACGACCTGATATTAACAGATGTGGGACTGCCGAAACTGGATGGCATTACTTTATGTCAGCGCTTACGTTCTAGTGGCTGTTCCACTCCTATTTTATTGATCACAGCAAAAGATGAAACTAGCGATCGCATTCGTGGACTCGATGCTGGAGCAGATGATTATCTAATTAAACCTTTAAATTTGGGAGAACTCCAAGCAAGGGTACGCGCTTTGTTACGTCGCAGCGATACTCCCCGTTCTCCAGTGCTAGAAGTTGGAGCATTGCGTTTAGATCCAAGCATTTGCGAGGTAACATACGATAATCAAGTTCTAGATTTGACACCCAAAGAATATAGTCTGCTAGAGCTATTACTGCGGAATCCATTGCGGGTTTTTAGTCGGGGAGATATTATCGAACATCTCTGGACTTTTGACGATCCACCCCAAGAGGAAACTGTTAAGTCCCATATTAAGTGGTTGCGACACAAGTTGAAAGTAGTGGGAGCCGTAGACTGGATTGAAAACGTTTATGGTTTGGGATATCGCTTATCTCAAAAAGCTATTAGTAGTGGAAAAAGCGAAAAAGAAATAACTCAAAAAAATCCAGTTCAGAATTCCTCCATACCCGATACTTCCCCATCCGTTGAACAACAGTTTAAGCAAGCAATGGGTGGGTTGTGGAGTCAATACCAGGGGCTAATCATGCAGCGAATGGAGGTACTGCAACAGGCTGCAACAGAACTCTCTAGCGGCACACTAACTACAGAATCACGTAAATCGGCTGGACAGGAAGCGCACAAGCTAGCTGGTGTTTTGGCAATGTTTGAGCAAGAAGCAGGAACTCAAATAGCACGGGAAATTGAACAGATTTTAGACAAAGATACAGAATTATTAGCAGCCCAAAAAAGCCAATTAATATCGCTGATACAAGAGTTAGGTAAATTATTAAACTTAATGGCGCAAAAGGTAGTTAATCAAACTGCTACCTCAATTGAGGAAGAGATAAGTCCTAAGTTACTGCTGATTGACCCTGATTTACAACTGGGTTCACAGTTGCAACAACTGGCATATTCTCTGGAAATGCGCTGGCAGCAAATAACAACGTTAGAAGGTGCAAAAAACTTTTTGCAAACCACATCACCAGATTTAGTAGTGCTGAATGTAGATGAGATTGGGCTGCGAGAGGAAAGTTTGGCATTAATGTTGGACTTAGCAACACATACCCCTCCTGTACCTGTTCTGGCGCTGGCTGTCACTGATCAGCTAGTGGATCGTGTAACTTTGGCTCAGTCTGGGGCACGGGGTTTTCTCGTCAAGCCTGTCACAGCAAATCAAGTTTGGGAAACTGGATCTCAAATATTACAGTTTACCCGTTCTTTAACAGTAAATGTATTAGTAGTTGATGATGATCCACTGATTCTAGCAGCGCTAGGCCCAATGTTAGAGCCTTGGGGAATGCGAATCACCGGATTAAATGATCCCCGACGTTTCTGGGAGGTATTGCAATCTACTGCACCAGATTTGTTGATTTTGGATGTGGAAATGCCAGAAATAAGTGGTATTGAACTTTGCCGAGCAGTTCGCACAGATCCCCAATGGCAGGAATTGCCAATTGTATTTCTAACAGCTCACCGAGAGATGGAAACTGTGCAGCAGGTGTTTGCTGCTGGAGGAGATGATTATGTAGTTAAACCCGTTGTAGGGGCAGAACTGCTGGCAAGGATTACCCATCGCCTAGAACGCAGTCGCCTACTCCAGTCACTCTCTACCAAAGAACCCATAACCGGACTAGCAAATCAGTTCCAGTCTAGCCGGGACTTACAGCACCTGATTGCTAAAGCCGAGAAAAATCAGCAATCGGTTTGCTTGGCGATCTTGAATTTCAATGATTTACGCCAAATTAATATCCAGTACGGCCATGAGGCTGGTAATCATGTGTTGCAACGATGGAGTCGTCTATTCCAGTCGGCATTTTGCAGTGGTGAAATATTGGGCTATTGGGGTAACGGAGAATTTGTGGTGGGAATTTCTGGCTTTACTGAAACAGAACGGCTCGTCATCCAACATCGCCTTAATGACATTTTAACCAAGCTCCGCCAGCAAGTATTTACAGCTCCCAATGGCGATCGCTTCCAGGCAACCTGCAATTTTGCTGTGGTTGAGTATCCTAATCATGGACTAAAGTTACAATCTCTATACCAAGTTGCTAATTCTATGCTGAAGCAGAACTAAAGTTCACCTTCTAACTGTTGGGCTACCAGTTTGGCAAATAACCCTTCTTGGGCAATCAATGCCGCAAAATTACCTACTTGCACGACTTTACCAGCGTCAATAACATAGATGCGATCAGCATTACGAATTGTGCTGAGGCGATGGGCAATCACCACTCTGGTAGCATTTAATTTCGCTAAACTTTCAGTTACAATTGCCTGGGTGCGATTGTCCAAAGCACTGGTAGCCTCATCCATCAAGATAATTTTAGGCTTTGAAACAAGCGATCGCGCAATTAATAATCTTTGTCGTTGTCCACCAGAAAGATTAGTACCTCCCTCGCTAATTATGGTGTACATTCCCATTGGCATTTGCTCAATATCACCAGCCAAGCCTGCCATTCGTGCCGCTTCCCAGACTTGTTCTTGCGTCACCAAAGCTCCAGCAGTAATATTATCAAAAATTGAGCCTGTGCCGATTTTGCCATTTTGCAGCACCACTCCTAACTGTCTTCGCACAGCCTGAATATCCAACTCTGTCAAGTCTTTACCGTCATAGTAAATGCTGCCTGTTAATGGAGTCTCAAACCCCAATAACAACCGCAATATTGTTGATTTTCCGCTTCCAGAAGGGCCAACGATCGCAATAAATTCTCCTGGTTCGGCATGGAGACTAACATCGTTAAGGATTAAACTTTTGTTCTGGGAGTATTGAAAGCTGACACGATCTAGCGCAATGCGACCGCTTAACGCACCAGGATTTGTCTTAGTTGAGTTTGATTCTGGCTGCGATCGCCAAATCGGTTTGGCCCGTTCCCAAATTGGTACGATACCCAAGATGTCGGTGACGGTATTGCTCAGGTCAGTCACTCCCTTGATAAAAATTGTTAAAGCATAGTTAAAAGCAACAAATGTACCAATATTTAAGCGTGTCTGCATCAACAGCATAATAAACCCAAATAGCAGCAATGTACTGATTAAAGGGAGGGCTTCGTTAAATATAGAAACGCCATCTTTTATTTGTTGCCAACTTGCCTTCAAGCGGATCTGCTGGCTGTACTTTTTTGCCCAAGCTGCAAATGCTCGTTCTTCTGCCATTGCTACCCGCAGGTTGGCCACACCATTATACTCTAAACGGCTAAAATTTGGACTTTTTCAAAAGTCTGAAAATTAAGAACCAACAAGCTATCTAGCTTTTCCTGCTTGCCAGTATTAGCAGTGTCAATACAGTTAGATATTGCTGCCTTAAAATCAGCAAAGCTAGCATAGTATTTAGAGTATAAACATTCATTTCTAATAAACTTCCAAAATCGCTCAATTAAATTTAGCTGTGGTGAATAATAAGGTAAATAACATAACTGTATGCCCAATTGTTCCGCATAGTCTTGTACCAGCTTACACTTCTGGTATTTAGCATTATCTAAAACCAGAATAATTGGAATACTTAAACCTAAATTAGCTAACTTAAACAGCAATTGACAAATACTTTCTGAATTAATATAAGTTTCATTCGTTATTGTAATTATTTCTTTACTGACTGCATTAACTGCTCCTAAAACATTAAATCTTTCCCGACCAGATGGGGAACATATAAATGTTCTTGCAAAACACCATATAAATACTTTATATGCTCGATGTACAAAGTGCGCTGCGTCAACAAAGAAAACTGCTTTTTCTCCGATTATAGCCTCTTCTAGCAGTGGTTCTAGCGTTTCAACCTTATATTTTTTTACCTCTTCAATCTTTTTTTCTTCTACCGACTTTCCCGGCACATAACCCACTTTTAAGCAACGCAAACCAATTCTTTTTAAAAATTCTCTCACTTGTGTTGGACTACGCTTAATACCAGTTATTTTTTCAATGGCATCACTCGCTTCTGCAATACTTAATGCTACCAGTAAGGGCGACCCCTCTTGAAAGAAAACTGCCTCCTGCTGCGGTTGCAAAACTGCTGCTAAATCAGAGAGTGCCGCCTCTATTACTTGCTGATTAAATTGTTCGCGTTCTTGAAACTGCTGGAATTCTGCTTCTGCTTCTTTGTTTGCCAACAAACTAAAGTAGTGAAAGAAATAAGTCTGCAAACTGGCTAAACCTGTCAGAAGTTCCTCAGAATTTTTTAAATCTGCCGTTGACAACATCTCTCCGATAACCGCATTTTCTGCCTCCAGCCACATCGCATTGGTGATTGGAAATGCTGGTGAGGTGGAATTCAAGGCTAGTTCCTCAACTCCCATCCAGTGAGTATTGCCTTGCTGTAACCTCAGCCATCGGAGTGTTTGTTGCCTACACTGTAGCGTTTCACCATGCGATAATGAAAAATCCCGCTCAAATGCCGACACTTGGTTTAATGGCGTTGTCAAAACTGTTTGCTGGGCGTTAAGAGATTGTCCTAAATGATTTACCCAACCTTCTAAAAGTTCTATGGTTTGCGAGTCAACCGCCGCAATTCCCTGAACCAAATCAACCATTGATATCTGGCATAATTGAGTGGGTTCAATTGCGATCGCGACAAAACTCCATTGGCTTTGTGCAACTACTTCCGGTAATAACACTGCACTAAACAAGGCTTCACCAGCGCTGACATGAAATAGATAGCGGCGATGTTCCTTTGGTAAACTGTTCTTAACTCTAGTTGCAAACACCGCCAATGTTCCAGACTGCACTACCCAGAATCTTTCGGAGTCATTCAACAGTACTGATTCGTTTGCTTGAAAGGAGTAAAGTTTAGAAGAAGGATTCACCTGCGGGCTATTCATCACTCAACTATGCCTCTACCGCGTGAAGTAAGCGGACATAAGTTCCGCCTTGCTGCCATAATTCCTCATGAGTTCCACGCTGCACGATTTTACCTTGCTCTAGCACAATAATTTCATCACAATCGCGAATTGTGCTGAGGCGGTGGGCTACTACAATACAGGAACAACCACGCTGTTGTAAATTGCGATTAATAATCAGTTCTGTTTGGGCATCTAGAGCGCTTGTTGCTTCATCAAGTACTAATACTGCGGGATTTCTCACCAAAGCGCGGGCAATTTCTAAACGTTGGCGTTGTCCACCGCTAATATTCATGCCGCCCTCAATCAACTCAAAGTCATATTTTCCAGGCATAGATGCGATCGCATCATGAATAGCTGCATCTTGGCAAGCCTGCACCAAATCAGGTTCTGGCATAGTAGAGTCCCAAAGAGTGATATTTTCTCGCACAGTCCCTGCAAATAAAAAGATATCCTGTTCAACCATTGCCAAACAATGAGCAAGGACAGAGCGTTTAATCTGCGATCGCTCTACACCATCAAAGCAGATTTTCCCTTCCCAAGGCTGATAAAGACCGCAAATTAATTTGGCAATTGTAGATTTACCAGAACCACTTCCCCCCAACAGCCCTATCCTTTGCCCTGGCTTGACACTCAAACTCAAATTCTCAATTAACGGAGGTTCTACAGGACTGTAGCCAAAGGTGATATTTCGTAACTCAACGTTACCCTGTAATTGCCAGAGAGATGAAGAAGTACTTTCTCTCCTAGCTCCCCGTACCTCCCCTGCCTCCCCTACTCCCCCTGCTCCCCCTCCCCCCCTGCTCTCCTCCACTTCCGAATCAACGGAATTTTGAAGCACATCATCAAGACGGTTTAAGTCAGCTTCTAAATCTTGTAAAGTACTGCCAAAATTGACGAGGCTATTAACTGGTTCTAAGAAGCTCTGGGTTAAACTTTGGTAGGCAACCAGCATCCCAATACTAAGACTTCCATTCATTACCTGTAAACCACCAACTAGCAAGATAAAAGCTGTGGTCAGGGCTGTTAAAATCGTCGGTAATGTAGTGATAATTTGAGTTTGTAAACCTAACTGCTGTTCGGCGTTAACTGCTTTAGCATAATAACCGGCAAACCGAGCAAATAAATCTGACTCCAGCCCAGAAGCTTTGACTGTTTCTATTGTTTGGATACCACCGCCACCCCAGCTACCTTGCCATGTTCTTGAGCCAGCCGCATATTGGCATCGACGCGAGTTTGCGATAAAAATAGGAGAGCAAGAATGTTGATAGCAGCAAAGCTGAGTGCGATCGCACTCAGCAAGCGATCGTACTGAATCATAATCAGCAGGTAGAAGACCATCATTACTGCATCAATTACAGTGGTTGCTAAACGCCCTGAAAGTATTTCCGCAACCTTGTCATTTAGTTGCATCCGACTACTAATTTCTCCAGCAAAGCGCTGGGCATAAAATCCGATGGGTAATCGCAAGATATGCCAAAGAAACTGTCCTGACATACTGACTGATAACTTCACCATCAATCGGCGCAGGTAGGTAAGCCGCAGTCTAGCCAGAAACGCCCGCAATAAAGTAGTGATCAGCATTCCTAACAGTAAAGGTCGTAACCAATCTTGTCGGTCTTGAATTAAAATCTCATCGAGAAATACCTGAGAAAATGCTGGCACAGCTAATCGAGGCAATGTTAGCAATAAGCCCGCTAGCAAACAAAATAAAATAGTACCCCATGAGTTTTGTAAGCGGTTACTTAAAGCTGAGACAATGTGATTTTTTTTGCCTCCCCTCTGAAAGTCCGCTCCTGGTTCCATCACCAGCGCAACACCCGTGTATGCGCGATCAAACTCTTCCCAACTCACTGTTCTTTTACCAGTGGCAGGATCGTTGAGGTAGACGCGTTTTTTGCTATATCCTTCAACCACAAGAAAATGGTTAAAATTCCAAAAGGTAATGTAGGGAAGACGGGTAGTTGTTACTTTTTCTAGAGACAGTTTTAAACCTTTAGCATTGAGTCCATAGTTTTTGGCAGCTTTGAGGATATTAAAAGCTTTACTTCCATCCCGTGAGACACCACATTCTTCACGCAATTTAGCCAGTGGCACAATTCGGCCGTAATAGCTAAGAATTATTCCTAAAGCAGCTGCACCACATTCCACCGCTTCCATTTGTAAAAGTGTAGAAGTGCGGACACGATGCGGTTTAAATTTGGGGATGGGGCATTGGGCATTGGGCATGGGGCATTGGGGATTGGAGATGGGGCACTTGTACTGAGCGGCTTGCCTTGAGCGAAGTCGAAAGGAGCCTAAGTATGGAGCATTGGAGATTAGGTATTGGTATTAGAATTTAAAATGTTGAGCCTGTGAGGGTGAACCCTTAAGTTTTAACTCCCCAATGCCCAATGCTCAATCCCCCATTCCCAATTCCCAATTTAATAAATACCCGTCCAAGAGCGTAGCATAGGAATAATATAAGAAATAGGTGCTTTTTCTCCGACTTTGACTTGAACAGAGGTAGTTGTGCCGGAAGATATTTTTAAAGCTGGGCCATCAGATGATGACCATTTGTAACCACTTATTGATGTAGGGTTTTCTTGGAGTTGGACAAAAGCTTGCACCTGGCCTTCACCTTTACCCGCGAGACTGGCGGCTATTTCTTTGTTACCAACGATCGCTGTAATATCTTGTGTAGTTACCGGAAATGAAGAAATATCTGCGATCGTTCCGACAATGCCACCTTCGCGTTCACGTTTGGCAAAGCTGGGAGTTACTTGTACAGGCATTCCTGGCTTGATTTGCTTACCATCTTTATTAGCAAAGTAAACAAGACTCACAAGTTTTGAATTTGGCTGTTCAGCTTCAATTGAACCCAAGCGAATACCCGGATTCATCATTTGACCAGGAACAACACTTACTTCTAGAATATGACCATTGTATTTGCTAATGATTCTACTTTCTTGAGATAGCTGCAATTCTAATTGGGCAATACGGCGCTTTATTTCCTGAATTTGATTAGTTTTGTCAATTGATTGCTTCAGGTCTTGTTCGCGTAGTTTAGTATTTTGACTATTAATATCTTTAATTTTGGTTTTAATTTCGTCAATTCTATTAAGATTTTCCAGATATTCTCGTTGCGTGGTGGTTTCTTGAATTTCAAGATCCTTCAGTTGCACGTCAATATTTGATAGTTCGCTTTGAGTATTAAAAAATTCCTGTTCAGCTTGCACTAGCATATCTTGGCTGATGACATGCTGCTCAAAAAGCTGACGACGGTTATCAACCCGTCCTTTAAGAGTTTTGAGTAAGTAATTAATTTGTTGTTTGCGGGAATTAATGCTTTGACGTTTTTGAGCGATCGCTCTCAGTGTCTGATCGCGTAACTTGGGCGCACTTTGCTCTCGGTGCAGATTATTTTCTAAATCCAATTTTTGCTGTCCAAGAGTGATAATTTGTTGGTCAATCAGCAGCTTTTGTAGCCTATCCGTTTCTTGATTCTGGGTTTGCAGCTGTTGCAACTTTACTTGCTCTTGTTGTAGTTGCTGCTTCAGTGCTGATTGGTCAATTATCCCTAGTACATTACCTTGTTTAATAATATCCCCTGCCTTGACCTTTAGAGTTAGTAATGGGCCAGAACTGGGTGCTTGAAATTCCACAATATGGTGCGGTTTAATCAAGATACCTTGACCTGTGACGGTGAGAGGAATTCTACCAAATACACTCCAGACACCAGCCACAGCAACTATAAAACTCAAAGTAGATAAAGTTAACCAAGCTTGAGGTTTGACAACTTGGATTGCTTGATCCAGTTGTTCTGGTGAAGATAAGCGATCTAGGGCTTCTGGGCGAAAGATGTGGCTATGTTTTAGTTGCATTGTTCTCCTCTTTACTGAAAGCGCCTAAAGCCTCAAGTCTTCTAGACTTCTAAGATTAAAGTGCGATCGGGGAGAACTAGGGGAGAATTAGAGTAAGCGATCGCTTTTGGTGCCTCAATTAATTTATAATGCTTCTCTTGAAGTGTGCTACAGAATTAACCACCCTATCAATAAATAACCCAACCCCCACTGTTGATGGGTTCTCATTTTTGGAGTCAGAAAGTGTAATGGCAAAGATGCGATCGTGTCATTCTGATGATTTATCAACAGTAATATGAGCCTGACTGGATTGAGGGGAGCAACGCGATTTGGTGAGGTTGAGCAAAAAAGGTGCGATGCCTGCGGCGGGCGTAGCCATCGCTAAAAACCTATTTAGCTGTACTTAGAATAGTTATTACGTTTAAATATGCATTGATACTGGGTTAACTTGTAGATGATTTTAACCACATTCCCCAAACGTCAGATAGCGAAGTCCTTGGGTGGAAAGGGCTAGACAGGGTTGGCTCCTTCTACAGTGAGCTAGTCTCCACAGTTGGTGAGGCTGCCGGCGTTGCTGACGGTGAGCCTTACTGGAATGGGTATTTAGCCAAGTGGCAGGTTTGGGTTAACAATGAATAGCGGGTATAAGTAAGTCTGTGCTGCGCGATTGTCTTGTGGGGGTGTAGGGGAAATCATGTATCCGTATTATTCATAAATCTCAAGTAATTACGCTATTTGCCGAGCCATTAACTGGGCAAATAGACCTTCAACAGCAGCTAGCTCTTGAAAAGTTCCCTGTTGTACAACCCTACCTGCTCGAAGTACATAAATACGGTTAGCATTACGGATTGTACTAAGTCGATGAGCAATAACTATCCTGCTAACTTGTAACTTATCCAAGCTTTCACTGACAATCGCCTGGGTTCTGTTATCTAGCGCACTGGTAGCTTCATCGAATAATAAAATGCGGGGTTTTAATGCCAAAGCGCGAGCAATCAATAATCGTTGTCGTTGCCCTCCAGAGAGATTGCCACCTCCTTCACTAATCACAGTATGCATAGACATGGGCATGGCTGCAACATCGTCAGCAAAGCCAGACATCCGCGCTGCCTCCCAAGCTTCATCGAGTGTGATCTGAGCGCCGCTAGCAATATTATCGAAAATAGAAGCTGACATAATCCGGCCATTTTGCAGAACGACACCTAACTGTCGGCGCACTGCCTCAACATCCAACCCAGATAAATCTTGACCATCATAATAGATAGTGCCATCTTCAGGAGTCTCAAACCCCAATAGCAATCTAAATATAGTAGATTTACCACTCCCAGAACCGCCTACAAGTGCGATAAACTCCCCAGGCTCGGCATACAGACTGACATCATCTAGGATCAGAGGGCCATCTTGTCGGTAGCGGAATGTGGCATGATCTACAGCGATTTTGCCCATAAGCTGACCAGGATCGGCTTTATTAAGATCCACTTCTGGTATAGTTTCTAAAATTGGTTGAGCGCGTTTCCACTGAGGAACAACTTGCAAAGCGCCAGTAACTGTATTGCTGGCGTCTGTGGCACCTTTAATAAAAGTACCAAACGCACTGTTAAAAGCTAGGAAAGTCCCAATTGTTAGTCCGATCGCACCTGTCGTCTGAGCCTCCTGAAGCTGTTGGATGGTAAACCAAAACAGAATGCCAGAAGTTACCGTGGGCATGACTGTATTGAAAAGGGCAACACCGTCTTCAACGTTCTGGGTGCTAAGTTCCAGTTTTATTTGCCGACTGTAGTTTTTACTCCAAGAAGCGAAACCCCGCTCTTGGGCCCCAGCCACACGCAGTTTAGAAATGCCATTGATTAGTTGTACTGTCTGCCCAAAGATATTTCCCTTTATTTCCAGCAGTGGGCGAATTTTCACACCTAAACACCTGCCCACAGCACCAGCAACAACTAACAACGGCGCACCTTCCAGGAAAAAGGTTGCTTCTTGAGTTCCTAAAGAAGATGCTAGTTCGCCTAGAGCTTCTGCTG